>URMS01000008.1 GCA_900548975.1 uncultured Porphyromonadaceae bacterium
AGTGAACCGAATTTATTTAATTTTTAACCACGTCCATTTTTAGTGGACAGTAGTGGCCGGCGATATTTAATCTGTTTATCGGACATGTTTCGGGAATAGTGATGGTCTCGAAAGAGTTGAACGAGATGTCGAGTGCTTCGAGTTTTTCGCAATCGGAAAGATCGATTTCGCTAAGAGCATTGCTGCTGATATTCAGCGACTTCAGATTGGAGAACCGTTCGAGCGATATAGCCTGAAGCATATTGTCGGCAAGATTGAGGTCTACGATCGTGGGTGCGTCGTTGAGAATAAGTTCGGTAAGCAGATTATCTGAAAGATTGATGTTGGCGAGAATGTTTTTGCCATAGTTGCCGTTTACGCCGGAGAGGTCGATTTTGCCGAGGTTGTTGTACGACATATCGAGCATGGTGAGACAGCGGTTCCATTTGAGGTCGATGGTGCTGAGAGTACAGTTGTTCAGTTTAAGTTCGCGCAGAGTCGGAGCCTGCGAGAAATCGCTCCCCAAAATTCTGATTGAGTTGGCTGAGAAAGCCGTTGCATGCTGTCCTTCGGGCATATATACCACAATGTTGGCGCCTTTACGTGTGCCTGCGACATTAGGTGTGGCCGGGAGTGTCGATGTTGTAGCCGTGAATTCCTGAAGTTCGCCGTCGCCGAAATCGACCATGAAAGTTTTAGGTGTTTCGGGGCTGGCACCGTCGAGACCTATGCCGAATGACAGTTCTTTGGACTGTGCGCTTATCCTTAGTGAGATGGCTGCCGTCGGTTTTCCGAAATTTTCGGCCGACTTGACCATGAAGCGCTCTGTGGTCAGAATTGCTTCGGGGAAAAGTTCGTTTTTGAATGCCACATAAAGGCTGTCGGCGTGTTCTTCTTTGATTGTTATCTTGCCGTTGTCCCAGATATAGCTCTCAGGATCGAGAAGTTCGTCGGACCCAGCTTCTTCATTGACCGAATATACCACCGCATCTGTGGCAGATCCAGGCCTGATCACGCGCGAGGTCAGGTCTATAACAGTACCTGCGACATAGCTGCGGTTTACAGCGAGTGGTTTTTGAGTATAGTAGTATTCTGTCATTGTGGCCCGCGGCAGGGGTATGGTGTTGAAGTCCATATTGTTGTTCTTCACGCTGACATTGGCGAGGTCCGGATTGTTCGAAAAGTCAATTCCAGGCAGATTGTTGGATTCGCAGGAGAACGATACAAGCGCGGTATTCTTGGATATGTCGAGGGTTGTAAGGTCGTTGTACTGGCAGTAGAAACGCTGCAGAAGAGGATTCTTCGATACATCAAGTTCCTTTATCTTGTACGATGGAGCGAATGAGCCGGCATGACCGCAGTAGAACTCGGTGAGGTATGGGTTGTGGCTCAGATCGATAGATGTGATGTAGGTGTCTGAGATATTGAGTATGAGGAGCGATGTGTTCTTCGACACGTCGAGAGAACTGAGAGGGGTCACATCGACCGACAGACGTAGAAGATCGGGACAGCCGCTCGGATCGAGGGTGTAGAGTTCGTCGCAGTGATAAGCTTCGAAGGATGCCATGGCGGGATAGTCGCTGAGATTGAACGAACTGTCGAGATGGCCTACAATGCTCATTTCAAGAATAGTCAGATTGGGCTTGTTGCCGCCGATAAGAAGCGGCTTCTCATCGAATGGATTATCGGTGATGGTGAGACTCTCGAGCTTGTTCATGTGGGTAAGGTCGAGCGATTTGAGCTCGTTGTGGCTAAGATCGAGAATCTGGATTTCGGTAAGGGTCGGGAAGGATATGCGGTCGATATAGCAGCCCTGGCAGTCGAGATAGTCGATTTTTGAGGCATCGCCGTATATGCGTACGATTCCTTCTTCTGTAACTGTGCAGGATATGCCTGTGGCTTGAATTCCCTGACTGTCGGGATCGAATATGGCTTCTCCTACCATGGTTTCGAAAGTTCCGAACCCGCAGTCTACATCGACATAGGTGTCTTCCTTGGCTCCTATTACGATGTGGAAAGCATTGGTGGCGCCGTAGGTTTCGTATATGTTTGTATGGAACTCTATTATGGGCGTTTCGGGGTCGGCTGCAAACAGTGTCGGAGCCGAAACGGTGCATAGAGCCGTGAAAACAGCATTTAGGATAGCTTTTTTCATGTTATTGGCGTAAATGTGTTATCTGATGAATAATTTCTGATTGTAATTGCCGTTTACTTGCAGGATATAGATGCCCTGGCGCAGTGTCGAGCAATCGAGAGCGGCGTTTTCGCCGTCGGCCGTTGCCGATGTCATGCGCATGCCTTCGGGATTATAGAGAACGGCGTCGACATGCTTCTGTCCGGGTACATAAATGTCTACGATGCGCCCTGCCGACACTGTGACCAGTGGCGCATTGGTGTCTCCGGTGCTTACGCCGGAAATACCTGATGTGCGTTTAAGGACCTCCTTGAGACCTGCATAGGCGTCGAATTTGCCGGCGCCCCATTGTACGGGTGTCCCTGTAGAGGTAACATCGTCATCGACAATTGCTGTCTTGCGGATTATATCCTGTACATCGCCGGCTTTCAGTGTCGGATCGGCTTCGAGCCACAGCGCTATTGCGCCGCTGACCAGTGGTGTTGCCATGGATGTGCCGACACACTGATGCCATGAATAGCGGCGGCTGTCGGTGGTGAGCGATGCCTGTCGTTCGGCCTCACCTGCGCCGACACTTTCGAGATAGTATTCGTTGGACGACGATATTATCGTGGCTCCCGGAGCGCAGACTGTAGGTAATTCGCGTCCGTCGTAGAGCTTACCGTACGACGAAAAAGAGGAAATCTTGCCAGGATTCATGGAGCCCTGGTAGCCGTATACGAATCCGTCGAGCGATGCCCAGTCATCGCGGGTGTTGTACGAGCCAACCACGATGGGCCATTTGCCGCATGCAACGTCGGAAATGGTGCCGTCGGTCATGCCGTCGCTGTAGCCTTCGATATTATACGATGTGAAGCTGTTGTACAGTCCGTCGCAGAATATGTCGACTCGCTGTCCGTCGGAGCCTGTCACCTCGAAGCCGAAGATATAGTTTCCGTTGTTCTTTTCGGAGTCGTAGAGACTGTAGTCGAGCAGGGCATAGTATCGTCCGGTTGTCTCGTCGTGCTGTGCTCCGATTCCCACATAGCCGACCATGCTGTTTTCCAGCTGCTGAGAGTAGATGTCGGTTTCGGATTCGGCTTTTTCAGGATCGGAAACCCAGTATTGCAGCTGACCCTCTACAGGAGGCATGGGCATGCGGAAGGCTACTTTTCCGCGCGATTTATTGAAGAGGATGGCCTGGACGGTGAATGGGGTGCCGTCATTGGAATATACGTAAGTCTGGCCGTAGCGCAGATTTGGATATACGCCGGACTGAACGCCTGGGAAAAAGAATGAGCCGATGCGTGTGTCGTTGGCGGTAAATGTCTTGTGAAGTGCAATCGGGTAGTCGCCTTCGTTGCCAGCCGATACGCAGAATATGACATTGTCGAGTTCCGATGCCAGATCGATATACTGGCATAGGGTGGACGATCCGTCGTGAGGTCCGAGATTGGAGCCCAGCGACAGGTTGATAACTGCCGGCTGTTTTCTGGAGTAGGCGTAGTTGAGAATCTGCTCGCATCCCATGGCGATGAAGTAATCGCTTTCCGGGCCGCAGCCAAGAGCGATGTCGGCATCATAAGCCACTCCATAGTAAGGATTGTCGGTTTCCTCGACTGTTCCGGAGATCATGTTGCTTTTTATGGCCGCTTTGACCTTGCCTTTATATCCGCCGGCCATGATGCCGAGAGTATGGGTGCCGTGGAATGTCTGGTCGGTTTCGGTATCGATATTGGGTATGTAGTCGGCTCCGTACACTTCTTCGGCATATTTGCCGTCCTGAGTGGGACGGTAGTAGGTGAAAACGCTGATTCTCGATGTACCGTCGGAATTCTGGAAATTGACGTGGTTGGGGTCGAAACCGCCGTCGAAAATACCTGCTACCACATTTTTGCCTGTGTAGGATTGCGGCAGATTTATGCCCGAATGGATCTTGTCGATGCCGGTCACGGCACGTGCGATGTCGAGTTTTGCCGACACGGGCTTTTCTGTGCGGATGGATTTTACGACCTCGAGTTTTTCGATGGCCTCCAGAGCGTCTTCAGGGAACTCGGCCATTACCATAGTGCCGCGTACGGCACGCACGGCGGCTCCGGCCTCTTCGAGAACCGAGGCATCGGCATCGTCGGCAAGCACCACGAATGCCCTTATTGTATTTTCTTTTTTCTCGCGCTCGACCACACGCAGCGAGCCATCGGAGGTGCGGCTTATCTGCATGCCGTGTGCCGCCGAGCGTATGCGGGCCCGACTGCCGAGGTCGACCTTGTTCTGTGCCGGCATGCCCAGGCTTAGCGCCACAAGAGCTACGGCTGTTGTAGTAAGTCTGATTGGAAACATAATATCACAAAAGAAAGGTTAAATGCCCGGCAGCCCTTTCTGACGGGGACTGTCGGGCATATTACTGTCGGTTTTATTCGGGGAGGTTCATCAGCGAACCACTATTTTCTTGCCACCGGCCACATATATGCCGGCAGGAAGTGCCTGGATCTGTGCGGGGGTAGCCTGATGCATTACTTCGATGCCCTGGAGATTGTAGACATCGACAGGAGCGCCGGCTTCTGCTATCACATCTTCAACACCGGAATTACCGTCGAGATATGCCTCGATCTTGGTGTCGGCGTTGACTGTAGCTACATATGTGCCGTTTTCGTCGGGTGCTACGGGCGAGTCGTTCACTTTCACTACGAGAACGCCGTTGCTCTGAGTCTGGGCGGCTTCGGGCTTGATGTGGATTTCGGTGCCCTGGAATACCGTGTGGGTTGCAGGATTCTCGATGGCGGTGATATAGTCGTGGAATACTTTCACCGGAGTGCCGTCCTCGATATCGTAGGTGACGCTGTAGGCGGCCGGTTCTTCGCCGAAGGCTTTGATTACATCGCCGTCGGCGAGATCCATATTGTAGATATAGCCATCGAATGTCTCATCATTGTGGTATCCGTAAACATTGGAGTAGAAGTCGGACATTGTGAAGCTGACATAGGTGGTATTGTCGAAGCTGCCGAATTTTACAATCTGATAGCTGGATTTCAGATAGACGGTATACTCGGAATCTCTGTACGGGCTCAATTTTATATAGGTGTAGTCGGGATGCCACGGAGCATTGGGCTGGAGATATACAACGGCCTGTTTGTTGCGTTCGATTTTCTCCATGTTTATTTCAATATAGGCGTCGGTGCCTGTCACCTGTACCTGTGTCTGGTAGCTGTTTACACAACTGCCGCTGCAGTCAATGGACGAAACGATATATTCCGAACCTTTGGCTTTGAAAGTAAGATAGGATTTGGACGGCGATAGTGTTACGACAGTTTCGGCGCCTGTGAGTTCGATAATCGGTTCGCCACTGTATCCGTAGCCGTTGTATACTGTCAGGTATTCATAGTTTTCGCAGTAGATAGTGGCTTTGAGGTCGGCTTTCTTTGTAGCGGTGAAGTCGATGGTATAGCCGTTTATGTCGGTAACTGAGAAATCGTAGCTGTAGAAATACTCGAGAGAAGTGCCGTTGACTGTGATGGCGCTGATGTCGTAGTCGGTATAGTTGAACGACATGCTCACTTTCGAACCGAGTTTAACAGTGAAATCATCGCGGTTCCAGTCGGTGACTGTTTCGCCGTCGACACGGAAAGAGGAGATTATACCGGAAATATTATCGCTTGAGAAGTTGAACTTCACAGGCACATCGATGTCGGGATAGGAGGTTGTCACTTCTATTACGTCGCCATTGTTGGGGCGCACTTTGTAGTAGCTGCCTTCGAGCTGTGCGTCGACGCCTGCTACCGTAACCTTATACAGAGTCTTGCTGTAGGAGGCATGGCTTAAGTAGATGGGGAGTTCCTCGTCGAAGAACTTGTAGGTGGTTTCAGCTTCGGTGAGGGCTTCTTCATTCGAGCCGTTACGGCTTATTTTGACATCGGAAGGGTTGCCATCTACCTTTATGGTGACCGATTTGTCGCGGAGTTCGTCGAGGTTGGCCGCTTCCACATAGATGGTCATTGCGCCCTCCCAATTTCCTGAATACATCTGGAAGCTTCCTGAAGTTCCGGTCTGGAGTTCGTTATTGTTCTCGTCCTTTACCGAAGTGAGGGTGTAGCCGGAGTTGGCATAGATGTTGATGTTGCTGTAGTCGGGAATGTTCTTGATGATCCATGCGCCGTCGACCTGGTCGGAAGCATAGTAGTATTTATAGGAATAATCGCTCACATACATGTGGTCGGCGTTGCCGACGATGGTGAGTGTGCGTCCTTCTTTTTCTTTGGTAGTTATTGTCACTACATCGCCTTCGGCAAGCTGCGAGAATTCGATGTTGGTGGCGGTGAGGGTCACATCGCCGTTTTTCACTACGCTGACAAGCTCGTAGTTGCCGGTCGAATAGATGATAAGCTTGCCGGTGATGTCGAGAGTTACTTCCGTACCCTCGAAAGGAATGACACTGGAGGTTTCGCCGTTGAGGATAACGGCCGACCCAGCATTGTTGATTTTGAATGTCACGCTGATGGCTGAAGCCCCGAAAGATACGAGACCTATTAGTGCCAGAAGCAGAAATGAGTAGAGTTTTTTCATAAGCAAATCGGAAATGAAATGATAATGAAGTTTGTTAAAAAATGTATTCTTGCTGCCCTTGTCGGGAAAAGCAGGCACGTTTTCTTAAAAATTGATAGTGTCGGAAATGTGAGGAAAGAGATGGAATTTCTTATCGTATAATCTAAAATATAGGTTTACGGCTGCAAAAGTAAAGTAATAATCGTTGACAATCAAAAATGTTGTATATTATTAACAAATATTAATACTCATCGGCCGGCTAAAACGGCAATATGTTTTTTTCGGGTTTCTTTGTCGGAAATTCACTATATTTGGCAAAAACTTGTTTTTTATGAAAGCCCGTTTACTTTTTACCGCCCTGGTGGCAGTGTTGTTTTTTGCCTCGGCAGCTCCCGCTACAGTATGTGCCGCAGACTACCGCTATAGCAGTGTCCGCTCCTATGTCAACGATGGCGATACCTACGCGCGGCGTGCCGCCGCCTGTCAGGACGAGGCTGAGCGCTACCAACGCGATGCCGACAGGTATATGCGCGAGGCGGCGGCATACAACCGTCAGGGTAAATTCGACCGTGCCCGCGATTATCGGCGTAAGGCCGACAAGGCCACCGACAGTGCCTCCGATGCCATGCGCCGATGCCGCGACGCCCGACGGCGTGCCGCCGATGCTTACCGCAAGGCCGCCCGCACCATCGAGGACTAATCCGCCCGCTATAATATAATAAGAAAGCCCGGCGCTGGCCGGGCTTTCTGTTATGGTGGAGTGGGCTTGTTTAGAGCTTCTCGTTGTTTTTTTCGAGGGGTTCGATCAGTGGATCGGTGCCCCAGTTCTGCTGCGAGAGGCGTACGTAGTTGTTGTAGCGCCACTGAGCATTTTCCTTGGCTGCGGCGAAGAGCTCGGCAGCTTCGGCGGGGTACTGCTTCTGAACGGTAGCATAGCGCACTTCGCCCAGGAGGAAGTCGTTGAACTTGTCCCAGTCGGGAGCCTTGCTGTCGAGCGAGAAGGGATTGGCGCCCTTGGTCTCGGCATCGGGATTGTAGCGCCACAGGTGCCAGTAGCCGCATTCGACGGCGCGGGCCTCTTCGGCCTGGGAGTGACCCATGCCGGCCTTGATGCCGTGGCTGATACAGGGAGCGTAGGCGATGATGAGCGACGGTCCGTCGTAAGCCTCAGCTTCGCGGATAGCCTTGAGGGTCTGTGCCTGGTCGGCGCCCATGGCTACCTGAGCCACATATACATAACCGTAGGTGGTGGCTATGAGGCCGAGGTCTTTCTTGCGGATGCGCTTGCCGGCGGAAGCGAACTTGGCGATAGCGCCCAGAGGAGTTGCTTTCGACGACTGGCCGCCGGTGTTGGAGTATACCTCGGTGTCGACAACGAGCACGTTGACGTTCTTGCCCGAAGCAAGCACGTGGTCGAGACCGCCGAAGCCGATATCGTATGCGGCGCCGTCGCCGGCGATGATCCACTGCGAGCGGGCTACGATGAAGCCCTTGAGTTCGAGGATGGCCTTGCAGGTGTCGCAGCCGCAGGCTTCGCACAGAGGCACGAGCTGTTCGTAGACCTCGCGGGTTACACCGGCGCTGTGGGGTGCTTCAAGCCATTTGGCGGCAAGAGCCTTGATTTCGTCGCTGCAGTTGGGGCACTGTGTGGCCTGCTGCATGAGTACGCCGAGTTTTTCGCGGATTTTTTCGGTACCGATCTTCATGCCGAGACCGAATTCGGCGAAGTCCTCGAAGAGCGAGTTGGCCCATGCGGGACCGTGGCCCTTGGCGTTCTTGGTGTAGGGTGTCGAAGGCACCGAACCCGAGTAGATCGAGGAGCAGCCGGTGGCGTTGGCTACCATTTCGTGGTCGCCGAAGAGCTGCGATATGAGTTTCACGTAGGGAGTCTCGCCGCAGCCGGAGCATGCGCCGGAGAATTCGAAGAGCGGAGTGGCGAACTGGCTGTTCTTCACGTTCGATGCAACGTCCACGAGGTTCTGCTTCGATTCAACCTCTTTCACGCAGTAGTTCCAGTTGTTCTGGATTTCGAGCTGTGTTTCGAGGGGCTTCATCTGGAGAGCCTTCACGCCCTTCTTGCCGGGGCATACGTCGACGCAGTTGCCGCAGCCGAGGCAGTCGAGTACGTCGACAGCCTGGATGAAGCGCATGCCTTTGAACTGCGGGCCGAGCGCGGGGATAGTGCCGGCTTCGCCGAAGGGAGCGGCAGCTGTTTCAGCTTCGGTGAGCACGAACGGACGGATGGAAGCGTGGGGGCAGACGTAGGCGCACTTGTTGCACTGGATGCAGTTCTCTTCGAGCCATTCGGGAACGAATGCAGCCACACCGCGCTTTTCGTAGGCAGCGGTGCCCTGCTGCCATGTGCCGTCGGGTATGTCCTTGAAATCGGAAACCTTGAGGAGGTCGCCGTTCTGAGCGTTGATGGGGCGTACGATGTCGTTGATGAAAGCGGGATCATCGTTCACGGGCTTGGGATCGTCGGGGAGCTGTGCCCATGCGGGATCCACTGCCAGCTTGTGGTATTCGCCGCCGCGGTCAACGGCCTGGTTGTTCTTGTCGACAACGTCCTGGCCCTTCTTGCCGTAGCTCTTGACGATGAATTTCTTCATCTGCTCGATGGCGAGATCTACGGGGATAACCTCGGTAATGCGGAAGAATGCGCTCTGAAGGATGGTGTTGGTGCGGTTGCCCAGACCGATTTCCTGAGCGATCTTGGTGGCGTTGATGTAGTATACGGTGATGTTGTGCTCGGCGAAGTAGCGCTTGATGTTGTTAGGCAGGTTCTTGGCCAGATCCTCGCCGTCCCAGATGGTGTTGAGCAGGAATGTGCCGCCGTCGCGCAGACCTCGTGTCACGTCGTACATGTGCAGATAGGCCTGTACGTGGCATGCCACGAAGTTGGGGGTGTTCACCAGATAGGTGGAGCGGATGGGCTTGTCGCCGAAACGGAGGTGCGAGCAGGTGAAGCCGCCCGATTTCTTCGAGTCGTATGCGAAGTATGCCTGGCAGTATTTGTCGGTGTTGTCGCCGATGATCTTGACAGAGTTCTTGTTGGCGCCAACGGTACCGTCGGCACCGAGACCGAAGAACTTGGCTTCGAAAGTCGAGGGATCGCCCAGAGCCATTTCGGGGAGCAGAGGCAGCGAGGTGAAGGTAACGTCGTCGACGATGCCGAGGGTGAAGTGATCCTTGGGCATCGGCAGGGCGAGGTTCTCGAATACCGATATGATCTGCGAGGGTGTGGTGTCCTTCGAGGCAAGACCGTAGCGGCCGCCTACGATAACGGGAGCGTTCTCAACACCGTAGAAGCATTCCTTGACGTCGAGGTAGAGGGGCTCGCCGTTGGCGCCGGGTTCCTTGGTGCGGTCGAGCACGGCGATGCGCTTGGCGGTTGCGGGCACAGCTGCAAGGAAATGCTTGGCCGAGAAAGGACGGTAGAGGTGTACCGAAACGAGGCCGACTTTCTCGCCTTTGGCGGTGAGGTTGTCGATGGCTTCTTCGGCGGCCTGGGTAACAGAACCCATGGCTATGATCACACGCTCGGCATCGGGAGCGCCGTAGTAGTTGAACAGGTGGTATTCGCGGCCTGTGATTTTCGATATCTCGGCCATGTAGCCTTCCACGATTTCGGGAACGGCGTTGTAGTGTTCGTTGCAAGCCTCGCGGTGCTGGAAGAAAACGTCGCCGTTCTCGGCCATGCCGCGTGCCACGGGCTTCTGAGGAGTAAGGGCGCGGTTGCGGAATGCAGCCAGAGCGTCGCGGTCGAGCAGGGGAGCGAGGTCATCGGTGTCGAGAGCCTCGATTTTCTGTATCTCATGCGAGGTACGGAAGCCGTCGAAGAAGTTGACGAAAGGCACGCTGCTCTTGATGGTCGACAGGTGTGCTACACCGGCGAGGTCCATTACTTCCTGAACGGAACCTTCGGCAAGCATGGCGAAGCCTGTCTGGCGTACGGACATCACGTCCTGATGGTCGCCGAAAATCGACAGTGCGTGCGAGGCTATGGTACGGGCCGATACATGGAAAACAGTAGGCAGAAGTTCGCCTGCGATTTTGTACATGTTCGGTATCATCAGCAGGAGACCCTGCGAAGCTGTGTAGGTTGTGGTAAGAGCACCGGCCTGAAGAGAACCGTGTACGGCACCGGCGGCGCCGCCTTCCGACTGCATTTCCTGTACCAGTACTGTTTCTCCGAAGATGTTCTTGCGACCTGCTGCAGCCCACTCGTCGACATATTCTGCCATTGTCGACGAAGGGGTGATGGGGTAGATGGCGGCTACTTCCGAGAACATGTAGCTCACGTGGGCGGCTGCCTGATTGCCATCGCAAGTCAAGAATTTCTTTTCTTTACTCATAAGGCTTTATAATTATACGAAATTATTTGTTTCTTTTGGTTGTCTTTGGTTATTACGTCTTTGCAGTAGATATAACTCAATGCTTCCTGGGGAAGTTTATGTCTTTAAGCTGCAAAATTACTAAAAAAAGTGGATTTTGGTTATTTTCGGCTGTGAAAAAACACCACAGGGAGGGTGACTGTCTCTTAAAAAAGACTAAATAGGAATGATGGCTTGTGTAATTTGAGACAAATCACTAACTTTGTATATATGAGAAGAATTTATGCCATAATATTAGCCTTGGGCTTGCTCGGAGCATGTCCGGCCGCGGTGCGGGCGGAGCAGTCGCCGCAGTCGGGCGTGGAGCTTGTGGTGCGCAAGGGCGTGGTGAAGATCGCCAACACCGGCGACGAGCCCCTCGAGGTGAATATCTATGCCATCACCGGTGCTCTTGTGTCTAATTTCACAGTCGAGTCCGGTGCCGAAGAGACCATTGAGCTCTCTTCGGGCTACTATATTGTGAAAGCCGCCGATACCGTCCGCCGCGTGGCTGTTTAGTCTGAATCATACATATCTACTTACTTACCTACCTGTAAAATACATGAAAAGAAACTTTAAGGCCGGTCTTGTGCTTACGGCCGCTCTCGCAGGCGCTGTGTCGGCGCCGGCTCAGAGTACCAACCTTCCCCGATATATGGAAAGCGAATTTGCCGCATGGCCGGCCTACAACGGCTTGGATCTCGAACTCAGCGTCGATGCTTCCGGAACCCATTTCACCCTATGGTCGCCCAAAGCCGAGTCTGCTGAGGTGCTTATCTACGACACCGACCGCAACACGGCTCCTGTAGAGACCCTGCCGATGAAGCGTGGCGAAAACGGCACATGGCGTGCTTCCGTCCCTGCGAAACTCTATGGTAAATTCTATACTTTCCGTGTTACTGTCGACGGCCGTCAGCTTGCCGAAACTCCCGGAGTGTGGGCCAAAGCCGTGGGAACCAATGGTGAGCGCGCCGCCATCATCGACTTCGCCTCTACCGATCCCGCTGGATGGAGCGACGACAAAGGCCCCGAACTCAAGAATATAACCGATGCCGTGCTCTACGAGATGCATCACCGCGATTTCAGCGTGCATCCGTCGTCGGGTATAGTCCACAAAGGTAAATTCCTGGCACTCACCGAACCGCAGACCCGCTCCACGCTCGGCGACGCCACCGGTATCGACCATCTCAAAGAGCTGGGTGTGACCCACGTGCATATCCTGCCGTCGTACGACTATAACTCGGTGGACGAAAGCAATCTGCCGTCGAACCAGTACAACTGGGGCTACGATCCGTTCAACTACAACGCGCCCGAAGGCTCGTATTCGACCGACCCGGCCAATCCGGCCGTCCGTGTCCGCGAGATGAAAGAGATGGTGAAGGCTCTCCACGATGCCGGTATCGGCGTGGTGATGGATGTGGTCTACAACCATACGGCCAACAACGACGATTCGAACTTCTCGCTCACCGCGCCCGGCTACTACTACCGCCACCGCCCCGACGGCAGCTACAGCGACGCCTCGGGCTGCGGCAACGAAACCGCCTCCGAGCGTCAGCAGATGCGAGATTTCATAGTTAACTCTGTAAAATACTGGGCAAAAGAGTATCATATCGACGGTTTCCGCTTCGATCTCATGGCCATACACGATATCGAGACCATGAATGAAGTCGCCGCCGAGCTCAAGAAAATCAATCCGTCGATATTTGTTTATGGTGAAGGCTGGACAGCAGGCGATTCGCCTCTGCCCGCCGAGCAGCGCGCCCTCAAGGAAAATGTCGACAAAATGACCGGCATAGCCGTTTTCTCCGACGATATCCGCGATGCCGTCAAGGGCCACTACAGCGATGCCAAGGATCGTGGTTTCGCCACCGGCAAGCCCGGCAACGAAGAGACGGTGAAAATCGGCATCGTGGCCTCGACCGCACATCCGCAGGTCGACTACACCAAGGGCAACAACTCGAAATTCGCCTATGCCGGAGCACCGACCGAGATCATCAACTATGTGTCGTGCCACGACGACCTCACTCTCACCGACAAGCTCGCAGCCTCGATGCCCGGCAGCTCGGAGGCCGACCGTCAGCGTGCCGCGCGCCTGGCCCAGACGATAGTGTTCACCTCGCAGGGCACACCGTTCATGTTTGCCGGCGAGGAAGTGTTCCGCGATAAAAAGGGAGTCCACAATTCCTATAAGTCGCCCGACTCGGTCAATGCCATCGACTGGACCCTCAAGAACAAGAATGCCGACCAGTTCAACTACTATCGCGAGCTTATAAAGCTCCGCAAGGCACACCCGGCATTCCGCATGACAACCGCCAGCGAGATTGCCCGAAACATAGCCTTCGACAAGATAACTTCGCCCAACGTCATTTCCTACTCGATTAAGAACAACGCCAACGGCGACGAATGGAAAGAAATAAAACTGGTGTTCAACGGCTCCGACTCGCCCTTCGTGGCCAAGATTCCCAAAGGCGACTGGATCGTGGTAGCCCGCGACGGTCAGCTCAAGGCCGACGGCCTCGCCACCTCCAAAGGCGGCACCGTGGTAGTAGAACCCACCTCCGCCCTCATCCTCGCCCGTACCAAGTAATCTCATTACAGGATATTCTTTAATCCCGCATGTCCTCTCACCGGATGTGCGGGATTTTTGTGTATCTTTGTATCCGTATGGAAATGGATATCGATAATATATTTGCCAATCATTACGGCTATTACGGTTCTCTTGGAGTTGAAACTGTCAAACAGCAGTCGGCCCAGTACCGCCAGGTTGAGGATGTTTATCAGGGCCGGGTGGTGTATGAGCTTCTTCAGAATGCCATAGACAAGGCCGAAAGCAAAATCCGGATAGAATTACTGTGTCGTGACGACGGTAACTATCTTATTGTAGCTAACGATGGCAAGCCATTCACTTACGGCAGTAATTATGACTACCGTCACGGCAATACCCAGCGGTATGATTTCCAGTCGCTGTGTTCTATCGCCACTTCCACAAAAAGTGCGATGAAGGATATCGGCAATAAGGGGGTGGGATTTAAATCGGTGTTTTCGCTCAACGACTATGTCGCCATATATACACGTGGCATGATTTATCCCGGTGCTTTCAGTGCCGATGTGGATTTCGTGATTTATAATCTTTTTCAGACACCTGAAAGCCTGTCGTTTGTGGGTGCGGATATTTCCAGATTGCTCGCTTCGGTGCGCGCCGAAAACGTCAATTGGGGCATCCCGGGCTATTATTTTCCCAAGAGGATAGATCGCAGACCCGAGTTTATCGGTGATTATTTCGACAAGGGTTTTGTCACGGTTGTCTGTGTGCCTGTGGCGCCCGACAAGCTCGATATCGTCAGAAACAAAATATCGGTTCTCACGAACTATCAGTTCTATTTCATACCGACCAAAGCTTCGTTCAAAGACAAACACATACTTCTTGAGACCGGCGGAACCGGTCTGACTTTCCATAAGGTTGATATAAAACAGTCGGATCGCGTTGTGTCGCGTCGGGTTTCTCAGAAAACTGTCGGTTTAGGTCGAGCCGCCGGAATCGATGTCGACCCGCAGGCAATGGTGTCCGTCTATTTTCGACCGGCGGACTCCGGGTCGGCTCAGGGCTCTCTCTATAATTATTTGCCGACCGAGATGATGTCGTTGTTTAAAAGTATAGATATCAATGCCGATTTCCATACCTCGGTCGACCGCAGACATATTGTACTGGAGGGAGACGAGCCCGTGGGCCGGTACAACAGGGCTTTGCTTGTCGAATGTCTTCAGCTTGCCAAAGATGCTTTGGAAGATAGCGATATTCTGCCTGAAAGTCTTTTTGACTGGCGATACGCAGAGTTCGCTAAAACAGATATATACGCAGATGTAATCAGAGAAGTATTTTTGGCCGATTTTCCGTCGTACGCATGTCGGGTATTCTGCAAGAGAATGAAGGGCAATGACAGGAATAACTATGATATATTTTACCAGCGCTTCCTGTTTGCCGGATTAGACCGCTGCCATTCTTATAATTATTCATGGTTCAAAGATAAAGTCATACTGACGGCTGAGATTATGAAAAAGGCAGGCGTCAGATTTTTACCTGATACTCCATGTGCGTCAGATAATATATTTTATCGGAGTGAATCGGTAGATTTATCGATGCCATCGTCGATACCTGTCGAATTTACGTCATATTCTGTAAATCATTGGAGATGGGATGATTTCTGCACGGCAGCAGAAATTAAGAAATTTGAGAATACGAGTGAGGTCTACAGTCTTTATTGGCAGTGCCGTACCGACGGTTCTTATGGCGCCTGCAGCGATGCTATGAGCGAAGAAGAGCAGATTGAGTTGCTTGCTTCGGTCGCTATGCTGATGGCTGTTGAAAAGGACGGCTATCCCGATTGTGCGGCATGGCGGTTCAATACTATCTATAACGATACATCCAGAACCGACGATCGCGCCCGCGGCGCTTTTGCTCTCTCCACGCTGTTCTATAAATCTAAAGACAGACGCTATAGGCCCGGTCAGCTGCTGCACAAATCAGATATCGATGAGGAATTTATCGCTTCAATAGAGGAAAAAATCGGTAAGGAGAATCTAAGACCGCTGTTGTTGAAAACCGGAGTTTCTCTAAATAAATATACGTATGCCGACCTGCGTATTATTTCCTCGCTTGGCGATGGTCTCGAATTTATTCCGCCGACAGGATTCAAAGACCGCCTCAATCGCGATGAACTCTGGAAGAATGTCAGAATTTCTTTGGCTTCCACTTCTCTGCATCCTGTGAAAGTAAACGAGAATTACAACTTTTTCCATCGATGGCTTAGAAACGATAATAACAAATCGGATTTCAATGCTCTCTATGTCGGAAATTATGCGGCAATGCCGGAATATTATACCGGTATTCTTGCCTCATATCTCGGACAGATGGTTGCCGACGGGAGCCGTCGGTCTGAAATCCGGAGATTCTACAATAAATTTTATGCGGCTCTGCTTGAGCGCGATATAGTACTGATAAAAAAAGGATCGGATTTAATGACCGGAACGACAGCTGCCGTTTTTTCGGTAGTGTCTGAGGAAAGCCTGCTTGGCGATGATGTCAGCCTCCCGATACCGCTTTTGTATGTGTCGCTGTCGAATGCGAATTTGTCTGAAAAACTGAGAAACCGATATCTCGACGTCGATGTGCGGCTTGATGAAAAGACTTCGCCTGCAATGCCCGATTGCGGATGGGATTCTGTTGATAATTTTCTGACTGATACCGATCGCCAGGCCACTGCACTTGTGAAGATAACTCAAAGCCGTCTCACCGACACCGACTATGATAACGAAGAGAGCAGGCGAAAGTACTATGAGGCTTTCAGGATCCATACCATAGCATTTCATGAGACTCTCAATGTATATGGAATGATTGAGAATAATCGCTATGAAATCGGTAGCATTCCTTTCATGATTTGCGACGGCGTGATACATGTCGGGTTAGCCGACAGCGAGGCTCAGTCGCGTAATAATGTTGCTAAAGCGTTTTCCACACTTGTTTCGGGTGGCACGAGGCTTGCCGATATCTTCGAACTGGTAATTTTTTCGACGTGCTACGTGTCGGCATCAGATCGTGAGGCGATGTTGCCGATGGCTGAAGAGGACGATGAATTATCGGACGGCTGTCCGCCGCCAATGAGCGTAGAGTTGCCTGAGCCGGGTTATGCCGACTATCAGATTCTGGAGCCATTCGAAAACGGAGAAATGACTGTGACCGGTTATTCGTCGCATAATGTCTCGAAGTCAGATGGCAGTGGCAATTATGTATCGCCGGCGATGCAAAAGACCGGGTATGACGGTGAGGGAGTTGTAGCCGGATATATCGTTGAAGAATTTATAAAGGAATATCCCGACACAGAAGCGCAGAGAGATGCGATATGCGCAATAAATGAATTCCTTTCCAGGAACGATATGCCGTCGGTCGGTATAGAAGACGATGTCTATACCCGCGAAAATATTCGTAATGCCCTATGGTACACCAGGGGAGGAACGAAACCTTTTGACATCGTGACGTTGAAAGACGGTAAGGTGCGGTTAATTGAGGTCAAATCCACACGCGGGAATAACATTCTCCGTTTTACGAAAAGAGAAACAGTATTAGCCGCCAAATATAAAGAGAATTACGAGATTTATCTATGCGATCTGTCGCGCCGCATAATCCGGCCTTTGGGCAATATACTGCCCGACGAACCAATTTTGGAGAATGATTTTTACAGAATCGAACCGTCCGGTTTTGAAGTTGTATTGAAGGAAAGATAGTTTAGATATTATTGTATCAGTATGCCATCGCAGTTTAATTCGTATATCGACAATATCGATACTGATTACTGGCGCGACCTTTGCATGAGCCGGGGCGAGTTGCGGCATTACGACCGGGGCGAGGAATTCATCACGGCCGGTACCGTAGGGCTTTATATAGGGTACATCCAGTCGGGGGCGCTGAAATACGAATGTTATTCCGCCGACGGGTCGGCGCATGTTGTCGGTCTCGAATTTGCCGGGCATTTCGTGTGCGATTTCCCTGGCTCTCTGTATCGGCAGAAGTCGCGGTGCTCGATAGTGGCTACGGTGCCGTGCGATATATATTGCGTCGCGACGTCGTGGGTGGCCGGTCAAATGCAGCACGATGCCGCGCTCAAAGAGATAATCGACAATACCACCCGCGAGGTTTTCGCCACGCTCTACGACAGGCATGTCGATCTGTATTCTAAATCACCGCAGGAACGCTACGACGAACTGATTTGCCGCGACCCCAATCTTTTCGCGCTTTTTTCGCTCAAGGACATAGCTTCGTTGCTCAATATCACACCTACGCATCTGAGCCGTCTCCGTAGAAAATAGCGTCATCGTCCTTTTTTCTCAACATTTGTTGAGAATTACCTGCGAACAAGCGGGTAACTTTGCCGTAAAGTTATCTGCAATGAAAAAATATTTGTTAGTATCGCTGTGTGTGCTTTCCCTATTTCTGGCGGTCGCGCAAAAAGCATCTTTTTCGCGGGGCGATTCCTTGTTCGCATGCTATGATTACCCCGGAGCGCTGACTGAATATATGTCGGTATGTGAGGCCGACATGACTCGCGCCATGGCTATGAATGCCGCTATTGCCGCCGCTCAGTGCGACAGAGATTCGTTAGCCGCGGAGTATGTATCGACAGCGCTGAAAGCCGATTCCGTTTTTTTCGACGAGCGGATCTCCGTCTCGGAATTATTGCAGGATTGTCGTCTGCTTCCGGTGTGGGATGCCTTGCAGTCGGAAAATGAACGGCGTATAGCGGCCGTGACGCAATATGACATTCCCCTCCGGAACCGACTTCTCGAAATATATCATTCCGATCAGAACCCGCGCGGACATCTCATCATGACCGGTAAGACGCACCCTGAGGACAAGGAAACCATTGGGCGGTTATGGAAAGAGATACAGCACAACGACAGTATTAATCTTGGACTCGTAGTCGAACTGCTCGATACTCACGGTTGGATCTCCCGATCGCTGGTCGGTACTGCTAATCAGGCTCTGTTCTTTGTTGTGCAGCACGCCAACCCGGATATTATCGATAGATATATTCCTCTGTTCGAATCCGCGGCCTTGAGCGGTGAAATACCTAAGGATCTTTTTGCCAAGATGTACGACAGGAATCTGATGTATTCGGGTAAACCGCAAAAATACGGCACCCAACGCGTCCGCGAATCTCCGGACTCCAAGGCTATGGTTCTATGGAAAATCGCCGACCCCGAAAAAGTCAATGCATTCCGTCGCGAAATGGATCTCCCTCCGCTTGCGGAGTTTCCCGAATGAACCCCTGATCAATATAGACAGCAAATCATACTACGCGGCACCCCGGCAGTGATGTCGGGGTTTCCTTTTATCTCAAATATTGATTATCAAATTTGCGAATTTGCAAAACTCTCTGTATCTTTGCATTGTTTTCAATAATGACAGACATGATAGTCACATTTGAGTATGAATATCTTAAAGTCCTGTATGAGGATGGCAGAAGCCCGGATAAGAAGCACCGCTTTCAGCCGGATATAATCAGACGTTATCAGAAAGCAATTAACTTCTTGAAAGGAGCCTCTTGTATCGAGGCATTATGGCCAATCCGCTCACTGCAGTATGAAGTACTATCCGGTGATAAGGCCGGACTCTCGTCTGTAAGAGTCAACGATCAATATCGGATAGAATTTTCAGTAACAATTAATGAGAAAGAACCAATACTGACTATCTGCAATGTCGTTGAATTGTCGAACCATTATAAATGATGGATATGGAAGTAAAAGTTGAAGGGGTTGCACCCAATATGATAGCCAATAATCTGACTCCGAGCAATGCAATCCATCCGGGAGAAATGATAAAGGATGAGATTGAGTTCAGAGGAATTTCACAGAAAGCTTTGGCGGCAGAGATCGGTCTGCCGGCCTCGGTACTGAACGAGGTTCTTAATGGCAAAAGAGCCGTCACGACGGAATATGCCCTGCTGCTTGAAGCTGCACTTGGCATAGAAGCCGACCTGTGGCTGAAGTTGCAGTCGGATTATAACAAACAGATTGCGAAATCGGATCCTTCATTCATGTCACGACTCGAAAAGATCCGTCGCGTGGCTGCATTTCTCTAAATAAAGAGCGGCTTTCTCCGTCTGTCAGGATGAGTGGCGGGCGTGGGCGGTGGCCAGGCGGCAGCGGGCGTATTCCAACTCGAAGTTGGGGGTGAAGATGCCTTTGCCGAGGCTGCTTTCGATTTCGGCGATGGTCCAGAAGCGGCCGCCGTCGAGTTCTTCGGAGGGGCACGGGGCGGAGGTGACAACGGTTATGAATACGTTGACCAACTCTTTCTCGCGCGACGACTCGAATACATAGCGGTCGATAAATACGGGCGAGAAATCCTCGAGACCGAGTTCCTCGCGGGCCTCGCGGCGAAGTGCGTCGGCCAGTTCCTCGCCATAGTCCATGTGGCCGCCAACGGCAGTGTCCCACTTTCCGGGCTGTATGTCCTTCCATTCGGGGCGTTTTTGTAGGTACAGACGTCCCTGACGGTCGAAGACATGGAGATGGACCACGGGGTGGAGTAGTTTCGAGCCGCTGTGGCACTCGCCGCGCGTTGCCTTGCCTGTCACGTTGCCGTCGGGGTCTACTATCGGAAATATTTCCTGTGCGTTGTCAGATGTCATGATCGTTTGCTTTTTGCGCAAAGTTACAAATTATATGTCGTATCCCATGAGCCGGAGGATGAGCGGGGCGAGCAGGGTAGTGAGCAGGCCGTTGAGCGTGAGACCCAGCGACGAGAAGGCACCGTAGCGGTCGCTGCGTTCCATGGCGGCCGATGTGCCGACGGCGTGGGCAGCTGTGCCTATCGACAGTCCTGTAGCCATCGGGCTTTTCACATGGCCGAGTTTTACTATCCGGAAGCCCGTCATGCCGCCGAATATGCCGGTGGACACTACCACTGCGGCCGTAAGAGGAGGTATTCCGCCGACCGACTGCGCTATTTCCATGGCTATGGGTGTGGTTACCGCTTTCGGAGCCAGCGACATCACCACTTCGCGCGTGGCGCCGAAGAGTTCTGCAAAGATAACCACCGATACCACTCCGGCCACACAGCCGGCCATTTCGGCTATCAGTAGCGGCAGCATCTGTTTCTTTATGGTTTCGAGCTGTTTGTAGAGGGGCACTCCGAGAGCCACTACCGCCGGTTTGAGCCACATGTCGATATAACTGCCGGCCTCCTGATAGGTGCCGAAATCGATTCCTAAACCGGCAAGGAGGCACACCATCACAGCTATGGATATGAGAATAGGGTTGAGCATGCGGATGCCGGTACGCCGCTGAAGATACTGAGCCCCGATAAAACTGATGAAAGTGAGGGCAATCAGGAAAAATTTATTGGTAAGAAACTCCATGACGTCAGGCCGATTTTACCGCACGGCGGCGTTTGAGATTGATAAGCCGGTTGTGGCGCGCCCATTGGTGTACCCGTCCTGTCACTACAATTATGACAATGGTGCTGAGCACGCACGAAGCTATGATGGGCCACCACTGTTCGCGCAGGATTCCGAGGCAGTTCATTATGCCAATGCCTGCCGGCACGAAGAAAAATCCGAGATTATGCACAAGAAAATCTGCCACCCGCTCCACATGCCGGAGCTTGACAATACCGGTCTTCAGAGATGCCGCAAGTGCGACCATGCCAATGACACTCGATGGCAGCGGTACACCCGTAAGCCATACAATCAGCTCACCCAGAGCCAGAAAGGCGAATAATACGCCACATTGAACAAACATAAAATCTTTTTTACCTAATATGTTATTAAGCAACCTCTAAAATCGACCGCAAAGTTATAGCTTTTTTGCACAAAAAAAGAAATCGGCGTTGTAAAAAGTCGGTTCGCGATTGTTTATACAGAAAAAACTGCATAAAAACGATATCTATGGAATTTCTGATTTACGTTGGTGTGGCTGCAAATGTCGTCGGGGCATTGATGTTGCTTGCATTTGGCATCCGGTACATGATGGCAATGCGGCGTGCCGAGCGAATGCCGCTACGTGAGGCACAGCTGAAAGCCGACTGGGGCCGGTGGCACAACATCGGCTTCGGTCTCATCATCGGCGGCGCCTCCCTGGCCTGCATCGCCGCCCTAGCTTCCACCTGAATATGAGGATATGCTGCAGGTAGAAAAGAAAAATCCGCAAGAGATTGATGTTTCAATCAACTTGCGGATTTTCAGTGTCCGAGATGAGATTCGAACTCACACAGCCGAACGGCCACTACCCCCTCAAAGTAGCGTGTCTACCAATTCCACCACCCGGACGAATTGAGCTGAGAGCATCGGGGAGAGTCTTTGAGCGAAAAACGGGACTCGAACCCGCGACCCCGACCTTGGCAAGGTCGTGCTCTACCAACTGAGCTATTTTCGCATGTTGCGAATAGTATTGGTTTTGCTCTTCAGCTTGTAAATGAGATATTTGAATGTTCTCTTTTTTTGAGCGAAAAACGGGACTCGAACCCGCGACCCCGACCTTGGCAAGGTCGTGCTCTACCAACTGAGCTATTTTCGCGTTGGTGTTTTTCTCATTTGCGATGCAAAGTTAGGCACTATTGTGGAACTGACCAAATATTTCGGCAACTTTTTTCAAGAAAATTGCACTTTATTTTACAATCCGTTGTGTGCTAAGTGTGTAGCCGCGGTATCCAAAAACGCCGTTTGGGCACTCTCAAGGCCGTATTTGTGTTTTATGACCGTTTTTTTTAATTTTGCTGCAAATAAAACGACGATATGAAATTAGTGTCTTGGAATGTGAATGGCCTGCGCGCCATCATGGGCAAAGGCTTTGCCGAAGTTTTCGACGCAATGAATGCAGATGTTTTTTGTGTTCAGGAAATAAAACTGCAGGAAGGTCAGCTCGACCTCGCCTTCGACGGATATACCTCCTATTATAGCTATGCCGAGCGCAAGGGCTACTCGGGCACCGCTACATTCTCGCGTTCCAAGGCCCTGGGCGAGCAGCACACTATCGGTGTGGAGCGTCACGACCACGAGGGTAGGGTAGTGGTGCTCGAGTACGAGAATTTCTATTTAATTAATGTGTATACGCCCAATTCGCAGAGCGAACTGGCGCGGCTCGACTACCGTATGGACTGGGAAAACGAGTTTCTCGGCTTCGTCAAAAAACTCGATGCCGTGAAACCGGTGATAATATGCGGCGATATGAATGTGGCTCACAACGAGATAGACCTTGCCAATCCCCGCACCAACCGCAACAATGCCGGCTTCACCGACAGCGAGCGCGAGTGTTTCGGTCGTCTTCTCGATGCCGGCTTCGTCGATTCGTTCAGGCATCTTCATCCTGACCGGAAGGATGCCTACAGCTGGTGGAGCTACCGTGGCCGCGCCCGCGAGAAGAATGTGGGCTGGCGTATCGATTATTTCGTTGTGTCGCAGCGTATAGCCGACCGTATTGTCAGCGCAGACATTCATCCCGACATCACAGGCTCCGATCACTGCCCTGTGAGCATAGTTATAGAACTCTGACGGTCATAGCCGCGCCACCAGAGCCGATATGCGCCGCCCTGAGTAGCTGACAAGTGCACCGAGCCTGTTTTTGAAGCGGACTTCGGGGTCGGTGAGTATTGCCCGGCGTTCATGTCGGATCATGTCGAAACAGCGGTCGGCAAGCGTCGGGTCGTTGTGGCGCACGGCCTCCACGAACATGTTGTAGAAGGCACTGAAGCGGCGGCTGCGCGCTGCCGGCAGCAGTGCGGGGTATTGCGAGGCGATGAAGTCGCAGATCATGCCGGTGGCGCGCAGAGTGTCGGCTCGCCGCGGGTGCCATGTGCTGATGAAGCTCGTCGGATTGTGACGGTAAAAGTATACAGGGCAGTCGCTTACCGCGATTGTGTGGCACCGCGCGTAGAGTCGTGGCGTTATTTCGAGATCTTCGTAGTATAATCCCGACGTGAAGCGCTCGTGTCCGAAGAGTTCACGCCGGTAAAGCTTGGCACACATGGTGGGTGTGAAGCCACGCTTCTGGTAAAGGAGGCTTTCGATGGCTTTTTCAGCCGGTACCGACTCGAAAACGGCCTCGCGCGGCCATGTGGCCGGTTTTGCTATGCGCCGGACAAACCCGGCACACGCTATGTCGCAGCCCGGCATCTGTCCGAGCAGTATTTCCATCGCCGCTGGGGCATAGGTGTCATCGGCATCGCAGAAAGCTATATATGTGCCTGTGGCGGCGTCAAGCCCTACATTCCGCGCCGCGGCCTGTCCTTCGTTTTCCTTATGTATGTATCGGAACATACCGGGATTTCTCCTGGCATATTCCCTGCATATGGCGCCGCTGCTGTCGGTCGAACCGTCGTCGATGCATATCACCTCGATATCGCGGACCGTCTGCGCTGCAAGGCTGTCGAGGCATTCGCGCAGATAGGGCCCGGCGTTGTACACCGGCACGATGATAGATATCAGCGGCTTGGAACTCATTTTATTATCACCGGTATGGATGCCTCCGACTGGTTGTTGACACGGTCGATGGCCGTGACCACGTATACGCCGGGGCGTGTCGGGTTGTAGCGCATTTCGGGCGTCACAGCCACTATGTTCGCACCCGATTCGATGTCGATTTCTTCGGGGCTTTCGAAACGGTATACGGCGAAGCGCACTGCATCGCCGGTTTTGCCTTCGGGAATGCCGGCGGTCCATACTATGGTCTTGTCGGCTTCGACACTCATGTCGGTCGGCGCATCGGGGGCGGTGTCGCCCAGCCACGTACATGCAGGCGGAAGCGCTATGGCGCGCTGATAGTTTGTGGCGAGCGAATCGGCTACGCCGCCGGCATTGCGTGTGAGCGAGTAGCCGGGCCACCAGCAGTTACCCGATATGTTTGGCAGATCGCGTACGTATGCCATTTTTTCGGCAAGTTCGCCTTTTTTCATGGTGCGTTCCACATCCTGACCGATGTAGAGATGGCGGTTGCGGCCGGCATTGTCGTTCCACCATTTCACCAGAACCCGGTAGGAGGCCGCTTTATGGTCGAGTTCCCAGTAAAGCTGCGGAAGCAGATAGTCGATCCATCCTTTTTCCTCCCAGAGAAGTACGTCGGCATAGAGGGCGTCGTAGTTCTGCAGCCCGTTGGTGTCGCTGCCGCGCGGGTCGGTTTTCTTGTTGCGCCATATGCCGAAAGGACTGATGCCGAAACGCACCCATGGTTTGAGCTTCTTGATAGAGGCATTCACCTGCTCGATAAGCAGATCGACGTTGTGGCGGCGCCAGTCATCGAGTTTCATTCCTTTGCCGTACTTTTTGAAGGAAGCGGCATCGGGGAACGGCTTGCCGGCGACAGGGTAGGGGTAGAAATAGTCGTCGAAGTGTATGGCATCGACGTCGTAACGTGCCACAATGTCCTCTACCACACGGCATATGAATTCGCGGTTTTCGGGCAGCGCGGGGTTGAAATAGAGTTTTCCGTCGTAGCGCACGAACCGTTCGGGATGCTTGTGGTAGATGTGGCTCTTGGGCAGCGTCTGTTTCGACGAACTCGTCACTCGGTAGGGGTTGAGCCATGCGTGCAGCTCCATGCCGCGAGCATGAGCCTCGGCAACCATGAATTCGAGGGGGTCCCAGTAGGGCGACGGCGCTTTTCCGTCATCGGTGAGGAAACGGCTCCAGGGCTCGAGTTTGCTGTCGTAGAAAGCATCGGACTGCGGTCTGACCTGGAAGAGGATGGCGTTGACGCCCATATTCTGAAGGCTGTCGAGCTGCGAGCGAAGATAGGTCTTGCACTTCTCGGTGCCCATGCTTTTGTATTGGTTCTGGTACACTGTGTGCATCCAGGCGCCGCGGAATTCGCGACCCGGAGTCGCGCCATGGGCGGCAATGGCGATGCCCAGGGCGGTAAGTATGAGTAAGATACGTATTTTCACCAGCATTCTGTTTTATCTGCTATTTCGGGAATGGTTTCTTTATGATATACAGGATCGATGCCGCGGCGCCGCTGAGAGCGGTAGTCATCGAGGCAGCGCCGGGCAAAATGGCCCAGCAGCAGTATTGCCACTATGTTGCAAAGCGTCATGAGCGCCATGGTGATGTCGGCGAGCGCCCACACCAGACTGAGCGATGCTACCGAACCGATGGCCACCATGGCCGCCGAGAGGAGTCTGAGGATGGTATGCGAGCCGCGGAACCGGCCTATGAAGTCGGTGTTGTTTTCGCCGTAGTAGTAGTTCGCCACTATGCTGGTGAATCCGAAGAGCACTATGGCCACGGCTACAAATATGGTGGCGGCGGTGCCGACTTCGCCCACAAGCGCTGTCTGTGTCAGTTCGATGCCGGTGAGGCCGCTGTCGAAGACTCCGCTGCAGAGGATGATGAATGCCGTAGCTGTGCACACCAACAGGGTGTCGGTGTACACTCCGAGTGTCTGGATAAGGCCCTGTTTCACCGGGTGCGACACATCGGCTGTGGCGGCAGCATTGGGAGTGGAGCCTTCGCCGGCCTCGTTGCTGAACAGGCCGCGCTTCACACCCATTATCATGGCCATGCCGATGCCTCCCGCGGCTGCCGGCCCGATGCCGAAGGCATTTTCCAGAATCATCCGCATCACATGCGGGAAATAGCCTATTCTGACCACGACCACGTATAATGCGAGCAGCAGATAGAATACGGCCATTATCGGCACCACAATCTCGTTGATGCGCGCTATGCGCTGTATGCCTCCCCATATTACGGCGAGTGTGAGGGCAGTGAGTATAACGCCGGTGACCGCCGGCTCAATGCCGAAGCTGTTGTCGAGGGCGATGGCTATGGTATTGGACTGCACCGAGTTGAATGCAAGCGCAAAAGTGATGGTGATGAGCACGGCAAATGTGCGGGCATACCACATCTTGCCTATACCTTTGCTGATGTAGTAGGCCGGTCCGCCGCGGAAGGAATTCTCGCCCCGTACCTTGAAGAGCTGTGCGAGTGTCGATTCCACGAAAGCATTGGCCGAGCCGAGGAATGCCACCACCCACATCCAGAATACCGCCCCGGGGCCTCCGAGTGCTATGGCTATCGCCACGCCTGCGATGTTGCCGGTGCCGACACGGCTTGCCAGCGACACCGCGAACGCCTGAAACGAGCTGATGCGGCGCCCCGGGCTTCCTTTTCCGGCCGAGGCATCGTATCGGCCTCCGGAGCGTAGCAGCAGACGCAGCATTTCGCCTATCATGCTGAATTGTACACCTCTTAGGCGGACGGTAAAGTATAGTCCGGCGCCAAGGAGCACGGCTACCAGAATGTAGGTCCAGAGAAAATCGTTGATGGTGTCGATGATACCGTTCACAGGATGAATGAATAAGTTGTTTTATCGAAATGCAGGCCGGGGAAAGCGCGGTCGGGGATGCCCTGGGCGATTGCGGTGTCGCGGTCGGCGGCAAGTACGCGGCCTTCGGCCTTGTCGACGGTCCACAGGATGTCGGCTGCAGCTATGGCAGAAGATACGTCGTGGGTCGAGAGGATTATCGCCTTGCCCTTGTCGGTCAGTCGGCGCAGCAGGGCGGTGATTTCGATGCGGCCGGCGACATCGAGGAAGGCGGTGGGCTCGTCGAGTATGATGAGTGGTGTGTCCTGCGCAAGAGCCCTGGCTATCATCACTTTCTGTCGCTCGCCGTCGCTGAGAGTGCCCAAGAGGCGTTTTTCCATCGAAGCCATGCCTACGGCGCGGAGCGATTCGTCGACGATGGCGCGGTCGGCGTCGGAGAGGTGCCCGAGCAGTCCGGTGTAGGGATGCCGTCCGATCTCGACTGTTTCGCGCACGCTCAGTCCGCCACCGCCGGTGCGGTCGGTGAATACCATGGCAAGCCTGCGGGCGCGGTCGGCGGCACGCAGGCGGCCGATGTCGGTGCCGGACAGTAAAACTTTTCCGGCCAGTGGCGCCTGAGCACCCGACAGAGTGCGCAGGAGTGTGGATTTGCCGCTTCCGTTGGCGCCGATCAGGGCTGTGAAAGTGCCGGTCTCCACCGTCAGGGCCACATTGTGCAGCACTGTGTGGTGGCCGTAGCCGGCGTCGAGGGCTATGGTCTGCATTACCGTCATGAGAAATAGACGAGTCGGCGGCGGTTCAACAATACATAGATTATTATCGGGACGCCGATGAGCGGCGTGATGGCGTTTACCGGCAGGATCGTACCGGTGACAAGCGAAGGCGACACCGACGCTATCTGGCACACCAGCCCGAGGAGTCCGCCCGCGAGGGCTGTGGCCGGAATAAGTACCCGGTGGTTGGCGGTGCCGCACATCATGCGTGCCACATGGGGCACTACCAGTCCCAGGAAACCGATGGGGCCGCACCATGCTGTGACCACGGCCGTGAGAGCGCCCGACAGGGCCAGCAGGGCAGAGCGGGTGCGTCGTGTTGCCACGCCGGCACTCTCGGCATAGCGGGCGCCAAGGAGCATGGCATTGAGGTCTTTGGCCGCCGGTATGCAAAGCGCTGTCAGGATAAGGATGAGGATGCCGAACAGTGGCAGCCCGTCGAGCCCGACTCCCGAGAAAGTGCCCATGCCCCATATCACGAAGCTGTGGACCGAACTGTCGGATGCGAAGAAGTTGAGCAGTGAGATTGCCGATGACGACAGATAGCCTGTCAGGATGCCGATGATGAGTAGCACGTCGGCCGATCGTACCATAGTGGAAAAAAGCAAAAGGACTCCCAGCACCGCGCCCGCGCCGAGGAAGGCGCCGGCAACCAGAGCCATGCGCCCCCAGAATCCCATCATTCCGCCGAGAGCGAGCAGCACCACGGCCACGCCGAGGCTCGCACCGGTGGATATGCCCATGATCGACGGTCCGGCAAGCGGATTGTTGAAGCATGTCTGCATCAGCAGGCCTGCCACGGCAAGAGCCGCGCTGCCAAGAAGGGCAGTCGCCAGTGCGGGCACACGCGTCTCGACAACGATGAACTGCGTCGTAGCACTCCCGTTGCCGCACAGGACGTCGAATATCTCGGACATTCCCAGCTTCACGCCACCGGCCAGAAGACCGAGCGCGAACACTATAGGGATAGCTATTGCAAGAGATATGACGGATATGCGGCTGCGGCGGGTCATCGGCCTGTCTTCTTGAAGTATTTCAATTCATATCCCGGCATGAGAGCAGGGTGGAATATTGCTACGTAGTCGGCGAGTATCTTTTCGGGATGGAATGCCATATCATTGAATATGAGGCGTTCGGCCGAATTGCAGCTGTATATCTGTCCGTCTTTCCATGCCTTGAACGAAGTGTAGCGTGGATTCATGGCACGGAGCGATTCTGGAGTGGTTTCGTAGCCGAACGAGCGCACCAGCCAGATGTCGGCGTCGATGGCCGCTTCTGCCACGCTTTCGAGCGACAGCGCGAGCGATCCCGAACCATCGGTATCAGCCCACGGATATGACGCCCCGGCATCGGCCAGCATTGCAGCCTGATAGCTGCCTCCGGCAGGTACGTACCATATGCCCGAGACCTCGGTTTCGGTAAGGACTTCGGGCTTTTCTTCGCCCGAAAGCTTCACTTTGAGCGCGAGGTCGGAATAGTCATCGATTACATCCGAGAATATTTTGCGGGCCTCGTCGCGTTTGCCATAGAGTTCGCCCAGCAGCAGTATCCATTCCGCGCGGGCTATGGGGGTGGTCTCCATATAGTCGGCCATTTCTACAGGCACCATGTTTTTTGGGTATATGCCCGAAGACATAGACGGATTTGGTGATCGGAGTACCGCTTCGACACCGGCTGCGGCGAGCCTCTCGACAGAGGGCGCTTCGGATGTGCCGGCATCGACAAGTTCACGGCGCGAAAGCATCGCTCCGACGGTGTCGCCGGCCGGAAAATAGGCGGCGTCGGCTACTGCTGTGAGCGCATCGAGGGCGCCGAGTTCTTCCATTGCCGAGGTATGGACTGCCGAGAAGACCGCCGAGCGCTCCAGCGGGGTGCGGATCACTGCAACGCCGGCCGGAATATCGGCGGGGAGGACTGAGTCGTGGTCGACCAGCAGATAGCGGGCGAGAGTCTTGTTTTTATTCCATGGATCGGCGATTTCGGCCAGAGTGCTGCCGTTGCCGTAGTTCACAAGATTGAGGAAGCGGGCATGGTGGGTGAGGGTGTCGGGAGCGGCCTCGCCGACTTCAAAACCGGTGTCGGAACGCTGCCCGCTGCAAGAGCAAAGCCCCGGAAGCGTAATCGCTGCCAGGGCTATGGCTGTATATTGTAATATGCGCATTACTCTCCGTAGGGGTTCGGACCGTACTGGTTATCGGGTACGCTCTTCTTGCACATGAGCACAATCCACCAGATTCCGAATATAAACAGAAGAATGTAAGGGAAGATCAGATTTGCAACAATCGACTGGCTGTTACGGGCGAGTTCCTGAGCAGCGGCTGCATTACCGGTGAGAAGACCGGGTGCGCTCTGGTTGAAGACGGTGACAATCCATACCAGGCAGGCTCCCATAATTATATAGAATATGACAAGCCACCAGCCGCTCTTGCCTGTGTCGTGGAGTCGGCGGGTACCGATGGCGAGGGAGGGAATGAGGCATGCGAGGCTGAAAGCCCAGCTGATATAGGTGCCGAAAATGCCGAACATGCTGAGCACGCACGATACCAGAACCATGAACAGTACCACCCACCAGTACTCGGCGCGGGTGGAGCGCCCTTTGAAGTTGGCGTAGTTCGCGAAGAACATCTTGATAGCCGTAATGAAATCTACATTCATGATAATTGTTTTTTTATTTGCGCAAAGATAATGTTTTTCCTCAATATATGGCAAAAAAACTTCAATTATATGCAGGATAGCGCGGGAGCAGCTGCCAGGGACGGTAGGCTTCGCCGAGCGAGCGCACGGCCCGGTGCCAGTAAGGGTCGGCGCTTCCGGCGAGAATCTCGTTGGGCGTGCGTGCGGCAGGAGCCTGCGCCCAGGTGCCTTCGCGGATTTCGCGTTCGAGCTGTCCGGCGCCCCAGTTGCTGTATCCTATGAAAAAACGCAGATTTCCTTCGGCCGGATAGCCGCTGTTGATATAGTCGAGCACCGAGTCGAAATCGCCGCCTACATACAGGCCGTTGCCGTAGGGGCGGCCGTCGGGAATGACGTCGGGGCCGAGACTGTGGATGAAATAGAGCCGGTCGAGGCCAAGCGGCCCTCCGCAGTACACGGGCTGGTCGGCGTCGGCGCTCACATTGTCGAGGAGCTCCGACAGCATGTACTCGGTGCGGTTGTTCATTACCACGCCGGTGGCGCCTTCGCCCGGAGCATAGTCGATGATCGACACTACTCCATGGTTGAAGTACGATTCCTTGAGAAAAGGCTCCGCCACCAGAAGACCGCCGCAGTGCGGGGCGCGTTCGTCGATAGTCACGATGTGAAAAAGACCGTTAGCTAAGTTTTTCATCTCACAAGTGGTTGAAAGATTATACACTTCCAACACTTTGCGACATTGTTTGGTTTACGATCCGGAGTCCCGGTAATACAGAAAAAAGGGCTGTATCTCGCGACAGAGCCCTCTAATAATCTACAATCTATAAAAACATATATCTTATGAAAGAATTGGAGCAGGGGTTGGCTCCCAAGTCGGAGCTACTTCCCGTTTCCGACGCAAAAGTAATAACAAAGCTTGAATTGTGCAAATATTTGTTTAAAAATTCGTCGAACTTCTCTTTTCTTTGTCTAATAGGGGCTTTCTTCGTACTTTTGCTGTCCAGTTCTATAAACCTCTGAAAGTAATGATTAAATTTTTAAAAGTATTTTTCGCTTCCGCCGTATTTTGCCTCGGGCTGTCTTCGTGTCTGGGTGGCGATGACGACGCAAAACGCAGTGATTCCTTTGTAAATTGCTTCGCTTATGTCGAAGATCTGAGCGAGGCGACTTCAGCCGGATTCAACGGTTTGTCGTACAATGTGGAACTCAACTATACTAAGGGAGTCGCCACTGTGGTAATGAATCATCTGCAGGTGAGCGAAGATAAAATCTATAACGAAGTCACCCTTTCCGGCGTTCCTTTTGCGATAACAAAAGAGGGGTGGATAGAAGTTTCGTCGAACCTCGCCGAGGGCATTGCGGCCGGACAGACCGTGAAGTTCTCCAACTTCAAACTCGCCATGTGCGACCGTGTGACTCTCGACGGTCGCTATCCCGGTTTCTATGCCCGCTTTACTGTCGATTCGAAGTACTCGGTACTTTCGGCCGTGTGGAACCAGTATCAGTTCGGCACCACAACCTCCACTTATTCGGGCGGCTCCTATTCGTCGACAGAAACCTCCTACCTCGTAGGATTCGATATCAAGGGCGGCACCATCAATATAATGATGCGCAACACTCGCTTTGTCGACAAAATGCCTGCCATGAACATTTTGCTCGAGAAAATACCCTTCACCATAAGCGGTACTACAGCATCTTTCCGTGTTGACGAAATTATACCCAAGATCGGCGATACTCCTTATCCCGGCTTCAAGATTACCAATCTTTCGGGATATTACGATTTCGCCAAAGGTATGGTGATGAATTTCAATTGCAAGCCGGAGACTATGCCTTTCGACTTCTCTGTCAATGTAGACTGCAAATATACCTACGAAAACTAACCGGGCGTCCTGCCGGACCGGTCTGTTTACTGCAAAGACGGCGTGGCCGCGGAAATAGCTTCGGCGCTATGGTCCGTGGCCACGCTTTCTATATGGATTGCGCGTACGCACGGGCGCCCGTTGGCACTTTTCTCGCTTTTTCTTGTCCGGATAGTTTTAGGTGCATAACGGACAAAAGTTTTTTGGTTTCGCTTAAGGTTTATTAAAACAAAAAGCGTATCTTTGCACCCAAAAGCGCGGATGCCGTCCGGTTCATGTGGCCGGGCGCGTTATCTTCCTTTTTTAGCCACTGGCTGGCCTCGATTCTCTCCCGGGTTGAGTCACAATTATTTAACGACCGACGAAAAATACATATAACAAGAAAATATGATATCATCAGCCATCTTTGGAATTGAGAACAATGGGGTGCTCGCCATCACGGCGCTGCTTACCGGCGTGGCTCTTGTTGGCCTTGCGCTGTGGATAGCCAAGCTGATTTCCCCTCGCTCATTCAACCCTCAGAAGGGCGAAGCCTACGAATGTGGCATCCCGACACGCGGCGAAAGTATGTCGCAGTTTAAGGTTGGTTACTACCTTTTTGCTATTCTGTTCCTTATGTTCGACGTCGAGACAGTGTTCCTGTTTCCGTGGGCCGTGCGCATGCGCGAGCTTGGCGTCGACGGCTTGCTGAGCATTGCCGTATTCTTCGGTATCTTAGTGCTGGGCCTTGTATATGCCTGGCGGAAAGGAGCGCTTGAATGGAAGTAACAACCAAAAGCATGCCCTACGGCGCATGGAAAGACAATGAATATATCGAAGGTCTGGTAAAAGAACTTCAGGAAAGCGGTACCAACGTTATCGTGGGCTCCTTCGACAATCTCATCAACTGGGGCCGCTCCAATTCCATCTGGCCTCTCACATTTGCGACAAGCTGCTGCGGTATCGAATTCGTATCGCTGGGCGCAGCCCGCTTCGATATGGCCCGTTTCGGTTGGGAAGTGGCGCGTTCGTCGCCCCGTCAGGCCGACTTCATGATGGTTGCCGGTACTATCGTTAACCGCATGGTGCCGGTCTTCCGCCGTCTCTACGATCAGCTCGCCGAGCCTAAGTATGTCATCGCCTGCGGCAGCTGCGCTATTTCGGGCGGCCCGTTCCGCAAGAGCTACCATGTGGCAAAGGGTATAGAGGATATCGTGCCTGTCGACGTTTTCGTCCCCGGTTGTCCTCCCCGTCCCGAGGCTATGATCTACGGCATAATGCAACTATCGCGTAAAATAAAGGTTGAACGCTTCTTCGGCGGTGTAAACCGTCAGGAAAAGCAGGCTGAATTCCTTGCAGCCCATCCCGTTGAGGGCGTTGAGGACTAAGTTCACCAATTCTTCACCATTATGGCAAATATCACCGAAAAGATAAACAGACTTTTCCCCGGCGTACAGGTTGAGGGAGAAAACATACCTGTACTCACAGTAGCCGAAGAAAAATGGCACGAAACAGCCCTCAAGCTCCGTGACAGCGAGGAATTGAAGATGGATTACCTCGTTACCATCGTGGGTATGGACTGGAAAGAGAGCCTCGGCTGTATATACTACCTCATGTCGAGCGCCTACGATCAGATTGTGGGTGTGAAAGTGATTGCCCGCGGCGACCGCGAGCAGCCGCTCATCCAGTCGGTTGCCGATGTATGGAAAGTGGCCACTCTTTACGAGCGCGAGGTCTACGACTTCTTCGGAATCATCTTCCTCGACAATCCCGACATGCGCCGTCTCTTCCTCAACATCGACTGGGTAGGGTACCCACTGCGCAAGGACTACGACGAGAACCCCGAGCTCAACCCCGTAAGCACCGAAAACGAACGTCAGACCGACTTTACCGACGTCTACACTCAGGCTGAGGACGGTTCGGTGGTGAAAAAGGAAGTGCGTGTATTCGAAAAGGAAGACTTTGTGGTCAATATCGGCCCGCAGCATCCCGCCACACACGGTGTGCTCCGCTTCCGCACCGCTGTCGACGGCGAGACCGTGAAGAAAATCGACGTCTACATGGGCTATATCCACCGCGGTGTCGAAAAACTGTGCGAGAATCTTACATATCCCCAGACTCTCCACTTCATGGACCGTCTCGACTACTTCTCGGCTCACAACTACCACCATGCGCTCTGCATGCTTATCGAGAAAGCCGCAGGTATCGAGATTTCGCGCCGCGCCCAGGTTATCCGCGTGATGATGGACGAACTTTCGCGCATCGCCTCGCACTGCCTCTTTATCGGCACATACTGCATGGACCTCGGTGCCACCACAATGCTTTTCTATACTCTCCGTGTGCGCGAGCAGATACTCGACATTATGGAGAAGACTTGCGGCGCCCGCATGACATTCAACTACGACTGCATCGGCGGCGTAATGGCCGATCTCGACAAGGACTTCGTGGCCGACGTGAAGGCTCTTCTTGCCGTTATCCCCAAGAATATCAAGGAATACAACGAGGTCTTCACCGGCAACGTCATTGCCCGCAACCGTCTCGAAGGCGTGGGCGTGCTTTCGCGTGAAGATGCCATAGCATACGCCATCACCGGTCCGTCGGGCCGCGCTTCGGGATGGGCCTGCGACATGCGCAAGTTCCAGCCCTACAGCATATATCCCGAACTCGATTTCAAGGAAATCGTAGCAACCGAAGGCGACTCCATGGCACGCTTCAAGTGCCGTCTCGAAGAAATAGAGCAGTCTGCACACATCCTCGAGCAGCTCGTCGACAATATTCCCGAAGGCGAATACTGCGTCAAGGTGCCCAAGATGCTCAAGCTCCCTGCCGGAAGCTGGTTCCAGCTCACCGAAGGCTGCCGCGGTGCTTTCGGCCTCTACCTCGAAAGCGACGGCTCCACCAAGCCATACCGTCTGAAGATAGCTCCGCCCTGTCTGCCGGCTGCCGCCGTGGTCGACCATCTGACCCGCGGTGCGAAAATCGCCGACCTCATAACCATCGGCGGCTCGCTCGACTATATCGTACCCGATATCGACCGTTAAACTACTCGAATCACAAGCTAATCAGTAATATCACATACGCAATATGCAAGATTTGTCAGTAATCACCGAGTGGATACACAGCTTTCTGGCGTCGTTTATGCCCGGATGGCTCACCACTACGGTCGAGTGTCTTCTGATAGGCGTGGGCCTTCTGCTTGTCTATGCCTTGCTCGCACTCTTCTACATATACTACGAGCGTAAACTCTGCGCCGCTTTCCAGTGCCGCCTCGGCCCGAACCGTGTAGGCCCCATGGGTCTTCTGCAGAGCTTCGCCGATATGTTCAAGATGCTCATCAAGGAAATTATCCACCTCAACCATATCGACCGCTTCCTTTTCGCTCTGGCGCCCTATCTGGTGATTCTCGCCTCGATGCTTGCGTTTGCAGTGCTTCCCTGGGGCAACGGTCTGCAGGTTATCGACTTCAATATCGGTATCTTCTTCCTTATCGCCGTGTCGAGTATCGGCGTACTGGGTATCCTGCTTGCCGGATGGTCGAGTAACAACAAATTCACCCTCATCGGTTCGCTCCGTTCGGGCGCACAGATGATAAGCTACGAGCTTTCCATCGGTCTGTCGGTTATCACCATCGTATGTCTGGCCGGCACCATGTCGGTAGGCGGCATTGTGGAAGCTCAGTCCGATCTCTGGTTTATCTTCAAGGGCCATGTTCCCGCCATCATCGCCTTTGTGATATATATGATAGCGGGTACTGCCGAAACCAACCGCGGCCCGTTCGACCTTCCCGAGGCCGAGAGCGAGCTTACCGCCGGCTACCACACCGAATATTCCGGTATCCACTTCGGTTTCTTCTACCTCGCCGAATACCTCAATCTCTTTATCGTGTCGGGTGTGGCCTCGCTCCTCTTCTTCGGCGGCTGGATGCCCTTACACGTACCCGGCTGGGAAGCTTTCAACCATATAATGGACTATATCCCCTCGGTGATCTGGTTCCTTGGCAAAGCTTTCGTGCTGTCGTTCATCATCATCTGGTTCAAGTGGACATTCCCCCGTCTGCGTATCGACCAGCTGCTGGCGCTCGAATGGAAATATCTCCTCCCCATCAACCTTGTCAACCTTGTGCTGATGGTGCTGATCATCATCTTCGGATGGCATTTCTAATCTAAAGTCTAAACTCAAAACACACTCCATACAAATGAGCGACAAAACAGGCAAGATTGCCCAGGTGATAGGCCCGGTGGTCGACGTTGTCTTCGAAGGCGACGATAACATCATCCCGCCGATTTACACGGCTCTCAAAATCGACCGCCCCGACGGCTCCGAGCTGATTCTCGAAGTGGAGCAGCACATCGGTGAGGACACCGTGCGCTGTGTGGCCATGGAAAGTACCGACGGCTTGCGCCGCGGCCTCGAGGTGAAGAACCTCGACCGACCTATCGCCGTTCCGACCGGCGAACAGATTAAAGGTCGTCTTCTCAATGTTATCGGTGAGGCCATCGACAAGCTTCCCGAGCTTAACCGCGACAATCTTCGCTCTATCCACCAGCCCGCGCCCGAGTACGAGGACCTTACCATCGGTACTGAGATCCTCACCACCGGTATCAAGGTTATCGACCTTCTCGAGCCCTACAGCAAGGGCGGTAAGATCGGTCTGTTCGGGGGCGCCGGTGTGGGCAAGACCGTGCTCATCATGGAGCTTATCAACAATATCGCCAAAGGACACGACGGCTTCTCGGTATTCACCGGTGTGGGCGAGCGTACCCGCGAGGGCAACGACCTTCTCCGCGAGATGATCGAGAGCGGTGTAATGAAATACGGCGATAAATTCAAGGAAGGCCTCGAGCGCGGCGAATGGAACCTTGCCGACGTCGACAAGGAGCAGCTGGCTCAGTCGCAGGCAACACTGGTGTTCGGCCAGATGAACGAGCCGCCGGGCGCACGTCTGCGTGTGGCGCTGTCGGGTCTTACTGTGGCCGAGCAGTTCCGCGACCAGGGTGCCGGCGGTAAGGACGTTCTTCTCTTTATCGACAACATCTTCCGTTTCACCCAGGCGGGTTCCGAGGTGTCGGCTCTTCTCGGCCGTATGCCTTCGGCCGTGGGCTACCAGCCCACACTGGCGTCCGAAATGGGTGCCCTGCAGGAACGTATCACCTCTACGAAGAACGGTTCGATTACCTCGGTACAGGCCATCTACGTGCCTGCCGACGACCTTACCGACCCCGCGCCCGCCACAACCTTCAGCTTCCTCGATGCCACTACGGTGCTCAACCGTAAGATTACCGAGCTCGGTATCTATCCGGCCGTGGATCCTCTCGAATCCACCTCGCGTATCCTCGATCCCAACATCGTAGGCGAAGAGCACTACAACACCGCTCAGGCAGTGAAGCAGCTGCTCCAGAAATATAACGAACTTCAGGATATCATCGCCATCCTCGGTGTCGACGAACTTTCCGATGACGACAAACTTGTGGTGCACCGCGCCCGCCGAGCCCAGCGATTCCTCTCCCAGCCTTTCCACGTGGCCGAGCAGTTCACCGGCCTCAAGGGTGTGCTTGTGCCTCTGAGCGAGACTATCCGCGGCTTCAAGATGATTCTCAACGGCGAAGTCGACGAATATCCCGAACAGGCATTCCTCAACGTCGGCACCATCGACGAAGCCATCGAGAAAGGCAAACGCCTTCTGGCCGAAGTTCAATAATTTAATGACAGCTTAGAAACATGACACTCAAGATAATCTCCGCTCAGGAAGTAGTCTTCGACGGCGAAGTCACTTCGGTGACACTTCCCGGCACCATGGGCGAATTTACCGTGCTGCGAAACCACGCGACACTTCTTTCCACCCTGTCGGCCGGCAAAGTGCGCTATACCGACGGCTCCGGCGCCGACGGCGAGGCCGACATCACCGGCGGAATAGCCGATATCGACAATAACGTAGTGTCTGTTTGTGTCTACTGATATTTTATGAAGCGCCTGTATACAATACTGACAGTTATCCTGCTGGGAGTCTTCTCGACTTTTGCCGCCGAACAGGCAGCAAGCGCCGACAGTACTTCGCAGGAGAAACTGAACCCCAAGGAAATCATCTTCGAGCACCTTGGCGACGCATATGGTTGGGAGGTTCCCTTCGACCATCATCACCGGATTCCCCTCCCGATCATAGTATACGGCACCGACGGATTCCACTGCTTCTCGTCGTCGCATATCACCGGAGGCGAGACCTACGATGACAACGGACATCTCTTCTGTCTGGCTCCTTTCGGAAGTCCTCACGAGGGTAAGGTAGTGGAACTTGTCGACGGCAAGGAAGTGCGCCCCATCGATATTTCGATCACCAAGAATGTGGCAGCGCTGTTCATATCCGTGCTGCTTGTGGCAGGCCTGCTGCTCTGGCTCGCGGCTTTCCACCGCAAGAACCGCTTCAAGGCTCCCCGCAAGGGCCTCGGAGCCATAGAGGCCATGGTCACCTTCATCTACGACGGTGTGGTAAAGCCCACCCTCGGTCCGCAGGCACGCAAGTTCGCGCCCTACCTGGTGACGGTGTTCTTCTTCATTCTTGCCATGAACCTGCTGGGACTCATCGTCATTTTCCCCGGGGGCGCCAATCTTACCGGCAATATTGCCGTCACACTGGTCCTTTCGGTAATCACTTTCCTGGTCACCAACCTGATGGCCAACAAGCACTACTGGAAAGAGATCTTCTGGCCCGATGTGCCCGTCTGGCTCAAGTGTCCCATACCCATCATGCAGGTGATAGAGGTATTCGGCATGTTCACCAAACCGGCGGCGCTGACCGTGCGTCTGTTCGCCAACATGATGGGCGGCCACATGATAGTGATAACACTCACCCTGCTCATCTTCATCTTCAGCGCTGTCAGCCCGGCAGCAGGCGGAGGTGCGACGGTGGTATCGCTTATCTTCTCGATATTCATGCTTCTCATCGACGTACTGGTAAGCTTTATCCAGGCATATGTATTCACCATGCTCTCGACCATCTTTATTTCGCTGGCCCAGGAGCATGAACACACCAAGGAAGCCCACGAGGTGACCGAAGCACTGCAGGCCGAACTTGCAGAGGGTCCTGTGGACGCCAAATAACGATATTACAAAAAACTTAAATACACACTAAAACTTAAAAAACTATGTTTGGTCTTTTAGCAGAACTTTCCCTCACGGGTCTGGGCGCCAGCATCGGCGCAGCAATCGCAGCAATCGGCGCAGGTATCGGTATCGGTAAAATCGGCGCTGCCGCTATGGAAGCCATCGCCCGTCAGCCCGAGGCTGCCGGTGATATCCGAAGCAATATGATTGTCATCGCCGCCCTTGTGGAAGGTGTGGCTCTCTTCGCCGTTATTGTCTGCGTACTCGCCCTCTTCGTCTAATCTTCTGCCAATCCTTGTAAATGGAACTATTCACGCCTGATTTCGGCTTGATTTTCTGGATGTTTGTGGCTTTCGGAGTGCTTTTCCTGGTACTTTGGAGATTCGCATGGCCCATCATCCTCAAAACCGTCGACAGCCGGGCCGAACTCATAGACAAGGGTGTAGAATACGCGCAGAACGCCAAGGAACAGCTCGACAACGCCCGTCGCGAAGCCGAGACCTATCTCAATGAGGCACGCCGTCAGCAGGCCGACATCCTCCGCGATGCCGACAAGATGAAGACGCAAATCATAGAGCAGGCCCGCCAGGCCGCTCAGCTCGAAGCTCAGAAGGTGATGGACAACGCGAAACTCCAGATCCAGCAGCAGCAGAAAGAGGCTCAGCAGCAGTTCCGAAACCAAGTGAGCGAATTCGCCCTTGCCATCGCCGGTAAGATTGTTCACCGACAGATGGAAGAGGACAACGCCCAAAACCAGTTGGTCGACTCTTTGCTCGACGAGATTGAAAAGAAAAACTGATACAGATGGACCAAGGCCTGATACCCCGCAGATATGCCAAAGCGCTCTATGAAGTAGGTGAACAGCGGCATGACAACGAGAAGCTTTATTCTCTGATGCAGTCGCTGGCGGCTGCTTTCGCCAATGAGCCCGCTCTGGCCGCTACACTGGCCAACCCCTTTGTGGCCGACAGCGACAAGACATCGCTTCTGCTGCACGCCGTATATGGCGCCGATACCGCAGGTGCCGACGCCACATACGTCGATTTCGTGAAGTTGCTCGAAAACAACCGACGTGTCGACATGGCGCGGGCCATCGCTCTTGCTTTTATCAGTCTCTACCGCAAGGAACATTCTATCTATCGCGTAGCCATTGCCAGTGCCGCTCCTCTGGGCGACGCCGAGAAAGCGCGTCTCCAGGCTATAATCAGCAGGCACATCGGCAAAGGCACTATGGAATATGAATATAGCGTAGATCCTTCGCTGATTGGCGGCTTTACCGTTACGGTCAATTCCGAGCGTCTCGACGCTTCGGTGAGCAACGAGCTCAAGCGTCTCCGCCTCAGCCTTGTAAATTGATTTTTCCTCCCTCCCCAATATTAATTACCACGCAAGACCTTCGCATAAAATGATCAATCCAAGCGAAATATCCCAAGTACTAAAGCAACAACTCGAAAACGTCAACTCCAAAATCGCGTTCGAAGAAGTGGGCACCGTGCTCGAAGTAGGCGACGGCGTGGCCCACGTCTATGGTCTCGACAATGTGGGCGCAAACGAGCTTGTGGAGTTCGAAAACGGCGTGAAAGGTGTTGCTCTCAACCTTGAGGAAAGCAACGTCGGCGTCATTCTGCTCAATGAGGTCAACAAAGTGACCGAGAACATGACCGTGCGCCGCACAGGCGAAATCGCCTCGATTCCCGTGGGCGAAGGCTTGCTCGGACGCGTCATCAATATCCTTGGCGAGCCTATCGACGGGCGCGGACCCATCGGCGGCGACCTCATCCGTCTGCCGCTCGAGCGCAAGGCTCCCGGTGTAATCTACCGTCAGCCCGTGAACCAGCCGCTCCAGACCGGTCTCAAGGCCATCGACTCGATGGTGCCCATAGGCCGCGGTCAGCGCGAGCTTATCATCGGCGACCGTCAGATCGGTAAGACAGCCATCGCCATCGACACCATCATCAACCAGCGCAAAGGCTACGAAGTAGGCAAGCCAGTATACTGCATCTATGTGGCCATCGGACAGAAGGCATCGTCTATCGCCGCAACTGTCGAGGCTCTCCGTCAGCACGGCGCTCTCGACTACACTGTCGTAGTGGCCGCCACAGCCTCCGAATCGGCAGCCATGCGCTATCTGGCACCCTTCGCAGGCGTTGCGATCGGCGAATTCTTCCGCGATACCGGCCGCGACGCACTCATCGTCTACGATGATCTTTCCAAGCAGGCCGTGGCATACCGCGAGGTATCGCTCATCCTCAAGCGTCCTTCTGGCCGTGAGGCATATCCCGGCGATATTTTCTACCTCCATTCGCGTCTGCTCGAACGTGCCGCAAAGATCATCGACAATCAGGAAGTGGCATCGCAGATGAACGACCTCCCCGAGGTCCTCAAGCCCATGGTAAAGGCCGGCGGCTCGCTTACTGCACTTCCTATCATCGAGACTCAGGCCGGCGACGTTTCGGCCTACATCCCTACCAACGTAATCTCTATTACCGACGGTCAGATATTCCTCGAGACCGCGCTGTTCAACCGCGGTATTCGACCGGCCATCAACGTAGGTATCTCCGTATCGCGTGTGGGCGGCTCGGCTCAGGTGAAGGCCATGAAGAAAGTGGCCGGTACCCTCAAGATCGACCAGGCTCAGTTCCGCGAGCTCGAATCGTTCACCAAGTTCGGCGGCGATATCGACGCCGTTACAGCGCGTGTAATCGACAAGGGCCGCAAGAACGAACGCCTCCTCATCCAGCCCCAGTACAACCCCATGCCGGTCGAAGAGGAAATCGCCATCATCTACTGCGGCGTCAACGGCCTGCTGGCCAATGTGCCCGTGGAGAAGGTAGCTGATTTCGAAAAACAGTTTCTGCAGCTGCTCCACGCAAAATATGCCGACGACGTTCTGGCAGTGCTGGCGCAGGGCAAACTGACCGACGAGGTACAGGATAAACTTAAATCCGCCGCTCAGGAAGTGGCCGCACGTTTCTAAACCGATAACAATGGCAACATTACGCGAACTCAAAGGACGCATCGGCTCGGTTGCTTCTTCCGAGAAGATTACGGGTGCGATGAAAATGATATCGTCGGCCAAGATGCACAAGGCCGAAGGCGTGTTGCGCCGGCTCGTACCCTTCGGCGAATGCGTACGCACTATCATCGCCAGTCTTCTCTCTTCCGACGCACCTGTGAGCTCGCCCCTGGCGCAGCCTCACCGCAGCGTCAGGAAAGTTGCTCTCGTTGTCCTCGGCAGCGACGACGGTCTCTGCGGCGCATACAATGTCAATATCTTCAAAGGCGTGCTCGACACCATCGCCGGTCTCCGCAAGGAGTACGGCGATGATATCGCTTTCGAAATCATGCCCGTGGGCAAAAAGATGGCCAAGGCTTTCGGCCGTATCAGCGCCGACCCAGCCATCACGGTAACGGTTCCCGAAGGCATCAGCTCGAAAAGCGACGGCGATTCGGTGAAAGACTTCGCCAAGACCCTCGAGAACGGTTTTCTCGACGGAGCTTTCGATATGGTCGAACTGGTGTATATGCACTATCATTCGGCCGGCCGCCAGCGCTATACCGCCGAGACATACCTGCCGGTATCGACTGGCGAGCTCGCCGGTGGCAAAGGCGCCGGACGCCCCTGCATATTCGAACCCGACGCCCACTCCATATTCGCCGCAGCACTTCCGATGTATCTGCTGTCGAGAATGCAGTCGGCTTTCGCCGAAAACCGTGCCTCCGAACAGGCCGCACGCGTCATGGCAATGCAGAGTGCCAACGACAACGCTCAGAAACTGCTCGAACAACTTCAACTCGAATACAACAAACTGCGTCAGGCCGGTATCACGACCGAACTCCTCGACATCGTCGGCGGACAGGCCCGCGACTGACCTTGGCAGACCTCATATCAGGATAAATAGTATAAATAATTCAATACCACATAAATGGGTAGTGTAAAAGAATACTTTTCATCGTTAGGAACCGGCATTGGCAGCCTTCTCAAAGGCATGAAAGTGACCGGTAAAGAGTTCATCACTCCGAAAATTACAGAGTGCTATCCCGAAAACCGCGAGACCCACCATCCGGCCGAGCGGTTCCGTGCCGAGCTTCACTTCGTTTACGACGCCGAAGGAAACCACAAATGCATCGCCTGCGGCAACTGCGAACGCAACTGCCCCAACGGTACCATCACTATCGAATCCAAGATGGTGACAACTCCTGCCGGCACAAAGAAAAAGAAACTCGACAAATATTTCTACGATCTCGGCAGCTGCACTTTCTGCCAGCTGTGTGTGACCAACTGTCCGACCTCGGCCATCGCTTTCGACAACGATTTCGAGCAGGCGGTTTTCACCCGCAACAAGCTTGTGAAGCAGCTGAACTATCTTCCGGAAAAAGAAGAGCCGGAGCCCACTCCCGAGGAACTCGCACGCGCCGCAGCCGAGCGCGAGGCCAAGATAGCCGCCGCAAAAGCCAAGGCTGCCGCCGCAAAGGCCGCCAAGGAAGCTGCCGCCGGCGCTGAAAACGCTCCCAAAACCGACGAAGGCGCCGGGAGCGCACAGTAAGAGAAAAATATCAATAAACCAATATGGAATCAGTAGGAAGTATAATCTTGTATTTTATCGTCGCTTTGTCGATGATATTCTTCTCAGTGATGGCCGTAACGACCCGGAAGATTCTCCGAGCCGCCACATACCTGCTGTTTACCCTTTTTGCCGCCGCCGTGGTATATTTCATGCTCGACTATGAGTTCCTCGGCGCTGTGCAGATAGCGGTATACGCCGGCGGTATTGTGGTATTGTTTGTCTTTGCGATTCTGCTCACAAGCCGCCCCGGCGACAACAGCGAACGCCTCACCTCGCGCTCGCGGGTGCTTGGAGCCGTTGCCGCAGTGGCCACTCTTCTGGTGGCCGGCTATGCGCTTCTGAGCCGTACCATGGTGTTCGTCGCAAAGCCTGCCATGGAGTCGCCCACGATGGATGCTGTTGGCACCACCCTCATGGGCACCGGCGAAGGTCAGTACTTGCTGCCTTTCGAGGCAGTGAGCGTGTTGTTGCTCGCATGTATAATCGGTGGCGTCGTTGTTGCCCGTAAACGCTGATAAATTATGGAAATAACAGCTGTCTACTATCTCATTCCGGCGCTCATCATGTTCTGCTGCGGTGTATATGGTTTCATCACCCGCAAGAACATGATTGCCATGCTCATTTCTCTGGAACTGATGCTCAACGCCGTCGATATCAATTTTGTAGTGTTCAACCGCTTCCTCTATCCCGAACAGATGGAGGGCATGTTCTTCACTCTCTTCGCCATAGCTATCGCCGCCGCCGAAACGGCACTCGCAATAGCGATTATTATCAATATTTTCCGTGCCGCCAAGAATATCGATGTGCGCACCCTTAACGAAATGAAATTCTAAGCTTTATGGATGTGACAATACCTATATTGATTCTGGCCATACCGCTGTTTATGTTCGTCTTCCTCGGCCTGCTTGGCATGAAGATGACTCATAAACTGGCCGGCATCCTCGGCACTCTCGGCATGGGTACGGTGCTCGTGCTCTCCTATTACACCGCATTCCACTATTTCTTCAGCGGAGCGCCCGAATTCATCAATGCTGCCGGCGAACGCCTGCAGTATGTCGTGTTCAATCAGACATGGCTCGCGTTCACCGATAAACTCGTTATCCGTCTCGGCTTCCTGCTCGATCCTATATCGGCCATGATGCTTGTGGTTATCACCACTATCTCTTTCATGGTACATCTCTACAGCATGGGCTACATGCGCGACCACCACGGCGTGTACGAGCACGGTTTCCAGCGTTTCTACGCATTCCTGTCGCTCTTCAGCTTCTCGATGCTCGGCCTGGTTGTGGCTACCAACATCTTCCAGATGTACATCTTCTGGGAGCTTGTGGGTGCTTCGTCGTATCTGCTCATCGGTTTCTACTACATCAAACCGAGCGCTGTGTCGGCTTCCAAGAAAGCATTTATCGTCACCCGATTCGCTGATCTCGGCTTCCTTATCGGTATTCTGGTGCTGTCGTTCTACACCGGCACTTTCAACTTCACCGATCTCACTTCCGTGCCTGTCGAAGGCATGGCCGGTGTCTTCCAGGTGAATGAAGGCACTGCCGAGGGCATCCGCGCTCTCATCGCCAGTCATCCCGCTCCCGTCTTCATGGGCGGCTCGGTGCTCACATGGGCGCTTGTGCTTATCTTCATGGGCGGCATGGGTAAATCGGCCATGATGCCTCTGCATATATGGCTTCCCGACGCTATGGAAGGCCCCACTCCCGTATCGGCACTCATCCACGCCGCCACCATGGTTGTGGCTGGTGTATATCTTGTGGCCCGTCTCTTCCCGCTCTATCTGATGGAAGAAACATCGCTCAACATCATCACTGTCGTCGGCGCCCTCACAGCATTCTATGCCGCCATGGTCGCCTGCGCGCAGGTCGACATCAAGCGTGTGCTCGCGTTCTCCACCATATCGCAGATCGCATTCATGATGGTGTCGCTCGGTGTGGCACGCCCCGAATTCCACCACGGACTGGGCTATATGGCCTCGATGTTCCATCTGTTCACACACGCTATGTTCAAGGCCCTGCTCTTCCTCGGTGCCGGCGCTCTCATCCACGCCATCGGCTCGAACGACTACACCGCCATGCACGGCCTCCGCAAGTACATGCCCATCACACACTGGACATTCCTCATCGGATGTCTTGCCATTGCGGGTATCATACCGTTCTCCGGTTTCTTCTCCAAGGACGAAATCCTGAGCTCGTGCCTCGGCTACGACTGGGTGGCATACGTGTGGATGTCGGCAGTTGCCGGTCTCACCGCCTTTTACATGTTCCGTCTCTACTTCCTTATCTTTTGGTGGAAGGAACACAAAATTGAAGAAGGTCACCACGCACCACACGACCAGCCCTGGACCATGTCGCTGCCTCTTATCATCCTCGCAGCTATCTCGTGCGTGGCCGGCTTCATTCCCTTCGGCAATTTCGTTACCTGGAATGGCCACGCCTACGATTTCATGGCACACTTCGACTGGAGCGTCGCCGGCGTCAGCCTCGCTATCGCTGTAATCGGAATCGGTCTTGCTGCAAAAATGTACATGCGCGAGAATTCGCTCCCCGCGAAGTTCAAGAACGCCGTTCCGGCCCTCTGGGACTGGTGCTACCATCGCTTCTACTGGGACGAACTCTACATGTTCATCACTCATAAGATTATATTCAACGGCATCTGCCGTCCTCTGGCATGGTTCGACCGTCATATCATCGACGGTACCATGGATTCGTTCGCCACTGTCACCAACAAGGCATCCGAAGCCATCAAGCCTCTTCAGAGCGGTCAGATTCAGATGTATGTATGGTGGTATCTCATCGGCGCCCTTCTGCTGGGTTCGATTACAGTACTTTGCCTCATCTGATAAGTTCCTTACAGTGCAATTAACAGAAAAACAGTAAAGTAAGATGCTTTCCAACATATTGATTTACTTCGTGGTGATTCCGCTGCTCATGCTCGGCGGTCTTGCCCTGTGCCGGAATATCCGTCAGATCCGCGCGGTGGCTGTAATCGGCTCCCTCGCCCTTACCGCCCTGTCGGTCTACCTTCTGGTCGATTTTCTGGCCCTCCGTGAAGCCGGAGAGAACGCTCCGATGCTCTTCGTTGATTCCTGGACATGGTTCGAGCCTCTCAACATCCACCTTGCCGTGGGTGTCGACGGCATCTCGGTGGCCATGCTCCTGCTTTCGTCGATAATAGTACTTGCCGGTTCCTTCGCATCGTGGACCATAGCTCAGCCCAAGGCTTTCTTCCTGTGGCTGATTCTGCTGTCGACCGGTGTGTTCGGCTTCTTTATCTCTATCGACCTCTTCACCATGTTCATGTTCTATGAGGTGGCTCTTATCCCGATGTACCTTCTCATCGGCGTGTGGGGCTCGGGCCGCAAGAACTACTCGGCAATGAAGCTTACCCTGATGCTCATGGGCGGCTCTGCATTCCTCATGCTCGGCCTCATCGGCATCTACTACCACTCGGCTCCCGAGGGCGGACAGCTGACATGGAACATCCTCGAGATCGCCCGCAACGGTGCCATCTCGCATGGTTGGCAGACATTCCTCTTCCCGATGACATTCGTCGGCTTCGGTGTCCTCGGCGCCATGTTCCCCTTCCATACCTGGAGCCCCGACGGCCATGCCTCGGCTCCTACGGCAGTGTCGATGCTCCACGCCGGCGTGCTTATGAAGCTCGGTGGCTACGGATGCTTCCGTGTGGCCATCTACCTCATGCCTCAGGCAGCTCACGAGCTTTCGTATATCTTCCTTATCCTCACAGGTATCTCGGTGGTATACGGCGCCTTCTGCGCATGCGTCAAGACCGACCTCAAGTACATCAACGCCTACTCTTCGGTGTCGCACTGCGGTCTGGTGCTTTTTGCCATCCTCATGCTCAACACCACAGCCATGACGGGCGCTATCATGCAGATGCTCTCGCATGGTCTTATGACAGCACTCTTCTTCGCACTCATCGGTATGATCTACGGCCGTACACACACCCGCGAAATCACACAGATGGGCGGCATGATGAAGATTCTGCCTTACCTCTCGGTATGCTACGTCATAGCCGGTATGGCTTCGCTCGGTCTTCCCGGTCTCTCGGGCTTTGTGGCTGAAATGACAGTGTTCGTAGGCTCCTTCCAGGCAGGTATGGCCAACTATCTCGCCGGCGAAGGCTCGCTCCGACTGGTATTCACCCTGGTGGCCTGCTGCTCGATCGTTATCACCGCTGTCTACATCCTCCGTGTGGTAGGCAAGCTCCTCTTCGGCCCGGTCTACGATGAGCATCACCTCACACTCACCGACGCCACATGGTGGGAACGCCTTGCCACAGCTACCCTCATAGTATGCGTGGCAGGTATCGGCTGCTTCCCCAACTTCTTCAATAATCTGATTAAAGCCACCTTCACGCCCGAAATATTCTCGGTGCTCGGCATGTAAACCTCCCAAAGGAATAAATTGCAATGGATTATTCTCAATTTTTAGCTATGAAGCAGGAAATAGGCCTCCTGGTTGTGTTCCTGCTGGTATTCCTCTACGACACATTCATGCCGAAGCAGACCCAGAAAGGTCTTCCGGTGTTCACTGTAGTGCTCATGCTGCTTCTCACGGCTGCCGGCTTCTGCTGCCACTGCCTCGGAGCCGCCGGCGACACTACCGCCTTTGCCGGCATGTATCAGACAGGTGCTGTCATAGCCGCCATCAAGGGCATCCTCAATATCGGTGTCGTAATAGTACTCATCCAGTCGATCAAGTGGGCTAACAGCGACTCCATGATCATGCGCCGCGGCGAGTTCTACGAACTTCTGCTCGTCACTCTCTTCGGCATGTACCTCATGATTTCGGCCCGTCACTTCCTGCTCTTCATCATCGGTCTCGAAAGCGCATCGCTGCCTCTGGCTGCCATGGTCGCTCTCGACAAGAACCGCTACGAGAGCCACGAGGCTGCCGTGAAGTATATCCTCACCGCCGTCTTCTCGTCGGCAGTGTTCATGCTCGGTCTGTCGTTTGTCTACGGCCTCACCGGTTCCCTCTACTTCGAGAACATCTACTTCGCCCTCACAAGCAAACTCAGCGTGATGCTTGTTGCCGCCATCGCCTTCGTAATCGCAGGCATCGGCTTCAAACTCTCTCTGGTTCCCTTCCATCTCTGGACAGCCGATGTATACCAGGGAGCGCCCACTTCGGTCACTTCCTACCTCTCGGTTATCTCCAAGGGCGCGACAGCGTTCGCCTTCCTTGTAGTGATGGCCCAGGTGTTCGGTGCTATCTACAGCAATGTGTGGGAATGGATGCTTTACGCGCTCATCATACTCACAATTACCGTGGGTAACCTCTTCGCAATCCGTCAGCGCAACATGAAGCGCTTCCTGGCGTTCTCGTCGATTTCGCAGGCCGGCTACATTATGCTCGGCGTGATAGCGTTCAATGCCATGGGCGTGGCAGCGCTGATGTACTATGTGCTCGTATACATCTTCTCCAACCTCGCCGCTTTCGGGGTTATCGGCGCTATCGAGAACGCTACCGGCAAGGTGAGCATGGACGATTACCGCGGTCTCCACAAGACCAATCCCCGTCTTGCTTTCTGCATGATGCTCGCAATGTTCTCGCTTGCAGGTATTCCTCCCTTCGCTGGCTTCTTCTCTAAGTTCTTCATCTTCACCGGTGCTATCAATCAGGGCAGCGTGGCCATCTACGTGCTTGTGCTCATCGCCCTCATCAACACCATCATATCGCTCTACTACTACCTGCTGGTAGTAAAGGCTATGTATATATCGGAAGATGACTGCACAATCGCCCGCTTCAAGTCGGCCGGTTCCGAGCGTCTGGGTCTCTTTATCACAGTCGCCGGCATCCTGCTGCTGGGTATTGTAAGCTGCTGCTACAGCTCCCTGCTCGACATCACGGCGATAAGCCCGATGCAGATGTATTTCATACACTAACTACAAGCACATATTCAACCATCAAGTGGAAGTGCCGCGGAATTTGCCCGCGGCACTTTTTTTCTGTGATTTTGGTACCTATCGCGATGATACGGTTACTTCGCTGCGCGTGCCGAATGGTAATTTTGCAGTATAAAACGATGATATGGAAAGCAAGATTGTTCTGCCGCAAGGACTGTGCCGCGAAGAGGTCATCGACTATCTGTCGGCTCGATATTCCACAACTCCCGCCTGTCTCATACGCCGATATCTGCAGCAGGAGGGAATAATGGCATGCGACGCGGATATGCCGCTGGCATTTTCACTCCGCGACAACGAGATAAGCATACTCCGCGACATGGGTGTGCGGCCTACAACACTCGAATTCGCTGATTAGCCCTCTTCCGGAGCATTCAGAGGCGCCGGGAGCTTTCTTCGCGGGCTTCGGCTGCGGTGCGGTCGGGCGGAAGGACCTCGAAGCCTTGCAGAATATCATCGAGCATGCTGCTGTCTCCCCATGGCGAGCGGCCGACACAGAGCCGCCTGCGGGCGCGCGAGAAAGCCACATAGAGCAAGCGTGCATAGTCTGTTGCCGAGGCCGGGTGCGACGATGCATCGAGCAGAATCACATTGTCCATCTCGAGTCCTTTGGCCTTGTGGACGGTCATTACCGACAGGCGTTCGTCCACGATACCGTTGGCGAGAAGATCGGACTCGTTGAATGAACTCAGTTCGGCAAAATGGTTTTCCAGCTGAGTCTTCAGGTCGGGCTCGCTGTCTCTGTCCACTACAAGACGGTCGATCATCTCCAGAAAATATGTTAAATGCCTTATTTCGCCTATGTATCGCTCGTTGCTGAAGTATCTGCGAGCCTCGGCAAGGGCCTCTGTAAGCGAGCCGCCGGGCTGTAGCGTACGACTTGTCCATGCGGCATGGAAATCGCCGTAGGCGCTCGCAAAACGCGCGGCAGCACGCCGTACGTTGGTGTTGTCCCTTATCTTTGCCTGTCGCGTAAGTTGCCTCCGGGCCGGCGGAAGCAGTGCCGACATCAGCGCCACTGTCGCGGAAACGTCGTCGATGGCGTTGTGGCTGTTGACGCCGTCGAGACCCAGTACATCGATAAGCGTCTCGAGCCGATGCGATACAAGTGCGGGCATAAGCAGACGTGCCACAAGGAGAGTGTCGATATTCCTTGCGTCTTCGCCTAAGGCCGCAGGAGTGCATTCGGGGCAATAGCGTGCATAGTTGTACCGCAGGATGGCCGCATCGAAAGCAAGATTATGGCCTGCGAGAATGGCGCCGTCGCCGACGAAACCGGCAAATTCTCGCAGGGCGTCGGGCGCCTCGAGCAATTGGGCATGTGCATAAGCCTCTTTCATCGGGTTGACCGTACCGTTGGCCAGGAAGCGCGGTATAGTGCGGTCGGTGCGTATGTAGGCACAGAAACGGCCGCCGGGTACTTGAGCACCTCCGCGTATCTTTATGGCGGCGATCTGTATGACATCGTCGCGGAACACGTCGAGCCCCGTCGTCTCGGTATCGAGGACTACTATGGTGCGTCCGGCATCCTCGTAGGCTCCGGCAAAGCGCTCTATAGCCGTCGGGCTGTCGATAGCGAGCAGCTCATTGCCTGCCATGGCGCTTTCGCGGAGCAGATTCATGAGCTGCCGGGCGCCGGCAAGTGTCTTCACAGAGCGTGTCTGATAGAGCAGGCGAGCCCATTCCTGGTGCCGTGTGGGCCGCTGTATCACCGCCAGGTGCGCCATAATAGTTTTCAATGCCGCCTGATGGAACATGTCGGGCCGCGACACATGGAAAAACTCCATGCCGTGGCCCGCAAGCATATCGGCCATTGCCTGTCCCTGGCGGTTGGTGTGTACAAGGATAGCCACATTCTCGTCCGGATACTCCGCCAGGAGCCTGCGGGCGTGAGAGGCCGCCATGAGAAGGAGCGTGTTGGCATCGCCGGTCCATGTGAGCAACGGCCCGTCTGCCTCATGTCTGCATACGGCTTTGGGGAGAAAGTCGGCACTTATGCCAAGGTGTTGCATGGCTATGCGGTTGCACACGCTCACAAGATAGTCGGGCGAACGGTAGTTGCGTTGCAGCCGCAGTATGCGCGATCCGCATTGTTCCTTCACTATATCGAGAGCGCGGCCTCCGGCTCCGAGAAAACCGAAGATGGCCTGCTGCTCGTCGCCCAGATATAAGGCCGTGCGGCGTCCGTGCACACATACGGCATCGATAATCGCCAGTTGCAGAGGCGTCATGTCCTGAACCTCGTCTACCTGAAGCCATGTGAATCCTGTCATGGCCATAGTGTCGGCTCCGGTGCCCAACAGCGCGGTATAGGTCATACGCAGGATGTCGTCGTAGTCTACCAGGCGGTTGTTTTCCTTGAAGCGGATATAGCTTTCGATACGCTCATAGTCGCTTTCCGACGGATAGCTTTTCGGACGGCGAATCACGCTGTCGGGATGATCGTTTTCGAGCTGATACACATAGGCCGCCTTGTCGAGGAATTCCTTGATTTCCGCTTGTGTTTCCATGCCGAACGACGATGCGAGATAGGCCCGGACGTCCTCTTCGTCGAAAACGGAGGTATCGGGGCTAATCAGCCTGTTGGCATGCAGGAAACGGAAACAGAAACTGTGGATATTGCCGATGAACAGACCCTGCGGAGACGATCCGAGATAGTCGTGGACGCGCCGGGCCATCTCGCGTGCGGCACGGTTGGTGAAGGTGAGGCACAGCATCTCGCCGAACGGCACGCCGTACACCGTGTTGGCATGAAAGACACGCCGGGCAAGGATGTGGGTTTTGCCACATCCCGGCCCGGCGAGAAGCAGAGCGGAGCAATCGCGCAGTTCTACAGCCTTGAGCTGATGGTTGTCGATCATTCAGCTACGAATGGTCTTATGACAGTGCCCCAGATGCTGTAGCCTTCGGGTTTGAGATGGAGCCCGTCGGAAGTGAGCTCGCTGCGCAGATTGCCTTCGTTGTCGGTGAAGAGAGGGTAGAGGTTTATCCATGTCACATCCAGCGACGGCGCCATGGCGGCAAGGATGGTGTTGATCTGACGCACCACAGTTTCCTTGTCGCGGATACGGCTGTAGCGGCCGAATGAATTGTTGATGGGCAGCAGGGACTGCAGGTACACTTTCGTGCCTGGGCTTTCCAGGTGTATGCGACGCACCACGCGGGCTATCGACATAGCTACCGAGTCGGCGGGTATGGCGTGGCTCACATCGTTGACACCGCAAAGCAGGAAAATCTTCGACGGCTTGCCGTCGGTGACATCGGTGAGGCGTTCGTCGATACCTTCGGCCGTATCGCCGATTATTCCGCGGTTCACCACGTCGGGCACTCCGGTGAGAGCTGCCCAGTCGCCGCCTTCGGTCTGGCTGTCGCCCAGGAATACTATAGAGCCGGGTTTCACACCTTCCTGTTTGAACATGGCGGCGCGTTCCAAATAGTGCGGGGTCGGTTCCTCCTTGGGCAGACGGGCCTGGGCCGAGAGCAGTCCGGCGCCTATGAGCGCGCACATGACGATAGCTTTTTTCATGCCTCTTCGTGTTCGTGTCCGCGATAGGAGTCGACGGCCTTTTTCACCGAGCCGTGCATCAGGAGCAGGCGTTTGGCCTCGTCGTAGGGCAGAGCGAGCTCTTCGACGATCATGCGTGTGCCGCGGTCCACGAGTTTGGCGTTGGACAGCTGCATGTTCACCATCTTGTTGCCTTTTACGCGGCCCATCTTTATCATCACCGATGTGGTGATCATGTTGCATATCATCTTCTGGCCTGTACCGCTCTTCATGCGGGAGCTGCCGGTGACGTATTCGGGTCCTACGATCATTTCGATGGCGATGTCGGCGGCCTCGCTCACGGGAGCATCGGGATTGGAGGTGATGGCGGCGGTGAGAATGCCGTGACGGCGGCATTCCTCGAGGGCGCCGATTACATAAGGCGTGGTACCGGAGGCAGCGATGCCAATGACGGTGTCCTTATCGTTGATATCGAATTTCTCGAGGTCTTTCCAGCCTTGTTTGGTGTCGTCCTCGGCGTTTTCAACAGGATTGCGCAGGGCGGTGTCGCCGCCAGCGATGAGGCCGATCACCCACGAGGGATCCATGCCGAATGTAGGAGGAATCTCGGAGGCATCGAGCACGCCGAGACGGCCCGATGTGCCGGCGCCTATGTAGAATATGCGGCCGCCGCGCTTCATGCGGGGCACTATCTCGCTTACCAGTTTTTCGATGGCGGGAAGGGCTTTCTCCACTGCGAGAGCCACTTTCTTGTCTTCGGTGTTGATGTCGTGCAGGATTTCTCCTACCGATTTCTTCTCCAGATCGTTGTAGAGCGAGGATTGTTCGCTTATCTTGACAAAAGCCATTGTATTATAGAATTGTTTTTATTTGGTTGAATGGTATTTCAGAAGGCCTTCCATGGGGCTCTTGATAACCGTACCGATGGTGCATCCGCAGTTGCGGGCGGCTTCTACGAGCACCGGGCGGAAATAATATGCTATCGACCCGACGAAGTTCACGCTGTGGGCTTCGAAACCGGTGTACTGCATCACATTGCGGCGGAAGAATGCCGTGAAAGTAGCGAGCACCATGTCGTGGATTTCTTTAACATCGATGTGTTTCGAGATAAACGGTGTCACCGAGGCCAGGAAGCGGTTGGGCTGAGGCTCGCGGTATACGCGCCGTATTATGGTGAGCAGGTCGAGCGAATATTCCTCGAGGAATGCAGCCGCAACGGGAGCCGGCAGCTGATTTTTGAGTACGTCGCCAAGGAAAAGTTTACCCAGAACGGCGCCGCTGCCTTCGTCGCCGAGGATAAAGCCCAGAGGCGATACATTCGACGCTATGCCGGTGCCGTCGTAGAGGCACGAGTTGGAGCCGGTGCCCATGATGCAGGCTATGCCCGGTTGGTGTCCGCACAGCGCGCGGGCAGCCGCCAGAAGGTCGGAGTACACCTCGATCTTGGAGGCTCCGGGGATATTGGCCCTGATGGCGCGTGCCACATTGGAGCATACCTCGGTAGAGATGCATCCTGCACCATAGAAATATACTTCGTCGATTTCGGAAGCATATGCCGCCATGTCGGGCATGAGTTCGGTGCCTATGCGGGCGCGCATTTCCTCTTCGGTGAGCATTACGGCATTCATTCCGAGGGTGAAAACCTGTTTTTCCACCTTGGTACCGTTGAGCAGGCACCAGTCTATCTTGGTACTGCCGCAGTCAGCTATAAGTATCATATTTTAATGTATATTTTCTTTTTATATAGTATATATCCGATGCACCAGTTGAGCAGTACAAACAGAATAGCGAATACAAGCGATGCGAGAGTGCCGTCGCCGCCGCATACGGGCACCAGCCAGCCCGACACCAGGCCTTTGATTGTTATCATGCCCGATTCGGTAGCGGAGGAGGGTACCTTGACGGCGCCTATGATGATGCTCAGAATAGCGCCGAGGCAGTACATGAACAGCGGGTTGATGCCGAAGGCCTCGAAGAAACGGCACCAGCGGCGTTTGCCCTTGATGTCGATGATCCATATGAGCAGAGCCAGGAACGACGAGGCCAGACCGCACGTGGTGAGCACGAATGTGGGCGACCATATTTTTTTGTTGATAGGCATGCCGTAGTTGAGCAGGAATCCGGCGAAGGTGAGGCATGTGCCGACAATGAAGAGGCTGACGATGCGCTTTTCATTGTCCTTGGTTTTCATTATCAGACCTCCGCATATGAAGCCGATGAGCATGTGTGCTATCGAGGGCAGCGTGCTCAGCAGGCCTTCCGGGTCGAATTTAAGAGTCACGCCGTCGATAGTGGAGGTGTACATGTGGTCGGGGCCGAGTACCTTGTGGTCGACGATGGATATGATATTGGAGTCGGAATAGCTGAAACCGTTGCCACATATCAGCAGTATCGAGTATACCACAAGCAGAAGCGCCACTACCCATGGCAGCGCTTTCGGGCGCACCAGCAGGGCTATTATGGAGCCGAAACCGTAGCACAGCGCCAGTCGGGGCATTACGCCGAGAATGCGGATGTGGTCGAAGCAGAACACGGCTTCTGAGAATGTCTTGGTCCCCAGAACGCCTCGCAGAAACAGCCCGAACCAGGCAATGAACATGCCTATGAGGAAGATGACAACCGTGCGGCGCACTATCTTCCACAGGGAGGCGCCCGTGAGAGAGAAGTTGTATTTTTTGAGCGAGAAATAGGTGGATACGCCCATTATGAACATAAAAAACGGAAATACCAGGTCGGTGGGAGTGAGACCATTCCACTGGGCGTGCTGCAGAGGGGCATAGATTTTTCCCCACGAGCCGGGATTGTTCACCAGTATCATACCGGCGATAGTGATACCGCGCAGTATGTCGAGGGCGAGCAGACGGCTGCTGTTGTTGTTTTTAGATATTGACTGGTTCATGTTGTTATTATATTGCTTCGGTACATTGGTCTACGAGGTATACGATCGATTTGTAGGGTATGCCGCTGTTGGTGGTGAGACCGATTTCGCAGGTGCGGGAGTTGGAATAGCCTTCGACGGCTCCGGCAGCCTCGATGGCCGGACGGAGTTTCCTAAGGCCCCATTTGTTGAGCTCGGGGAATGTGAAGCCCTTGTCGCCGGCGAAACCGCAGCAGCCTATTTCGGCAGGTACGGTGACATGACGCGAACACATCGATGCCAGGCGCACGATCTTGTCCGCGATGCCCATCCGGCGGGTAGAGCAGGTGACGTGCACCGCTATCGGTGTGTCGACCGGTGTGAAACGCAGATAGGGCGCGAGATAGTCGAGGATAAATTCGGCCGGTTCGAAGAGCGGCATACTCGTTATGTGCTCGCGCATGCGGTGCAGGCAGGGGCTTTGGTCGCATACCACAGGAATCTTCCCGCCTTCCGACGCTATGGCCAGGGCGGCTTCGAGTTCGGCGGTTTTGCTGTCGGCGATATCGGGCATGCCTTTGCTTTCCCAGATCATGCCGCAGCACAGTTTCTCCATGTCCTTGGGGAATATGACCTGAAATCCGGCTTTACGGCACAGACGCACGAAAACATCGGCGAGCGCTTCGGGGCGCCCTTTCTCTTCGTCGCCGGGGCCCATCACGCGGTTGAGGCACGAGGGGTAGTAGACAACCCGCCGTTCTGCAGGGGCGGTTGTGGCGAGGTGAGCGGGATTGAACGGCGCCGGGAGCGATGCCGTCCAGAGCGGCAGCCCTATCTTATGGAGCGCACGGCCGAGGGTGTCTACACCCTTGTCGCCTATGACGCGGTGCGTGGCCGAAGCGGCGCCGAGAGCCAGGCGCAGACCGTCGCTGACACCGGCCAGGTGTGCGGCTGCCCATTTGCCGGCTTTGCGGCCGGAGGTAGAGAGATCGCGACGCCGGATGTCGTGGATAAGGTCGGCTGTGTTGATGCCCATGGGGCACGATGTGCTGCACAGACCGTCGCCGGCGCATGTCTCGCGTCCGTAGTACACAAATTCTTTCTCGAGTTCGCGAAGCCTTGCGGGGTCGGAGCCGTCGCGGCGCAGGCGCGATATCTCGCGCTGTGTCACGATGCGCTGGCGTGCCGACAGGGTAAGGCCGCAGCTTACACAATTCACTTCGCAGAAACCGCACTCGATGCAGCGGTCCACGTGCGGGTCGCACAGCGGCAGCGGTTTCATGGAGCGTACGAAGCACTCGGGGTCATCGTTGAATATCACACCCGGGTTGAGGATTCCGGCCGGGTCGAATGCGGCTTTCACGCGCTTCATCAGCGCCCAGGCCTTCGGGCCCCATTCGGCCTCGACAAACGGGGCCATATTGCGGCCCGTACCGTGCTCTGCCTTGAGCGAGCCGTTGAAGCGACCGACAATGAGCGCCTGGATTTCGTTCATCAGGTGCTTGTATTTGTCGATGTCGGCCTGTGTCTCGAAGCTTTGCGCGAGGATGAAGTGGAAGTTGCCGGCCAGGGCGTGGCCGTAGATACATGCCTGCTCGTAGCCGCAGTCTTCGAGAAGAGCGGCCAGAGCCACGATGCCCTCTTCGAGGTCGTCGATATGGAAAGCGACGTCCTCGATCAGGGCCGTAGTGCCGGCAGGGCGTGTGCCGCCGACTGCCGGGAATACACCCGAGCGCATCTGCCACCATGCGTCCACCTCGGCGGGGTCGGTGGAGAAATGCGCGGGAAATGCGAGCGTGAAAGGCTTCAGCGTCTCCATGGTATCGGCGATCTGCTGCTGAAGCTGCTGTTCGGTATCGGCCTCGGTGGAGAGAAGCAGTGCCGTCAGGCCCGGGCCGTGGGGATCGTTGACCGATGCGAGCGATTTTTTGTCGAGGAGCTCGCAGCTCTGTACGGTTCCGGCTTTCTGCAGGGCTATGACGGCGCGCGCGGCCTCGGCCATGTCGCGGAAGTAGAGCATTGCCGATGCCGAATACGGCATTTCGGGAGCGGTGTTGACGCTTACCTCGCTGATGAAGGCAAGTGTGCCCTCGCTGCCTACCATGCAGTGGGCCAGAATGTCGAAAGGATCATCGAAAAGAATGAAAGGCAGCAGGTTGAGGCCGGTAACATTCTTTATCGAGTATTTGTATTTTATGAGTTCGTAGAGCTCGGTGTCGTCGGCAATGGCGCGGCGGATGAGATCGAGCTCGTCGAGCAGGGCGCCGTGTGTGCGGCGGAAGGCCTCGCGCGAGTCGGCGTCGGCGGTATCGAGCACGGTACCGTCGGCGAGCACCACACGGATGGAGCGGAGCACACGGTCGCTGTTGGCGTGTGTGCCGCATTTCATGCCCGATGCGTTGTTGGCGACGATACCGCCAACCATGGCCGATTTTTTCGACGCCGGGTCGGGAGTAAAGACGCGCTTGTAGGGCTTGAGAATCTCACCCACGCGCGCACCCACAATACCGGGCTGCAGGGCAATGGCGTGTGCCCCGGGGTCGAGAAGACGGTAGCCTTCCCACGATTTGCCGGCCACGAGGAGCACGGAGTCCGATATGGCCTGCCCCGACAGGCTTGTGCCGGCGGCACGGAAGGTCACGGGCACTTCCAGAGCCGAGGCCGTGCGCAACGCAAGCACCGCTTCGTCCTCGTTGTCGAGGCGAACAACCACTTTGGGGATAAGCCGGTAGAAACCGGCGTCGGTTCCCCAGGCGAGGGTGCGGAGCGGGTCGGTGTATATGCGTTTGCGGTCTATGAGCCGCGATATTTCCTTTACGAAAGTGCCGTATTTATCCATGGTCGGGAGAGCCTATTTGTAGAGATGATATTTAGCCGATGCGGTGCGGAAAGCCTCGCTGTCTTTGTTCCAGTAGTCTTCGATGTCGGCGGTTTTGTACCGCTTGGTGAAGCGCTCGCGAATCTGCTTGCTGCCGCACACCTTGTCGAACATGCTGAAACGCTTGGAGTCGGCCAGATCGAAGATTTTCTTGTCGGGGTACATGTCGGCCAGTTCCTCCATCACATAGAACTGGGTGAGCGACAGGGGCGCTTTATCAACGTCGGTAACGTAGACTTCGACACCCTCGTAGTTTTTACCCTGACCGGTGGAGTAGAAGGGACGGATGTGGATGGGACGGAACATCATGCCCGGAATATTGCGCGCTTTCAGACGGGCGCAGAGCTTCTCGGCGTCGATCCAGTCGGCAGCGAAAAGTTTGAAAGGCTCGGTATAGCCCACGCCTATCGATATGGCGTAGAGCTCGCCCAGGATTCCCGATACAGGGTAGTAGATAGCCGATTCGGGCACGGGCATGTGGGGCGACGGAAGCACCCAGGGCATGCCCGTAGCGCGGAAATCCATGGAGCGGTTATAGCCCTCCATGGGCACTACGGTGAGGTTGACTTTCGCGCCGTTTTTCAGAATGCCTTCCTCATTGAGGTAGTTGGCGAGTTCGCCGGGCGTGAGACCGTAGAGGTAGGGGATGGGGAACTGACTGACGAACGACACGCAGTCGGGCTCGGTGAGGTTGCCCTCTATCTTGTTGCCGTTGATAGGGTTGGGACGGTCGAGAACCATGAACTCCTTGCCCAGTTCGGCGCATGCCTCCATGGCCAGACCCATGGTGGAGATGAAAGTGAACGAGCGGCAGCCGTTGTCCTGGATGTCGTAGACCATCACGTCGATGTCTTTGAGCATTTCGGGCGATGGTTTGCGGTATTTGCCGTAGATGGAGTATACAGGTATGCCGGTGGCAGAGTCGACGGCGTTCTCAACCTTGTCGCCGGCATGGAAATCGCCGCGCACGCCGTGTTCGGGCGCATAGAGGGCCACAAGCTCGACACCGAGAGCCTCCGCGAGAATGTCGACGGTCGACTTGAGCTGATTGTCGACACCGGAAGGATTGGTTATCAGGCCCACGCGCTTCCCGCGGAGGCCTTCGAAGTTATTGTCGCGGAGCACTTCCACGCCGGGTTTCACCTGAGCGCCCAGAGTGAGCGCGCAGGCGGCAAGGATGCCCAGTACGATATTTTTTTTCATTTTTTACGTCCGAAATTAGGGTCTATTTTGAGGAATGCGCATATGCCGATAGTGGCGGCGCAGCAAATCATTGTCCAGATGAAGAAATGACGGTAACCGATGGTCTCCTGGAGCCAGCCGGCGGCCATGCCCGGAAGCATCATGCCAAGGGCCATGAAGCCCGTGCAGATGGCGTAGTGGGCGGTCTTGTGCTTGCCCTCGGAGAAATAGATGAGGTAGAGCATGTAGGCGGTGAAGCCGAAGCCGTAGCCGAACTGCTCGATGAACACGCAAATATTGACAGTGAGAAGCGAGGGATCGGTGGCATAGCTCAGATACACGAATGTGAGGCATGTGAGCGACATGGACCATGCCATAGGCCAGAGCCAGCGCTTGAGGCCGCCCTTGGCCGCCACGATACCGCCGATGATACCGCCGATGGTGAGGCCGATGATGCCGACAGTGCCGTAGACAATGCCTACCTGGCCGGTGGTGAGGCCGAGGCCGCCCTTGTCGATGGGGTCGAGCAGGAAGGGATTGATGAGCTTCACGAGCTGAGCCTCGGGCAGACGGTAGAGGAGCATGAAGGCTATGGCTACCCATACCTGAGGTTTGCGGAAGAACGACTTGAATGTTTCGAAGAACTCGCTGATGATGCCTGCGGCAGTGGTTCCGGCTTCGTTGTGGCCGTCGGAGGCGGGGCGGGGGAGTGCCCAGCTGTGGTATATGGCCACGGCGAAGAAGAATGCCGACAGTACGGCGAATACCACCAGCCATGCCATGGGTATATTGCCCGATGCGCCTTCGAAAGAAGCGGTGGCCGGTTCGGTGAGCTTGTGGTCTACCTCATAGAAAAGCCATGCTGTCTTGTCCCAGTTCTCGTGGTTGAATACGAAGCGGGTGGAGAGTGCGGCCTGTTCGAGCTTGACGCTCTGGTCGCCGCTGCGGTGTGTGACGTTGAGTATTATTTCCTCGCCTTCGGCCGGCTGACGGTTGAGTCGCAGACCAACGACGGTGAAATTGTTCGGTATCTCGGTATAAGGTTCGCGCTCTTCGCCGAAAGTCTCGCGTACCCAGCGGGTGAAGGCGCCTTCGCCATCGTCGGCTACTGTCACGGCCGCAGCATCGGTAACTGTCTTGGGCTGTTCGGCAGCCACGAAGCCATTGCGTTCGTTCATATGCTTCACCGAGTCGCGCATCATGGCGGCGTAGGCTTTGAAGGGCATGGAATTGCCGTCGATTTCAACTGTTGCCGGTGCTTTGGTCGACACGGGTACTGTGGCCGACGGAGTGAAGAACTGGAGTTCGCCCTGCAGATCGGCCGGAGTCGATGCTATGGCTGTCATGTCGGGAGCGGACCATTCTACAGCCGGATCGGCATTTACGCTGATGCGAAGCGGTTCGAGACCCGAGTTGGTCTCGATGAGGCCGGCCACAATCACAAGCAGGCCCTGGCCCGCTACTGTTGCCACACGGTAGAATGTGGAGCGGATACCGACGTATAGCGACTGCTCGTGCTCGGTGAGCGCGAGCATGTAGAAGCCGTCGGCTGCGATGTCGTGGGTTGCCGAGGTGAATCCCACAAGCCAGAAAATAGCCAGTGTAAGCTGGAAGAACAGAGGCGTCGGTATGGTGAAGGCGATGCCTGCGAGAGCGAATGCTATGATCCACTGCATGGTCAGCGTCCACCACCGCTTGGTGCGGATAATGTCGACGAAGGGGCTCCAGAAGGGTTTTATGACCCACGGCAGGTACAGCCAGCCGGTGTAGAGGGCGATGTCGGTGTTCGATATACCCAGGCGTTTGTACATAATCACCGATATTGTCATAACGGCGACGTACGGCAGACCTTGCGCGAAATATAGCGTCGGGATCCATGCCCAGGGGTTGCGTTTGCTTGTGGTTTTCATCTGAATGGTTTCAATATAAGGTTGTTAAATCGGCTCCGGGGAAGTAGTGCCCCAGAATCTGCCGGTAGTCGTAGCCCCGGGCGCCCATGGCGGCGGCGCCGATCTGGCACAGTCCCACGCCGTGGCCCCAGCCTGCGCCGTAGAGAGTGAAAGACTCGGGGATGCCGTCCCGGTCGATACCGGATGGCTCGGCTACGAAGGCCGAGCTGTAGAGATGGCTTTCGGAAAGGGTGCGGCGTATCTCGAGCTCCTTGCCGATGATCATGGTGCGGAGGGTGCCGACGATGCGCAGACGCACTATGCGGCCCGAAGTACCACGTTCGATCGGCTCGAGAGCCTTGATATAGCCGAAGTCGATGCCGGAGCGCTCGCGGACTATGCGGCTGATGGTTTCGCGGTCGTAGACTACTTTCCAGCGGAAGAAGTCGGGTGTCTCGCGGTCGTAATTATTGAGCACCTGAGCCAGAATGTCTTTGTCGGTGACATTGCAGAAAGCTTCGGGCTTGCCGAGAATCCATTCGCGGGCATTCTCCTCGATGCGGAGGTCGGGGAAGACGTCGGGCGTGGTGCTGTCGGCGTGTGCTTCGAGATAATTGAAGTGACGGGGCTGCCAGCAGCTTTCGAACTGTTCGAACACTCCGCCGCAGCACTTGGAGAAGCGGGCGTCGGCCAGATTGCCGTCGGAGTCGGTGAGCACTATGCCGCGTGTGGCTGCCACGGCTTCGGCGACCACCGGTGTGGTCTGTCGCGTAATGCCCTGATAGCGCTGGCAATGGTCGTCGGCGCATACGTCGAAGCGGTCGTGGTTGTCGCGGTCGTACCATACCACACGTTCGTCGGGGGTGTCGACCATGCCTTCGGTGCTTCGCACGCCCTTCTCGCCAATCTGGGCGAGCAGCCAGCTGCGCGATATCACGGCATGCGCCATGAGCAGTGCGGGAGAGGCCTTTGCGCTCATTTCCGACGATATGACGCTCTCGAGGTACCATTCGACCGGTAAGATGTTGACGGCAGTAACGTCGTCGCCGCCCAGGAGTTTGAGATCGCCGCGGAAGGCCTGGCTCTCCTGACGCTCCCAGTGGAAATCGACTCCTATGGTAACGTCTTCGAGCAGGAAGAAACAGCGGGGCGATGTGGCGCGGAACACGAGCTCGGCAGCCGCGCAGCCATTCCAGAGCACGGTACCGTCGGGATTTATGGTTGCGCTCTGCTGACCTTCGGCGACGGTGTCGCTCACGGTGTAACGGCCGTGGAGGTTGAAGCGTATTTCGGCGCCCGACATTATGCCGACGCTGACAGTGGGTTCGGTGTTGAATTTATTCGACATCGGATGCTATGGCGTTGATTTCTGAATCGGAAAGACAGAGTTCGTCGAGCAGATGGCGCACGGTGTCGGCGCCGAAACGCCCGAAGTCGACGGGGCGCGGAGTGATGTAGACGCCGCCCATATCGACCGAGGCCGGGCTGATGAGCATGCAGTCATCGCCTTCGGTGCCGTAGAACGACGGGCGGTGACGCTTGCGGGGCACCACGGCCACGCGCACACCGGCTGGAGTGGCCCAGGCCAGTACGTTCATCATCGGTTCGTACTCGCCCTCGGGCACCGGGAGGGCGCGGTAGAGGCGGTCGAAGAGGCGTTCGCCTTCGGCTGCATCGGCAGCGTCGATAACGAAGAGTTTCAGCGGCAGACTGTCGACCAAAGCCAGCGTCGAGGCGCCTTCGGTGGCAATTACTTTCTGCTCGGCGTCCTCAAGTGCGGCCGGGAGTGTGAGAAAATCGGTATTGCCGGCCTGGAAGTGCATGTGGTCGGGAGCCGAGGCTCCACAGCGGGGTCCGTTGTAGAACACCGTGTAGCCGTCGAGCTCGGAGGCCAGGCGGATCATGTCGGCGATACGGCCTTCGATTTTCTGGATGGTATGCCCGTTGTCGGGGATGGTGAGATGGCGTGGGAATATCGGGAAGGGGTTGATCAGCACAGTGTAGTGTTCGCCCCAGTCGAGACCCATCTGCTGCGCGGGTCGGTTTTTACCGCACAGGAAGCAGGGACGTGCTGCCAGAGAGGCGGCGTCGACCTTGGCGCCCGACGAGACTATGCGCGCCGGGTTGAACTGCACCTTGAAGTGCATGCCGTCGAGGTCGAATTCCTTGGTCTCTACACCTTTGAGCGCTTCGAAATTGCCTTTGGCCATGGGCCATGCGGCAAGTTGAGCGTCGATAAACTCGCTGATGTTCATTTCCTGGAGGCGTTGAGTTTCTTGCGTGCCGATACCTCCCAGGTGCGGATGCGGTCCTTGTAGAGGTTGTTTGCGTTTGTCTTGTTGATGTCGAGGGCGGCATCGGAGTTGTCTTCCCAGCGGCGGCAGAAATAGACAACGTCGTATACGCGGCCTATCTGGTGCTTACGCGAGAACATAAGGCCGAGGGCGTAGTCCTCGCCGTAGGAGGTGTTGGGCACCATGATGTCGCGCAGCATGGGAGTGTAGAAAGCGCGGGGTGCGCCGAGGCCGTTGATGCGCAGAGCGTTGTTGCGGCCGTTTTCGGGAGTCCACTCCTTGTGGTCGATCACGCCCGGGGGAATGGGCAGCATGTTGATATCGGTGAGCATGTAGGTGCCTACCACCATGCCGGCATTGTTGTCGTAGAATGCCTTGACCATTTTTGCGAGTGTGTTTTCGTCGGCATATACGTCGTCGGAGTCGAGCTGCACGCAGAACTTGCCTGCGCGGGGATCCATGGCGCCCACATTCCAGCAACCGCCGATGCCAAGATCGGCACGCTCAGGAATGATGTGGATCACGCGGGGATCGGATGCGAACTCATCGATGGCTTCGGACGTGCCGTCGGTGGAGTGGTTGTCGATGATGATGAGGTTGAAGTCGAAGTCGGCTTTCTGGCTGAGTACACTGCGGATAGCGTCGCGGATGGTGCGCACGCGGTTGCGGACGGGGATGATTACCGATGCCTCGACGGGGAAATCGCCGCGGTTGAACTCGATTGGCTCGAAGACGGGCTCGAGGTATGCGCCAATTTCCTTGAGGTGCTCGGTGCAGGCTTTTTCCATTTCGATCTGTACGCCGCGGTTCTTGGGGTCGACGTAGTCGAATATTTTCTTGCCCGAAGCGCGGTTATCGACGGTGACGTCGCTGTAGAGGTATTCGTTGATATGCACTATGGGAGCGATGCGGCTCAGATGCAGGCGCAGGTCGTAGAGACCGGCGGCGGTGTAGTCGGCCTTCATTTCGGAAGCTGCCTTGACGAAGTCGGCGGCGTTGAAGAAGAGCACCGAACCGAAGTCAAAGTCATCGCGGAGCGAGCCTTCCTGATAGTCGATTACGGGAGCGTTGGCACGTACGCCCTCAACCACCGAATAGTGGTCGGCATAGAGCATGGAAGCGCCGCTGTCCTTGGCAATCTCGACGAAGCGGTGAAGGGCGTAGTAACCCGGCTCGAGGGTGTTGGTCTTGGTGTAGAAAAGCACGTATTCGGCATTTCCTACATGGGCGGCCATGGCGCGCACGGTGGCGGAGGAGTTGAGGCTGTCGACATGGAGCATGTCGCAACCCAGACACGGAGTGGCAGCGGCATCGGTAGCCAGCAGAGTGACGTTCGATACCAGCGAACAAGCCTTCAGATTGGCCACGGTGGGCGCGGCCTGCTCTTCGCTCAGGAAGGGGACAAAACAGTGTATCATATTATGGTGTGTTTTATTTATTTTCGAGAAATTTAAGAATCTGATTCATGAGATTGAGTTTGGCCGAGCCGTCGCCCTTGATGGTCTCGAAGGGGAAGCCTATGACTATAGCCTTGTGAGTGGGGGCGCTGAACACGGTACCGGCCACAAGATTGTTCTCGCTGTAGCGCATGAAGGTGGCGCCGGTGGCCTTGTCGGCGGGATAGAACGAGTCGGGCGACTCGATGGCGTAGAAGTCGGGGTTGTACTCGTTGTAGAAGTCGTAGGTTCCTTTGCCGAATTCCTTGAAGCGGCAGGGCACTTCGTATGCCTGACCGGTGACGGAGGCCTGGCCTACGCGCCAGTTGAAGCCCAGCACCTCGCGGGCGAATTTCTTGTCGGCTTCGGCAGTTTCAGCACTGGAGTAGGGGTTGTCCCATATATCGGTGGCGACATACGAGCCGCTTACGAAGAAGCCGGTGCCTTTGGCGGCAAGGTCGGCCATGCGGGTCTGCAGGGCTGTGGGGAATGCTTTGTAGCGGGTGCCGTAGGCGCCGGTGCCGGTTATGGTTTCTTTCTGCTTGCCGAGAATGAGGTCGACGGCCTGAGGTGTGTCGGTCGATTCGCAGAACGCTTCGACAGAGGTCGATACAAACGACCATCCGGCTGCCATGGCATAGTAGCCGTGCTCTGCGGTATAGTCGAAGGTATTGCCTGCAATAACCTTGGTCTCATAGTTGGCGCGCGAAGCACCGAAGCCGGCGGCATCGTCGTCCATCCACGGTATCTGGCGGCGGAATTCGAACTGTTCGCCGATGAAGGATATGTCCTGAACATAGGGTACACCGCCGTCGCGGGCAGTGTAGAAGCCGGCGATCTCGGTCGAATCCTGACCGGCGTCGAAGCGGTCGGGCGCGCTGATACGAGTGAAGCCGTTGACGACTGTCAGGAGCTTTGTCGAACCTTCGGCACGTCCGCAGGCAAGTACTTCGGAGGGGAAGGATACGCCGCCGTCGTTGCCTGCTATAATGCGGTACGATGTCACGGCGCCGGGCACTACATTGTTGACGGTGTATTCAGGCTTTTCCGTACGTGCGATGGTGCGGAAGGCTCCGTCGTCTTTGCGCTCCTGCACGAGGTAGAAGGTGGGTTGTGCTGTCTTTTCGGTTTTGTCGACAGTTTCTTTCCATGTCAGTTTCCAGAAGCCGCCGGCATCGGTGATGGCGAAGGCGCGGACAGGCAGAGGCTGAACCACGTAGGGACGGCCGTCGCGCTGGGCTATGTACTTAAGCATGCCCTTGTAGATGGCGCGGCTGACGGTGAAGCGGAATGTCGGGTCGAGACCGTAGGACATGTCGGCGAAATTCTGATGGCTGAGGAACTCGAGCAGCATGGCCGGTACCTGGGGCGAACGGGCTTCGTGGTATGAGCGGTCCCACATGCCGCGGCGTGTCCAGTTGGGCTCGAACTGGCCGCGGACGTCGTCGACGATATTGGTCATAATAATATCGGTGAGGTCGCGCGATGCCAGTCGGGTGCTGCCGTTGCCGAGAGTTTCGCCCTGGGTGCAGTAGATGCCGAGGGTGCCGATGATGGAGTCGTTGAGGGTTGTGCCGGCATCGGTGTGGAAAGCGAAGCTGAGATCGACGGGGATGTTGAGACCTTTCTGACCGGGAAGCATGGACGAGCCGCCTGCGAGCCAGTTGACCCACAGACCGCGGCTGCAATAGTCGTCGGTATAGTCGTTGACGTTTTCGGTCTTGGTATACACACTGTCGGGTGCGCCGGCCCACTGCAGGAAGTAGCGGGCGCCTTCGGTGAAGCGGGGATAGCCCGAAAGCACGTACTCGTAGTCGATACTGTCGAGAGGTTCCTTGACGATACGGGCGACATTGCCCATGCCGCCGCCGATTTTGACTGCGTCGGCGCTGACAACGGTACCTTTATCGCCTGTGTTGGCAAGTTCGACGATAGTTTTGTTGCGACCGGCCTTGAGAGGGAAGTGTCCGAGATATATCCAGGTTCCGCCACCCATGCGCTGGTTAACGGTTACATTGTGCTCGCCGTCGGCGGCGTGGATTTTGTAGCTTGCGCGGTCGCTGCTGTTGGGACGCGACTGGTAGCTGACATATACGGCATATGAGTTGTCCTGCGGAATGTCTGTTTTCCAGGAGAATACCGTAGACGCTTTCTCAGATGCGTCGGCTACGGCAGCCGTGCCTTCTTTGAAGGGATTGTCACCTACATGAAGCTCTTTTTTAGTATATCCGAAGCCCGGAACTGTAGTATATTTTCCGTTGGCTTCGAACGTTCCTTTGGTGAAGTCGGAAGCGTCGTTGTCGATAATAAGCTCGACGGTGTTGACGTCGCGTTCGCGGGGGCTCATCACATATGCGCCGGCGTTTTCGAGCATGGGCATGAGGAAGGGCATGACATAAGCCTGAGGATAGAGGTCCTCGACAGTCTGGAATATGCGTGCGCGCTGCCATTCCCAGCGGTTGAGTTTGGGCTCGAAATACCATCCGTGGCTCTGCCACAGGGCGATGTTGGCGCCGTCGAGTCCGGCGGGTGCTTTCCACGGCTGGTCGCGGACTACGAAGGGCTTCTTCTCGGTGGGGCCGATGTTCTTTTTCGGAGCGAAAAGCGCGAGTTTGTCGAGGTCGCTTTTGCCGGACATGAGCCTGACTTTGTACTTGGAGTAGTTCGAGCCGAGAGACTTGCGGATGTCGTTTTTGATGGCTTCGATTTTTGCAGCATCGAGGGGAACATAGCAGGCGTTGCCGTTATAGTCGACTACGATGGTTTTTTTAGAAGTGTTGACCGTCACTTTTTTGGCCTCGACCGGGCCGAAGCCGGTGGTGCCCGGAAGATAGTTGTTGATAGCCGCTGTAGCGGCATCTTCTCTGACTCCGGCATCGGCTGTAACAGGTGCCGATGTGGCCAATAAAGCCATTATGCCCGGAATGAGAACTTTAATTGTGTTTGTCATGTGGTTTGTAATCGGTTTTAGGGCAAGCATTATTCACCCGATAGGCAAAAGTAAGAAAAAAGAAAAAGCGACACAAACCGGAGGTCTTATAAATTTAGTATTTAAACACTATTTAATAATCGACAATATATTTTTAGAAATAGCGCGCTTATCCTGTGTTGCCAGGACGAGCGCGCCGGGGAAGAGAATCAATCGTTATCTTCAAGAATGAAGAGCTGTTCTACCTGTTTTCCGAAATAGCGGGCTATTTTTAGAGCGAGAGGGGTGGAGGGCATGAATCGTCCGTTTTCGATGGCCACTATTGTCTGTCGGCTGACACCGACGGCCTCGGCGAGTTCCTGCTGGGTGATGTCTTTTTCGGCCCGTTCTACTTTTATTCTATTTTTCATCGCTGACAGAGTAGTATTTATGCATTTCGTAGCGGAAGCGGAGAGTGAATATTATGGGAAAAGCCACGAGGTTTGCCACCATAACGTAGAAATATGCCATGCCGTTGATGGCCAGTGTTTCTATCACCAGAAATACCACATAGGCATAGAGCGCACTGAGGAGCGAACGGAGGCGGATGGCGCCGGTCATTTCGTCTTCGATGCGTTCGCGCGAGCAGGTGATGAAAAGCGCCCCCACAGCGATGCCAATGATGGTTACGTCGTGGACAATGATTTCTGTAATTCCGCGCATGTCGCAGAGTCCGGAAAACTCGGCTATGCCAAGGATGATTGCCGGCAGGAACATGACCCAGCCGATGATGCGGAAAATCCGCGGGAAGAGGAAAATTTTCATAGTCAGTATTATTTAAGTGACGCTGCAAAGGTAAATGATTCTTTGCAAAAAGTAAATAATACTTTACATTAAAGAATGTTAAATTATTATCCTCTCCAGTACCCACTCTCTAAAGCTTATTCGAGCAGGGCCTTGCGGACGGCCGGATAGAGCAGCGGGTTGGAGGCGAGGAGAGAGAAGTTGCGGTCGGTGCGGATGGATTCGATAACGGCGCCGGCTTCGGAGGCTATGAGACGTCCGGCGGCTATGTCCCAGCGGTTGAGATTGAGTTCCCAGTAGGCGTCGAAGAATCCGGCGGCTGTATAGCAGAGGTCTATTGCAGCGGAACCCATGCGGCGTATTCCGCGTACGAGCATGGCCATGCGGCATATTTCGGCGAGATTGTTGTCGGGGTTGTCGTTGCGGTCGTAGGGCATTCCGGTGGCGAGCACGGCTTTCGACATCTCGGCTTTGTCGGAGCAGCGGATGGCTTTGCCGTTTAGCCATGCGCCATGACCCTTAACACCATAGAAGCATTCGCCGAGGTAGGGTGCGAAGACCACGCCGAGCACTGCGTCGCCATTGTGTTCCAGCGCTATCGACACGCTGAATACCGGCAGGCCCATGGCATAGTTGGTGGTGCCGTCGAGCGGGTCGATAACCCAGCGCCATTCTCTGTCGTCGTTCTCGCTGCCGGATTCCTCGGAGATAATGCCGTGAAGAGGGTAGTGGGTGCGGATATAAGAAAGGATCGAGGCTTCGGCTTCCTTGTCGGCGATTGTCACAACGTCGCTGTCGTTGAGTTTGGTCGACTGTTCGAGGCCGGCCTTGCGGAAATACTTCATGTGTATTTCGCCGGCATTTTCGGCCATGGTGAGGGCTGCATGCAGCAAGGTGCTGTATTCCCAGGGGAGTTCGGGCAGATTATTCATATTCTTCCAACGGTGATTTTTGAGGCTCAAAGGTAGTGATTCTGCACGGTTTTTGCTACTTTGTCGACTTATTCGTATTTTTGCATTTATGAATGTGAGAATTGAACAAACATGGAAGGATACTCTCGCCGCCGAGTGGGAGAAACCCTATTTTGCCGATTTAGTGGCCTTCGTGCGAGGCAAGTATGCAAGCACTACCGTATATCCGCCGGCCGGACGTATCTTCGCGGCTTTCGATGCATGCCCCTTCGACAAGGTCAAGGTGGTGATTATCGGTCAGGACCCCTATCACGGTCCGGGGCAGGCGAACGGATTCTGTTTTTCGGTTAATCCGGGTGTGCCTTTCCCGCCGTCGCTGCTCAATATATTCAAGGAAATGCTGAGCGATGTCGGCGCTCCGGGGCAGCAGATGCCCGCGTCGGGCGACCTGTCGTATCTCGCCGGGCAGGGCGTACTTCTGCTCAACGCCACTCTCACCGTCGACGCCCACAATGCGGCTTCGCATCAGGGACACGGATGGGAGACATTTACCGATGCGGTGATCGAGCGCATAAACCGCGAACGCGAGAATGTGGTGTTCCTGCTGTGGGGATCGTATGCCATCCGCAAGGGTGCTCTCATCGACCGCTCGAAGCATCTGGTGCTTACCTCGCCGCATCCGTCGCCTCTGTCGGCGCATCGCGGATTTTTCGGCAATCATCATTTCAGTCAGGCCAACGCCTATCTGGCCGCTCATGGCATAGAACCGGTGAAATGGCTCTGAGGTATATTTATGCATTTGTGCTGTTGCTGACGGCGCAGCTATGCCCGGCAGCCACCGACACCATGACCGGTGTTTTCGACGAGCACATCAAGTCGCTGCAGGTGCGCCTCGACGGCAACGACTTCGCCGCGCCGATAGTGGTGATGGGCACGCCCGACAGGATACGGATAGACTTCGACCATCTTGCCGAGGATCGCGAATATTTCCGCTACAGCCTGCAGCACTGCGACTCGCGCTGGCAGCCGTCGGGACTGGTGGACAGCGAGTTTCTCGACGGATTCAATGAGGGTGTAATCGAGAATTTCGATTATTCGCGCGCCACAGCCGTGCACTATGTGCACTATTCGCTCACCATACCCAACGAGGAGGTGGCGCCGACGATTTCGGGCAACTATCTGCTGACTGTCTATCGCGAGAGCGATCCGTCGGAGCCGGTGCTTCAGTGCCGGTTCATGGTAAGCGAACAGACCGCGCCGGTAACGGCATTTGCAACCACCCGCACCGATGTGGACTACAACAAGGCGCACCAGCAGCTCGAGATATGCGTAGACGCCGAGCGGGCGGAAGTGGAGGATATATATAACGATATGCGCGTGGTGGTGCAGCAGAACGGTCGCCTCGACAATGAGCGCGCCCTGAGTCGCCCTCTGCGTACGTCGGGCCGCAAGGCATACTTCGAGCACTCGCCCGAACTTATTTTCGAGGGCGGCAACGAATACCGCCGTTTCGAGACAGTATCGGAGTTCTATCCGGGCATGAATGTGGAATCGATCGATTTCTTGCATCCCTACCGGCATTTTTATCTCTATGTCGACGAGCCGCGTGCCGACCAGACATATCTCTACGACCAGACACAGCACGGACGCTTTTTCGTAAGGCGCCAGGGCGTATCGGACCACGATACCGAGGCCGACTACGGAGTGGTGCATTTCGAACTCGACATGCCTCAGCTTACCGACGGCTCCATGATATTTCTCGACGGCGATTTTGTAAACCGTCGCTTCGACCCGGAGTCGGCCATGCGCTTCAATCCTGTGACCGGACGCTACGAGCGAGCCATGCTGCTCAAGCAGGGCGCATACAACTATCAGTATCTCCTGGTGCCTCCGGGCGCCATGCGCGGCTATACCGCCGGCATAGAAGGCGATTCCTACCAGACGGGCAACGAGTATCTGGTGAAGGTCTACCACCGTCGGCGAGGCGAGCGCTACGACCGCCTGATCGGCGTATGCCAGATTAATCAATAATTCAACTTTCGTAAGTTTAAGTTTATAAAGTTAAGAAAGTTAAAAGAGTTAAGAGAATGGTGTCTGTAGCTATTATCTTAACTTTTTAAACCTTTTACTTTTTCAACTATATTATAACAATGTTGCAGATTCAGGATACTTTGGTAAGTCTCGATTTGGTCGAGCGATTTTTTTGTTGCGATCTCGGGGCATGTAAGGGACAGTGCTGGCTCGAAGGCGATGCGGGCGCACCGCTCGAGGAGGGCGAGGCGCAGCAGATACGCGACGTGCTGCCTATAGTGTGGGACAGGCTGCTGCCGGCTGCACAGCGCGAGATTGAAGAAAGCGGTGTGAGCTATATCGACCAGGAGGGCGACGAGGTGACATCGCTTGTCGAAGGCCGAAACTGCGTGTTCGCCACCCTCGATGAGGGGGGCAACTGGCTCTGTGCGCTCGAAGAGGCTTACCGTCAGGGCCGGTCGCCTTTCTTCAAGCCGGTGTCGTGCCATCTCTATCCGGTGCGCGTGAAGAAATATCCCACATTCACGGCCGTGAACTATCATCGCTGGAAGATATGCCGCGCCGCCGAGGTGCTCGGTCGCGCTAAAGGTCTCCGGGCCTATCAGTTCCTCGAGGGGCCTCTCCGGCGCCGTTTCGGCGATGCATGGTACGAAGAGCTTGCCCTCACATGCGGGGAATATCTCAAGGCCTACGGCGGCGACAATGCCCCCGACTGATTATAGCGAGAAGGCTACGATGGCCACGATGAGTACCGGGGCGATATAGCGGATTATGAACAGGACTGCGCGGGTCTGCGTGTCGGCTTTATCAATGGAGGCGCCGTTGGTCAGTTCTTTGCACAGGAGCCCGCGGGGCGCGAACCAGCCCATGTAGACGCAGGTGCCGAGTGCCACTACCGGCAGCAGGCAGTTGGTGGTGAAGCTGTCGAGCAGGTCGAAGAAGTTCATGCCGAGGACAGTGTATTTCGAAAAACTACCCATTGACAGCGAGCACAGGGCGCTCAGCACGAACAGCGGCAGCATGACGGTGAATGTGGCCGTGCGGCGGCTCATGTGGAGGCGGTCCTGGAACATGGCTATCGATACCTCGGCTATCGACACCGTGGATGTGAGAGCGGCCACAAGCAGCAGGAAAAAGAACAGCGCCGCCCACAGCTGCGGCAGCGGCAACTGGGCGAATACCTCGGGCAGTGTGACAAACACAAGAGTGGCGCCGCGCAGAGTTTCGCCGTCGAGACCGAAGCTCTTTACTGCGGGGAAGATAACGAGGCCCATCAGGACGGCCACGCCAACGCTCAGCAGCGAGACGGTGAGGGCTGTCTTGCCAAGCTTGGTGTCGGCGGGATAGTACGAGGCGTATGTCACCAGGATGCCCATGCCGAGGCTGAGACTGAAGAAAGCCTGCCCCAGGGCATTGACTACCACCGAGGCATTGATCTTGGAAAAATCGGGATTGAGGAAATAGGAGACGCCTTCCGACGCCCCCGGCAGAGTGAGCGAGAGGACGCACATGGCCACCAAAATGACAAACAGCAGGGGCATCATGATATTCGACAGCCGCTCTATGCCTTTCTGAACCCCGCCGAGAAGCACTCCTATGTTGATGATTATCATTAGGAAAGTGAATATCAGCGGAGCGGTGTCGGTGGCGATGTATTTTTCCATCTTACCGCTGAAAAAGCCGCGGAACTGTGCTCCCTCGCCCTGTGGCAAACCCTCGAACAGGCCTCCGGTGACGCTTTGCCAGAAATATTCGAGCGTCCACCCGGCCACCACCATGTAATAGCAGATGATGAGATACGATGCCAGTACGGCGACAGCACCTACTATCCACCACGGTTTGCCGGGCGAAAGATTGCGGAAAGCCCCGATAGCGTCGGAACGCCCCGCACGGCCCAGCGAGAACTCGGCGAGCATCACCGGCACACCCAGGCAGAGCACACATACAATATATAGGAGCAGAAATGCGGCGCCGCCGTTGGCCTGTGTCTCGGCCGGAAAGCGCCATACGTTACCAAGGCCGATAGCCGAGCCTACAGTGGCTGCCACCAGTCCTATTTTGGAAGCAAATTCGCGTTTGGAAGACATATATCAGTTCAATATTATGGCAAAATTACAAATATATACTCCATATTGCAAAAAAAATGCTTTTCAAAATGCCGTTTTGACTCTAAATTTGCTAATATGGCTTCTATATTATTCCGCATGAAACGGCTAAAATACGTATCTTTGCATATAAATCAATCCTTTTTCTGATACTATGAACAGACATCTTTTTCCCGCTCTTATATTTCCGGCTCTTCTGGCTTCGATGCCTCTTGTGTCGTGTGGCCCCAAGAGCACGCCTGTCCAGGCGAGTGTGTGCAATCCGCTGCCGGTGAAATTCGGCGACCCGTTTATTCTCCATGCTTCCGACGGCAAGTTTTATCTCTACGGCACATCGCTTGACGACGGTTTCGAGGCATTCGTGTCGGACGACATGGCCGAGTGGAAGCCGTGCGGGCAGGTCTACAAAGGTGCCGACAGCACATCGTGGAATGTGAGCGAATTCTGGGCGCCTGAGGTCTATGAGCGCGACGGGAAATACTACATGTTCTACAGTGCCACCGCCCGCCGCCAGTATACCCGCGACAAAGAAAACTTCCAGATAGGCGTGGCTGTGGCCGATAATCCGGCAGGTCCTTTCACCGACCTTCACAATGGTCCGGTTTTTGCCTCCGAGTACCCTGTTATCGACGCCAATGTCCTCTTCGACGAGCCGTCGGGCAAGGCATATCTCTATTTCTCGCGCTGTTGCTCCGGGCACCCTGTGGAAAGCGATATATCGGCATGGGCGCGCGAGCAGCATCTTTTCGATTCGATAGAGGAAAGCTGGATCTATGGCGTGGAACTCGCCCCCGATTTCTCGGGTATTGTGGGCGAGCCGCAGCTTCTTCTGGCGCCTCCGCAGTCGATGGCCGACCGGCAGGCCGAGTGGGAGAGCCGCTCGGTCACCGCGGGAGAAGCCGGCCGGCGGTGGACCGAAGGATCGTACATATTCAGGCGCGACAGCACGTACTACATGTTTTACAGCGCCAATGCATACTACGGTCCGCACTATGCCGTGGGATATGCCACATCGCGGTCGCCACTCGGGCCGTTCGAGAAGTACACAGGCAATCCTGTGCTTGCCAGTAGCGGCGATGTGACGTGTACAGGCCACAATATGGTCTTCGAAATGCCCTCCGGCGAGCTCTACACCGTCTACCACGCCCGCATGGCCGACAATCCTGCCGACCGGGTAGTGATGATCGACCACATAACCATCGACTCCGCTGGCATCCTCTCGGTCGACGGCCCGACCACAACTCCATATAGCCTCTAAAAAATACGGCCCGACAGATAAAAAATACGGCACCACGGATTTCGCACCGGGTGCCGTATTTTTTTACAAACCTAACCTACTTTACCAATATTTTAGTGGATGTACCGTCGGCTGTGGCTATATATATTCCGGCCTCCGGTACCTCGAATGTCTTTTCGTTGTCATTTCCAGATTTGGCCTCTATGTTCATACCGGACACATTGAACAGGGCAGCATTCTTTGCCGCAACCGAGATGGTGCGACCGTCGACTTTTACTGCCGCGGATCCTGTCGCAGCCGGAGCGGCTACCGACGACAGAAGCGGGTCGGTAAGAAATCCGATGAAGCCCGGTGTCATGGAGGCAATACGCCATATTGTCGAATGGTCGGCGCCGTCGACTTCGGTGTAGCGGAAGTTGGGGTTGGACGCGGCAAGTTTAGGTGCAAGCGCCTGCATGCCCTTGATGGTCACGGTGCCGTCGTCTGTGCCGTGGAATACCCACATCGGCGTAGAACCTATTCTGGCTATCAGAGCTTCGGTGTCAGGATTTTCCTCGCCGTAGCCTGATATCGGTATTACGCGTGCGAACATATTGTTGTCGCTGTTGAGCATGGACCATATTGCGGCGGCTCCGTTGGACGAGCCCACAGCATACATATATTCCGGGGCGATGCCGTTTTCAGCAGCCAGTTTCTTGGTGAGTTCCAGAGTTCCGGTGAGCCATTTTGTCTGTTCCGATTCAAAACTGTAGCCTCCGGTAAGGGTTACCCAGCGTTCACCCGATGGTATCTGAGGCGCTATTACGACGGCATTGCTGATTTCGTTGGCGATAGGATAGACAGGGGCGGCTCCCATGCTTGAGAGTTGCAGCGAATTGTCGTTGCCGCGGGAACCCATGCCGTGAAGATAGAGCACCAGACGCTTTGGGTCGGTTGGCGAGTCAGCAGGGGTAGTGTATACTCGGTAGGGCATTTCAGTTCCGTCATCGAGGGTGTGGGAAGCACTGTCGAATACATTGACCGGTACTGTAAGATCGGTATTCACCTTCTCGAACATGCGGACATCGATATATTCCAGTGCGGCATACTGGCCCTGCCGGTCGAGGCCCGACAGATTGAGAGTCATAACCTTGCCGTCGCCATATACACGGCCGTCGTTGTGCATGGTGCCGTATTTGGCCAGGGTGCCACCCGAAATGTTGACTGTAGTGTTACCCGAGGCTCCGCTGCCTACCGAACACAGATAGAGAGCCTGCAGGATACCGCCTTCGATGTTTACTGTGGCAAGATTGGCGTTGGTTACAGGGAAAGAGTTGCCTTTGCCTCCGCGGTTGAAGGCCACGAGATATACATGTCCCGACCGGATGGTGATATTGGGATTGTAGGTGCAGTCGGCCTTTACTCTGTTGGTGTTGTCCTGACAGCCACCGAGAATGGTGAACGAAGTAGCAACCTGCGACCACGCAAATGTGCCCGTCATTTCGCAGCCGTCTCCGATGGTGACGGAGTTGTAGTTCGCAATCAGAAGCAGATAGGGATTCGTGCCCGAGGCCGTGTGATGGAATGTTATGTTCTCGAAAACAGCATCTGTGGTCAGACCGAGACGCACTCCTTTGGTGAGTGTGTATGCGTTGACGTCGTGGTCGTCGCCGCGGTAGTCGATACCATTATATTTCTGAGTATAGGTGATGGTGCCTGTACGCGGGGTGCTTGGTTCGAAACTTGCCTGTTGGGTGAATTTACCGTTGAATACTATAGTGCCGTCGGCGTCGGTCGGTATCAGTGTCAGCGCCTTGGTAAGCGATTTGACCGGAGTCTGTGGCGTGGAGCCATCGTTGGTGTCGGCGCCGGTGTCGTTGATGAAAACGACGTTTTCGGCATTCAGCGCTAAGCCTGTAAACAAAGCGGCAGCTGCTGCAAATAGTCTCGTTCTTTTCATGGTTTATAATGTTGATGGTTATGGAAATCGGTCTCAGTGAGATTTCGGTTTCTTCGGAGACAAAGATATGTTATTTGCTTAGGAGTCAATGGAACGATTCTTTCAATCGATGTAACGAAGTGTGCTCAGTGGAACTTTTATTCTATCGATCGCAACTTTTGTAGCACTGCTGAATGTAATTTTCTTTTAAATTTGCGGTGCAGTACGAAAAAACCATGAGAACAAATTTCCTTTTTTCTAACCCTTGACAATCGATTCATACATGAGATTATATAGAAAGAGAGTCGGCGCCGGCATAGCCGCCGCAGCCATTCTGGCCTTAGGATCGTGCTCGAATTCCGATGACAACAACCGTCCGCTGGATTACGACAGACTCCGGGTCAATTTTACCGCTGCGATCGAAGGTACCGTATGGGAGCCGGAAGCATCGGTCGGTATATTTGCCACATGCACGCGCAATGAAAGTGCAGGATATTCTCTTGCCGGAAACAGCCTCTACCGCATAGGCGGCGAAGACCTCTCCTTACTTATTGGTGCGACTCCCGCCGATGAGATCGAGACACTGCGTACGGACCATAATTACAAATTCTACGCATATTATCCCTACAATGCCGGTATTTCCGACCCGACGGCCATGTCTGTTGCGGTTTCGCCGATACAGGAATACAGCCGTGGGTTGTCGGCATATTCATGTTTTGTGGCCGGAGCTGAGCCTACGGCAATAGTGCCGGACGTAGCTCTCGACTTTAAGGCTATTTTCTCGGTGCTCGAGTTTAATGTCGCCGATGATATTCTTGACGAGGAAGGTCGTTCGGTGCTTCGTTCTATTACGGTATCGGGTCCCGAGGGCACAGATCTTGCAATCGGGGGAAAATATGATCTTACGACAGGCATATTTACACCTGATCCGGCTATGACATCGGGCTCTGTGACTGTCGATTTCGGAGACGATGGCCTCGTGCTGACCGACAGTTATACAAAAATCGGTGCTGTGGTGGCGCCTGTGGCCGTACCGGCCGAAGGTCTTACGGTCACAGTGACCGGTACCGACGGAGAAAGCTCGGAAATCAGTATTCTTGAAGGCGGGGTCTCGGATGGCCTTGTTGCCGGCTCTGTGATATCGGTGATGCTCGGTCGCGAGAATGACGGTGTGATGCCTGTGACTTTCCCCGTAGAATGGTTGCTCGGTCACGGAGGCGACAACCGCCATCCTGTCACTACCGCGACCCAGCCGCTGTGGATCTCGTCGGGTATATGGACCTGCGACACCCAGAATCAGGCCGTTTGCACCTGGCACAAGGAAAGCGATCCGCTTGAGACTGCCATTCAGATCCTTGAGACAGTCAATTCCGGTAAAATCAGTTCGGTGGGTATAAAAGGCCTTTGGACCGGCGATTATTTCGAATTCGATATTCCTGTCAAGAAATTTGCCGCAGGAACAGTGCTTACCATGAGTTTCCCTCTCTACGGACGTCAGATTCCCGTATTCTGGGACATCGACTATCTCGACGGCGACGAATGGAAGACCGCTGATCTGAGCGAGAAGAAAGCCTACGATCCGTCGTACAGCATGGATTGTACGTTTACCGCTATCCGCGGCGCAGTTCTGGTGCGCAAGGCTCTTCCCTATGAGCATGGCGTCAAGAGCGGCCATCTCAAGATACGCCTCCGTGTCGCCGACGGTGCCGTGCAGGCCGATACCGACAGCAAGTGCGCACGCCGTAGCGCTCCATGGACGAGCGGCGGTGCATATGGAGCACCTTTCTATTTCTATGATACCACCGGCGAGCTTACATCCGTTAAATTCTCTATAGACTGATATGAAAAAGATATATATGGCTTTAACGGCCACGGTAATTGCATCGTCGGCGACTGCGGCCGTACCCTCGGGAGATCTGCGCATCGCATGGGACAACGCCACTATTCGCGACATTACCGAAATACCTGTAGTCAACAAGGGCTACACCGAAACGAACATAATGTATCCGCGTATAAAACGTCTTGCCGACGAGCGCCTGATGATGAGTTTCATGAACAATACCTATGGTTGGGAACCATATGTGGCCTTCAGCGACGACAACGGCACGACATGGCATGGAGCCAAGCGCCTCGTAGAGCAGGTGAAAGGGACGTCGAGTGCCGGCGACGACGATCTGGTAATCGTCAATCCCGATTTTATACAGCTTGCCGACGGCACCATTCTCCTCGCCTACCAGCGTCGCTGGAAGAAAGGCTACAACGACCTTGACCATACCAACGAGAACTGTTATATAGAAATAATGAGTTCGGCCGACGGCGGTGCCTCGTGGACAGATCCGCGGCGAATATACACCGGACGATGCTGGGAGCCTGCCATGCTCCAGCTTCCGTCGGGCGAGATCCAGATGTATATCACCGACAGCAACGAAGTTAAGTATAAGCGTTCGCAGCCATGTACAACGCTGATACGATCGTTCGACGGCGGACGCACATGGCAGGGCAAAGAGCACTGCACCTACAAGGACGGAGAAATAATATCGAGAACCATCGACAGCCGCGGTTCATACGACGGCATGGCGAGTGCCGTACGTCTCGACGACGGTTCGCTTCTGTTGCCTGTAGAGGTGTGGAGCGGTGTGCATAAGATGGACCAGACTCCGGTAATCATAAAGACCGACGCAGCCACAAACTGGCGCAGCGACCAGAGCATCCGTGACAATGGCGGACCGGACTATCCGGCCAAGAAGCAGGTCAATAAGGATCTTACTGGCTACGGACCGTATATATGCCGTCTTCCTTCGGGGCATCCTCTTGTGCTGGCCGGTGGCGCAAGATACAAGGGCAAGCCCGGAGCCTGGGTCCTTGTCGGCGACCGCAACGGCGACAATTTCGGCAATGCCTCCTCGCCATTCGAGGGGTACTGGGGCTGTATCGACTATATCGGCGACAACCGGGTGATGATGGCCGTTACACAGGACTATAAGGACAACGGTGCAAAGCGCAGCAAAACGAAGACAGCCATCGGGCGCATAAACTACGCCAAGCAGGCCGGTGCGCCCGGTAGCTTCGCCGATCCGGCTGATTTCAACCGCGAGAACAACAGCTTCTGGTTTTTGGGCAAGGAGCAGCCATCGCAGATATTCGTGGATTTTGGCTGTACGCCCGAAGCTTTCGTGGTCGATGCTTACCTTTTCGATGAAGACCTCCAGGCTTATACGCCGGAAAATTCTGATGCTGTCGGAGTGCTGATAGGGCGCCGCAACGCCTCGGGCGACTACGACAGCTATAAGCTGACGATCAATGCCAACGGTGCCTATACGCTGTATCGTCTCGAAGGAACCTCGTGGGTGCTTTCGCGCGCCGGTACTGTTCCTGTTAAAACTGTGGGAACGGTAAACGATCCGTCCGATCGGGATCTTGGTTTCGGTGTCCGCATGCCGATCGACTGGGGGCTGATCGGAGGAGCTCCGGCCAAAGGCGAGAAGATCAAGGCCCATATCCGCCATTACTATAAGACCACCGCAAAGGAAGGCCCGGTGGGTGCGACAATAGAAGAAGCGGAAGGCGAGAATACCGATTACCCCGCCGAATGGCTTGATGTGACACTTATATGACTCAACTTTCGCAAGATCAAGTTGAAGTGAATATCCGCCCTTCACGTTGAGCAAGTTGAAGACTTGCGAAACTTTAATTATATATTTGGTTTGAAACCCCGAATCCATAATAAAAACGGCATGGCAGAACGGATTGCGACAGTCCTGCTGGCCGTTTTTATGTTTTCACTACATAGTGCCGCTCTTTGTTTTCAGAATATCAGGGCTGAAAACAGCCCGCTGTCTTTCAATGATATATGGGCGATAGAACAGGACTGCCAGGGATTTGTGTGGATAGGTACGGCCGAAGGTCTCCATCGCTACGACGGGCGCCGCTTCCATATCTATGACAAGACTTCGCCGGGCTTGCCGTCGTCGTTCATTGTATCGCTCATGGCCGACGACGGAGGCGTGTGGATCGGTACGGATTGCGGTGTGGCATATTATGACCGCGAACTCGACAGAATAGAGCATTTCGATCTCAAAAGCGACACCGGGACCTCCATAACGGGAAAGGCTACCGTTATTACACGCGATAACAAGGGTTCTGTCTGGTTTGCCGTAAACGAACAGGGCCTCTTCCGCTATAGTCCGTCGGACGGAACGCTTACCAATTATTTCGGACGGTCCGACAATAAACTTCCGGCCAATGTGCGCACTATCTATTTTTACCCCGACGGCCGCTGTCTGCTCGGGCTGTACTATATGGGCCTTTATACTGTCGACTGGACGCGTATGTCGCTCGAGCCGGCTGTCATGGCCGGAAATGTGCCGTATTTCACCGGCGACAATATCGTCGGTATTCTTCCGGGGCCTTCCGGTTCGGTCTATACGCTCAGTCCCGTGCGTGGCCTTGTGATGATAGATGCCGACTGTGTGCCTCATCCGCTTTTCCGGCCCGAGGGAGAATTCGAGCCCAATTCGCTGTCGGCCGACGACAACTACAATCTGTGGCTTGCGGCTCTTGAAGGCGCTTACCGCTATAACTGTCTCCATGGCAGCATCGAGTTTTTCCGGCACGAGGAAAACGACATGCATTCCATTGCCGAAAATACGGTGCGCTGTATTTTCGCCGACACATACGGAGGCACATGGATCGGAACTGCCGGATCGGGTGTGAGCTATGCCAATCCGACAGGGCGAAATTTCAGAAAGATATATCTTAATAACGGCCCCGATCGGACGCCGGCCGTGGCCTCGGCCCTGTCGGCCGACGACGATGGACGCATATGGTGCGCTACCCGCCGTGCAGGCCTCTATGTGATGTCGCCGGGCGGAAAGAATGTGCAGCATGTCGATGCCGCCCTCCCGTCGGAGCTGTTCAGTGTTTCGGCCATCGGCGACTGTATATGGACAAGCTCGCTCGACGGCCTTTACCGCTACGACCGCAATACCGGTGAAGTGAGGCACTATGATCGCTTAAATACTGCCGACCCCTTTAAGGAAATAAGGCTTGCCACACTGTATTCGATGCCGGGCGACAGGCTGCTGGTAGGCACTACGCTGGGTTTATACGGATACGATTATGCGACCGACAGTTTTTATGCGTACGAGGGGCTATCGAAGTGCTTTATCACGGGTGTGGCAGTGGACAGCGACGGAAAGCTATGGTTGTCCACCTTTGCTCACGGACTCATATACTACGACCCGATGGAACGGCGTATCGTAGCCGCCTACAGACACGACGACAGCCCTGGCTCGCTTCCCTGCGACAAGATAATGGATGTGGCGGTCGACAGTAAAGGGTGTGTCTGGGCATCCACTTTCGGCTCGGGGGTGGCCCGGTTGCGTTCCGACGGTACTTTCGAGGTCTTCAGCCGCAATAACTCAGCCGGTTCTTTTCCGGCCAATGTTGCTTTCCAGACTCTGGAAGACGGCCTCGGCCAGTTGTGGATCACTACAAATAAGGGTCTCGTGTCGCTCGACCCGGTGACCGGAAACCCGGTGACATATACGAGCGCGCAGGGGCTGCTCAATGACGATTTCTCTAACAAGAGGGGAGTGCGGGCTCCCGACGGATGCATATATCTGTGTTCGGCCGACGGTGTTACCGCTTTCAAACCTCTCGAGTTCAAGAATAAGGCTCGCAGTCATTCTCCTGTTATTACCGATATTTATGTGGATGGTGTACGTCTCGAAGCCGGCGCGCCCGGTCTGTCTGTCGGGACAAATCCCGATATCGCCGCCCGGGTCGATTTCTCGGAAAACGACAGAAATATAGAGATATACGTGTCCGATCCGGGTCTGTTGTCGGGCGATGTTGCCGCTAAGGCTTATTACCGGCTCGGGGACGATGGCGAATGGCTACGTCTGCCCGACGACTGGCGTCTTACCTTCCCATATCTGCCTTCGGGCGATCATCTGCTTCAGTTCCGCGAGATCAATACCGACGGCAGTATCAGTGAGTTTCATGCGCCGGTACGTCTGCATGTCGCGCAGATGTTCTATAAGACACCTTTGGCCGTATGCCTTTATGCAGTCCTTTTGTGCGCCGGTCTCTACGCGTTGTGGCTCTATATAAACCGCCGCAATCAGCGTACTGTATGCCGGGCACGCGAAGAACTGAGACAGCGTCAGGAAATCGAAGCGTACAACGAGAAGATGGCTCTGTTCTCGTCGGTGGTGAACCGCCTGAGGGCGCCTCTTGCGCTGATACGCAATCCTCTGGATAATATTCTGAGAACACATCGCGACAATGCCGACCTGACCAACGACCTTATGGTGATAAGTAACGGTGCCGACCGTTTGTCGCGTCTGCTCAGCGAGTTTTCCGATTTTCATGCCGACCGCTGCAGCTATGTGCTCGACAAGCGTCCGGTATCGCTGTACGATACTGCTGAGAAAAGGATTGCAGCTCTTTTAGGCGATTCGGATTCGGTCATAGAATTCAGCGGCGACGCTAATGCCTGCGTGGATGCCGATCCGTCGGGTTTAGACCGTCTCGTGGAGGCTTTGCTGTCAACGGCTGTAGGCATTTCGGGCGGAAATGTGGCTGTATCGATATGCAGGCACGGTACGGGCATGGTGGCCATGGATGTTCTCTGCAGGGATTTTGAACTCAATCCCGAACGGATCCGTACCCTTCTGTCGCCTTATCTGAGCACGGACGATTCTTCGCCCGAACTGATGCGGTCCTCTCTGCCGATGGTGAAACTGATAGCAGAGATTCACGGCGGTTCGCTTATCTTCGCCGAATCCGACGAGGAAAGCTATACTTTCAGGGTGCTGCTGCCTGTAAGCAAAGAAGCTCCCTGTGCGGATCCTGAGAATCTAAAAACCGATTCGGTGTTGCTGATAGAAGAGACCGCAGGGTCGCTTGCCGAGATCGGGGCACGTCTCGAGGAATCGTTCCGTGTGGTGGCGGTTCAGTCGACGGTCGTTGCCATCGATCTGCTGCAGCGCGATCACTATTGTGTCGTTGTGGCCGAGGCGAGCGCACGTAAGCCGATGGGCATCAGCATCTGCCGTCATCTCGAAGCCGAAGGGGCCCGTGACGGCGGTGTGCCTGTGGTGGTGATTGCGGAAAGTTCGGCCGATCAGGCCGTGGGCAAGGAAGCGTTGATGGCCGGTGCCGCTATGGTTGTCGGCAAGCCATGCGATGCGGCATACGTCGTGGAGTGTGTGCGTGCGGCCGTGCGCCGTGCCGGAACTGCCGGCGCAGACTCCATGCTTCTGATTACCGGCGACGGCTCCGTGCAGCCCGTAAGCGATGATGATGTGCGCTTCATCAAGGATCTGGAGCGAGTCATAGCCGAAAATATCGCCGACGCCGATTTCGACAACGAGCAGCTTGCCGCCAAGATGTGCATGAGTAAATCGACGCTTATACGACGCACCAAAAAGGCCCTCGCTACAACTCCTAAGGACTATATACTTAAAAAGCGCCTTGCCTTCGCCGCCGAAATGCTGACCAAGTCGGCCGGCCGTATAAACGAGGTGTGCTATGCCGCAGGCTTCAATACACCGAGTTATTTCGCCAAGTGTTTCCGTCGTGTCTACGGCTGCCTGCCGTCGGAATACAAGGGTGGTCCGGCAGTCCCTTTGGAGAATCAGATATAGATAAAAATGATGTCAAAGGCGCCCCGCGACGTTTTCGTCGCATATTATTGAGTCTTTTGTTGTATAGCTTTTTCCCGATTCGGTCTAATTTTGTGTCAACTCACAAAAATTTCGTACCGCACCTTACAAATAATCCATTGAAAAAGTAATTTATGAATTCGCGATGTAAACCAATATTTCTGGCACTGATGCTTGTGGTCGGGCTTACGGCTCTGGCTCAAGGAAAAGTGACCGGCACAGTCTCCGACGAAGAGGGCGAACCTCTGATCGGCGCCTCAGTGATAGTAGAAGGCGCTTCAGGCGGTGTCATCACCGATATCGACGGTCGCTTCAATATTCAGGCGTCACCGGGACAGACGCTCTGTGTGAGCTATGTCGGCTATACGCCGGAAAATGTGAAGATCGGTACGGCCACCGACTATAAAATCATACTGAAATCGGCCGACACGGCTCTCGACGAAGTTGTGGTCGTGGGCTACGGTGTACAAAAGAAAGTAAATCTTACAGGGTCGGTCGCTTCGGTCGATTACGCCTCTCAGGCAGAGTCGCGGCCCATTGCCACTGCCGGACAGGCACTCGCCGGTGCGAGCGCCGGCGTCAATGTGCTCACGGCGTCGGGCAAGCCTGGCAGCGAGGATATCACACTCCGCATACGTGGTATAGGTACTCTCAACAATTCGGCTCCGCTGATACTGGTCGACGGTTTCGAGGCTCCGATAACGGCTGTCAATCCCGACGATATAGCTTCGATATCTATTCTTAAGGATGCAGCCTCCTGCGCCATCTACGGTAACCGCGGCGCCAACGGTGTGGTGCTGATAACCACGAAGGACAGTACTGCCGGTAAATTCACTCTCAGCTATAACGCAACATTGTCGGTCAACGAGCCAGCCAACCATTTCAAACTGGTGAGCAATTATGCCGACTACATGCAGTATATGAACGAGTCGGCGGAGAATCTCGACAATCCGCTGCCGTATTCGCAGTCTATGATCGATCTCTGGCGCGAGAAGTCGAAATATCCTAATGCCATTTCTGAATCGGGATACCCCAACTATGTTGCCTATCCGAATACTGACTGGATGGACGCTATGTTCAAGAACAATCAGCTTTTCCAGAATCACAATGTGTCGGCTACAGGAAGCAGCGGCGGAACACGCTATCTTATATCGTTTACCTTTAAGGATAATCCGGGCGTTGTCGAAGGAACTGCAATGAAGCGCTATCAGCTCCGTGCCAATATCACATCGAGAATCAACAAAATAGTTGAGATAGGCACGAAGATATGGGGCTGGCGCAGCGACCGCGAACTCAACGACTTCGACGGCGCGTCGGCCTACATGAGCCGTGCCATCCCCGGTATCTATCCTTACTACGACGGTCAGTACGGATGGATGGAAAATCCGGAGGCGCATGCCAATTCCCGCAATAATCTCTACTTTATCAACCGTCTGCAGGGTAAGGAGAACCAGAACTATATCAACGCTACCGTATTCACGAATCTCTACCTGCCGGCAGGTTTTACGGGGCATGCCTCGTTCAACTACACCCGTACCGACAGCGAGCGCAAAACCCATACCCGCGCCGGCGACGCGTTCTCTTTCCGAAAAGGCGAGACCGCATATACCTATCATAATCTCGACAATCTGAATCTCAACCAGAGCGACAGTTTCTCATATCAGTGGACAGCCGAGGCCGATGTCAACTGGAATCGGACTTTCGGGCGTCACGATGTGAGCGCAATGGCCGGTTTCGAGGCAATATACCACAACAACAGCAATCTTGCGGCCGCCAAGAAGGGCTTTTCGTCGACCATTCTCACCGAAATGAACACTGTCACCAACATGCAGAGCATTTCGGGTACTCAGAGCGACTATGCCTCGGCATCGTTCTTCGGCCGTGTCAACTATGCTTACGACGAACGATATCTCTTCGAAGCCAATCTGCGCTACGACGGTTCGAGCCGTTTTTCGCGCCGCAGCCGTTGGGGCACGTTCCCGTCGTTCTCGGCCGGATGGCGTATCAACCAGGAACATTTTATGGAGGACGCACGCAGCTGGCTGAGCAACCTCAAACTACGTGTGTCGTGGGGTAAACTCGGCAACAATGCTATCGGTAACTACGACTATATCGCCACCTATGCCACTGGTTATCAGTATGTATTCGGCGGAACGCTCAGCAACGGCATGGTTGCCACTCAGAGCAATGATCTGCTCGAGTGGGAGACCACCAGAAGCACCGACATCGGACTCGACGCCGGCTTCTTAAATAACCGCTTCACCGCCGAAATCGACTGGTACGACAGGCATACTTCGGGCATTCTTTACCGCGCACCGCTGCACCTCACTGTGGGCAACAAGACGGCGCCTTATCAGAATCTGTGCGAGGTCGATAATAAAGGTATAGAACTGACTATGGGCTGGAACGACCGTGCAGGCAACGTGAGCTATTATGTGAAAGGCAATTTCACACGCAACTGGAATCAGGTGTCGAAATACAAGGGACCGCTTGTGGCCGGTTGGGTTGAGGACGAGTTCGGTCACCGTGTGTACAAAAGCAATATAGGAGATGTGTCTACTGGCGCCAATACCCGCACTATGGAAGGCAAGCTTATCAACGAGTTCTATCTGCTCAACACCTATGCCGGCGACGGCAGCTATTATTTCCGGGATGGTTCTGTGAATCCGGCAGGTGGTCCGCGCGACGGTATGATCCGCACCCCCGAGGATATGGCATGGCTCGAGGCAATGATAGCAAAAGGCAATGTGTTTCTACCCAATAAAACCGTAGGCAAGAAAGGAATATGGTATGGCGACTACATCTATCAGGATCTCAATGGCGACGGTGTATTCGGCGATGCCGACGACTATTCGTTCCAGAATGTGTCGCAGACGCCTAAATTCTACTATGGTGTTCAGTTCGGAGCCTCGTGGAAAGGGTTCGATTTTTCGGCACAGTTCGCCGGAGCAGGCGGCTTTTCGCGGTGGTGGTACTATCTTGGCTACAATGCAACCTCCACACGTGCCGATACGGCCATGCCGCTGCATATAGCAGAGAACCACTATTTCTATGATCCTGAAAATCCGGGCGATATACGCACAAATATATGGGCGGAAAACGGCCGACTGACCATGAACTACGGCAGCGAGCAGAATGGCGGCTCGGTAGCCTCGACGCTATACCTCTATAAGGCCGACTACCTCAAGTGCAAGAACATAACACTGGGCTATACACTTCCGAAATCGGTGCTCCGCAAAATCCGCTTCGAGAATATCCGTGTGTTCGTGAGCGGCGAAAATCTGTTCACTGTCACCGATTACCCGGGTATGGATCCGGAATTCAGCGCTACAAATAATTATTACGCCAGCCTGCGTCAGTGGGCCTTCGGTCTCAATGTCAAATTCTAAGAAGTCATGAAAAAGTATATAATACTCGGTGGAATTCTTGCGGCTTCGGCTCTTGCCGGATGTAACGATTTCCTTGACCGTTCGCCATACGACGAGATTAGCAGTAATACCGTTTTCTCCACCGCCGACCTCGCCGAGTCTGTAGTGACGGGTTGCTACAGTAATCTGACGGCCGACTATGTGAGCGCTTCCTATTGTAACTGGGACGGACTGTCGTCGGTTCTGGAGCCGGCTACATTGCAGCTCAACACGACCTACATGTATCTGCGCGGGCTTGCACAAAGCAATACATCGCTGTTCTCTAACAGATGGAAACGGCTATACGAGGGCGTGAACCGCGCCAACGATGTGATAAACAATATTTCGTCCACTCCCGATATGGATGATGCCCTGAAAGCCAGGCGTATAGCCGAGTGTAAATTTATCCGTGCATACGAGTACTATCTGCTCAACTGCGCTTTTCGCGGAGTGCCTGTATATCTCGAAAATCTGTCGGATGCCGAATATACCCGCGCGCGTTCGACCGTTGATGAAGTATGGGAACAATGCGTGGCCGATCTTACCGATGCTATCGATACACCGTCGCTTCCCGACCGTATATCCGGTTCGAGTTCCGACTACGGCCGCATAGCCAGGGGTGCATGCTACTATCTGCGCGCCAAGGTGCGCATGTGGCAGCATAAGTGGGCCGAAGCAGAGGCCGATCTGCGTAAAGTAGGGGAGTGCGGCTACACCCTTTTCAAAGGCGGCTATGCGCAACTTTTTACCGAGGCCAACGAGCGATGCGACGAGATGATATTCTCTATCCCTATGATCGATCAGGCCGGACAGGGCAATGTGTTCAGCCGCACCTATGGCAACCGTTGTACGGCCGGTTACGGCGACAATGCTCTTTATATGGCTCCCGACTTTGTCGATTCCTATCAGTGGGCCGACGGGCGTCCGTTCGACTGGAACGATGTCATCGAGGGATATGGCAGTATGTCGCCGCGCGCCCGCAGTGTATTTTTCCTTCGCGACAATATGACTGCCGCCGAGCGTGCCACCATGAGCAGCTACGGTGCCGACATGAACCAATATCTGGAGGCCGGCAACGAGGCACGAATCAAAAAAGCGTACGAAGGACGCGATCCGCGTCTGCAGGCAACGGTTATTACGCCCTATTCGGTATATGTCGGTGGATGGAGCGGTGCGGCTGCGAACTATTCTCCGCGATTTCCTTTCCGGAACGAGACTACGGACAACGACATAAAGACGACACAGACACAGAATTTCCAGTATAATATCCGAAAATTCGTGACCGTAGGCACACAGTATAAGAATGTGTTGCAGAATCCGGTCGATGTACCTGTGTTCCGCTATGCCGGAGCCCTGCTGGCTCTTGCCGAGTGTGTCAATGAGCAGGGCCGCACCTCCGAGGCTGTAGCTTTGGTCAACCAGGTACGCGAGCGTGCCGGAGTGGCACCTCTCGATCAGCCTGGAAACACAGCAGTTGCAGTGAGCGGACAGGACGATATGCGTAAACGTATCCGCGACGAACATCTGTGGGAACTTGCCTGTGAGGAAGTGGTGCTTTGGGACGAACTCCGGTGGGGCACATGGAAAGACAGCAAGTTCGGCAACGGAAACGGCTGCAAGGAGATATGGGGCGAGATTATACTTGCCTACGGATGGGGCGGAACAGGCTACGACGTATGGCCTATTCCCCGCGACGAGGTTGAACGGAACAGCAACCTCACTCAAAACCCCGGTTGGTATTAGTAAACACTTTAAATAAATTATGAATAAAAATATATTTCTGGCAGCAGTATTGCTTGCCGGCAGTGCGGCCTGCGCCTCGGCAGAAGGTGTCAGGGCCTGGGAAGGTACTCTTACGCTGCCTTCCTATACTCTCAACGCGCCTGAGACGGCGCCGATTTTCGAACGCGACTGGTCGTATCAGCGCGCACGAAGGAGTGTGTATCCCTATGTCCTCAATGACAATATGACCACTCACCGCGATTCGACCACGTATAAGGCGCTCTATCTCGAGAACGACTATGTGGAGGTGTGTATTCTTCCTGAAATAGGCGGAAGACTGTTCTATGCCGTCGACAAGACCAACGGCTACGACATCGTATATCACAACCATGTGGTGAAACCGGCTAACGTGGGTATGACAGGCGCATGGATATCGGGCGGCGTCGAATGGAATGTGTTCCATCATCACCGTGCCACCTCGCACTCTCCTGTCGACTATGAGATAAGCGACAATGCCGACGGAAGCAAGACTGTGTGGGTGGGCGAGACAGAACTCCGTCACCGCATGAGCTGGGCAATCGGAGTAACGCTGCACCCGGGCAGATCGTATATAGAGGTTAGCGGCCGTCTGGTCAATTCCACCGCCGACGATAACTCGATGCTCTACTGGAGCAATATCGCCACTCTTGTCGACGATAACTATCAGATCATTTTCCCGCAGAGTACGGAGTTCGGCACATTCCACTGCAAAAACACATTCTGCCACTGGCCCGTGACACACGAGGCCTTCAACGGCATCGAAGGGTATAAGCACAATGTGGACGCATCGTGGTGGAAAAACCACTTCATGTCCAACTCGATTTTCGCGTGGGACCGCAAGGAAGATTTTATTGCCGGATATGACCACGGCCGTCGCGCCGGCACCATGATAACCGGCAACCACAATATTGTGAAAGGCGGCAAGTTCTGGCTATGGGGGCCGAACTCGAAGTGGGATACAAAGATTCTCACCGATAATTCGGGCCATTATATCGAACTGATGGTCGGTGCCTACTCCGACAATCAGCCCGACTATACGTGGATAGCTCCGCAGGAGGTGAAAAAGTTCACACATTATTTCTACGGGCTGCGCGAGATGGGCGGAGTGAAGACCGGAGACCGCGATTTTGCAATAAATCTGGACTTTCCGGGCAAAAACAAGGCCCTGGTGGGTCTGAACAGCACGGGAAAGGCCGAAAATGTGAAACTCACCCTTGCCGATAAAGGCAAACCTGTATTCGAGAAAACTCTTGACATTGATCCGGCGAAGCCGTTCGTACATACTGTCGATATCCCCGGCGGCAGCGACAAGACCGATTTTACTCTGTCGCTGACCGACGCTTCCGGAAAGCAGCTGCTCAGTTACACTCCTGTCGTGAATGACTCCGAAAAGGAACTTCCAGCAATTGTAGACCGACCCAAGCGTCCGGCCGAAATTGCCAATAACGAGGAATGCTATCTCGTCGGACTGCGCAATCTCCAGTTCCATAATCCGTTTGTCGATCCGACCGATTATTTTCTCGAAGTACTTCGCCGCGATCCGTCCGATGTGCGCTCAAATACCAAGATGGGCGTATGGTACCGTCAGCGCGGCGACAATGAGAAAGCGAAGCAATATCTGCGTTGTGCCATTGCCCGCCAGACAAAGGACTATACGCGGCCGGACGATGTCGAGGCACTCTATAATCTCGGTCTGATTCTGAAAGACGAAGGCAATATCGAGGCAGCCATCGATACCCTCTATCGTGCCGTGTGGAACTATACCTACAATTCGCCTGCCAACTACCAGCTTGCTCAGATATACAGCAATATCGGCGACTCCGATATGGCTATGGAGCGTCTTGCGGAGGCCATAAGCTATAATGGCAACAATCTTGAGGCAAAATGTATGCTGGCAAGCCTCCTCCGTACCGCGGGCGACATGCCCGGCGCTGTTGCTGCCGCAAAAGAGGTGCTTGCTGTCAATCCGCTCGACGCGTACGCCGCCTGCGAACTGAAACTTGCCGGCGAGAAGACGGATTTCGATGCTCTCATGCGCGATAATCCGGAATCGTACATCGAACTTGCTCTGAAATATCTGCATAACGGATATGCCGATGAGGCCCGCGACCTTCTCGGTGTTATCGATTCGCGGAAAGCGTATCCGACAGTAAAAATGTGGCTGGGCTATCTTGCCCATAGAAGCGGTGACACGGCCGGTGCACGGAAATATTACGGCGACGCCCTTGCCATGCCGACAGATTATTGCAATCCTTTCCGCCTTGAGACTGTGCCTGTACTCGAGACCGCGGCTGAATATTTTCCCGACAGCTACAAGCCTGTGTACTATCTCGGCAATCTGTGGTATGACAAGAACCAGAAAAAGGCCATTGCCTGCTGGAATCGTGTGACAGCTATGGAACCGTCGTTCCCGATGGCATGGCGTAATCTTGGCTGGGCATACTGGGTAGGCGAATCTCCCGATTATAAACTCAGTGCCGCAAACTATCGCAAGGCCATTGATCTCGCTCCCGATCAGGCGCTTTTCCTGGAGGAAATAGATCAGGTGTATGAGGCCATGGGCGAAGATCCGGCCGTGCGTCACGATCTGCTCAAAAGACTCCACACAACAGCGGTGAAGCGCTACTATCCTCTCGCCGCCGAGGTAATTACAGGTATTTTTACAGGTGATTATGATTATACCCTCGGCCTTCTTGAGAACTGCTATTTCCCGACGCGCGAAGGTGTGGCCAATTTCCACGACATCTACGTTGATGCTCTCCTCATGGCCGGCTCCGACAAGATTGCCAGGGGACAGTTCGAGGATGGTGTGGCCCTGTATGAGAAATCGTTCGAATACCCCGAGAATCATCAGGTGTTCCTGGTCGACACACGCACACCGCGTGACGCGCAGATATACTGCTATCTGGCCGAGGCGCATGCCGCCAAAGGCAATAAAGCCAAGGCGCGCAAATACTATAAAAAAGCGACTGAAGTGAACACCGCTTCTACCGACTACCGTTTCTGGCAGGCCAAAGCATTTGAGGCTCTCGGTGAGGGCGACAAGGCAAAGGCTCTCTATGAGGCCCTGCGGCGCCAGGGTGCCGACGGTATTGTAACCGACTATGTGAGCTTCTATGGCGCCGAAGGTACTACCGGTAATTCGGTGGAGGCTATCAATACCAAGGCGCTATATACCAAGGCTCTCGGTGAAATCGGGCTCGGGAACAAGGATGTGGCCAGGGCGGATCTCGCAGAGGCTGTAAGGCTCAAGCGCGACAATCTCTGGGCCGTGAACATGCTCCATTCGCTGGATTAACGCTATCTTTGGGATATTTTCCGGCATTATTAGGCCGGAAATATCCCTTAATCCAATTTCTAATGCTATGAAGTTTTATAAAACAATAGGTCTCTGGGCTCTCCTGGGCACAATATCGGCTACGGCGGCAACTCCCCGTGTCGATAGCCGGCCGTTTGGCCGTCTGTCGACCGGTGAGGAAGTGACGCTCTACCGCATAACCAACGACAGCGGTTCGTTTATGGAGCTTATCGATTATGGCTGCCGTATTGTGGGAATTCATGTTCCCGACAGGGACGGACGGCTTGTCGACGTAGTACCGGGCTATGACAATATCGCTGATTTCGAGCATGGGCCCGAACGTTTCTTCGGCGCCTTGATCGGCCGATTCGGCAACCGCATAGCCGAAGGCAGCTTCATGCTCGACGATTCGCTGGTGCAGCTATCGCTCAACGAGAATCTCGCCGGGCATCCGGGGCATATACACGGAGGCGAGAAGGGATTCGACCGCGTGATGTGGAGCGCTAAGCCTGTGGCCGACGGTGAGCGCGCCGGTGTGCGGTTACACCGCCTGAGTCCCGACGGCGAAGAGGGCTATCCCGGAAACCTCGACTGTACCGTCACCTACTGGTGGGGCAACGACGGCACATGGTCGGCTGTTTACGAGGCCACTACCGACCGTCCGACGATAGTGAATATGTCGAACCATACGTATTTCAATCTCCGTGGCGCCACTGCCGGCTATGTGATGGACAATATAATGCAGGTCGAAGCCGACTGGTATCTGCCCAACACGCCATGGTTCACTCCCATAGGTCTTAAAGAACCGGTAGCCGGCACTCCTTTCGACATGCGCGAGCCCGCGCGGGTAGATCATGCCATAGACACACCGTGTGAGGCCATCAACACCATGCGAGGTTTTTCGGTGACATGGGTGCTGCGCGATTATGACGGCACTCTGAGGCGTGTTGCCGGTCTCTACCAACCCGAAACAGGTATTGGCATAGAACTGTCGACGACCGAACCCGGGCTGCTGACGTATACCGGGCGCCTGTTCAGCGACAGTGTGGTCGGCAAGGACCGTCGCCCGGTGCAGAAATTCGGAGGTATGCTTCTGGAAACTCTGCATTTTCCCGATTCTCCGAACAATCCCAAATTCCCTTCCACCGTTCTTCGCCCCGGCGAAAAATATCATTCACGAACCGATTTCCATTTCTATAATAAATGAAAGACATGAAAAACAATACTTTGGCACTGGCGCTCGCATTGACGCTGTGTGCCGCAGGAAATGCCTGCACTGACGAAGGCGAACCTATGGATCCGTCGCTGAATCCGGGCGAATCCACGGTATTGAAACTTACTCCGATGGCCTCTCTCAACAAGGCGAAAGGGAAAGTGAACTCTCATGCGGACGAATGGGAGCATTCGAGCCTTATGCTCGACGCCCGCAGTGAAGTATGTGTGCCCGAAGGCATACTCGGAGGTACTCCGGCCTACTATCCGCGACTGAAGCAGATGGCCGACGGCCGTTATATCCTGTTCTTCCAGCTCGGCGCCCAGGCGGCCGACACTAAGTATACCACGAGCGATGATCTTGTGAACTGGCAGCCGGCACAGTTCCTGCATCAGCGTTTTCCCATAACCAATGCCCTGGGGAGTGCCGACGAGCGCCGTTATACTACCACCGATGCCATTGTGCTTCCTAACGGCGATATACTCACCGCGACATCGTACCGCGCCAACAAGGGATATGCCCGCACTCCGACCGATAACGGCATATCACTGAGGCGAAGCACCGACAACGGGCGCACATGGAGCGAAGAAACCCTCATATACCGCGGCACGAACTGGGAGCCGTCGTTCACCATGCGCAGCAGCGGCCGCATAGAGATTTATTTTTCGCAGAGTCGTCCGGAAATCGCCAGCAGCCATTCCGGTACGGCGATGCTGTGGAGCGATGATAACGGACATACGTGGAAGCCTGATTTCGGAGAAGCGGCATATACGGTGCTTCGCCATAAATGGTTCGATCCAAACAACGGTGCGCTGCGCTGGACCGACCAGATGCCGTGTGTGATAGAACTGAACGAAAGCGGCAATCTCTTTGCTATCACCGAGTCGATGGCTCATCCGGGCGAGTCGCAGCAGTTCAACATTGCTTTGGGCTATGCAGGCCGGGAAGGTTTCGCCCACATCACCGGGGCCGAGGAAGAGGGACCGGCCGACCGCGACATCAATGTATGGACCGGAGCTGCCCCATGGGTTGTGCAGGCGCCATCGGGCGAAGTGATACTTTATTATGGCAATAAAGGCGGCAAGGGCCGCATCGGATCTCCCGATGCCCGCACTTTCGGCGAAGAATTTTCCTATCTTGTGTCATATAAGGGAAGCTGGGGCGCCAATTACCTCGAAACGCCGCATTCTGTACTTGCCGCGCATCCGCGCGGTTCGTCCAAAGGCGAAATCGGTATCGCCCGCTATTTTCTCAACCATGCCATTGCCGCCACCGGGCGCACTCCTGTGATGGACGGAGACAATGTCGACTGGGCCGACAACGACGATGCTATTTTTGCCGGTTCGAAATGCCGTGCACAGGCCACTCTGCGTTGTTCGGCCGACAAGGATAATATTTACTTCCTTGTGGAGGTCCGCGACGAGAATATATCGGGCGACGACTATGTGAATATACTTCTGTCGCCCGAGACACCGACAGGAAAGATCACATCGGAGGCACGTCGTATCAAAGTCGCGCCTTATGGCCTGAAGAGCACCGATCTCTATGCTGGCGGCTGGCAGGAACACGCCATGACAGTCGATGTAAGAACAGCCTATGACGGTACAATCGCCGACAACAGTGACACCGACAACGGCTATCTTGCCGAAGTGGCTGTGCCGAGAAGCGAGCTGAAAATCGAAAACGGCCGTCTGCTTGTCAATCTGGTACTTTTTGATGCTGAGGGAGGAGAAGACGCTGTAGCTCCGACTACTGTCAAGAGCCTGCAGCAGTGGATCCCTGTCATCGGTCTGTGACGGGCAAAAAGAGCGCCCCGGCAGTTGGGTCGGGGCGCTCTCCACGTTTCAACTATTTATGAGAGCTATCTTCCCCAGTATCACTACTCGGAAAGACAGACGAGGGATGATTATAGTTCGCGTTCTATCTTTCTTTCATCTTTTAATAGCATAACGTCGCGGAGCATGAAATTCCTATGTCGGGATGTATAAAAGAGTATAAAGTTTGTAATATAACGCAACAAATCTGTCCCTGCTGTCAATCCAGGAAGAGAGCCGAGCAGGCGGCGTTGGTTCCGCGCACCTGACAGATACGAATGCGCACGGGCCTGTCGGCCTCGAATGTCACATATCGTCCGTTTTCGTAGTCGCGTACCATGTGGACTGGCGAAAGCAGACGTTTGGTATTCAGGTCGAAGAGCTCGATGGCGCTTCTGCGGTTTCCTTTGTCCCAGTCGACAAAGTATAGCGATAGCTTGTAGGGTTTGTCGTGGTGGTAATTGACGTCGATGGTCATTGTCTGGCGGCATACCTGTGGGTCGAAAGTTGTGATAGCTCCGAGACTGCGGCTTTCGTCGCCTTCGATATTGGATATGAGAGCCCGCGGATCGGCGGTCGAGGCGGTGTAGTGCGAGTTTTCCTCGCGGCGGCATATTATGCTTTCGCATCCCCTCGGCTGACATACACGGTGAGCGCCCTCTCCGTCGTAATTGAACAGGATATAGCCTTTGGAGCCGTAGCGCCCTTTCCAGTCGCCTTGTGTTACGGTGTCTTCCGTTACTCTTGAGGCCGGAATACGGTAGGTGAGCGCTTCGTCGGCCAACGGACTTACGGGAGTACGGTCGTAGGCGAATTCAAACTGATATGTACCTTCGCCTACAGGGGGCAGCAACGCGTGAGTGGCTGTTTTTTCTGCCGGTGCGACGGATTGGCCGTTCATGCGCAGTGATGTGATTTCGGCATGCATAAGCGGGATTGCCATGCGTCCGTGTGTGCCGGGCGGTACCGTGAGACTCGCGCGGCCGGTGCGCGTGTCGATCGACATGCGTATTTTGCCGTGCGGAGTCGGTACTGCGCCTTCGACGCTTGTAAGCCCGGAGGTGAGATGGGGGCACACTGAGAAAGTGGCGAAGCCGGGTGTGTCGGGGCGTATGCCAAGCACTTCCTCGCTGAGCCATTTTGCCACGCCGGCGCTCCACGGATGTGTGAGACTGGTATAGCCGCACTGGTTATTGACGGGAGCGTCGTTCTGTGCCAGGCGGCAAAGGTTCCACGACGGACGGAAAACCTCGAAGAATGTGGTGGCGCCATAGCGCAGCTGTCCGCCCCAGCAGTCGTCGATGGTGTTCATGGCCTCGCCGTAGCGTCCGAGCCGTGCCATGGCGTATAGTACGAAGTACTGGTTGAACGGAGAATAGGATACGCGCTGCAGACGGTCGGCAAATGCGGTGTTCCACAGTCCGTCGACATCTTCGGGTGCGACTGCACCGGCATTTACGGCGTCGGAGGCGGCGAATATGTCGAGACCTTCGGCCCAGTGAGGCTGATGTCGGAGCTGAGCCTGCTTTTCTTCGGCGTAGCTGCTGTATTTCTTTGCAAGGTCGTCGTTGCCGCATTCTTCCATTATTTTTGCAAACATTTTCCACGCCTGGATAGACAGCATGCGGTATGCCGTGGCAGTCTCGGGGCATTCGGGAGATTCGAATCCGGCTCCGAGCCGTTCGTCCCAGCCGTAGAATACTACCGAGGGGTTGTGGTCGTAGTGGCTGTAGGCCATATCGAGCTTGTGGCATGCGTTGTCGCACAGCGAGTCGAGGAGGGCACGGTCGCCGGTGTACTGATAGTAGTCTATGAGACTGAGCACCCAGTAGAGCGAGTAGCTGAGGATGCCGTTGTACTGGTCGGCTGTGTTGAGAATATTCTTTTTAATGAAATCGTAGTTGCCGAATGCCACAAGAGCGGCGCCCTGTGAAGTGTGGGCGTCGCCAGTCCACGAGTGGCGGTCGCTGCGTTCCATGAGGATGGCACCGAAATAGTCCTTCAGCAGATTTAGACGTACTGTATAGGCGGCCGTGTACCAAATGCGGTTGAGCTGTTCGTCATTGCATCGGAAGCAGCCTTCGTAATTGACCGGTTTGGTCTGGCACACGAGGCGTATGTTCCTGATTCTGATTTTGCGGGGCACCTCGGAGAGGTGAATCCAGGCATATCGTACGCCTTCGTAGAGCTGTTTGTTCAGCTCCAGTCGGTATGTCTTTCCATGGCGTACCGGTACGGCTGTTTTGACCGGATGCTCGGAGCCGAGATTGAAAACGGCGGGTTCGTTGAACTCGCTGATGCTGCATTGGGCTGATGCCGGGAGATTGTCGCAGTCGAATTCAAGCCATCCGGCGCTTACGAGGCCAAAGTCGAGCATTATATTGCATGGGCCTGTTACGGTGATATCGGAGGTGCTTTTGGACGATATATTGTCTTGTCGGTCGGACTCAAGAGAGGCCGGATGCAGTGTGTAAGCTTGAAGATCATCGTCGGCCGATATATTTTTCCATCTGTAATTGACCAACGGGTCGGGCGAACAAGCTATTTTCTCGCCCGAAGGAGCTCCAGTAAGGGGGCCATAGACAGAACCTCGCGGAGTGATCGCTGCGCTTGCCGCTATTCCTGCCAGAAGGAATCCGATAAATGTGAAAAAAGTTTTAGGCATAATTTATGGTAATAGACTGGAGGGAAAAAACAGGCCCCGGGCAGTTCGTCAGGAAGATGTCCGGGGCCGGTATGGGGAGTGGTTGCTTATCGGAGGCCGTTGTAGTCGCGACTATAGCGGAGCATCTGGTCAGCGTAGCCTTCGGTGTAGTCTACGGTCACGTCGGTGATGTTGCCGTTTTCATCGCGCACGGCTGTATAGACGGGATTGACAAAGCCCTTGTAGGGAGCGATGTTGAGGGTGGCGTAGCGGTCGAGAACCTCGCGGTGCAGCACGGGATCGATCTTCACGGCGTAGGTGTTGATGAGCTCGTTGGCGGCGGCGTAGTCGCCGGTAGAGCGCACGCGCTGTATTTCGGCGAGCAGCTGTCCGAAGAGACCGCGAAGTGCTTCGTAGTCGTTGATCTGGATGTAGGTCTTGCCGTCGCGTTTCACAAGCTCGATTACGCCGGCGTCTTTGCCGTGTTCATAGGCCCACTCGGCAATGAGTTTGCGGTTGCGCATGTGGGCTTCCTCGACGTCTTTGCCGGGCTCGATGCGCTGGAGCTGAGTCATCATGCCGTTGAGGATGTATTTGTAGTATTCGGCCTTGTATGCATCGGGGTTGTCGAGCAGACCCATTTCGATAAGTTTGGGGTCGGCGAGATAGTAGAGTGCGAAAAGGTCGGCGCGGGCTTCCTCGATGGCCGAGCCGTGTTCCTTGAGGGCGTCTTCCTTGCCGGGCATCACTTTGCCGGAGCCGTGGCCGAGGCATTCGTGGAGGTCGGTATGGAGATTGTCGGTGATGAAGAGATAGTCGTCGAGCAGCTTCATTGTGGGCTGGTCGATAACGAATTCCTCATTGAAACCGTTGCCGTGGCTTGCTTCGTCGTAGGCCTGTGTAATGTTTTCGATAGTCACCGATTTGGAGCCGTGAGCGGCGCGGATCCAGTTGGCATTGGGCAGGTTGATGCCGATGGGGGTGGCGGGATAGGAATCGCCTGCGAGTATGGCTGCTGTTATTACCTTTGCGGACACGCCTTTCACTTTCTCTTTCTTGAACACGGAGTCGACCGGCGAGTTGTCTTCGAACCACTGGGCTTCGGCGCTGAGAGTTTCGGTGCGTGCGCTTGCCGGAATGTTCTTGAAATTGACGATAGATTCCCATGAGCCAGTCATGCCGAGGGGATCGCCGTAGGTTTCGATGAAGCCGTTGATGAAGTCGACCTGCGATATGGTGTCCTCGGCCCATTCGATGGAGTATTTGTCGAAGGTGGCAAGGTCGCCGGTGCGGTAGAAATCGATGAGCGATCCGATGATCTGACGTTGGGCGTCGTTCTCGGCATACTGCGAGGCGCTGTCGAGGTTTTCGACGATTTTCTCGATGGCCGAGGAGTAGAGACCGCCTACTTTATAGGGATTTTCTACAATCTTACCGTCGGCACCGCGCTCCACGCGGGTGTTGAGACCGTAGGATATGGGAGTGAGATCGTCGGGTTTGCGGATAGAGTTGTAGTAGGCTTCGACCTCGGCCTGGGTTACGCCGGGAGCGTACATGTTGTTGGCCGACGAGGTGATGAGGTCGACGCTGGCATCCTGATTGACGCGCTTGGCATCGAGAGCGGGATTGAAAATTACCTCGACGAGTTCAGCGGTATTTTCCGGGGCAGCGCCTTCGGGCAGCGCCTCGATCTGCGATGCGAGGAATTCGCGGCTGAATGCGGGTGTGAATTTGTCGGTGGAGTAGTGGTGGTGTATGCCGTTGCCGAACCATACCTGTTTGATGTATGTTTCGAATGCCTTGAATTCAGGGGTGTTGCGGTCGCCCTGATAGTTGGTGTAGATGGCTTCGAGGAGCTGTCGTATGGCAAGATTGTTGCTGTTGTTCTGATCCCAGAGGATATCACGGCCCCAGAGAGCGGCTTCGGTGAGGAAGTATACGAGCTTTTTCTGCTGTAGAGTCAGATTTTCGAAATCGGGTACTTTGTAACGGAGCACTTCGATGTCGGCGAAGTGGTCGACTACGTAGTCGAAGTCCTGCTGTTGCGGCGCTTCGGCCTTTTTGCAGGAAGGAGCGGCGAGCATAGATGCCATTGCAGCTGCGATTAGTATTTTTTTCATATTGATGATTGGTTTGTTTTTCTTGTGGAACAGAACCGCCACACAGCGCAGAGGCTGTGTAACGGTTCTTTATTTTGGGGTTGTCGACGGACTATTTATCGTCGCCGTCGGGCGCTTTATCGTCTTTTTTATTGTCGTCTTTGTCCACTTCGGTTGCGTCGACATCGTCGATGGGCGGCGGAAGCGGGCCGGTATAGGGCTTGTCGGGGTTGAGGTCCTTGTGACCGAAAAGCTCGTCGGTACGCGAGGTCCACTGCCGCGGCCCGAAAATACGCTCGACGTCTTCGGTGAATATGACTTCGCGCGATATGAGAGTCTGTGCGAGCTCATGGTGCCCGTCGGAGTGTTCGCGCAGAATCGACTTGGCGCGCTCGTACTGCTCGGCGATGATACGGCTCACTTCCTCGTCGATGATGCGGGCACGCTCGTCGCTGTAGGGGTTGGTGAACATGCTGTTCTGACCGGTGGAGTCGTAGTAGCTGAGGTTGGGCAGTTTGTCGCTCATGCCGTAGTATACTATCATGGCATATGCCTGTTTGGTGACACGCTCGAGGTCGTTTGCGGCGCCGGTGGATATGTGGCCGAGGAAAACTTCTTCGGCGGCGCGGCCGCCCAGCAGCGAGCAGATGTCGTCGAGGATTACCTGCGATGGAACTATCTGACGCGCTTCGGGCAGATACCATGCTGCACCGAGCGCCTTGCCGCGGGGCACGATGGTGACTTTGACCAGCGGGTTGCCATAGCGGAGATGCCACGACACTGTGGCATGGCCGGCTTCGTGAACGGCGATAGAGCGTTTTTCGTCGTCGGTGAGAATCTTGTTTCGCTTCTCCAGACCGCCGATAATGCGGTCGACGGCAGCGTTGAAGTCTTCTTTGGTCACCGATTCCTTGTTGTTTCGGGCGGCGATGAGGGCTGCCTCGTTGCATACGTTGGCTATGTCGGCGCCCGAGAATCCCGGGGTCTGGCGGGCCAGAAGCTCAATGTCGAGGCCGGGAGCGGTCTTCACCTTGCGCAGATGCACCTTGAAAATCTCGACACGGTCGGGCAGATCGGGCAGATCGACATATATTTGGCGGTCGAAACGGCCGGCACGCATCAGGGCCTTGTCGAGAATGTCGGCGCGGTTGGTGGCGGCGAGGATAATGACGCCGCTGTTGCTGCCGAAACCGTCCATCTCGGTCAGAAGCTGATTGAGGGTGTTCTCGCGTTCGTCGTTGCCGCCCATGCTGGCGTTTTTACCGCGGGCACGGCCCACGGCGTCGATTTCGTCGATAAATACAATGCAGGGAGCTTTTTCCTTGGCCTGGCGGAAGAGGTCGCGCACTCGCGATGCGCCTACACCGACAAACATCTCGACGAAGTCGGAACCCGACATGGAGAAGAAAGGCACGTCGGCTTCGCCTGCCACAGCTTTGGCAAGCAGCGTCTTGCCGGTACCGGGAGGGCCTACGAGAAGAGCTCCCTTGGGTATTTTGCCGCCGAGGTTGGTGTAGCGTTTGGGGTTTTTGAGGAATTCTACTATTTCCTCTATCTCGGTTTTGGCCTCGGAGAGACCGGCGACATCCTTGAAGGTCACTTTCTGGGAATTGTTCTTGTCGAACAGCATGGCCTTGGATTTGCCTACGCTGAAGATGCCGCCCGCACCGCCTGCACCGCCGCCACCGGCACCCGACATGCGGCGCATGAGGAATATCCATACGGCGATGAGGAGTATGAAGGGGAGGAAAGACCACAGGTAGTTGCCGAAAGGACTGGCCTGTTCGAACTCGACATCGCCCTTAAAGGCACCGGAGCTACGCCACTGGTCGATTTTATCGGAGAATTTGTCGGCAGACTGTATGTTGGTTTCGATCTTGGCAACGACACCCTGGCTTGGAGAGAAGTCATGGCCTTTGAAAATCTCGCGTGCGAGGGAGTCGGAAAGCAGACCCTCGGCCTGATTCTTATCGGAGAATATTATAATTTTGGTGATGCCGTGATCGCGTTCCACATACTGTGTGAAATCGCTGTAGGACACCTTTTTAGTTACCTCGTTGGTATCGAGGTAGAATATGCCGGCCAGGAAGAGAAAAACAATGCCGTACATCCACCACAAGCTGAACTTGAATGGACCGTTTTTCTTTCCGTCGGGTTTGTTGTCGGGGGTAAAAGGCATGAGTTATATCGTAGGATATCGTAGTTAGTCTAAATCGGGGATATCGGTAATTCTGGCGTCGCTCCACAGTTCCTCGAGTGCATAGCGCAGGCGTGTTTCGGGAGTGAAAATGTGCACCCATGTGTCGCCGTAGTCTATCACTACCCATTCGGCATTTGCCACGCCGTCGGCGTTATAGGGCTTTGCATTGCCGTTTTTGCGTACGTATTCGATTACGCTGTCGGCTATTGCGGCTACCTGCGTGGTTGAGTTGCCCTGTGCGATGATGAATTTATGGGCGGCGGCCGATTCGATGTGGCTGAGGTCTACTACGGTGATGGAGCGGCCCTTGCGCTCCTGGATACCTTCTATGATGAGTTGCTGGAGGTCTTGGTTTGAAGACATTCGTTAATTTAACTTTAAATTTCAGGCAAATATAATGAATTTTCGGTACGCGCCGCCGTGGGTCGGCAGCAAATGTACACTACTTTAACAATTATTCGAAGTTTATGGTTTTCGCCGGGTCGACCGAAGATGCTGTTCTGGCCGGAAGCCACAGCACGAGCCACGCGACAACAGCCACTCCTATATTGAGCGCCACAAAGGCCCATGGGCGGATATCGACTGGCACGCTGTTGAGGTAATAGGCCTCGGGGTCGAGGGGTATGGCGCGGGTATATTTCTGCAGCAGCAACAGGCCTATGCCGAGGACGTTGCCTATGATCATGCCGCGAAGCACTATTCTCATGCCCAGGTCGACGAATATAGAGCGGATGAGGCTGCCGGAAGCTCCGATGGCACGAAGGATGCCTATGGCGGGGACATTGTCGAGCACCAGTATGAACAGGCTTGAGACCAGCGTGAAAGCCGCCACGCAAAGCATGAGGCTGAATATCACTGCCACGTTAGTGTCGAGGAGCGCGAGCCAGTTGAAATAGAGAGCGCCCGACTTTTCGATAGTCTGCACAGGATAGTACTCGTCGATAGTGCGTGCTGTGAGCGCTGCCATGAGTGCTGCCTCTATGCGGGCTGCAACCGGCGCTATGTTTTCCTCGGGAAGTCCGCGGATATCGAGGCGGTTGCCTTCGTCGGGACCGAGATTGGCAATGCTCTGCAGAGCTGCAAGCGAGGCATAGGCCATGGTGCGGTCGTATTCGCCGAAATCTGCTTCGTAGATGCCGGCTACTGTGTTGCGGCGCATTTTCACGGCCTCGTCGATGATGTAGGTGGAGTATACCTTGTCGCCTACGGCAAGGCCGAGAGCATCGGCGGTGGCGCGTGATATTACAATGTCGTTGCGTGTGCTGTCGGCACTGAAGTCGGGCCACTCTCCGGCTACGATGTTGCCTTTTTCGAAGGCGAAACCGGCATCGGGCGACTGGCCAATGAAAACGATTCCCTCGAAATCGGTGTCGGTTTTGAGTATGCCGGGGAGCCTGAGGACCAGCCGGCGCTCGGTGCCGGGTGCTTCGGCGTCTATAATGTCCATAATGGCCGAGCCGGGGTTAATGGTGGCAGCCTGTTCGCGTGTATATGGGTCGAATGGCGCTTCGATGCTTATCTGGGCGTCGAACCCCATGAGTTTTCGCTTTATTTCTTCTTTGAAGCCTACCACGATGCCGAGGGTCAGCTCCATTACGGCCAGGGCAAGCGCGACACCGGCCACGGCGATGGTAGTGCCTACGGCCGTACCGTCGGCACCGAGACGCATCCGTCGCGATATCCATATATGAGTGAGCATGGTCAGATGTTTTTAGCGCTGCTTTTGGCACCGTGGTGCAAAAGTACGTAAAAAAGCCGGCCGAGGCAAGGGGTGCGGTATGCTGATAACACAGCTCTTTTATTTAACATTAGATGAAGTTTGCCCAAAGAGGTATGTTTTATAGCGAAAATTCATATCTTTGCGCACAGCGGTGCCGAAGCACTGCTTTCGGTGTTTCTTTAACATATACTCTGACAATGGGATTTATCCAAACGAAGTACGCTATCTGAGGCTATAAAATAACAATGAGGCTGTGTCGTAATTGATTGTAAGATATTTACGTTAAGGCCAAAAACGAAATTTTTTTGAAAGTTCATGCAGTCTTTTGATGTTGAGAGCATCTATTAAGGTGGTTTTTGAATCAATGGATAAAAGACATCTTATAAAATGCTGTCACTTGGGAGATAGAGAAGCCTTCGGGATTCTTTATCAGACTTATCTTACCCCCATGTATGATATTGTGGCGTATTATGTTCATGATCACGATGCGGTATGGGACATTCTGCATGACGGTTTCCTTATAGCTTTTGCTTCAATAGGTTCTCTGAAGAACGCTGACAAGGTTGAAGCATGGCTTACCTCCATAATGAAAAACCTGTCGCTCCAATATCTGAAAGATGAGGCAAGTCATATTTCCGTTCCTATGTCAGATACTGCGATTGCTGATAATATCAGTGAACCTATAGATGAAGGACAACATCTGACCTGGGAAGAACTGGATAAGATTATCGAAAAATTGCCTGAGGGCTACGGCAAAGTCTTTCGGCTTGCAGTGCTTGACGGTCTTTCGCATAAAGAAATTGCAGCTCTGCTCGGCATCGCACCTCATTCTTCATCTTCGCAGCTTACGCACGCAAAAGCAATGCTGCGACGTATGATTACGCAATATCGTATGGAAATAGAACTTCTCTCAATTATTGGAATTATAATGCTTATCTGGCATTGGGCCATTAACCGCAGAGAAGAAACGCCCACAACACCGATTATAAGCAGTAACACAGATAAAGAAATACCTTTTGTCACCGACTCAATTGAGGATGCAAATTCAGCGGTTGACAGTATTATGCCAAGGTCAAAAAAGATTTACAAGTCAATACAGCATCCCGAAACGCAACAAAATATAGCAGAGATAACAATTACATCCGACAGCATACCGGCTATTAAGAATGACAGTATTGTAAACGACACCGTAAGAGTATTCAAAAACATCATTAATCGAGAAAAACTTTTTGCTCAGGAAGATTTACCAAGTACACAACATATCGAAACTCCGGATTGGTCATTGTCATTGGCATATTCCGGTACGCTTGGAGAAAATGACTTGAATCGGTATAGAATTTCCGATCCCGGTCTGCCTGATGTGGAAGGACCTACCGGAGAAATCGATGTCACGGAGAAGACACGTCATTATATGCCGTTGGTTATCGGACTGTCACTCAGCAAATCGCTTTCATCCCGTTGGTGCATAGAAACCGGCCTGCGTTACACATTCTTGCGGTCAGACTTCCTTTCGGAAAGCGAGCTGATGTACAAAGAAACAATCCAGCGCATACATTACATAGGCGTTCCGCTAAAACTCAACTATCGGATATTCACTTACAACGGGTTCTCGCTGTATGGTCAAGGTGGCGGCGCGTTGGATATTCCTGTTTATGGTACTCAATCAGTTTTGGAATATTCTCCGAAATTAGGAACAACGAATAAGGATTTACTCCATGTTAATGCTCCCTTGCAGTGGTCGGCAGAGGGTGGACTCGGCATACAGTATCATTTCACACCATCATTCAGCATATACGCTGAACCCTCGTTCAGATATTATTTCAACACCGGTTCTGATATTAAGACAATACGTCAGGATAAGCCGTTTGAGTTTACAATCCCGATCGGATTGCGGATTACGTGGTGATTGAAATGAAAAATGATTTAGTTGGATGCAGTCTTTGGAAGACAAATTCATCTATAAGACGAATATATCAACAAAGAAACAACAACATCCAACAATGACGAATATCATCAAAACCATCGGCATGCTGTTTGTCGCACTGATGCTTATCTCATGCTCAGATGAAACAGATGCGGTAAATCCCCCTCGGACACCCGATAAAACTATTTCCGGCACCATACCGGCATTATACATCGAAACCGAGAACCACGCTCCAATAATATCAAAGACTGAATATCTTAATGCTACATATTGGCTCGATCCTATGGGAGCGGAAGACATTTCGGCTCTCGGTAGCAAAACCGAGCCTCTGCCGATGCAAATTCGCGGTCGCGGACATTCTTCGTGGAAAGGAGCGAAAAAACCATATAAGATAAAACTCGATAAGAAAACAGCTTTGATGGGAATGCCCAAGAACAAGCATTGGGCACTTCTGAAGCCGACCGAAAATACAGTGGCCGGTTTACAGTTGGGTAAACTCATGAATATGGCATGGACACCGAGTTTCCGTCCCGTTGAAGTCGTTTTGAACGGAGATTATATAGGGTTGTATTTCCTTACGGAAACTATCCGGATTGATGAAAACCGTCTAAACATATATGAGCAACAAGATCAGGAGACCAATCCGGAACTTATAAAAGGAGGCTGGCTTGTCGAGATTGATAATTATCATGATGAAGATCAGATTACTATTCCTGAATGTGGCAAGTGGAACTTGACTCTGCGATACCACTCGCCCGAAGATTTGTCCAATGCTCAGTTGCGGTGGCTTACGGATGAGTTCAAATCCATCAATGCTACCATCTATTCAGCCGACAAGACTTCAGCCGTATGGGAAGATTACATCGATGTTGAAAGCATGGCACGGTTCTTTATATTACAGGAAGTCATGGATAACCCGGACGGATTTCACGGAAGTTTCTATCTTCACAAGGACTTGTCAGACAATGCCAGGTGGGTAGCCGGTCCGATATGGGATTTAGTCTGCTATAACCGCGAGAAAACCGATTATACCTTCCGGATGAAAGTCCATTACGGATTTACACCTCACTGGATAGGTGAGATTATTCAATACGACAGTTTCTGTAAAGCTGTTGAACGAGTGTGGCGTGAGGTTTATCCAACTCGATTGTCAGAAATATATAATCAAATCGACGAAATTATATTGCCGCTTGGAAGTGCATGGGCTAATGATCGTGCAAGATGGAATGAAGACGCGACCCAGACGGCTCAACTCCGCGCAGACCGTATCAAAAACGCTCTCAGACGCAACATCGAATGGTTTGACAATCATCTTCCTGCAAGCCAATATGCCTCCGTGCGAATGCCAATGGAAGACAAAACCGACATCTCTGTAACGGTCTATAACCTTCAAGGCCTCTTTATTGGAAAATTCAAGAACGAAATGGAGGCAATTTCAAATTTGAGTCAAGGAGTCTATATCATTAATCATAAAAAGGTAACCCAATTATATACAATTATAACCTAAACAAATATGGAACAAAGATACTCTGCCTCCTTTGAAATAAAGGAAGTCACATCTGATAGTCTAACCGAATTTATAGATAAAGTAAACTCTATCTTATCTGAAGGAAAAGAAGTATCAAATATTGTGGCAATCGTTGTAACAACAAAATTACTTTAAGCCTTTAAACGCACCTAAGATGTATTGATTTAAGGCTTTTTTCATGGCGTCGCTACATTTGGCAATACTATCCTTACGGAACTTTTCACAACAACAGGATACTGTAAATCCCGATGCTGTAAAAGTAACTTTTGGATGCTCTCCATGCTCAGGACATTTTGTCCTTTCAATGTCGGATTTGATGCTACGTTCAATCGAGGAAGGTAATCTGCTCATATGGTTGTGAGTTTATTTACAAAGATAATTATTTTTATTGAAATTATAATCTAAAATAATTATGAGTGTAGAAATAACTTCTGCGGATTTGTCAATGTCTGGGTATAAAAATTTTGACGAGTTAAACAATGGGATAATTGAAGCCGCAAAAAATATTCCGGAAGGTTTTTGTGACATATCAGCAAATGTATATGTTACCTATCCGAGCGAAGATGAAGAATACGAATGTAGTGTACGGAATCTTATATCCATAAATACCTCCACAATTGATGAGGCAATATCCGAACTACAAAAACTATCTGTCGGAAACTATACAAGGATTACCTTAGACGTGACCTTGGAGAAAAGTTGTAACGGCCCGCAAGAATGCCATACTTGTATCTACAGCAACGAGCCTCGACGTACTTATGGAAAGTCTCACAGCAACAATAAGTGATTTTATACTCCATTCCATTTACGGTAATTCTGGGAGACTTATTGTAAATATGACATTTTTGGGACATTACGCGATACCAAATAAATTTTTTGAGAAGTAGTGACTGGTGGTTCATACTGACAAAGATAGTTATTCCCTTTGAAGTAACCTTGATTATTGCAATAAAAATATCCTAAGATTTTATTGTTCAGGTATTTGGATATGTCGCCGATTTTTACTAACTTTAAGTAAAATTCGGTGATATATGAGCGAAAAATACAATCTTTTCTACTTCTTCAAACAGTTCCCCGATGAAGATGCTTGTCGAAAATATCTTGAGAAACGCAGGTGGAATAATAACCCGATTTGTCCGCATTGCAGTAACGCACAAAAGATATATCGCTATAAAAATGGCAAAACATTCAAATGCGCACATTGTCACAGGCAGTTTAAGGTTACGACAGGCACCATATTCGAGAACTCAAACATACCATTACAGAAATGGTTTCTTACATTCTATCTGATTGCGCTTTCAAAGAAAGGTATCAGCTCCGTTGAATTGTCAAAAACAATAGGAGTAACACAAAAGACCGCATGGTATCTTTTGCACAAGATACGATTTATGCTGGAACATCGTAATTCCGATAATCAATTACGCGGAATAGTTGAAGTTGATGAAACCTATGTAGGTGGTAAGAAGAAAGGGAAACGTGGTAGAGGTTCTGAAAACAAAACTCCTGTATTTGGGGCAATACAACGCAGAGGCCGTTTATCAATAACTCCCGTTGAGAATACAAAAAGAAAAACATTAGAGCCGATTATTCATAAACGAATAAAAGGCGGTACTCATATAGTGAGCGATGAATGGTGGGCGTACACAAAACTTGATACAGACTATGAACATAGCGTAGTCAAACATAAAATCAAGGAATATGTGCGTGGCAATGTCCATACAAATACTATTGAGGGTGCATGGTCACATTTGAAAAGGTCAATGATGGGAACTTACCATAGACCGAGTAAAAAGCACCTTGATAAGTATTGTGCGGAATACGAGTTTACATATAACACCCGAAAGAAATCGCCATTAGTTAAATTCAATCAAATAATAGACAAAAACCTAATCCGTGTCGGGTATTCAGATATAACCGGCACCTAAAATCATTTACATTTATGGAAATAGTTTCAGTGAAACTTGTGGTGTTCCGACATCCGGAACCTGCGAGGTGGGACACCTATGCAAGTTACTGTCCGGCGACGCATAATTATTGTGCAAGAGGCAAGACGGTTACTGAGGTGATTGCATACTTTGAAAAAATGCTAATCAGAGAACTGGAAAACCGTATGTTCTTTGTCAATTTCAAAAATTGGGGTTGGGAAGTGAGTGATAATTCAGCAAAACCACCTATCTTTGCAGACGAATATCTGATTTCTGAAACGGAACGGATGTTTGAAGTTGAGATAAAAGACCCATTAATAATCACAGTAAATGTCGAACTTCCCAAACCAAGAAAGACAATCGGAGTATGAACGCGATATTCTTATAGATTTTTTAATGTCTAAAGGATTTCTCGGTAATATGAGAATGACTTCTTCCCATATTGAGCTATCCAACGATAAAGCATTTGTAAAGATTCCTAACATTGAAATTCTCCCCAAAACAATAATAAAAGATGTTCTCCAAAATGCGGGGTTAAGTTTCTCCGAATTTGAAGAACATCTACAATGTATTGAAAATTTCAAGTCAATGATTGACCTTGGAATTGCTTCAAAGACTAAAAGAGATTAATTATTTGGTACGGTAAATAGCTATCTCGAACTCGTTAGCATATCTACTACTATTGGCGACATCAAGATATATTTTACCGTTCTTTGTTGTCTTACAATATTGGACAACATCAGTATCATATACATCAGGAATGATTTTACCTGTATTAGACCGGATATTTACATTTTTACCTTTACCGACTTTTTCATAGCCATAATCCAACGCTTTCTTGACAAAGTTTTTGGCATCTTCACCAAACAAACGGAGTGTCATTTGAGTTATTACACCTTTTTCATTGGCTTCCATTCCTACAAAGCAGGTTCCGAAATCGTAAAAGAAAGTCAAGTCAAGAATCTGCGTTGGAGTTACAACCAATTCTTTTTCAATAGCCGCTATTGTAAAGAATGAAGCCCCTATCCAATTTGTGTAGTATTCGGGAGTAAGTAATGCAGCGCGTTTTTCCTCAGCACTTGTAGGAACTTGCGCCATTGTTGTTAGTGCCAACACCGCAAATAAGACGGTAAGGACTAAATGTTTGAGTTTTGTTTCCATTTTACATTATTTAGTTAGACAATGTTCTGTAAAATGGCAACGATACATACGAAGAACGTAGAACCGAAGCCCAACGTCGTCGTGGCCTACCACAGCCAACTTTCCCATGAGCACGGTTCTACGTTATGCGCGTAGACATACCTCGCCCATTGGGAAAGTTATCAGTAAGCCTTATCTTATATCAAGGTGGTAGTTCGACGACGATTAGGCTATATGTCACAAAAGAACGTAAGCATTCTTTTGCGATGCAAAGTTAGTTATTTTTAATCAGATAATCAAGTTTAAAATGAAAGCAATCATTGAAAAGAAAATTGAGTATCAACCTAATTTTAAAGGTATGACAACTCTTAGTGACAATTTATCCGAGTTTCGGACAATCGCCACTACGGTATATTTTATCGGTATTCCAATATATTACGCGGTAAGGAAAATTGCTAAAGAGCAATCCAAACCCTAAAATAGCGTTTATCTAGATTGTCTGAGTAGCAGAATGTCTGTGTGACTTTATTAAAGTAGACTACTTTTATGTAGTCGGGACTCGTTTCACAGACTGTGAATTTTTGCGTTTCATCAGATTTCAGATAAACTACGTCTCCAATTTTTATTTCATTCATAATTTGTGGGATTTAATTTGGAGTGTAAAGTTAGTTATTTCTAATAAGATAATCAACTGTGAAATGAAAGCAATCATTGAAACAATTGTTAGATACGTAGCGTGTGGTGAGGACTACATAGACGTACAGACAACAACTTATTTTCTTGGACTTCCTATCGCGTTCAAATCTAAGAAATACGTTCCGCCAATAGAAGACAAGGAAATGGCGGCAACCTATAAAATGTATAAGGAACGTGTTATTTCAACGTATTTCAAATAGATTTTTGAACTACGGACAAGTACTGGGGTTCTATATCAGCACTGGTTATTCTTCCAAGAACTTCGTTAAAATATAGGACCCTAATCTTTCCGTCTATCAAAATGTCGGATTCTACCAGAAATCTTTTGTCCTCGTCAAATATGAGACAAACTACATCGCCTGTCTTTATCTCTTCCATAATAATGTAGGATTAAAATCGGGCGTAAAGTTAGTTATTTTTAATGGGATAACCATTCTGTTGATTTGGAAAACTCATTCTAAAATCTTATCTTTGGTGTAAATAGTATATAATTACGAAAGGTAATAATCAAGTAATATGAAACAGTTAATAATTCAACTCATAGCTATAACATTGGCCTCTGTTGTATCAAGTTCTTGCTCAAGCACGGAGGATGCAGTTATTCAAAATCCTTATATTTCAAATCTCGGAAATACCGGTTGTATATCACACTGGGATACCGACAACGCCGAGAGTCGTAGTGAGGTCAATAAATGTTCGTTTGAAATGTTATTTGAGGGGCAGGTCACCAGATGCAAATTCACATCACTTGTGTATCCATGTGATTATGAGCAAGTGAATGTCAAAGTCACATATACCGATGGGACAATGACGATAGTTGAGTATCCCTCCTCAGATACAGCAGATTGTCGCTGTGAAATCGACGCCAATTTTACCATTGAAAATATGCCTCAGAATATTTTTATTTTGAAAATTTATAATGGCGACACGAACGGCAATTACAATAAAACGACTCCAAAATATGAAGGAAGAATAAATCCGGCAGATGGGAAAATAAGGATCCTGTACTAATTAATTTGAGATTCTAATACTAAGAGAGTGTTTGAATTTAACTTTATGAAATCTACAGAGATCTTTCCTGCCTGTAAGCTTTCATTCAGTCATTATGGAGCCCCATAATTCCTTCATTCAATCTCAAAACATTCTCGGAAATCTTCTCTAAGAGGTTGTTTAATAACATATGTGAATTCACAGGCCAAAAAGTCAGAGATGGATTTATAACTGAGTTGAAGGAGCATAGCGGTGGCTATGTGACTGAAACGAAGAGATAAAGACACTCTGAATTTTTGGAGGCGAAGCCTTTGTTTTCATAATATGGGGCTTATTAGAAATGTGTGAATGAGGCCGTTTTTTAACATTAGTACCGTCTTGGTGTCTTTTTGTTAACTTGCCCGTCGCTCATCGGTCACATAGCAACAGCTATGCACCCTCTTAGCAATCTGCAATTTAAGCAAAAATCCACCAACCTGTGGATTCACATATGTTATTAAACAACCTCTAAATCTTAACATAAGTCAATTTCAAACACTCTCTAAATTATATCCAGTTTCTATTGGCATTGCCAACTGGTTACAATATGTGACCGGTTCCTTGTCCGGTGTATTATGTTGATGATGTAGCTCCGGGTTCAGGAGTATTCGTCCCAGCGGCGTTTGAGGGCGTGCGTTTCGGAGTGCACCTGTTCCGATTCGCTCATGGACCATGTGTTGGAGCAGTAATCGCAGGTGTAGTGGTTGGTCCAGTTGTGCATGGTAGTGTATGTGCGCCGCAGTTCGCGTGCGTTGCGCACAATATTGCTGCTGTTGATGGAGCTGTCGCTGATATCATGCCACGAGTCGGAAGACGTTGTGCTGTACCCCTGGTCGGTGACGCCCGAGAGATCGCCTGCGAAGTGGTGACAACGCGCGCACCGGATAGTACGCAGCGCTTTGAAGAAACCGGCAAACAGACACACATTGAAAAACATGCCCAGGAGTGCCACAACGTAGTTGAAGCCGTTGAAATCGTTGACGATATCCAGCTCGGCCATAATGATGATGAAGAACAGACACGCCGAGATCATCATGACAGTGAAGTTGGCCAGGGTCATCAGGAATTTTTCTATGATAAGGAACCACAGGTGTACTACGCCAAAGTTTACACCCGATATCACGGCCATGGTCACAAGCATCACCCAGAATTTGTCGGGCAGCCCTATGGTGTTGCGCAGTATCTCGTCGGTAACGGTGTATATCGCACTGCTTAGAGGCAGCACAAATAGTAGAGCGGCGATTATACCAAGAGTTTTTCCAATGGTAGCGTCAGAGCATCCGCTCCTGTATTGCCGGTTCTGTATCTTGCCATTTTGCTCCAGACGCCAACAGGCATGCACGAGTAACGGTACAAAGCACATGAGCAGCAAGATCCAGATGGCGGCGGCCTCTCTGCTTGATTTGGCTAAAGGCTGCACCATCAGAATCATGCCGACAACCAAAAACGTAGGCACAATTATAAAATAGAGTGTGGCCGGACTCTGGTGAAAATAATATCTATCTTTGAGCCAGCGTATGGTAAATACCTCAACTGTTATAAGAGCACCACATACAAGTATTATGATCCATAAAGGCAGACTGAAGAAAGCTATGAAGAAAGAATTTACCGGTCCGAGGTATTGAGAGATATTGGTGTCGTTAGTGTTTTTACCGTCTGAGGTTGATGGCGGATTCAGTACGTACTGGTAGTAATCGCCGTTTCGGCCCTGAATGAATCCTGTGCTTACAAAACCACTGTAATTGCCGTTGTTTACTTTCACCCATCCGTTGGCATAGTCGCTGACATCGGTCACCCATATGGTCTCGCCGGGCTGCAGCTGACAGATTATCCCTGCTGAAGAGGACGGTCCTGCACGCATGTTTAGTTTTTTCGAAGAAGTGACTGTTACGGCATTAAGTGCGTCCATATCGCCCACTGTCACTTCGGCAGAAAGTGAAAAAGATGCGAAAACAATAATCAGAAAATAGAGAAAGAGATGGCGTTTCATGGTAAAATATCTTATCGGCACAAAAATAAGCAATTAGGCGTATAAATGCAAATATGTGCCGACAAAAACATTTTTGACAGAACTTTCAAGTCGAAAAATACTTAGAGCCGGGTATTGGGTATGTAGATAATAATTTGCAATTTTGTATGAATTTTTTGGACACATCATGAAACTGTCGCAGCTACACACCGGCGAGACCGGAATAGTGGTGAAGGTTCTGGGTTACGGAGCCTTCCGCAAACGTTTGATAGAGATGGGCTTTGTAAAGGGCCATGGAGTGTCTGTGGTGCTTCATGCGCCTTTGCGCGACCCTATAAAATATAATATTATGGGTTATGAGGTGTCGTTGCGCCGTTCGGAGGCCGATCTTGTGGAAGTAGTGAAAATATCGCCCGAGGAGGCCGCCGTTCTGGGAGCCAGGGCTGTTACTTCGCCCATGCCCACATCGGAAGACATCGAGGCACGCACCCAGTATCACCATGAACGGCATATCATCAATGTGGCGCTGATAGGGAATCCGAACTGCGGCAAGACATCGCTGTTCAACCGCGCCTCGGGAGCCCGCGAGCATGTGGGGAACTACAGCGGCGTCACTGTCGATGCCAAGGAAGGATATTTCGAGCGCGGCTCATACCGTATCAATATTGTCGATCTGCCGGGCACCTATTCGCTCACATGCTATTCGCCCGAGGAACTGTATGTGCGCCAGTATCTGCGCGAAAACAATCCGGATGTGATTGTTAACGTTGTCGATACTTCGAATCTGGAGCGCAATCTGTTCCTCACCACCGAGCTTATCGACATGGACCACAGCATGGTCATAGCCCTCAATATGTACGACGAGGTGAGGGCCCGCGGCGGAGAACTCGACTACGAAAGCCTGGGTGCCATGATAGGGGTGCCTATGGTGCCTGTGGTTGCCAAGACAGGCGAAGGCGTCGATGCTCTCTTCGATACCGTGATATCGGTGTTCGAGGGGCGCGATACCACTGTCCGTCATATACATGTGAATCTTGGCTCGGATCTCGAAGGTGCTATACGTCTTCTTGTCGACTCCATAAAGTCGACATCTGCAGTTAACAAACATTTTTCGCCCCGATATCTTGCAATCAAATTACTCGAGGGCGATCATGAGATAGAAGACGAGCTGTCGGTTAATACCGAGATGGCCCAAGAAATCGACAAGCGCCGTCGTGGCCGGTATTGGTTTGGTCAGAATCATGGTCACAAGGTATGGCGGCAGCATCTTAAAGCCGGTTCAGACAGTCCGATACTGCTGTTGCGCGATAAACTCCGGGGACGTATCGAATCGCTACGCGACGAGGATATATCGTCGATAGTGGCGGCTGAAAAATATGGATTTATAGCCGGAGCGCTTGCCGAGACATATTCCGCGGGCAAAAAAGGAACCGGACGCACCACGCGTGTGCTCGATTCGCTTGCTACCAACAAGCTGCTCGGGTTCCCGATTTTTCTGCTGATAATGTTTTTTATATTCTGGGCTACTTTTGTCATTGGCCAGTATCCGATGGAGTGGATAGAGTCGGCTGTGGCATGGCTGAGCACAGTTGTCAACAAGCTCATGCCCGAGGGACCGCTCAAAGACCTCGTAGCGGACGGCATCATAGGCGGTGTAGGGGGCGTGATAGTGTTCCTGCCCAATATTCTCATACTCTATTTCTGCATATCGTTCATGGAGGATTCGGGCTATATGGCCCGTGCGGCCTTTATCATGGACAAGGTCATGCACCGTATTGGGCTCCACGGCAAGTCGTTCATACCTCTTGTCATGGGTTTCGGCTGTAATGTGCCGGCTATACTGTCGTCGCGTGCCATCGAGAGCCGTTCGAGCCGCATAATCACCATACTCATCAATCCGTTCATGTCGTGCTCGGCGCGCCTGCCGGTCTATATCCTTATGGTGGGCACTTTCTTTGCGGCGTCGGCGCCGTTGGTGCTCATGGGCTTGTATGTGGGCGGTATTGTGGTGGCCGTGATTACGGCACGCCTGCTGCGAAGGTTCCTGTTCAAGAAAGACGAGACACCGTTTGTAATGGAGCTGCCGCCTTACCGTATGCCTACCATGAAAGCATCGCTTAGCCATACATGGGCTAAAGGCAAGCAATATCTCAAGAAAATGGGCGGTATAATACTGGTTGCCAGTGTGCTTGTGTGGGCACTCAATTACTTCCCTCTCGACCGCGATACCGCGCCGGCCGAGGATACGGCCGCAATCGATCCGACCCGCGATTCCTATCTCGAAATGGCCGGCAAGGCTATAAACCCCGTCATGGAGCCGCTCGGTTTCCACTGGCGTGCTTCGGTGGCCGCTCTGGCCGGTGTGCCTGCCAAGGAGATTGTAGTGTCGACTCTCGGAGTGCTCTATACCGACGATGAAGCTGCTTCCGAAGCCCGTCTTGGCGAGCGTCTGGAGCAGCCCGACCCGGCTACAGGAAAACCGGATTTTACCCAGGCGTCGGCACTGGCGTTTCTTGTGTTCATACTGCTGTATTGTCCGTGTTTCGCCACTATTGTGGCCATATGCCGAGAAACAGGCAGCCCGCGCTACGGTCTTTTCAGTATTGTATATAACACGCTTGTGGCGTGGCTCGTGGCCTTTGCGGTGTATCAGATAGCAAGCTTCTGACCGGTGTCAGGAGCCTGCTATAAGCAGTGCGAGACTTGCAGCAAGAATGCAGAGGTCGACGAGTTTGGCCCTGATGTGCTTCTCGTGCAGCGCGAACACGCCGTAGAAGAAAGATACGAGCACGCTTCCGCGCCGTATCATCGACACTATCGAAATCATGGAATCGGGCTGCGAGAGGGCATAGAAATAGGCTATGTCGGCTGTAGTGAGGAAGATGGCTATGCACGGGATGCTCCATCGCCAGCGGAAAGGGGTGGCGATGCCGTGTGTGCGGCTGATGATGAACAGTGTCGCGCCCATGATAAATACCTGGTAGAGAGAATACCATGCCTGTACTTCGAGCGGCTCGAAGCGGCGAAGCAGATATTTGTCGTACAGCGCGCTGACGGCGCCGAGCACAGCAGCCCCGAAGCAGCACCACAACCATCGGCTGCCACGGAATGCGAATCCTTCGCGTGCTCCCACACGCGATATGAGAAACAGGGAGACGAAACCGAGCAGGATGCCTCCCCACTGCAGGGCGTTGAGCCGTTCGCCGAATATCAGCAGGGCACCCAACAGTACCATAACGGGGCGCGAGGCATTGATCGGACCTGCTATGGTGAGAGGCAGATGCTTGATGGCGAAATAGCCCAGCAGCCAGGAACCAAGTACAATGAACGATTTGACTACTATCAGCAGATGGCCTGCGACGGTCTGACCGAGGCCCCAGTAGCCGTGGAGCGCGCCCGATATTATGACCGGACACATCAGCAGCGAGCCGAATACGGTGTTGAGAAACAGCACTGCAGGCACATTATTGTCGCGGAGAGATATTTTCTTGAAGATATCGTATACGCCAAGGCAGACAGCCGAGGCCAAAGCAAGCATAACCCACATGTAGAACAATCTCTGAGAAATGGTTAAAAACGGGTGCAAAGATACGAAATAAATAAGAACCGCACACCGGGTTGGGGCCACGGCATGCGGTTAAGGTAATTCGGAAAATATTTGTGTAGAGTCCAAGGGCAAATGCAATATTAGCGAAAATGTTTGAAAAACTCAGCTGTAGGAGTGGAGAAATTGAGTTTCTCTCTTGGCCGTCTATTGAGCTTGGTCTGTATCTTCTTGACGAATCGAGGCGTAACAGTGTTGAAATCAGTGTCTTTGGGGATATATTGCCGGATAAGCTTGTTTGTGTACTCCACGAGCCCCTTCTGCCAAGAACAGTATGAATCGGCAAAATAGACGACCACACCTTTGAGCTATAAAATCCCTGGATCAGGCGTAATATCAAGGCCGGCGGCTTCGACAAGCTGT
>URMS01000009.1 GCA_900548975.1 uncultured Porphyromonadaceae bacterium
ATACTGCGAAAGTGGAAAAGTAGGTAACCGCCCCCTATCCGAGCCCGGAAGGCCAGTTGGCCCTCCGGGTTCTTTTTTTTGTGTGCCTGCGGCGGAGCGGCCGTTCACTCCTGCGCACTTTTTCCCGGCTGAAGCCGGGGAGCGGGGACAAAAAGGATGTGGCAGGGCTTTTATAAAGTGAGGCCTTTGAGCTTTAGCTGCATGGTGGAGCAGAGGCCTTTGAAGCCTATTTCTGCGAAGAGAGGGCGTGCGACGGTGGTTGTGGTGAGGTATATGCTGCCGCAGCCGAGTTGCGTGGCTTTATCGACGAGCCAGCGGACGATTATATGGGCGATGCCCCGGCGGCGATATTCTTCGCGCACGTAAATATCGGTGAGGCATGCGAATTTTCCCGACGGATTGTCGGGTGTAGGTAATTCTTCGGTAATGCTTATTGCGCCGAACCCGGCATGGCTGCCGTCGGCTTCCGCTATAATGGCTATGTGCGAACCATCGGCGATGTGCTTCTCGTAGTATGTGCGGGCGGCTATAAGCAGCGCTTTTGAGGGCGTGACGCCGTATATTTGTGTGATGATCTCCTTGCGCCAGTGCAGCAGCGTTGGTAGGACTATTACCTGTCGTATATCTATGTTCATTCCGTTTTTTTCTATAGATAATTGCTGCGCAGCCCTAATTGTTCACTCTGCAATGATACGAAAAAAGCCCGGCGCGTACCGGGCTTGGTATGGGAGTGAAGAGATTCCTAATCTTCGAGGTAGTAGGTGATGTAGGTGACAACCCGGACAGTCTTGATGTCGGGGGTGTACTGGTCGCGGTCGTTGATGCTGAACTGACCCTGCGAGGCTGTCTTTATCTTGCCGAGCTTGCTGTCGGAATCGCCGGCGAATTTGTCGGCGGCCTCGCGGGCGTTTGCGGTGGCCTCGGCAATCATCTCGGGCTTGATGTTGTTGAGGTCGGTATATTCGTAGCTTGTCTGGTAGTTGTAGTCGCCGGCAACTACGGCTATGCCCTGGCGCAGGAGCTCTGTCTGCTTGTTCATGAGGGCGCGCACGGCGTCGATCTTATCGGAGGTCACTACTACTACGTTTGTCACCTGATAGCGGTATCTTACTTCCTGGTTGCCGTAGCGGTCGGCGGCGTTGTCGTAGACCTGGGGCGGATTGACAGAGATCTCGGCCTCGGTGATGCCGTTCGATTTGAGGAATTGCAGTATGGCGTTGTTGGTGGACTGTATGTGGGTGTAGATTGTGGCAAGGTCGTTGCCCATTTCTTTGGTTACGATAGGCCAGGTAACTTTGTTGGCGCGCACTTCTTTTTCGCACAGACCGCGAACGGTTACCACACGGTCGCGGTTGGTGAAATTATCGATGCCGGCTTTGAGAGCAAAGCCGAGAATGACAATAGCTACGCCGATAATAGCGGCTGAAATTGCATTTTTCATATTCGGAAATTGTTGTTTTATGTAGTGTCTCAGAAATATAGAACAAGGGCGGCAACGAGTTTGTTGTCGTCGGAGGGAGAGTTGGCCTTACGGTCGCCGGGATAGAAGTACTGCTCGTAGTTTATGCGGAAGTCGCAATGGAGCTGTCCCTTGATGTATGAGGCCGTTGTGCCGAGTGTGAGGCGGTTGTTGCCGACATAGTTGTCCACAAGCACGCCGTCGAGGGGAATGCCGCTGCTGGAGTCGGTGATGCCGTCGAAGCGAGCCTGGAAAGACCAGCGGTTGACGACTGCCGAGCGCACGGGGAATCCGTAGTCGATCTCGAAATTGTAGCCGTGGGCGTCCTTGTGGGCATGGCCGGCATAGGTGCGGAAACAGTATTCGGCCTCGATGAACCATGCGCTGTTCTGAAAGGTGACGGAGGCGTCGGCCTGATTGACGCGTACGCCGTTTACGCCCGGCTTGCGCGACATGAAGCATATCTGTGGCATCAGTCCGCCGGGAGTGGTGTAGTTGGCTTTGATGGAGTAGGTGAGGGCGCGGTTCCAGCCGGTGTGGTCGGACATGTCGGTGCCGTTGAAGGCGCCGCCTTCGAAATAGAGTCGGGTCGACGGAACGGTATAACCCACTTTCACGCCTGCCGCGCGAAGATTGCCGAAGTCCTTGCACATCGATGCGCGGTTGGCGAAATGATAAAGTGCCGGAGCGCGGCTTGCGCCCACCGAGAATGGTACGCGGCTCTGCCCGGCGGTAATCTTGAGGCCGGGCAGGGGAGTTACGCCGACGTAGGCGTCGAGGATTTTGATTTTGCCGCGGTCGCAGAGGTCGACCTGAAAGAAATATTCGGCCACCGGAAGCACTTTGCCGCCAGCGCTGAGACGTGCGTTGCGCACCATGAATCGGCTGTCGCCTGTGGTGGTCGACATCTCGTAGAAGGTGCGGAATGTGCCGTGAAATTTGGGCATGTATGACGCGGGAATACTGATGGTCTTGACCGCTGTCGTGTCGGCGGCGCCGGCAAAAGGCACCGCAGTGAGGAGGAGAAGAAGAATCAGTGCATTGCGTATCATTTCAATAGTCGTAGACAAGTTCGAAATCGTCGAGGTAGAGCACAGAGCCGTTGCCTCCGGTGAAATAGTCGCCATATTTGCTGGCGGAGCTTGTGATGAGAATGTATTTGGGCACACGCGATGTCGAGTTGTACTTGAGTTCGAATTCGAACGGTGTCCACACGTCCACGGTCTGTCCCTTCTGCATGGAGCCGTAGGCTATAACGCAATCGTCGTCGGGATCGAAAAGCTGACGGTTCGACGGATTTGTGCGAATTTCGTATGGTTCGTCAGAGTCGATCAGAGCCACCCATACTATGCAGGTGTCGGGCTGACCGATGAGATGGTTCATTTCGGTAGACGAACGGTCGATAGTGACGCTGTTGTATTTAAACATGCCCTTGAGTCCCGTGGGACGCTGTGTAAACGGACGTCCGAAACTGAGGACGCCGTTGGTGCCTTCGGTGCGCACGTATACTCCGGCGAATAGATTGCCTGCGGCGAGTTTGCCAAGGAAGCTGATGCCTACGAAGCGAGTCTCGAGCATGGCTGCCCAGCCGGTGCCGGTGGGAGTGTCGGTGGTGGGCACGGAGTTGGAGTTGCCCAGGGTTGTGGCGCCCTTGTTGCCGGTGCCCCAGTAGGGCTCGCCGTTTTCGGCCCACGGGCACCATACCTTGCCGTCGAGCCACCAGTTTTCGAAGTCGGCGTTTGGCGGCTGTACTATCGAGCCGGTGGTGAATCCCACTTCCTCGCCTATGTCGGTGCCCGAGTATGTGCGGGCCACATAGGCTGTCTGCGGCGAGAGGTGGTCGATGCGTCCGGTGAAGCTGCCGCCGGTCTGAGTGACGGCTTCCGAGGGTATGCGTATCCAGCGGGAATCGGACTCGAGGCGGTATTCCACGCCGTTGTCGAGGCCTTCCTCGGCCTCTCCGTGTACCCACGCCACGCAGGTCCATGCATCGACGCCTGTGGTGCGCACGGCCACGTCGACGGGCACGGTTGTGACTGTCCATGTGTACTCGGTGCCGTATTCGGTCACTTTTATCTCGAACGGGCTGCGTCCGTCGAACGTGCAGCCTGGGTCGATGGCCGGAACATAGGCGGAGCCCGACGGTCCGAGCTTGGCGCGGATGATACGCACGGCCGAGAGGTCGGCTGTCTCGCGGACATATACCACTACGGTACGGTCGGCCGCGTTGATCTCGGTCTGACCCATCTGAGCCTCGACTTCGAAGTAGCGTTCGATGGTCTGTTTGCCTACGATCTGCCACTCCCAGTCCTGATAGAGGCGCAGGGTGACGTGCAGGGGCGATGACAGGTCGACGGGCCCGGGGAAGGGGCTGTCGACAATCGAAGCGCCGGCCGTAACGGTGTACTGCGAGAAGCGCACCCGGCTTATGTCGGTTTCTTCGGGAAAGGCGATGGTGGCAGTGCGCGAGGCGCTGTCGATGAGTGTGCCGGCATCCTGTCCTTCGGCCACGAGATCGACGAAATTAGGCTGGATGCGTGCGTAGGGGATATCGTTGTGTATGCACGAGCACAGCAGAAGCAATGCTGCGGTGGCGCAGAGATGTATCGGTTTCATCATCATATCACGACCATGAGGCCGAAGTTAATGTTGAAGATATTGAATCGGAAATTGGCACCGGATGTGTTTCGCGTGCCTTCGTCGATGCCGTCGGTGGTCTGGTGTTCATGCTGGTATTTGAGGCCGAACACGCCGAACGACACGTTGAACGACAGATAGTCCTGTATGAACACGCACAGGCCGGGGCTGAAATTGAGCGAAGCCTTGGTTATGACCGTGCGGGTGTCGCGGGGCACGCCGTTGTACTGGCGTTTGAATCGCGAGGAGCCGCTGCCGAAGGCGAGGTCGACTTCGTTGAATATGCCGAAGCGTCCGTTGTGGTCGAGGCCCACATAGTTGCGGTAGAATGTCGACACGGCGAAGCTCTGCTGATAGTAGCTGACGTCGCGGAGCGAGAAGTTGAGATCGTCATCGAAGTCCACGGCGAGGCTTGCGAGGTCGGCCACACCGCGGCTGTAGTCGAATTTAAGGCCGACGGCCTGATTGGAGCGCACGAAGTACTGCAGGTAGGGCTTCACCGAGTAGATCTTGCCTTTGAAATTGAAGTCTTCGAGCACCGACAGCACGCTTATGTCCTCGGTCTGGAGCTCGCCGTAGGCGGCCGTGATGCCGAAGCCCCATTTCCCTTTGGGGATGAACATGTAGTTGAACAGACCGCGGTCGAAGCGTCCGAAATTGCGCTCGGGCAATATGACGCTTACGGTGTCGCCGTTGACCACCACTTTTTCGAGTGTCTCCTTGTGCACTGGCGCGTCTTTCTTTCTTACGATCGACTGTGCCTGCAACTGTGCGGCGCAGAGAGCTGCCGCAACTGTCAATAGTATTAATCTCAGGGTCTTCATGGCTTAAATATAGAATGTTACCCCGAAGGTTATCGAGAAAAGATTGACACGGAAGTTGGCGCTCTGGTGGTGGTAGTTCTGCACGTAGATCTGGTCCTTGACAGCGCGGTGGTGGCTGTAGTTGAAACCGAGAACGCCCACGTTGACCTCGATGGCCGAGTAGTTGTTCAGGAACACTGCCAGACCGGGTGCTATACCTACGTTGAGGTCGAAATTGCGCTGATATGTGCCGGTAAGGTCATCGCCTGTGCCGCTGTAGATTTTCGACTGTCCGCCGCCGAGCTGCAGCTGCACCTCGTTGAATAGGCCGAAGCGGGTGCTGCGGCCGAGGCTGAGATAGCTGCGGAAGAGGGCCGTGCCCTGGTAGCTCTGGCTGATACTGTAGAGATTGTCGACATCGTAGGACGTCTCCGAGTCGAGTACGAGGTTGGCCGAGCTGAGCCGTGTGCGCTGGCGAGAGTAGGAGAAGCGTCCGCCGGCGGCCAGATTGTCCTTGAAGCAGAACATGAGCATCGGGCTTACCTTGAATGTGTAAGTGTCGCCGTTAAGATTCTCTATGATAAGGAACTGATACTTGTCCTGGTCGGATTGCGAATAGCTCACGCTCACGCCGGTGATCCAGGCTCCCTTGGGCACGAAGCAAACCTGTTCGAGGTTTCGCTTGAAAGTCTCCTGGGCCGATGCCTCGGAGGCCGTAAAGACCGCCGTCAGCAACGCCAGGCATAATAGAGCATGCCGGAGTTTCATTGAGTAGTGTTATATGGTGAATGTTAGATATTTACAAGGTCGGCCGGACTCGAGCGGTCGGGGTCGGAGAAAACCCGCCACTTGGGTTTGCCCGGGCATTTTGCCGCAATTTCCCGGCAACGGTTGTAGAGGGTGACATTACTGTCGATAATAGCCTGCAGGCGCGGCCATTCAGCCAGTTCGCGGAGGGTGTCGCGCGAGAAGGTGGCGGCTATTTCGGTGCATCCGCTGCGCGCGTTGTCGCAAAGGGCGGTGTAGAAATCCTGAATGTCGACGTAGTTGTTGCTCATCACGCGCTCCTGGAGCGATATCCGGCACGCGGCTTCGTAGAGCGGCTCCAGGTCCACGAAAGGACCCACAAGGGCTATGGAACGGTCGTAGACCGATACCTGCTTGCGCACCTTGTCGCGGAAAATTTCGAGAGCATGGGCCAGATTCACGATGCCGAACGACCATCCGGCGCGTTCGATGCTGTCGCACAGCTCGTCGAAAAGTGCCTGTACTTCGGCAGCGACTGTCTCGGAACTCAGGAAAAGCCTGAATTCGGCTTCGATGCGGCTCCGCACCTCGGGGCGCAGGGCATCGGGCAGCTTGTTGACCGGCACCGACGGCGATCCCAGCAGCGACGGCGGCAGGGTGGTGCCTATTAGCTGCATGGCCTTGTTTTCGATCAGTCGCGACAGGCGGGCGAAAGCGCCCTGACCCATCATTATGTCGTTGTATATCTTGTTTGCTATCTTTCCGGGAGGCGGTGTATCGTCGCGCAGCAGGGCGGCGTTGATGAGGCGCGCCAGCTCTTCGGGAGAGGATTTATAAGAGGGAGTGGAGTCCATGTGATGAATGTCGGCTTGTTATGCAGGTGCAAATTTAGCAAAAAAATTCGTATATTTGCCATCATGTACCGCATAGTCCGTATACTGCGAATATTGATAGCGCTCATAGCCATGGGTGTGCCCACATGGGCGCTTCTGGCAGGCTACGACAGCGTATTCGTGCGCATGCAGATACTCACGGCGCTGCTGTCGGGGAGTGCCGTGTGCCTGGTGTTCTGGGCGGCGGTAGCCCTGGTCTATGGCCGTATCTACTGCTCCACGGTGTGTCCTATGGGCACGTTTATGGACTGTGTGTCGGCATTTTCGCGCAAGGTGCGCCGCAAAAGCCGCGCTTACCGCCATTGCGAGCCGTCGTCGCGTACGCGGGTCGTGTTCCTTGTCGTAGCATTCGCACTGATGCTCAGCGGATCGGCTGCCATACCGGCTCTCATCGATCCCTATACCGGCTATGCGCGCATGCTCGAGCAGTTTGTCATGGTGCCTCTGCATCTTGGCGATTCTGTGCTGTTTTCACTATCGTCCCTGGGCTTGGCAGCTCTTACGGCTATAATCGTAGTCGGGTTTGCCTGGCGTCGCGGACGCCGTGTATGCAACACATTCTGTCCTGTCGGCACTCTGCTCGGAGCTGCCTCGAGGCAGTCGGTGCTCCACATGGACATCAATACCGACCTGTGCATCAACTGCGGCGAGTGTGAGCGCGTCTGCAAGAGCGAGTGCATAAATCTCATTGACCATACAGTCGATGCCTCGCGCTGTGTGGTGTGCTTCGACTGTGCTGCCGTATGTCCTAACGGGGCTATAACCTACCGTGCGGGGCGTCATCGCCTCCGTACCCCTCTTATGCAACCAAAAAGCTAAGTCTGACATAAACCTGATCTTATCTTATGAACCAAAAAAAATTGTTCCTGACCTTTGCCCTTGCCGCGATGGCATGTCCGGCACCGATGTCGGCTGCCGACATAAAGGTTGACGTACACACCGTTCTGAATCCTGTAACGCCGTATATCTATGGCTCCTGCATCGAGGATGTGAACCACGAGATATACGGCGGTCTGTATGCCCAGCGAATCTTCGGCGAAAGCTTCGAGGAGCCTCTGCCGACGCCGCGCTTCCGCGGATTTTCGTCGTACGAAGGATCATGGGACATGCGCGACGGTGTACTCCATGCCACGGCATTCTCCGGCTCGAAGATGGTGAGCGACAGTACGACGCCGGCCGATGGCGAAGTGTCGGTCGACCTCCGTTTTCCCGACGGCGGCGAGAGCGCCGGCCTTATAGTGCGCGCATCGCGTGCAGGCAACGGGGCCGACAATTTCTACGGCTACGAAATCGGTCTGAGCGCCGACGGCAAGCGGGTGATCATAGGCAAGCATAAAAACAACTTCGAGCATATACGCGATGTCGCCGTCGACTGCGATCGCCGGGGCTGGAACACACTGTCGGCCAAAATGAAAGGCAGCCGGATAGATGTGTGCCTCAACGGCCGCAAGGTGACATCGTTCACCGACCGCGACGCCGACCTCGCCGCCGGTACCGCGGCACTGCGTGTGTGGAACGCCGATACCGAGTTCCGCAATTTCCGGGCGCCCGGCCATCGCTTCGCTTTCGAGCCTATGCCCGTGCCCTCTGTAAGCCGCCACTGGGACGGCTTTGCCTCCGACAGCACGCTTGTGCGCTTCGTCCACAGCGGCGAAGGTGCCTTTCACGGCGATATGTCGCAGATAGTGGAACTGCGCGGCGACGGCGTGGCCGGTATCGCCAACTCGGGCCTCAACCGCTGGGGCATCGATGTGAGCCGCGGCGAGTGCTTCGCCGGCCGGGTGTATCTTAAGTCGCCCGACTATCGCGGTGCGGTGACTGTGGCGCTGCAGAGCGCCGACGGCAGGCGCACCTACGCTTCGGAGAAGATCGAAAATGTCGGCGCCGACTGGGCCGCGTATCCTTTCGAACTATGTTCGGAAGCTGCCGACAGCGCCGCACGCTTCGCCATATCTATCGACCGCCCGGGCAGTGTGGCCGTCGACATGGTCACCCTTATGCCCACCGGCGACAAGCTGTTCCACGGGCTGCCCATGCGCCGCGACATTGCCGAGGCCATGCAGGGCGAGGGGCTTACTTTCCTGCGCTACGGTGGTACCATGATAAACGCTCCCGAATATCGCTTCAAGAAAATGATCGGCGACCGCGACCGCCGTCCGCCCTACCACGGGCACTGGAACCGCTGGTCGACCAACGGTTTCGGCATCGAGGATTTTGTGGCCCTTTGCGAGAAAGCCGGTTTTACGCCCGCTTTCGCCATCAATATAGAGGAAAGCCCCGAGGATGTGGCCGACATGATAGAGTATCTCAACGGCAGCACTGAGACAGAATGGGGCGCCATGCGCGCCGCCAACGGCCATCCCGAGCCTTACGGCGTGCGCTACATAGGCATCGGCAACGAGGAAGTGCTTTTCCACGGCGACCGCGCCGACGAGTACGACCACTATGTGGAGCGCTTCAATCTGCTCTACGACGCCATCAAGAGCAAGGACCCGTCGGTAATGCTGGTGAACACTGCCTGGTGGCGACCCGACTCCCCCAATATCGAGAAGGTATTCCGCGCGCTCGACGGCAGAGCCGACTACTGGGACTATCACCCCTGGGCCGACGCGCTCACCTCGGGCAAGGAAGTGGAGGCCGAGCTGCGGCGCATGCGCGATATGTTCCTTGGTTGGAATCCCGGCACAAAAATGAAATGTGCAATATTCGAGGAAAACGGTGTGACGCACAACGTGCAGCGCATGCTCGGCCATGTGACCCTGCAGAACGCTGTGCGCCGCATGGGCGACTTCGTGCTCACATCGTGTGCCGCCAATGCACTGCAGCCATGGCTGCAGAATGATAACGGCTGGGACCAGGGTCAGATATTTTTCAGCCCCGGCAAGGTGTGGTGTCAGCCGCCCTACTATGCCCAGCAGATGGCTTCGCGTGCCCATCAGCCCTTCCTTATCGCATCCGAAACAGATGATCCCTCGGGCTGCCTCGACGTGACTGCCACCCGCAGTGCCGACGGCCGCACCGTGGTGCTCCATGTGGCCAATACCGGTGCCGCGGCCACCGATGCCAATATAGCTGTCGACGGCCTCGGCTGTGTGTCGCATGCAGGCGCCGTGACGCTCTCGGGTGCCCCCGATGACCGCAACACCCCCGCGCAGCCGCATGCCGTGGTGCCCGCGCAGCGCGAGCTTCCCCTGTCGGCGCAGCAGACAGTGACCCTCCCGCCGTACTCCTACACTGTCATAACCCTTTCCGAGTAAGTCCGCAAGGCCTCGAAGAGGCTGCATCAGTGTACAGCCCCGGGCGCTCGCGCCCGGGGTTTTGTTGTGTGTGGTGGTGGCGCGCCTCGGCGAGGCGCTGCTGTGTGCCGCGGGAAGATACGGTAGCGCCTCGTCGAGGCGCGGGTTGGGTTCATGGTTTTCACCCCATGCGCGAGCGCATTGGGCTGTATACAGGTGCGGCCTCAGCGAGGCCTTTTCGTGGGGGATTGGTGTGGTGCAGGGATCTCTTGTAGGCCTCGTCGCCTCGCGTCAGAATCTATATTTTACGCCCAGGTTGAGCGAAATCCGCTGCACGCCATCCGCGTAGACTTTACCGTCGGGATATTCCTGCAAAGTGCCGAAGAACGACGATATATAGGCCAGAGTGCCCGTAATGCCTATGTGCCGGTTCAGACGGTACTCGACATCTCCCATCATCGTGACTGCGAAGCCATAGCGGGTGTGACGTATTATTGTTTCATCTCTGAGTTTCAATGACTCGGTGAGCGTGCTCAGACCCATACCGGCCTTGAAGGAGAAGGCCCATCGCCCGCCCGGACGCAAAACATCGACTACGAACTGCGGCGCGAACGTATTGAGCATGAAAGTGGATTCCCCCGGAGCCAGACCGGTTCCGCCTCCCATTGCCAGCGCCAGATTTTTGTTCGTGTAGAAGCCGTTGTACAGCAGCCCGATGCCAAGGCCCGATTTCGATAATATCCAGTCGTAGCCAGCCATCCATTCATAACCGACTTTATTGTTGGCCGTCGAATATTCGTCGAACACCTTCGAGGTGATAACACTTGCACCGCCCGATATATAAACCATATGACGCTTACCGGCCACCACTGCCGAATCGGCCTGCGAGACTTCGCCCTGTGCAATAGCCGGCAATACCATAAACGCAAGAATCAAAGCGAAGCAGCTCCTCAAATTCCCAATTCTCATGAAAAAGGTTGATTTATATTTATGAATAATTTGCAAGTTCGTTAATATCCGTCACTCCATATTACCGTCATAGACGATAGTCCAGTCCATAGCCTGCAATTCAGGAAGTGTATAAAACTTTGTTATACTTTTAACGTTGGATGTGTCGGCCCGACTTTTTACATAATTATCAGGATTGACAGCTTCCATAAAAATTATTTTCAAAAACATGGGACTGTTGATATCTGTTTCTGTATTAACGTTTTCTATCCAGCATTTACCATAAGGCTTAATGAAGTCGATATATTTTCCCCCTTCCCAGATAGTCGGGTCACCGTCCCAAAATGTATTTGCCAGAATACATAAATCATTAGGTGTTTCGTTTATTACAACTATATTATAGTACTCCGGAGATTCGTATGTACAACTTGTTTCCGATAGGCAGAAAAGCAATATCAGAATTATAGGGGCCAAAACAGTATTTTTATTCATTTTCAAATCCATTAAACGTTACAGTACAATCCATCTGAATCAGTTCCCACAGGGAATATTTAAGAAACAGAAGTTTACGAGATTCGCTGTCATCTAGCTCTTGATTTAAGATGTCGGTATCTATATTAATATCCTTGTCGCTAAATAAAAAAGCGACATAAGACCCATCTCGATTATTTTTTTCAACAGTTAATGTATATTCAAAACACTCGCCCTTTGAAATGATTATACTGGGTCCTGATGGATTTACAATATCGTTCTTATCAACAGTAATCGAACCATATGTCAGGGTATAATACACCGATATATCCTGAGTTGAATTGTTTACAATTTTTACTCTATAATTGTCAAAAATTTCAACACAAGAACACATCGTTGCTACCACCACAATAGCAATCAAATACAGAAATTTACTTTTCATATGCCTTCTTATAAGAATGGTATAAAATCCCAAAAACTTATATGCGGACTACTTATAGGATGCTCATCTCCTTGGTTGAATCTTCCGGTCTGCGGATTGATGTACCTCGTCTCAGATCCATCAGAAAATGCAGTTTTATTGAAATAATTAGGGCTATTTTCCTTATATCCGGCTGCTCCACTGCCATATTTCTTGTCGAAATGCTCTGCTCCCAACCTGCTCGCATTCACTTCAAACCACCGGTTACGATGCTCTCCTCCTCCTGCGTACTTCTGATACAAAGCACTCTCCAAACTCGCCAAACCGATGGTTGGCAGGTATAAGGTTCTAAGCCATTGACTTTGAATGTAATGTCCGTATTCATGAACAAAAAGATGCTTCCTTCGCGGTGGGCGAAATGAAAGGTTGGAATTTTTCATGGGTTAGAGGGCCTTTGATGAATTTTGTGCAATTTAGGGACTATTTTACAGACGGGCAAATTTAGCGGGGTGTTTTATAGCACTTTTGTTTAAATTTCCACAAAAGTATATAATTGCTCCTGACTTTTCTATTTGCTTGAGGGGCAGGGGGCGATATGACGGAAAATTGTTGTATCTTTGTAGTTCGGACAAAAAAGATACGATATGGAATTCCGCTTAAGTTCTCAGTACGAGCCCACCGGCGACCAGCCTCAGGCCATACGGCAGCTTGCCGAGGGTGTGGAGGCCGGCCGCGAGGCGCAGACGCTGCTTGGCGTCACCGGTTCGGGCAAGACCTTCACTATGGCCAATGTCATAAAGGAGGTGCAGCGTCCCACGCTCATACTCAGCCACAACAAGACTCTTGCGGCGCAGCTCTACAGCGAATTCAAGCAGTTTTTCCCCGAAAACGCCGTGCAGTACTTCGTGTCGTACTACGATTACTATCAGCCGGAGGCCTATATACCGTCGGTGGACAAGTATATCGAGAAAGACCTGATGATCAACGACGAAATCGACCGCCTGCGCCTTGCCACCACTTCGGCGCTGCTGTCGGGGCGGCGCGATGTCATTGTGGTGTCGTCGGTGTCGTGTCTCTACGGCATGGGCAATCCAGAGGACTTCCACGAAAATGTCGTTACGGTGACGCGCGGCATGAAGATAACTCGCAACCAGTTCCTGCGCAAGCTCGTGGCGGCGCTCTACTGCCGCAGCGAGGTGGAGTTCGGGCGCGGATCGTTCCGCGTCAAGGGCGATACCGTCGACATTAGGCTCGCCTACGAGGATATAATTGTGCGTGTGGTGTTCTGGGGCGACGAAGTGGAGTCGATAATCACCGTACATCCCGACGACAACGCCCATCTCGGCACCCACGACAGATTCAATATCTATCCCGCCAACCTCTTCGTGACCTCGCCGCAGCGTCAGGCTGCAGCCGTGGCACAGATACAGCTCGACCTGGGACGCCAGGTGGCATTTTTCACCGGCGAGGGGCGCGACCTCGAGGCCCAGCGCATCGAGGAACGCGTGACCTACGATGTGGAGATGATAAAGGAACTCGGCTACTGCTCGGGCATCGAGAACTATTCACGCTATTTCGACGGCCGGCGCGAGGGCGAGCGGCCCTTCTGTCTGCTCGATTATTTCCCGAAGGATTTCCTCACCATAATCGACGAAAGCCATGTTACTGTGCCGCAGATACGCGCCATGTACGGCGGCGACCGCTCGCGCAAGGGCAATCTTGTGGAGTACGGGTTCCGGCTTCCGGCCGCTTTGGACAACCGGCCGCTCAAGTTCGAGGAATTCGAGAGCATGACCAATCAGGTGATCTATGTGTCGGCCACTCCCGCCGACTACGAGCTGGAGCGGTGCGAAGGCGTGGTGGTGGAGCAGGTGATACGCCCCACAGGCCTGCTCGACCCGCTTATCCGCGTGAAGCCGTCGATGAACCAGATCGACGATCTGCTCGAGGAAATACAGCTGCGCATAGAGCGCGACGAGCGTACTCTGGTGACCACCCTCACCAAGCGCATGGCCGAGGAACTGAACGAATATTTCCTCAAACTCAAGATAAAGACGGCCTACATACACAGCGATGTCGATACTCTCGACCGCATAAAGATACTCGACGGCCTGCGTGCCGGCGAATACGATGTGCTCATAGGCGTGAACCTGCTTCGCGAGGGCCTCGACCTGCCCGAGGTATCGCTGGTGGCCATACTCGACGCCGACAAGGAAGGCTTTCTGCGCAGTCACCGCTCGCTCACGCAGACGGTGGGCCGTGCGGCGCGAAATCTCAACGGCGAAGTGATAATGTACGCCGATAAAATCACCGAGTCGATGCAGCAGACCATCGACGAGACCGAGCGCCGCCGCGCCCTGCAGCTGAAGTACAACGAGGAGCACGGCATAACGCCCCAGGCCATCATCAAGGCCCGCAACGCCATCGTGGGCATGGAGAAGGAGGAGGTCGACATGGAGGCCACCGCTACCGCCACCGGCGCGCTGCGTCAGCCCCGGCAGCTCAACGCCAAGGAAAAGCGCGAGAAGCGCGAAAAACAGAAAAAGCCGCTGCCCTATGCCAACGAATTCAGCACCTCGGTCGACATTGCCGCCGATCCGGTGGTGGCATACATGAGTGCCGACGAGGTGCAGCGCTCCATCAACCGCCTGCGCGGCCAGATGCTCCAGGCGGCCAAGGACATGGAGTTTATGACCGCGGCCCGTCTGCGCGACGAAATTATAAAGCTCGAGCTTAAGCTTCAGGCCATGGAAGGTACCAAATGATGAAAGAAATCGATTATAATTCTCTCCGCCCCACCGACTGGCTCCCCACGTCGGTAAAAGAAATGAAAGCGCTCGGATGGGACAGCGTGGACGTAGTCCTCTTCTCGGGCGACGCATATGTGGACCATCCGGCATTCGGCGCGGCCGTGATAGGCCGCACGCTGCAGGCCGCCGGCTACCGTGTGGCCATAGTGCCGCAGCCCAACTGGCAGGACGATCTGCGCGATTTCCGCAAGTTCGGCGCGCCCCGCCTGTTTTTCGGCATCAGTCCCGGAGCCATGGACTCGATGGTGAACCACTACACGGCCAACCGTCGCCGCCGTTCCGACGACGCCTATACGCCCGGCGGCCGACACGGCGCGCGGCCCGACTATCCGTCGATAGTATACTCGAAGATACTGCGGCAGCTTTATCCCGACACACCCATTGTGATAGGCGGCATCGAGGCGTCGCTGCGCCGCCTGTCGCACTACGACTACTGGCAGGACCGCCTGAGGCCGTCGATACTGGTCGACACTCCCGCCGACATGCTCCTCTACGGCATGGGCGAGAAGACCATCCTCGATCTTGCGCGCCGGCTCGACGCCGGCACTCCCATAGCCGATATCACCGACATGCCGCAGAGCGTGGTGCTGCGGCCTCTCGGCGAGATTCCGGAGCCCGACAGGGACAATATCGTGCTGGCGTCGTTCGAGACATGCCTTGCCGACAAGCGCTCGCAGGCTGCCAATTTCAAGCATATCGAGCAGCAGAGCAACCGCTACGACGGCGGCGCCACCCTGTGGCAGGCTACCGGCGACCGCGCCGTGCGAGTCAATCCCATGCTGCCGGCCATGACGCAGGGCGAGATCGACGCCTCGTTCGACCTGCCGTATACCCGTCTGCCTCATCCGCGCTACCGCGGCAAGATCATTCCGGCCTACGAGATGATACGCCATTCGGTCAACATGCACCGCGGCTGCTTCGGCGGTTGCGCATTCTGCACCATATCGGCGCATCAGGGCAAATTCATAGCGTCGCGCTCGAAAGAGTCGATACTGCGCGAAGTGCGCCAGGTGACGCGCATGCCCGACTTCAAGGGATATATCAGCGACCTGGGCGGTCCGTCGGCCAATATGTACGCCATGGGAGGCCGCGACAAGGAAAAGTGCCGCCGCTGCCTGCGTCCCTCGTGCCTGCATCCGTCGCCGTGTCCCAATCTCAATACCGACCATCGTCCGCTGCTCGACATATACCATGCCGTCGATGCCATCCCCGAGGTGAAAAAGAGCTTCATCGGCAGCGGCGTGCGCTACGACCTGTCGATGCACCGCACCGGCGATGCCGAAGTCGACCGCGCCAACGCCCGCTACAACCGCGAGCTCATAGAGCACCATGTGTCGGGGCGCCTCAAGGTGGCGCCGGAGCATACGTCGGACGCCGTGCTGGCGGTGATGCGCAAGCCCTCGTTCGAGCTTTTCCACACGTTCAAACGCCTTTTCGACAATGTGAACCATGCGTGCGGCCTGCGGCAGCAGCTCATACCGTACTTCATATCGTCGCATCCCGGCTGCCGCGCCGAGGACATGGCCGCGCTCGCCGTCGAGACCAAGGAGCTGAATTTTCATCTCGAGCAGGTACAGGACTTCACGCCCACACCTATGACGCTTGCCACCGAGATATACTACACCGGCTACCACCCCTATACGGGCGAGAAGATATATACACCCACATCGCCCGAGCAGAAGCTCGAGCAGCGCAAATTTTTCTTCTGGTACGACCCGGCCTACCGCGCCGACATCACCCGCACCCTCCGCAAAATCGGCCGCCCCGACCTCATCCGCAAGCTCTTCGCCAAGTAGCCCCTCAGTCGAGAAGGATAAACGCCGCCCAGAAGTACGGGTCGTCGCCGGAGCGCTGTGTGCCGTCGACCTCGAAAGTGGCATGCCGCACGGCCGACTGCGCCGACGCCAGGGCCTGATGCCGCGACTGCCCGGCGATAAGCGACCGGTAGAACGCGGTCATGAGCATGCGGGTGGCATCGTCGTGCACCGGCCATAGACTCATGACAATACTTTGCGCGCCGGCAAGTTTGAAAGCTCTCTGCAGGCCGAATACGCCGTCGCCGCTTATGCGTCCCAGGCCGGTGCTGCATGCCGACATCACTACAAGATCGGTGCCTTCGAGATCGAGTGCCGCGATTTCCTTGGCCGTGAGGATGCCGTCGTCGCCGCCGGAAGTGCCCTCGTCGGCTGCCGTGCTGTTTGCCCCGCTCATCACCAGCCCGCAGCGGTATAGCGCGGCATCGTCGTCCTCGTAGGCGTTGGCTATGAAATTGTCGCGCCGCAGCGGTGCGGGGTTGAAGAATCCGTGTGTGGCTATATGTATGATGCCAGGTTTCACCCCGGCGAGCTGTTTGAAAGCAGACTCCACACCCTCGTCGCCTTCGAATAGCGCCACTTTATAGCCGGCGCCGGTCATTGCGGCGCTCACGTCGTGGACCTCGGCGAGAGTGCCGGGCAGATAGCGCCACATTACCGGCCCGAGGCCCGTGCGGTCGGCGCCGCGCACGGCATAGAGTTTGTCTGTGGCATCGGCCGCATAGAGTTCGCTTTCGGCAAGGTCGGTATTGTAGTTGAGGCCGCCGAAGACGGTGGCGGTATGCCTGAAGTCCTGCGGCTGACGGTAGGTGAGGCGGCGTGTTGACGACAGCCGCATCGGCGTGTAGTGCTCGTAGAGCCGCGTGCTGTCGGGCATCATGGCATATTCTATGGCTGTGCCGTGCAGGCATCCCGCGGCCGAAAACCATATGCGGTCGTGTTCGTTGAGATACGGTATGATTCGGCGCCATATCCGGCGGTAGATGCCGGTCTGCGAGTATGCGCCGTCGGAGCCGAAAGGCGATTTCCCTTCGCGGGTCGAGAAGAGGAATATGTGCCGGGGTTCTTCCCAGTCGTGCCGCAACAGCTCGGCCGAATAGTATTCGGTGCCGTTGTCGGCTGAGCATACGAATTCTATGGCCATTTCGTCGTCGGCGAGGGCTTCGCGGACATCGCGCCAGCGTATGGAGGTGAAATTCATGAACCCGGCAAGGTCGGGCGACGATTCGAGCAGTATCTGCTCGAGGCTGTCGGCAGTCGCCGACATGGCGGCGTCGGGAGCCGGACTGGCGGCGATTTTTTCGCGCAGTGCGGTGAGGCGTGCGGCGTCGGCGGCCATGGCCGGGTCGTTGTTGCTGTCCAGTGCCTTCCGGAGGGCTGCCGACGATTCCAGCAGCAGCCCTTTGTGAAGCAGAGCGGCGTCGTAGAGGAGGCCGGCCGACGCGTTGATGTTCTGCTTGGGCATTTCGACAACTTTGCCGCCGTTCATAGTAACGGTGCCTTCGCGGTTGGCGCTGAAGAGGCGCCGCATTCGTGTGTCGGCATGCGCCCAGTATGCGCCCCGCTTGCTTTCGGGCATGAATACGAACTGGTCGTGGGCCATCTGCCGCTCCTTTTCGAGCTGCTCGGAAAAATGGGCTATGGCTTCGGCGGGACTGTCGTTTTTTATGCAGGCATAGCCTGCGCCGGCGAGGAGCCTGAGTTCGGTCTCGAAATCGGTCTGCTCTATCGACTTGCCGAGATCGAGAGCCGAAGCATATATCATTTTCGCGGCAAGCGGCTGCTGTCGGAGCAGCAGTAGTTCGCCGTGATTGGCCATAAGGCCCATGTATCCTTTCGCACCGCCGAACGCAACGGGCCATTCCCGGTCGCCAAGCTGTGTTATGAGGGCGTCGCTTTCGTCGAGTTTGTTCTGCAGGATATAGACATCGGATATTTTTGTTTCGACGAGTGTTACACGGTTGTCGAGCCCGGCCGCACGGTATATGGCGGCAGCCTGGAGCAGATGCTTTTCCGCGTCAGAGTAATTTCCCGAGAACATGGCTATGTCTCCCTGCAGCTCGCAGACGGCGGCGTAGTCGTATCCGGCCGTTTCGCCTGATTGCGCCAGTCTGACGGCGGCGCTGTCAGCATACATGGCCGCGCGGCCGTAATCGCCTTCTTTCAATGCTATGTCGGAGCGTCGGATGAGCCGCAGATGATGGTATCGGCTGGGCGCGGCGCACAAGGCGTTTACCTCGTTTTCGAAGCGGCGGCAGCATGCCCGCGCCTTATCGAAGTATCCGCAGAAAGCATAGCACTCGGTGAGAAGATTGAGCGCGTCGAGCCGGTCGGTGAGCGGGATGCCGGCATCGGGAAGAGCAAGATATTCTTCTAAGGGCTCGACGGCCAACCGTTGGCTCACGGCATAATTGATGTAGGAGTATAGAAGGTGGTCGGCCGGCTGCCGGTAGTCGAGTGCTTGCGACAGGTCTTTTTCCGACAAAAAATCGTTGTCTTCGAGTACGATGATGTTCTTTTTATATAGTGTCACAAGTGCACCTGCCGGGTAAGGGCGTTTCAGGGCCGACAGATGCCGCGCGGCCTCGTCGTAGAGGTCGAGACGAAGAGCGAGCTCGGCGAGTGCTGTCGGATTCATGCCGGCTGTCGCACCATTGTTGTATAAGGTCTTGATTTCCGGTCGAGAAAGTCGGGTGAGAGCCGAAACGACCATATTATCGGCATTTTCACCCGAAGCCACGGCAGAACAAACGGAAAACAGTACCAGAAACAGAACTAAAGTTTTGAATTTCATCGATTATATGCTTATATTTGCAAAAATAACCATTTTAAATCTAATACATGTAATTATGCTGCGACTATTGACTGGCATTTTAATGCTCGTAATCTTCATCCTCCCCGCGTCGGCGCTCAACGGACTTGCCGCCGAGCAGGAAGGCAACTTCCTTGCCGGAAAACTGCATCTGTGCTATGGTGCCGGAAAAGTATTTTTCGAACCCGATGAGGAAGACCTCGAGACTCTCAAATTGTTTTCGGAAGAGGACAAGACCGTGGTGGCTTTCTTCGACATCCTGTCCAAGCAATCGCTCGGATTGGCCTATTCAGTTCCCAATATGCCGGTGTATAAATATCTGATGTCGTCGCTCGACGAGGACCACTATATGTCGCTGACAGTACGTGCCCTCTGTGAGACCGCCGACATGAAAAAATCGCTCTCGCTGTGCGACCGCGCCATGGATGCCGTGGCCGATGCCTACGGCGAAGACTCGTGGGAGTATGCATATCTCCTCAATATCAAACTTCAGCGCTATGTACTGTTGGGTAATGTGGCCGAGGCTGAGAAAACACTGGCCCGATATCTTGAACTCAATGCAGCCAACGGACGCGAAAAATGGTGGCTCAACCCCACCATATATTCTTATATGGCTGTGGGCAATATAAGTAAAGAAAAAGAGAAAGAGGCTCTGGCGTGTATAGATTCCATGAACAAGGCTATCACCGAAATACCGCAGGATATCGTCCGTCTAGCCGGTATAGTTCCGTTCATGAATATACTGTATGTCTACAATACAGCCGGTGCCTGGAATGAATCGCTTGATCTTGCCAAAAAGATAAAGCAGTGGGTCGAGGACAGCGGCCTCCAGGGCACAGAGGCACATGCCTATGCCAAACAGTGCGTCGGTCAGGCAATGACAATGACCGGGTCGGCAGCCGAGGCTCTGACGCTGTTCGATGAGGTGAAGAACGACTATAAGCGCCTCGGAATAGAGGATTGCTACTATATGACAACCCTCAAAAACTGGATGAAATTCGCTAAAAAGAAGAAATGATAATCCGATAACGAAAAACGAGCCGGTCCTTGTGCGGGGCCGGCTCGTTTTTGCTGTTGTCAGGGTTGCCAGATCCAGGTGGCTTTTTTCCATATGTATTCGAGGGGACCGTGGTTGTGGCGCCCTACCCAGAATCGGCAGAAGGCATATTGTACCAGGAAGATGGCTATGCCCAGCAGCAGGCTCGCGCTGATGCACATGTGGGCGTGGAGGCCCCAGTTGTAGAATATGGCCGAGCCGATGATGCCCTGGGTCACGTAGTTGGTCATGCTCATCTTGCCATAGGGTATGAGCAGAGCCAGAGCGGCTGCCACGCGGCGGCTGCAGTAGAAGCCGAAGATTACGCCCGATACCAGGATGGCCATGAAGGCGAGGTTGGCAAGCGACGGAACGACTATCTTGAGCTGTGCGAGCACCACGGGGTCCGATACGTAGTCGGCCATCATGTTCGAGATACCGTAGAGGGGGAAGAAAGCCACAAGCGCCCAGGCCAGTACGCGGCCCCACAGAGCCAGGTGCGACTTGGCGAAGAGGCCGCGGCGCCCGATAAGCATGCCTGTCATGAACAGACCGGCGGTCTGGAACACGCGTCCGTGGTCCCATGCCCATCCGAGCGAGAAGAGCTGACCGTGGAAGGCGTTGCCTCTGAGTGTTTCCCAGAACGAGCCTCCGTCCTGGAGGTCGTGTGTCACCTGCCAGTGCGCCATCCAGTCGAACGACGCCGGCTCGAAACCGGGCTGCACGAGTGCCCGCACGATGTTATAGATGCATATGGGCTGAAGCATGCAGATGGCGGCGAGCGCTATGAGGGTGCGGTCGCTGAAGCGGCATGAGAGCACCAACACGAAGCCCACGAGAGAGTACAGCACCAGAATTTCGCCGGTGAAGAAAGCGGCGTTGAAGCATCCGATGATGAACAGGAGCACAAGGCGCCAGCAGAAACGCAGACGGAAATCGTTGCCGCGCATGCGCTGGTTGTCGTGCTGCACGAAGAAGCTGAAACCGAAAAGCAGGGCGAAAATGGCGTAGGCTTTGCCGCCGAAAGCGAAGAACAGACCGTCCCACACGGCTTTGTCGAGGAAGTTGAGCCATACCGGCAGTGTCGATGTGTCGGGGTACTGGTAGAAATTGAAGTGTTCGATGGAGTGGAGCATGATAATGGCGAGCACGGCAAAGCCGCGCAGGGCGTCGGCAACGTCGACGCGGGCATGTTTTTTCAGTTCGGTTGTCATTTCAGCAACTCTTCGGGGGGTGATATAAGGTAAAGATTTTTTTTCGCACGTGTTACGGCTGTGTAGAGCCAGCGGTACAGTGTCATGCCGAGGGCGTCTTCGGGTATGTAGCTCAGGTCGACGAATACATTTGTCCACTGTCCGCCCTGCGCCTTGTGGCAGGTGATGGCGTAGGCATATTTTACCTGGAGGGCATTCCAGTAGGGATCGGTGCGCAGCTGGGCGTAGCGGTTGTCGACGGGCATGGCTCCGAAGCGTTCGTCGTCGGCCATTATGCCGTAGTACAGTTTTTCCCATCCTTCGCGGGGCAGCACGGCGGCTTCGGACCACAGAGTGTCGAGCATTATGCGGGCGTCGAATGTCACCGGCTCGGTGTCGTCGGGAGCATCGGCCGGAGGCGGAAAGGAGAGGGTGACGTCGGCAAAACGCATGCCGTAGCGCCATTCGGTGCCGAGCACGCGCTCTACGGTGACAATGTCGCCGTTGGCTATGAAATCGACGCCCCGCGGTTTTTTACCCGAAAAATAGTGGTTGCGCGCCACTATGAGCAGGTCGCCTTTTGTAAGCTCTTCTTCGCGGTAGAGCACTTCGGTGCGCAGGCCGGCGTTGTACTCGGCGGCGCGCCGGTTACTGCGGGTTATGAAGATGGTTTCGGCCACGCCGTCGCGGTCGTAGGCACGGCTCACGGTCTCTGGCAGGTCTTCGCCCGACACCACCGTTACATCGGGCAGTCCGCGGGTCTTGAGGCGGGGCACAGGCATGGGTGCGCCCTCGGGGAGTGCGGCGATTTTCGACATCACTTTGCGCAGGCGTGTGGCGTTGAACAGCACTCCCGAGTCGGCCGCCTGGCGCGCGGTCTCGGTGAGGGTGGCGTGGCTCACTTTTATGCCGAGGCGGCGCAGGGTGTCGGGGTTCATGGCCGGAGAGCGTTCCTGGCCTACCGGGGGGAGCTGCGCGGTGTCGCCCATGAGGATGAGGCGGCAGCCGACGCCCGAATATACATACTGCACCAGGTCCTCGAGCAGGCTGTAGCCGCGCTCGTCGGCAGTGCCTATCATCGAGGCCTCGTCGACGATAAAGACGGCGTTTCGCAGTTTGTTCTCGCCAGGCACGGGAGGATCGCTCTGATCCTGACCGGGACCGAAGGCATGACGGTATATTTTACGGTGTATGGTGAATGCGGCATGTCCGTTCGAGTTGGCCGAGAATACTTTTGCGGCGCGACCGGTTGGTGCGAGCAGCACGGCCTTGCGGCCATGCGATTCCAGCACCCGCACCAGAGCGCCGGTGAGCGAGGTCTTGCCGGTGCCGGCGTAGCCGTTGAGGATAAAGGCCATATCGTTGTCGGGCGGCGCCATGACGAAGCGTGCCATGGCGGCCACGACGGCCACCTGCTGGTCGTTTGCCGTGTAGGGCAGGGCGGTAAGCACTTCGGCCGCAAACATTTTCGCATCCATACTGCAAAATTAGCAAAAAATGCCCTCAAATCCTATAAGCGGCTTAGTGGCGGATCACGGGCGGATCAGTTTGCGGCCGCGGTGTATGTAAATGCCGGGAGCGAGCAGGGTCGGATCGGAGATGTGATGTACCGTACCGCTGACACTTATATAGGTGTTGTCGGCTGGGAAGCAGGTCACGGGGCTTGTGACGGTGGCAAATCTCCTTTTAGCGAAAAGAAACTCGAGCGGTAGAGCGGCACGCTGCTGCCAGAACCATTCGTTGTGTCCGGCTCCGGCGGCATCGTGGCACATAAGGGTGCCGTCGGATTCGGAATACCCTTTTTCGGCGGCTATGCGGCGTGCGTCTGGTTCGTATTTTGAATATAAGGCATCCCAGCCCGCGGTGCCCTGGTCAAGGTACAGTATATGCCCGGCGGAGGAGGGGAGACAGGCTTCCATAAATGCGAGAATGGCCCGGGCACAGACGGGATCGTCGGACAGATTGTAGCTTCCGTCGATCTCAAATGAGCCCACCCAGTGCGTTGACATGCATGCAGCGCCTCCGAATACATCGGGATATTCGCATAAGAGATAGAGCGACGCGAGGCCGCCCATCGACGAGCCGATGGTAAATGTATGCGATGCGCGTTCGTCGGTGCGGTACAGACTGTCGATAAGAGGCTTGAGTTCAGCGGCTACGAAGGCGGCCTCTTCGTCGCCGAAGAAACCGTCCTTGCATGTCTGGAAGATTTTTGTCTTGTCGCGGTCGGCCTCGGGAATGTAGTCGATAACTTTTTCGGGAAAATAGTCGGATGGCCGCAGCCCCTTGTCTCCGCGGTTGTGCATGGCCACGACGATCGGAGCGTCGATGCGTCCCTCGTCGGTCAGCCGCTGGGCCGTATTGTCGAGGTCCCAGTCGACACCGGCAAAAGACATCGCCGGGTCGAGGATGTTCTGTCCGTCGTGGGCGTAGAGCACCGGATAGCGTGCGGTGCCGCTTTCGGAGTAACCTTCGGGAGTCCAGATGTCGACAGTCATATCGTCGCCCAGAAATTCAGACTGTACGATGTAGCGCCGTACAGCGCCGCGGTCGACCGCCGGCGCTTCCGATGTCGGCACTTCGCGGTAATGCGGCATAGCGGCTTCTGCCACAGCGGCTGTGAGAAGTGCAGAAAGTAATATCGTGATTCTATGCATGCTTTCGGTAGAGTATGGCGGTGCAGTGCTCCGCTATATGAGTTCCAGCTGCTTCGCAGTCCGGCAGGCTTCGATTGAATTAGCGACACATAATTTCGAGAGTATATTCTGTCGGTGCCTGTTCACAGTGTGTATACTTATAGAAAGGTTCGCCGAGATTTCTTTACTCGACCATCCGTTGTCGATGAGTTTTAAAATCTCTTTCTCTCTTTTGGAAAGGAGGCCGTTAAAGTCCTGTTGTTCTAAAGAAATGACCTTACCCGAGATTGAATCGCATATATAGGTTTCTCTGTCGGTTTTGTCATCCATCAGATTATAAAGGCACAGAGCCAGCCGAATGCTGCCGTTGGGTTCTACGCTGACATAGAATACACGATGCCGGACATTGTGCATACTGTCGTCTTTACCTCTCATAGGCAAAACGCTTGTGAGATAATAGTGAGAATAACAATCTTTGGGACTATTCCTCAAAAAGTGAATGAACTTCAGCTCTTCAAGATGTTTCCGTTCCAGATCTTTCGGGGGAACACAACTGAAAATATCTTCCTCCCATATAGATTCTATCCGGCAATATTCGCCATCGGGACACAGCCCGAGGAGCTGTCCTAAGCGTCCATAATAGATATAACTTGTGCGATCTCTTAAATCGCTCAATACTGCAATCGCATTTTCTATCCTGGCGTATCCGGAAGCGAATATTTTAAATCGGTCCAGTTCGCTTGAAATCCGGTCGCCGCTTTCGAAGTCCTGTAGCAGAAAACTGTCATTTAGTTCGTCTCGGGTATTCATATAGGGCCCTGAAAATGGTTATAAATCAGTATTGTCATTTTTATGACAATGGGCTATCTTTGCATAGTCAATGCTTTACGCTCTACAAAGGTATTAAATAAAAATGGTTATCGATATGTTGTCTTTGAAAAAATCCGTATTAATAAAAATAGCTTTAAGCGGACTGATGATCTTTGCTTCGCTAAATTCTATGGCTCAGACCCTCGAGAAAATGCAGTGGTTCAATGAACCCGAACATTGGGAAATTGATGGAGGTACGCTGTCGATGGATGTTCCTCCCCATACCGATTACTGGCGTATATCCCACTATGGTTTCACAGTTGATGACGCACCTTTCTATTACGCCGAATACGGCGGAGAGTTCGAGGCTAAGGTGAAAATTTCAGGTGATTACAAGGTCCGATTCGACCAGGCCGGAATGATGATTCGCCTCGACCATGAGAACTATATCAAAACCGGCATTGAGTTCGTGGATGGTAAATACAATCTAAGCACTGTAGTCACTCACAAGACTTCCGACTGGAGTGTCATAGCTCTCGATCGTTCAGTCAATTTTATATGGATTAAGGCCGTGCGTCGGCTCGATGCAATCGAGATATTCTATTCTTTTGACGATAAGGAATACCACATGATGCGCAACGCATGGGTTGAAGCAAATCATGCTGTGAAAATCGGTATGTTCGCGGCCTGTCCGGACGGCAACGGATTCAAGGCGTCGTTCTCAGACTTCAAAGTCACCCATCTGCCCGATAAAGTCCGCAGCGAATGGCTGAAAAACAACGCTGCAAACGATAAATAAGTTGACTCCCAGCGCATTATGAAGATAGACCATATAGCTATCTGGGCAGAGGATTTAGAAGTACTCCGCAAGTTCTACATGCAGTATTTCGATATGTCGTGCAGTGACCTGTATGCTAATCCAAAAAAGAATTTCAGCTCCTATTTTCTGTCTTTTGAAGATGGTGTAACGCGTATCGAAATAATGAACATTCCAGGCAGGGACGCTCCTTCGAGCAGAGGCGATCTAAAGGGAATAGCTCATTTTGCCATCTCTGTCGGAAGTAAGGAAAATGTTGACAGCATGGCAAAAATATTGAGGAAAGATGGATTTACGATATTAAGCGACCCGCGAACAACAGGTGACGGATATTACGAATGTGCGGTGGCTGATCCTGAAGGCAATTATGTGGAAATAACAGAATAATGGCATCTAATATATACTTGGCATCCAAACCCCGCTACGAAATTCTCGACGGACTCCGCGGCGTAGCTGCAATGATAGTTGTGGCATATCATCTGCTTGAAACATATACCGCCAATCCTATGGAGCAGTTATTGAATCACGGTTATCTTGCTGTCGATTTCTTTTTTGTCCTTTCCGGCTTCGTTATTGGATATGCCTATGATGATCGTTGGGACAGAATGTCGCTTTGGGATTTCTTTAAACGCCGTCTTATCCGTCTGCACCCTATGGTTATCATGGGAACTCTGATAGGTGCGGCTTTATTCTATTTCGGCGCCTGTCCGGCTTTTCCTATGATTATAGAAACCCCGTGGTGGAAAGTGCTGGTGATGACTTTGCTCGGCTGTCTCATGATTCCCGCGCTTATTTCATGGGACATACGAGGCTGGTGGGAAACTAATCCGCTGAACGGTCCTACATGGTCTCTTATGTGGGAATATGCTGCCAATATCGTTTACGCTCTAATTGTGCGTCACTTATCTAAACTGGCTTTGGGAATCTTTGTGGCTTTGTCGGGGTGTCTTACAATTGATGTGGCTCTTAACATAGATATGTTCGGGCTTCTTGCCGGCAGGACCGATGTATCCTATACCGTTATTGGTGGCTGGAGTATTACTCCCGACCAGATGTACATAGGCATGACACGCTTGCTTTATCCTTTCTTTATGGGCCTGCTGCTTGCCCGGATAAATAATCTTATAAAGCTTAGAGGCGGGTTCTATTGGTGCTCATTGTTCATAATCATGATATTAGCGATGCCCCGCATCGGAGGCGAAAAAGATATGTGGATGAACGGTGCATACGAGGCCCTGAGCATAATAGTCCTTTTCCCATTGATAGTGCTGACGGGAGCCGGCAGTAATGTCGCAGGTAAACGGTCGGTAGCACTCTGTAAATTCTTCGGAGTGCTGTCCTATCCTCTGTATATTACACATTTCCCTTTGGTATATATGCAGAAAGCCTGGGTCAGCAACAATCCGGACGCTTCACCGGGAATGCATATTTTTGTAGGTGCCGCCATATTCTGCCTGGCGATCGGCATAGCTTATGCATGCCTTAAATTGTACGACGAACCGATACGCGAGAAATTGAAACTACGTTTTCTGATGAAAAGACACGGGTCATGACAAGGGGTGCAATTCCGATATTGTGTAGGCATTGATTTTACCAGGCTTATGCGCCTCATGTGTCAAAACTGATGAAAAACAACTTTCGCACAAAAAGATAACTGATTGGCATATAACGTTGATAAAAATTTCCGGACCCTCAAAGAAGCGGGCAATGGAAACTACCCTCTGATTTTTCAGCTTTACATGAAAAAAGAGCCCGGCGCAAATACCGGGCTCTTTCTATAGGCAGGCGATGTTCTGTATTTCAGATTTTTCGGTGCGGGTGAGAAAGCCTTCGCCGGGCACCGTTTGTGATGGTTAAAGAACTACTTTCTGACCTCGGAGGATGTATACTCCCGGCGTCAGATTGTCGATTGTGTTGCGCCCTTTGACCAGGCGTATGGTTTTTACAATCTGACCGGCAACGTTGAACACATTGACCGAAGAGTCGCAATCGGAGTATATCACTATTACGCCGTTCTCGCGGGAGATCATGAAGGCCGAAGTCTCTCCGGGAGCTGAGATTCCGGTCGGAATATCTTCGGTAACATCTACTTCGACGGGGAAGTCGGGTACATCGGCATTGGAAACGGCATAGACAGAGAAAGGTTTCACAGCCACGCTGTTTGCTGTTTCGCCATCGCTTTCGTCGAGGAGGTAAGTCGAAGAGTCTGCAGCTTCGAAGGCGCAACCGTCCTCGCGAAGCATATATATTCCGGCTGCACCGAGTTCACGGCCCGAAAGAGTTGCCATAAGAGTATAATCGGCTCCGTCGACACGGATTTCGGCCGGTGTCTGGGGCACTTCGCAATTGTCTGCGACAAAACGTACCGTAGCGGTTCCCTCTTCCTGATACAGGGCTGCAAGGTAGGGCGTATTGGCTTCGATGCCGTCTGTGAGCGCGAGGAAACCGTCGGGGCCTACAGAGGCCGTCATGTACAGACCATGCCGGTTGTCGGCTTCTTTACGGATATACTGGTTCATTTCCCTGCCTGTTCCGTCGGTCACTCTGACCGGGGCGAATGGGAGTACCAGCGATTTCCATCCTTCGGTGCCTGCGGGGCATGCTCCAAGCTGCATCTCCATCGACACGGTACTTCCGCCGGTGACTGTGAATGCGTTTACGGCCTGGAAGTCATAGTCGGGATTAATGGCAATGTCGCCCAAAGCTTCGTAGACACGACCTGACTCAGAGCTTGCATCCTGACGTACCTGTACGAAATTGACATTGGCCGCTTCGGGCTTGTCGACGCCTTCGTCGAGATATACCACGCAGTTGGGATTGAGTCCACTGAAAGCATCAGTGTCAAAACCGTCTGCATCGCCGGCGCGTGGAGCGCGTCGCACGCGTGCCGCCTGTGCGTCGGGACGGGAGGCAGTGAATATGATGCATGTCATTCGGTCGCAACCGCGGAAAGCGTCGGCTCCGACTGCGGCGATTCCCGAGAAGCTGAGGCTTCTGAGCGAAGAACAGCCGTTGAAAGCGCCCGCACCTATGACACTGACACATTCGGGAACTACGACACCGGTGAGATTGGTGCAGCCGCTGAAAGTGTTGGCTTCGATAACCGACGAAGCGGGAAGTATTACCGATACCAGAGTCTCCTTGCCGGCCATGGCTCCTTCGGGAAGTGCCTGCGAGAGAGCCGACAGATCAAGTTCTTCAAGTGCGGGAAGTTTGTCGATGAGATTTTTCACCTTGTCGGGAGCTATGTCGCCTGAAAGGGATATGCGGGTGACGTCGACTGCTTCTTCGGGAGTGATGAGAGCAAGCTCATACGGAGTGAGGGTCGCACCATTGACAGGGACTGTGTAGACGTTGACGGAAATATTGCTGTCAGCGACATCAACGGTGTAATATCCCTCGTCGTCGGCCGACAGAACGTTTTCTCCGACTTTGACTACGGGTCTTACCTGACTTGCGTCGGCACCTTCAATCCGGACCTTGAACCGTACGGACGATCCTTCCCTTACGCTCTGGAGCACAGGTGCGGCGGCATTGTAGTAATTCAGAGATTCGAATTCTGTGGCGGCATCGCCGAGAGATTCGTTGTTGCGGATTTCGGGGTTGATTATCAGATTGGCGGATGCGCAGTTGAAAGTCACATCGTAGAGATATACCACATCGATATTGTGGTCGCCGCTCTTGTCGGGGTGTCTGTTGGGGTTATAGTATGTGAGTGCGAGCGAACCGTCTGCGGCAATTCTGTCATCGCCGAGGAGTTTCCCGTTGTCGTATACTTTTATCTGTGTGGAAGCATCAAAAGCATCGACATCATCGGGCCGGTTGGTTGAAACGCTGCTTCGGACGCCTATATATACCTTGCCTGTGAAATCAAGGGATTCGAGCGGGATATTGTCGCCCAGAAAAGAAGCTGCCTGTGCGATATTGATAGATTTGTCGGCTATGAAGCAGCGGTCTACAGGGTAGTTTATGCCGTATACCGGATATTGGCCGACGATATTGAAACCGTTGTAAACCCAGAGATTGCGCCAGTCGTATGAATCGGCGCCGTCATGGCGCGTGGTATATGCCGGAAGATATTCGGGGTTTACAACCACGGTGACCTTGCTGCAATCGTCAATGCCGAGATTGGTGTTGGCTACTGTCATATTGGCGTTGTGTTTTGTGTCTATGTGGTGAACTATCTTCCCCTGCTTGGGAACGCAGGGTACATAGAGAGTTGTGAGCGAAGTGCAGCCTTTGAAGCAGTCACGCTTCAGGCCGCCGGAATAATTATACCAGTCTGTACCGACAAAATTATCGAGATTCATCGGCAGCTCCAGTTCTTTGATCTTATCGCAATTATAGAGCGCGCTTGCGCCGATCGACGTTACGGAAGCGGGAAATTTAAGTTCCTGCAACTTGATGCCCGGCGAAATGCTTGAAGTGGAACAGAATGCATTTGCGGGGAATGTGTTGGCCGGATATGAGCCGGGTTGGGCGCGGTCGGCGACAATTGTGGCACCGGAAAGGTCGAGGGACACAACGGTGTTCCATGCTGTTTTTTCCCGGAACAGGCTTAAATCGGTGTAGTCGATATTGCCTCTGACGATCACTTTGGGACGCAGTGCTTCGCGACGCTGATTCTGCAGCGCGGTATTGTTGGGTTCCCAAAGATGTTCGCCGGGTTTGAGATCGAAGACCACGGCTTCCATCTGGTCGGGGGAAATGATTCTCACATCGAAATTGAGGTCTTCTTTGGCTATGAACGAGTAGCTGATGGATTTTGCTTCCTTGGCGTACGGAACGCCGTTGACAAGCATCGTTATCACATTACCGGCCGACTTGGGTGTAATCTTGAATGTAAGGTCGCGGCCTCGCACGGCGCTTGCGACTATGCCGGAAAGATTGGCCTGCTTTTCCAGCTCTTCGGGGAATGTGAAGTTGTAGACCGGTGTGGCGTTGTTCAGTGCCGGAAGTGCGGCCACTACATTGTCGTTGCTGCCGTATACCAGTTTCCAGTTCTTTTTATCGATCGATGTGACAAGCCGTATAAGATTGCCTTCGCGCACGGTTGCCTCTTTTACGCAGCAGGCGATATTCATCCTGAAGTTGGAACCCGGCTCGGCCGACCAGTTGCTTATTTCAGATATGAATTCCTTGATACGGCCGTCGGCGGTGGTAAGCACGGCTGCCCAGAATGCTTTGGACGGAGCGTTGAAAGCGTTGACCCTGATAGTAAAGGGAACTCCGGGTATGACGTTCACAGCATCGGTAAACATTCCGACGCTGCCTGTGGCATCGGTAATTACCCATGGCGAAGGAAGCTCGCTGACCGCTGAGGGCTGAACGAGCTCGAAGTGTATGATGGTACCGGCCGAAAGGGTCGCCGAGTAATTTCCCTCGGCATCGGGTTTGAGCAGTGTGGAGTTGGCGTATACGTCCATTCGGTTGTCGTTGTCGGCAATGTGTTCGGCGCGGAATACAATCTTTGTGCCGGGAGCGTAGCGGCCGGGCTCGGTGTCGCATGTATATTTCACCTCTTTGTCTTCCATCACGGCAAAAGCACAGTCGGTCGCCGTGGGGAACTGCTGATTATCCTGGGCGGGACTGGTAAAAGTGACGTTGGCATCGATGTCGGGCTGGTTCCAGTATTTATTCTGTTTGTAAGTGCCGGCGGCGCCCATATTGACACAGTGGACGGTGCGGTTCGACGGTGTCCCGCGGAATACGCACCAGTTCACGAATGCCGGAGTAGGATTCAGCACCCAGATGTCTTTGAGAGCCGAAGAACCGTTGAACACATTGTATTCATAAGTGTTTACCGCTGCGGGAATTACGATGCTTGTAATACCGCAGGAACGGAAACATCCGTTGTTGAGGCGGTTGACGCTCGATGGAAGTATCACTTCCCTGAGGTTCCAGAGATTCCGGAAAGCCTCGCGGGGTATGGCATTTGCCTGATTTGTGCCGTTGGCTGCTATTCTTACTCCTGAAAGATCAAGGCGTGTAAGCTTCATGCTGCTTTTGATGAATGAAAAGTCGCGGGCATCGATGGTGCCGAAGAGGGTAAGGTCTCTTATGGTACCGGCATCGGCACCCTGAACAAGTGTCTCGAGAGTGCCCGGCTGTCCTACCCAGAGGCTGCGTTTTTCGCGCACTTCGGATGCCGGCTGAACGTACACGGCAATTTCCATATCGTCGAGTACATTATTTATGGTGTAGGTGTAGTTTGCACCGGCAGTGAGCAGATATCCGTTTCCTTTCACGGTCACGACATCGTTTTCGGGATGTGAGGGTACTACCCGGAAGGTGTAGTTCCAGCCTTTCAGAACTTTGTTTTCACCTGCGAATGTGGCACCGGATATTGCTGCTGGTGCCTTTACTGTAAAATATTGAGGTACGGCGCCTTTGGCCGGAATTTCGTTGACCGTGATGAGTTCGCCGGCCATCGGAAGCCATGTCTGGCCGTTGTCGGCGCTTGTAGCCATCCTTATCATATCTCCTCCCTCTGCCTCTGTCCCTTCTGGCAGGCGGCAGGAATATGCCACGGTGGCGGCCGGGTAGAGTGCCATGGCGCCGAGTGTCATGCCGTCGATTTTGCTGAGGACGCATTTGAAATTGCCGGACGCATCGAAAAGCGCCACTGCGAATTTTCCGGAAAATTTGTCGTAGCTCAGGTTCTTGATGTTGCCCACACGCACGGTGAATTCTTTTCCGGCGGTGAGATCGCCTTCGAGGTCGGAACTCATGCCAGGCTGCCGGCCGTCGGCGGTTATGTGGAGCGGAGACCATGCGGCATTGGTGCCGTTGCCGGGTTTGATATTATATATGATGGTTGTGAGATTGTTGAAACTGTGCGACTGGCTTACAGTGGGATTGAGCGCGGTGCTTGCATACCATCCGCCATTGTTGTTGCCGTCGGCGCCGCCCCAGCCCCAGTTAACGTGTATCATGCCGGTAAGCGGATCATAGCCGTCGACAACGAAGGCATGCCCGGCATTGACATCCTGACCGCAATACAGCACCGGACGACGTTGCCGGATCTCGTTCTCGACCAGGCGGTCGAATTCGGCCTGCGTGGGTGTCTCGGAGCGCTTTTTGTAGGATACTCCGGGGTCATAGCCGAAATAGCTTACGAGGGCTGCCGGAACTTTTACCTCATAGGCGCTTGAGCCAGAGTAACCGAACTGAGTGCCGATACTTGCCGCGGCGTGGTATATGAGTGTCGATACTGCCTCGGCTTCGGCCTCGGTGTAGCCGTAGCGGTAATTGTCCATACGCATGTCGGACCAGTCGTAAGCCACGTTGAAGTCGACACCGTTGTAGCTTCCTGTGCCGTGTTCGGGGTACTGGTGGTACTTCATGATCATGGCCATGGCAGTGCCGACACAGCCTGTGAGAGCATTGCCGGGGATATGTCGGTTGAAGGGTGCTTCCTGACGCCACTGCGGTGTCTGCAGTAGAATCCGCTAGCTGCTCTGAGCAGCACGCCGTGTCATTTTGCGGCGTTCGGCCATGGAAACCGGTTTCTGAAGCGACGGGGCTGCCTTGATTTCACTCTCAAGACCATGCATCATCCAGTTCATGGCCGGAGGCATCGATGCTGCACTGAACCGTCCTTCCAGAGAATAGCCTAACACAGGTGTGGTGCAGTCATCGGCCGAAATGATGATGTAGCCGGGGCCTTCATGTGCGTTGAACACATAGTATATCGGACGCGACGGTGTCCCACACACATGTGCGAGGTCCAGAGCGTCTGCCGATACCAGTCGGTCGATGTTGCAGGCGCTGAAAAAATCAGCAGCCAGTTGCTTGGCATTGTCTACCGACACTTCTTCTGCATGTGCTGTCGCTGATGCACATGCAAGTAAGAGAAAAATTAGTTTTTTTGAAGAATGAACTAACATAACTCTTGCGTTGATTATCGCTGTTGATTTACTTAAATAATATTGATAGTGATGAAATTGTCAATAGGTCCGTTGTCCTTATATTAATATCCTGAGGTCGCAACTATAGTGGTGTCAGTCGGTTAGTTTTTTCGGCAGCAAAGGTAGACAAATATTTCCGATCGATGAAATATTATTTGATCCGATTATATTTCCTCCGGTTTTTATATGAAAAAGAGCCGCAAGCGTGTGGCTTGCAGCTCTTATGGCGGAAAGGCAGGGATTCGAACCCTGGGTGCCCGCAAGGGCACAACGGTTTTCGAGACCGCCCCGATCGACCACTCCGGCACCTTTCCTTTGGTCGAGATGATGCAAAGAGGAGATGTGTTTCCTGTTTGCGAGTGCAAAGTTAAGAAACTTTTTTGAATAGGCAATGAGGGAAGAGCGATTTTTGCAATAAAAAATTTGTGATGGTGCTGAAATCGGATTCTTTTTGCTAAATTTGCCGTTCAGAACAAGTATCGAAAAACAATGGCAGAAATCAAGTGTATCGGCATACTGACATCCGGTGGCGATGCCCCCGGCATGAATGCCGCAATTCGCGCCGTGACCCGTTCGGCCATCTTCAGCGGGCTCAAAGTGAAAGGTATATACCGCGGCTACCGCGGTCTTATCGCCGATGAGATCGTGGACTTCCGCACGCAGAACGTGTCGAATATCATCCAGCAGGGCGGCACTATCCTGAAGACCGCGCGCTGCAAGGAATTCCAGACTCCCGAGGGCCGTCAGCTGGCATACGATGTTATCCGCCGTCATGAAATCGATGCATTGGTGGTAATAGGCGGTGACGGTTCGCTGACTGGCGCGCGTATTTTTGCCAATGAATTCAATTTCCCTATTATCGGTTTGCCGGGCACTATCGATAACGATCTCTACGGCACCGATACAACTATCGGCTACGACACGGCGCTCAACACTATCATGGAGTGTGTGGATAAAATCCGCGATACTGCCACTTCGCACGAACGCCTTTTCTTTATCGAAGTAATGGGCCGCGACGCCGGCTTCCTGGCCCTTAACGGTGCCATCGCATCGGGCGCCGAAGCCGCCATCATACCGGAGATATCGACCGAGGTCGACCAGCTGGCCGAACTGATACAGAACGGTTTCCGCAAGAGTAAGAACTCATCGATAGTCCTTGTGGCCGAAAGTCCCGTCACCGGCGGCGCCATGGGTCTGGCCGAGCGTGTGAAGAACGAATATCCCGGCTACGACGTGCGTGTGTCGATCCTCGGTCACCTGCAGCGTGGCGGATCGCCCACGGCTCACGACCGTATCCTGGCTTCCCGCATGGGTGCCGCCGCCATCGATGCGCTTATGGAGGACCAGCGCAATGTGATGATAGGCGTGAAGAACGATGAGATCGTGTATGTGCCTTTCTCCAAGGCGATAAAGAACGATAAGCCTATCAATCGCGAACTGCTCAATACACTTCGTCGGTTGTCGATATAATATGAAGTAAAAAAATATTTGGTGCGACTGGAAAAAATCATTACCTTTGCAGTCGCTTAGCCAATCGGGGTGTAGCACAGTTGGCAGCGCGCCACGTTCGGGACGTGGAGGTCGGAAGTTCGAGTCTTCTCACCCCGACAAAACAGGACAACCTTTCAGACCATTTGGCCTGTAAGGTTGTTATTGTTTTATACAATAGCATTGTTGGGCCGCATTATGAAGCTGATAGAACTGAACTTAGACAAGATCATAGAGCTTTGCAAAAAGTTCCATGTGCGCAGGCTGTGGGTGTTTGGTTCGATTCTTACAAGCCGCTTCAACGACAAAAGCGACGTCGACCTGTGTGTGGATTTCGACTGGGACAATATACCTCTGATGGATGCTGCCGACAATTTCTTCGATTTTCAATATGCATTGGAAGATATATTCGGCCGGAAAGTCGATCTTACCGACGACAGCGCCGTGCGAAATCCATATTTCCGCGAGGAACTGAACGAAAAACGCCGTCTTATCTATGGATAGGGAAATGAGGAATTATCGGAGCATGACGAATAAGACGTTGATTTAAGGAGAGAAAATTGAAGAAAATGCGGGGGTGAGATGCGGTTTTAGGTGCTGAATTTTTGTCAATTGAAAATTTATTCCTAATTTTGCCGCGCTAAAGTGAACGCAAAAACAAAACTCACAATAAAATATGATCATCGTACAAGTAAAAGAAGGCGAACTCATCGAAAGAGCGCTTAAGAAATTCAAACGTAAATTTGAAAAGACCGGCATTGTAAAAGAACTGCGCCGCCGTCAGGCATTCCAGAAACCCTCCGTCACCAACCGCAAGAAGATGATGAAGGCCGTTTACGTGCAGCAGCTCCGTGCCGTAGAAGATTAAGCCCCTTCTTTACAGGTGCCTGCCTCGGCGCCGACATTTTATCGACATACGAATTTCGTGATTCGGGCCGCGAGGCTCACGGGTCGCGAAATTTGTGTTGTGTCCATCGGGAAGCCGAAGTCTCACTGGTATACGAAACTGTTTTCGCCCGACGCCTCCGCAGGAGGCTGGTTTCGAATAGCCCGGCATGCCTTGTGCATGCCGGGTCAAAAGGGTTCAATGATATCAAGGCCTCCGGCGGAGGCCGATTAATGGTCCGACTTTGTGGAAGTAATCGGCTTCCGTGCGGAGTCTTTCATTATAATGATGATAATTGACCGTGCATGCGCGGTGGCAAGCCCCCCTGGCGGATGCAGGATATGCGGCCACAAACGTAATAATTGCATTTTGCATGTAAAAAAGTTTGCCGCAGGTCTTGCAAGATTCAGAAAAAGGTTCTACCTTTGCAGTGCCTTTACAAATGGTGCCCATAGTTCAGCTGGTTAGAGCGTCGGATTGTGGTTCCGAAGGTCGTGGGTTCGAATCCCACTGGGCACCCCAAAGCTTATAGACCGGTCGAGTATCTTCTTGGCCGGTCTTATTGTATTTTTATGAAAATATCTGATTACGAGCCTGTGAAGGAACTGCTGGATGTTCTGGCACAGCGCTATAACACACCCGAATTCATTGCCGACGACCCTGTGCAGTTCGCCCGGCGCTTTGGCGAGCAGCGCGATGCCGAGATAGCGTCGCTGCTTGTGTCGTCGATAGCGTGGGGCAAGCGGAGCATGATACTGCGCAATGCCGACCGTATGCTCGGTATTCTCGAAAACGAGCCGTACCGCTTTGTAATGGAAGGCGATATCGAGGCGATCGGGGATGACAACATACACCGCACTTTCTTCGGGCGCCATCTGCGGCACTATCTTCGGGCGCTCCGGCTCCTGTACAGGCGCTATGGGTCGCTCGAAAACTTCGCCGTGGCCCTGGGCGCTCCGGCGGCAGAGGCTCCGGCCTGGACTATCGCCGAGGGTATCAACGGTCTTCTGGAAGAGGCCAACGCCGCCCATCCGCTCGACGGTCCGAACCGCTGCATTCCGGCCAAGCCCGATACATCGGCCCTGAAACGCCTCAACATGGCCTTGCGCTGGCTTGTGCGCGACGACGGCATTGTCGACCTGGGCATGTGGAAGGCTCTGCGGCCGAGTCAGCTGTATATTCCGCTCGATGTGCATTCGGGCAACACCGCCCGCGGCCTCGGACTGCTTGAACGCCGTCAGAACGACCGCCGGGCCGTCGAGGAGCTCACCGGCAGGCTTCGCCGCTTCAATGCCACCGACCCGGTTATCTACGATTTCGCCCTCTTCGGTGTAGGAGTCAACGGCGATACCTATACGGATTCACCTCAAATAATAGGATAAGATGAAACACCTTATTGCCGGGGCAGTGCTCGCGCTCTGCGCCATACTTCCGTCGGCGGCTGCCGAAAAACGAACCTATATAGTCGACATAACCGGAACCGACACCATGCGTGTCGATGTATATAAATCAGCCGGGATGGCGGAGAAGACACCGGCCATGATTTTTGCTTTCGGCGGCGGCTTCAAGACCGGTCATCGCGACGATGCGCGCTACGTGCCCATGTTCCGCTTTCTGGCCGACAACGGCGTGACGGTGATTTCCACCGACTACCGGACCATGCTCGCACGTCTTGACCCGGCCGATCTCTCCGGACCCGAGGACTTTGCCGAGGCGCTCGGTGGCGCCATACAGGTTGCCGTGCTCGATTTCACACGCGCTACCGCCTATACCATCGGCCATGCGGCAGAGTGGGGTATCGATCCGACAAAGGTATTCGCCTGCGGCTCGAGCGCCGGTGCCATCACCGTGCTTCAGACCGAGTATGAATCGTGCCGCCGCTCCACTCCGCTTGCCGCGCTGCCCGCAGGCTTCCGCTATGCCGGCATCATTTCTCTGGCAGGCGCCATCCTTTCCGACGGCACTCCGGCATGGCGCACTCTGCCGGCGCCGATGATGCTTTTCCATGGCGATGCCGACAGCACCGTGCCTTTCGATCGTGCCACCGTAGGCACTTTCGGTCTCTACGGTTCTAAGTCCATCGCCGAGGGTCTTACCGCCAAAGAGGTGCCCAATACTTTCTGGAAGGTACTCGGCTCCGATCATTCGGTGGCTATTTCGCCTATGGATAACCACTGTGGCGCCATCCTCGACTTCATACACAGCGTGTGCGGTGGCCGCGCCGCCATCACCACCGTCGAAGAGCGCCGTCCCGGTCAGGAACCGTATAAAACCGATTTCACCATCGAGGACTATATCCGCTCCAATATGTGACTCACTCTCTTAAAAAACAGCGAAGCTGCGACTTCCGCCCGAGGGCAGGTCGCAGCTTCGTTATTTTTTAGAACAGATATCTTATTTCTGCACGAAAGCTATGTGGCCGGGAATATCGCCTGTGTTGGCCTGCCATGCCAGTTTGCCGGCGGCGTCGTAGCAGTATACCACGCCCGACGAGGTGTAGTTCTTTGCATCGGTCACAAGAACATATCCGTTGCCGGGATGAACGGCGATGCAGTAGGGAGCCACGATGTTCTTCTCGGTGCCGTCGGTGATGAAAGAGCCGTCTGCCGCGAAGCTGCCGTTATTGATGGGGCCGAGTTTGCCGTAGGTGTAAGTGGCGTTCCAGTTGGCGTCGTACTCGGTGCCGTAGTAGTATATTAGGTCGGTGGCGATGGTCATGTTCGACACCACGCGGTCGGCTGCTACCGGCGTGCCGAAGATTCCGTCGGCGTCGCGGTCGAGACGGTAGAGGTTTGCGGGTATGTCGGCGTAGTTGCCGCGCGAGGTCACCCACATGTGGCCGTAGTTGTCGACGCGAAGATGGTGCATGTTGATGTCGACGGCTATCGAGGTGGTCATTTTCATGTTTTTGTAGTCGATAACCGATATGGTGTTGTCGTATTGGGGCGAGAGCTGGCCCGAGTTGGCCACGTAGAGGTAATTGCCGTCGATAACGAGTTCTTCGGGCTGCAGGCCGGCCGAAACCTTGCCGGTGACAGCGAGGGAGTTGATGTCGAAGCGCACTACCGAGCCTTTGTCGCCGTCGCCGCCCACGAAGCTGCTCACATAGGCGTTGTCGCCCTCGAAGACGATGTAGCGGGGCGAGTTGATGTCGACCTGGCCGATGCGGCGTGCTGTGGCGGCGTCGAGAACTTCGACCTTGTGGCTGCCGTTGACCACGATGTATACGCGGCCTTTGTACACGGCTATGTCGTTGCCTGTGTCGCCGAGTTCGAGCACCTGGTCGGGATTGTTTTCGGAGTATATGTTGCGGCGATAGGTTGCTGTGGCGTAGTCGTAGTAGTCGAGGGTGCATTTGTTCGAACCCATGTTGCCTTCGTTTAGCAGGTAGAAGCCCACTACGCCGTCGACCACACCTTCGGTGTCGCCGGTGTTCTGGTCTTCGCCGGTGATTGTCTGAGGATCATCGTCGGAGCAGGCCGCAAGGAAACTCATGGCTGCGGCGGCCATGACGCAGTAAAAAATACGGGTAATTTTCATAAGGTTGATCTTGATGTTTTATCAGAGTTGCAAAGGTACGAAAAAAAAGCCGATGCGGCGTTGAGGGTGCATATTTTTGCCAAAAATGTATTTTGCGGAATTTTGGCAGAGGTAAGGATATAATACAATGTGTTTTTAGATAATTTTAAGCCATAAAAAACAATCACTGTGAAAAAAGCCATGAAAATAGCCCTTGTCGCCTCGTGCCTTGCCGGGTGCGTGGCGTGGCAGACGGCGCACGCCGACGCGCCGGCGCCGGGATACCCCGAGCGCGAGAATATCAGGAATCTTGAAGAGAAATTCCGCACGCCGCCCCGGGGCTACGGCGAGGTGCCGTTCTACTGGTGGATCGGCGACACTCTCACCCGCGAGCACATAGAGTGGGAGCTCGACCAGCTTTCGGGGCGCCATATCAGCAGTCTTCAGATCAACTACTGCCACCGCGATACCGGCGGCATCATCTACGGCCTTACATATCCGTCGCAGCCTGCGCTCTTTTCCGATGAGTGGTGGGAGCTGTTCGGGTGGTTTATGGACGAGGCCGGCAAGCGCGGCATGACAGTGAGCCTCAGCGACTACACCCTCGGCCCGGGGCAGGGCTCCTATGTGGACCGCATGCTCGAGAAAAATCCGTCGCTCAATGGCTACGAGCTCCACATGGACACCGTGCGTATCGCCGCCGGCGAGACCTTTGCGCGCCGCTACGACCGCTTGCCGCTGTCGCTCAACGCCTATGCGCTCACGTCCTCGGGCGCCATAGCCGACGGTTCCAGGCCCTATCGCCTGCTCGACGAGGCCGTTGCCGGCAGCGTGAAGTGGACTGCGCCATGCAATGTGCTCGTGGCCGAGACCCGCGCCGTGCGCAAGGAACCGTCGATCAACCCCATGCATCCGCTGTCGGGACGTTCGTATGTCAATAATTTCTTCGGCATGTTCGAGAACCGTTTCCCGGGTTCGGCTCAGAAAGGCCTCAATTTCTTCTTTTCCGACGAATTGAATTTTGCATTGCAGGGAAACATATGGAGCGATAACTTCCGCGACGAATTCCGCCGCCGCAAGTCCTACGACATTGTGCCTGTGCTCGACGCCCTGTGGCTCGATCTGGGCGACAATACGCCGAAAGTGCGGCTCGATTACAACGATGTGCGCGTGTCGCTGAGCGAGGAATACTTCTTCAAGCCTATCTACGACTGGCACCAGAAACGCGGCCTGCTCTTCGGCTGCGACCACGGAGGCCGCGGGCGCGATGTGGCCGAGTTCGGCGATTACTTCCGCACCCAGCGCTGGAACCAGGCCCCGGGCTGCGACCAGCCTTATCTCGGGCGCGATATCGTCAAAAACAAGGTAGCCTCGTCGATAGCCCATCTCTATGGCCGCCCCCGTGTGTGGCTCGAAGGCTTCCACAGCAGCGGCTGGGGCACATCGTCGGCACAGCTCACCGATGCCATATTCGCCAATTTCGTGCAGGGTCACAACCTGCTTTCGCTTCATGGCCTCTATTATACCACCAAGGGCGGCCGATGGGAGTGGGCGCCTCCGTGCAACCATTTCCATGAGCCGTACTGGGTCGACATGAAGAGTCTGCTCGAGTGTAGCGAGCGTCTTGGCTATATCCTGTCGCAGGGCTATCATGTGGCAGATGTGGCAGTGCTTTATCCCGTTGAGCCTGTTGTCGCCGGATATGGCGACGGTGCAGTGAGAACGGCATTCGATGCCGGAGAAAAACTATACCGCGACGGCATCGATTTCGATTTTATCGATTACGAATCGCTTGCCCGCGCGAAAGTGAAGAACGGTATGTTCGAAGTTTCGGGCGAGCGCTATCGCGTGATAGTGATGCCGTCGATGAAAGCCATTCAGCATGTGTCGCTCGAAAAAATACGTCAGTTCGCCTCGCAGGGCGGCGTGGTGATCAATATCGGCGATCTGCCAGAGGCTACTCCCGCCGAAGGTCGCAACGGTAAGGTACTCAAACGTGTCCTCAGCGATATATTCCGCAAAGGACGGCCCAATGTGCACGAACTGGTTTCGTCCGACGCCGTTGCCGAGACCGTCGGCAAGGCCATTCCCCGCGATTTCACTATTGTCGAGGGAGCGCGCGAGGGTCAGTATCCGTGTGTGATGCACCGCACTGTCGACGGGCGCGACCTCTATGCCGTGTACAATGTCGCCTCGGGTGCGCTGTGCCGTTTCCGCGCTGTCGGAGCCATAAGTCTTTTGGATCCGTACACCGGTACAAGCCGTCCGCTCGAAGCCGTTTCGGTAGGCGGCGGTTCGACCGTAATCCGTATGCCTCTCGAGTCTACCGAGGTGCATCTTATAATGTTCGACCCCGAGGGCGAGGCAGTAATCGCGTCCGCGGACAATGAGGAACCCATGGAGGCAATGCGCCTCGATGACGGCTGGACTTTTACCGTAGAGCCTGTGCTCGACAACAGTTACGGCGACTATATGTGGCCCGGAACGCCCGAGAATCTCGGTGTATGTGCATACACCGCCGACTATCAGCCTCTCGACGGTACCGGAAAACCGGCGGGGCGGCCGAGGCGACAGACCTTCGGCTATGGCGAGAAATTCATGCTTCTCAATGCTCCCGCCACCGACATGAAATATCTGATGAAGCATCTTCCCGGTGTTTCCGAACCTGTGATCGGAGGCAAGGCCTATGCCTGGGAACCATATGAATATTCATGGCGCTGGGGCGTGGAGAACGATTGCGGCCATCAGGGATGGCACGGCCTCAAAGGCGAGACCGACGATAATTTTATCCGTCTTGGCCGCATAGAGCGCGAGTTCAACGGCACGGTGCGCAAGGCTAAGGAAGCACCCTATACCGATTACTATCTCTATACCTGCGTCGACGCTCCTGCCGACGGCGAATACCCCTCGGAGTGGGGCGGCCTCATGCCGGTGGAAGTGATGGTCAACGGCACTGTTGCCTCCGCCGGGCCTGTGATGGCTCTGCACCAGGGCTTCAACCATATCGTGCTGCATTACAACAGCCACGGCACGGGCCGCTTCGCCCTCCGCACCGGCGAGCCCGCCTTTGTGGCCGACCTCGAGTCGGAGCGTCCGCTGGCCATGAAATACCGCGGAGATGCCTCGCTCATGCCCTTCGATACCCGCCTCAATGCCGGCAGCAAGGCACGCTTCACGTTCGCCACACCGCCGGGGCTCTCGGAGATGGAGTTTTTCGCCTACGGGCTGCCCGAGGTGACGGTCGACAGCGTGGCATGCCAGGTGACATGTATGGAAACGCGTGCCGACGGCGCCGCCCTCTACATGGCCGTAGTGCCTGGCGGACGCCGCACCGAAAGCCGTGCTGTCATCACCGTCCCCGAGGTATGGGGCTTCCGCGGCGGCGCTGTCATCGACGGCCCTGTGAAGTTCCGGTGCACCGAGGGCGACTACCGTCTCGGCGACTGGGGAGCCTCCGAGTCCATGCGCACCTACTCGGGCGCTGCTGTCTATGGCAAGACCTTCGATATCGCCGGTAAAGTGCCGTCCCGGGCTATTCTTGACCTCGGCAAGGTGGCCACATCGGCCCGTGTGACTGTCAACGGCAAGGATGCCGGCACGCGCCTGGCGCCGCCATACCGCTTCGATGTCGCTTCGCTGCTGAAACCGGGCGAGAACAAGGTGGAAGTCCGTGTAGCCAATACATCGGCGAATTTCTATCTCACCACTCCGACGGTCTACGGCGGCGATACCACATCGGGCCTGATAGGACCGGTGCGTTTGCTCTCGAAATGAAGTATCTTCATTGTTATTTATCGCGATTGAAACGGATATGCCATTTCCCGGTACTAAATTTGCGGCTGTAAATGACAATTCTATGAAAGTACTCCATTTTTATCTGTTACTTTTTGCTGTGGCGCTTGCCGCATGCACCGGCGGCGGTGACAAATCTGCGAAGACACCCACCGATATCGCTTACGAGAATATAATGACGCGTACGAGCATACGCCAGTTTACGGACCGGAGTGTTTCGCGCGGTGCCGTCGATTCGCTGCTGCATGCAGCTATGGCGGCGCCGACGGCCGCTAACAAGCAGCCGTGGCACTTCATGGTCATAGACCGCCGCGAGATGCTCGACAGCATAGCGGCGCAGGCTCCAGGCTGGGCGCCCGTGGGCCGTGCTCAGCTGGCGATACTGGTATGCGGCAATCTGGACCGCACTCTCGACGGCGAGGGCGCCGGATTCTGGGTGCAGGATTGTGCCGCCGTGTCCGAGAATATCCTTCTGGCCGCTCATGCCATGGGGCTCGGCGCTGTATGGTGCGGCGCTTACCCCGTTAAAGAGCGTACCGATTTCCTCAACAGCTATCTTCTGCTGCCTGATGCCATAGAGCCTATGAGCCTTATCGCCATCGGTTATCCCGCCGAGCATCCGGCTCCAAAAAACAAATTCGACAGCACCGCCATCAACTACAATCAGTGGTGAGACAGGGCCGACCGGCCTCTTTGATATATTGCCTCGGACATTTCAGTCCGGGGCATTTTTATGTCTTGAAAGGGCGCTGAAAATACTTCCTCTGCGAGGACCGAGAGGAACGGACATGAAAATACCCCATGCGCGAGCGCATGGGGTTGTATGCTGGTGTTGCCTCTCCGAGGCTTTTTTGCCGGTCGGCTTAATCTTATGAGCCGAGGTAGCTCTTGAGGAGACGGCTTTTCTGGCCCTTGAGCCGACGGATAGCCTTTTCTTTGATCTGGCGTACACGCTCGCGTGTGAGGTCGAATTTGGCGCCGATTTCTTCGAGGGTCATTTCCTGGCAGCCGATGCCGAAGAACATCTTGAGGATTTCGCGTTCGCGCTCATGCAGCTGACGGAGGGCGCGCTCAACTTCGTTGGAGAGCGACTCCTGGTTGAGTGCGGCGTCGGCCATGGGGCTGTCGTCGTTGGTGAGCACGTCGAGAAGGCTGTTGTCTTCGCCCTCTACAAAGGGAGCGTCGACCGATATATGACGGCCCGATACCTTGAGGGTGTCGGCGATTTTTTCTACCGGCACATCGAGGGTCTCGGCAAGCTCCTCGGGCGACGGACGGCGCTCGTTCTCCTGTTCGAATTTCGAGAGTGCCTTGCCTATTTTGTTGAGCGAACCTACCTGGTTGAGGGGGAGTCGCACGATGCGGCTTTGCTCGGCCAGAGCCTGAAGAATGGACTGGCGGATCCACCACACGGCGTATGATATGAATTTGAAACCACGTGTTTCATCGAATTTGCGTGCGGCCTTGATAAGGCCCACGTTGCCTTCGTTGATAAGGTCGGGCAGTGAAAGCCCCTGATTCTGGTATTGCTTGGCCACCGATACTACGAAGCGCAGGTTGGCGCGGGTGAGCTTGTCGAGAGCCGCCTGGTCGCCTTGCTTGATGCGCTGAGCCAGTTCTACCTCTTCTTCTACCGAAATTAGTTCCTCACGGCCTATTTCCTGGAGGTATTTGTCGAGCGATGCGCTTTCGCGGTTGGTAATCGACTTAGTGATTTTAAGTTGTCTCATGTGTCTGCTTTGAACCGGTTGTTTTGCAATTAGCTTGCAAAGATACGAAATAAAATCTAAAGACGCAAATGCGTCGCGGGAGGGGAGATGCGGTCGGTCAGACGTGCCGATAGTGGCCGCAATGTTCTCAGGGTATGTTTTGGATAAACGCGCAGAGGCGTCGGCCGTTGATAGCCGGGCGCCTCTGCGAGTGCTATTTAGGGATATTTAACTATTTGTAGCGGGCCCAGCGGATAATTTCGATGAGGCTCGGTTTCTTGCCGTACATGAATATGCCGACGCGGTATATTTTCGCACACAGCCATATGAGGAATGCGAAGCTTATGTAGAGTATTACCAGCGACAGCAGTATCTCCCATGTTGGCACGCCGTAGGGCAGACGGCTCATCATGGCCATTGGCGAGGTGAAGGGGAATATCGACACCCAGAAGGCAAGTGTGGAGCTGGGGTTGGAGAGGATCGACATCGAGGCTATGATGCCGATGATTACCGGCATGGTGGCGATGGTCGACAGCTGCGAGGCGTCCTGAACGTTGTCAACGGCAGAGCCGATGGCGGCATAGATGGCCGAGTAGAACAGATATCCGCCGATGAAGAACAGTATCAGATACACGAACAGACCGGCGATGAAGCCCGAGTCGGAGAGCTGGCTGATGGCGGCAGTCACTTCGGCGTTGTCGCTGGCGGCGCCGAGGTCGCCCAGCAGAGGCATGGTCCAGAGCGAGCACGAGCCGATGAGCACGGCCCAGATAAGAATCTGAGTTATGGCCACAAGGCCGATGCCGGTGATCTTGCCAAGCATGAGCCACGACGGTTTTACCGACGATACCACGATTTCGAGCACGCGGTTGTTTTTCTCCTCGATGATGGAATTCATCACCATCTGACCGTAGATGAGGATAAACATGTAGAGCATCATGTCGAGTACAAGCCCGATGAAATACGACAGCCCAACGGATGTGGCCGTATCTTCTTCCTTGTCGATACGTATGGTAGAGAGGTCGAAATCTACCTGCACGTCGGCGAGTATCTGCTTGATGTTTAAAATGTTGTACCGTTCCAAGCGTATATCCTCGATGGCATTTTCGAGCTGACCGTTGATGTACGCGCCTGTCTGCATGGCGGGCGCGCCGCGGCTGTAGAGGCGTATGGCGTCGTCGGGGTGCGCTATGGCCGTGGATTCTATGACGAGGATGGCGTCGTAGGTCTCGTCGGCGCGCAGGCTGTCGAGAGGCAGGGCCGAGGGCACGAATGTCACCTCGTCGTTGTTGTTGAGGCGCTGGGCCACTTCGCCGGTCTGGTCGATTACGGCTATATTGCGGCTTTCGGGGGTGCTCAGCAGCATTACGGCGGCCGGTGCCAGCGACAGCGCTATCATTAGCACGGGCACCAGTATGGTGGTGATGATGAAGCTCTTGCGTTTTACGCGGCTGAGATATTCGCGGGTTATTATAAGTTTGAGTGACTGGTTCATTGCGGCTGTGTTTCAGATTTTTCGGAGTTGGAAGCCTCGACAGCGGCAACGAAAATATCGTCCATCGAGGGCAGTACATGGCGGAAACTGTTGATGGCCACGGCATCGTTGGCGGCGGCAAGCAGCGGGCGCACGGCATCGGCGGCCGGCAGCGATATTGTAGCCGAGGCATATCCGCGGTCGTCGACGGCGCCGAGGCGGAAGTCGGTGCCGAGCGGAGCCACGGCGGCGCGAAGGGCGTCGGGGTTGCCGGCGAACGAAATCTCGTAGATATTGCTGCCGAACTGTTCGCGCAGGGCGCCAACGGGGCCCGAGAGGATGTTGTGCGAGCGGTTGATGAGGGTTATCTCGTCGCAGAGCTCTTCGACGCTGGCCATGTTGTGGGTCGAGAAGATTACGGTGGCGCCTTCGTCGCGCAGTTTCAGGATTTCGCGTTTGAGTATGCCGGCGTTGATGGGGTCGAAGCCCGAGAAGGGTTCGTCGAATATGAGCAGCTTGGGGCGGTGAAGTACAGTGACTATGAACTGCACTTTCTGAGCCATGCCTTTCGAGAGTTCTTCGATCTTCTTGTCCCACCACTGCGATATATCGAGACGTTCGAACCACTCGCGGAGCGATTTTTCGGCCTCGCGCTTGCCGAGTCCTTTCAGGCGGGCGAAGAACAGAGCCTGTTCGCCTACTTTCATTTTCTTGTACAGACCGCGTTCTTCGGGCAGATAGCCTATCTGCATCACATCGTCTGCCACGAGGGGGTGGCCGTCGAAGGTCACCGAGCCGCGGTCGGGAGCTGTGATGTGGTTGATGATGCGTATGAGGGTGGTCTTGCCGGCGCCATTGGGCCCGAGCAGACCGTAGACACAGCCGCGTGGAACGGCTATGGAGACATCATCGAGGGCACGGTGCCTGGTGAAGTCTTTGGTGATGTTTTGAGCTGTAAGTATGTAGTCCATGCCCTATATGACGTGTGCAATGACCGATTATTACACTGCCGGCCGATTTTTTTTGGCACGTGTGGAATAAAATGCGCATATTTGCATCATAAACCAATTACATACCGCACTATTTGATGAATAAATCTTTACTCCGCGCATCGCTTGGCGCATTGGCCCTCGCACTGGGGCTGCCGCTGGCGGCTCAGATCAAGGCACCGACGCAGGACAATCTGCGTATCAACGGCATGCTCATGTACGACAACGACCGGTCTGAAGACGTCCTGGGCTTCTATGAATATACGGCTACATCGCCGGTGGCCCGCAAAGCCCTCGTGCTTTCGCCGCGCAATTTCCTCTCGGGCGACGCCGTGGTTGTCGACGGCAAGCTCTACACCTATCATCTGCAGATCGATTACGGCTATGTTTCGTCGGCTTTCTACACGGTTATCGACGTCGCCACAGGCGAGGCTGTCAAGGGCCGCAACATAAGCTACGACCTCAAGGATGCATACTCGCACTACGCCACCTCGTCGGCTCTCAACAGCGCCGACGGGAAGGTATACTGCTCGGGATACGAGTACGATAGCTCTACACAGACCCTCACCCCTACCCTTAAGCTCTGGGATGTGACCGGCGAGACCAAGACCGCCATCGGTGCTATGCAGGCCGCACTGGCGGTAATGTCGTTCGACAAGGACGGGCGCCTCTACGGCATCACCGCATGCTCGAGCCGCGGCTCGGCCGACGGCGGACGCCTGGTACAGGTCGACACCGCCACCGGCTCGCTCACCGTAGTGGGCGACACCGGCATACGTCCCTGGTTCGATCAGAGCGGTGTCATAAGCCCCTACGACGGCCGTCTGTACTGGTTCGCCAACTCTCCTGTCGAGGGCGGCGGTGCCAACGACGCCGATGCGGTGCTATATGCCGTCGATCTGACCACGGCCAAGGCCGAGGCCATAGGCGAGCTGCCCAACGGCGATGAGGTGATTGCCGCATGGATACCGGCGCAGACCGTGTCGGACCTCGCTCCGGGCGTAGTCACCGGCCTTGGCGCCGATTTCACGGCTCCCTCTCTTGCCGGAAAGGTGAAATTCACACTCCCCTCCGCCACATATTCGGGCACTGAGCTCGGCGGAACCGTCGACTGGACCGTAAGCATCGCCGGCAAGGTGATGGCATCGGGCAGCGGCGCGGCAGGCGCTGCTGTGGAGGCCGACGTGACAGTAGAGACGAGCGGCGACTACGACTTCGACGTGGCCGCATCCAATACCTCGGGCGAAGGCGTGGCAAGCCGCGTGTCGGCATACATAGGCTACGGTGTGCCCGAGGCCGTGAAGAACGTCACCTTTACCGTTGCCGACGGCGTGCACACCGTCAGCTGGGACCATGTGACCACCCTTGTCAAGGGTTCGCACCTGGCCGGCGAGCATGCATCGTACAAGGTAGTGCGTCAGCCCGGCAATGTGGTGCTCCACAGCAGTCTCGATGCCAACAGCTTTACCGAACCTGCACTCGACGGCGACATCCAGTCGACCTACTACGAGATTACCGCCGTCAACGGCGACATGGCTTCAGGCGCCACACGCTCGAACGCTATCGTCACCGGCAATACCGTGGCTCTGCCTTTCGAAGAAAATTTCGAAGATGCCTCGGCGCTGGATCTCTTCACCGTAATCGACGCCAACAACGACCGTACCACATGGAGCTACTACGCCTACTCCAAGGTAGTGCAGATACGCAATGCGACATCGGGCACCCAGGACGACTGGCTCGTGCTGCCTCCCGCCCGTCTCGAAGAAGGCTACAGCTACGAGCTGAAGTTCACCTGCTATGCATCGGCGGTAAGCTATGTCAATATACTCGATGTTGCCATGGGCACATCGGCCGACAATATGGATATCGCTCTGGCCTCCGATATAGAGATAAGCGACACTCGCTCCTCTGCGATGAAAGATGTGAGCGTGACCATAAAACCGGCAGCCACCGGCGTATATAATATAGGTATTCACATCAAGAGCGAGAAGCGTCAGGGTACATTCTCTATCAAGAAAATAGAACTGTCGGCCGGCAGTTCCACCGCAATTCCCGCCGCTCCTGCCATCCGAGTCGAAGCCGGTGCCCGCGGCGCCCTCTCGGCTGTCATCGGCATTACCGCACCCGAACTCACCGCCGGCGGAAACGCCCTCGTCAATCCGGTAAGCGCTTTTGTGATAACCCGCGACGGCGCCGAACTCGCCACCGTTAACGCCGAAGCCGGAAAAACCGACTACACATACGAGGACACCTCGGTGCCCGCAGCCGGCATGTACGCCTATTCGGTATATGCCGTCAATGTCGACGGCAACGGCGAGGCAGCCCGTCAGGAACTCTTCATAGGCCGGGACGAGCCTCTGGCTCCCGCCAATGTCACGGCAGCCGACAACTTCGACGGCACCGTCACCCTGTGCTGGGACGCTCCGTCGGCCACAGGCGCACAGGGCGGATATGTGGACACGGAGCATCTCGTGTACAGCGTCACCAATCCCGACAAGACCGTCGCCGGCGGCTTCCGCGGCACCATGGCCGTATCGCGCATCGATGTGACAGGCGCTCAGAACGAAGTCGCCTACACCGTCGGTGTGAAGTACGACGACGTCGAGAACGCCAAAGAACACACCGCCGTATCGAACACTCTTGTGGCAGGCGCGCCCTATACCCTGCCTTTCGCCGAGTCGTTCGCCGATGCCGCTGCCGCATCGCAGATATGGACCAAAGATCGTGTGAAGGTCGATAAATCGTACAATCTCGAATTTTCTTTCCACATCGATGCCGACCATAATGGTAACGGAGGCGGTATGAAGATCTATGGTACCGAAGTGGGAGCCGTCGGCCGCTGGATTTCGCCGGTTCTTAATCTTTCGCAGACCGTGCATCCCGAAATCGTACTGTGGCTCAACATGTTCACACCCGACATTGACTTCGAGCTCCAGGTGCAGGAAGCCTATGGCGAATGGAAGACCGTGGCCACTCACGGCCCTGTGAGCGAATGGACCGAAATCAAGGCCGATCTGAGCGCCTACCGCGGCCCATTCGTGCGTCTGGCATTCCAGGCGACATTTGCCAAGACCTATACAGGCATGTATATCGACGATATCGCTGTGAGCGACAATACATCGGGCATAGAGAATGTGACCGTCGGCGAAGCCGATGCCGAACTCTATAACCTCCAGGGCATACGCGTGCCGGCCGATGCCGTCCATGGCGTATACATAGAGCGCCGCGGAAACGCGGCCCGCAAGGTAGTCCGCTGATAAACTACCCTAAATTTGCGAAAAGCGCCTCGTGGTTGTCCGCGGGGCGCTTTTTTGATGCCCGATTGCGAAAATGTTTGTATATTTGCAGGAATAATAACGAAAAACACATTGATACCGGCACATGAGAAAGTGGCGCATCGAAGACAGCGAGGAGCTGTACAATATACCCGGCTGGGGCCGCAACTATTTTTCCGTGAATGAACGCGGGCACATGGTGGTGACACCGCGTGCGGGATATGCCTCGGTCGATCTGAAAGAGGTGATGGACGAACTGCAGGTGCGCGACATCAGCGCGCCGGTACTCCTCCGTTTCCCCGATATTCTCGATAACCGAATCGAAAAGATATCCAACTGCTTCCGCAATGCCGCGCAGCAGTACGACTACAAGGCTCAGAACTATATGATCTACCCCATAAAGGTGAATCAGATGCGCCAGGTAGTGGAGGAGATAGTGAGCTACGGCAAAAAGTTCAACATCGGCCTCGAGGCCGGTTCCAAGCCCGAACTGCATGCCGTGCTTGCAACCAATATAGCCGAAAACGCCCTCATAATCTGCAACGGATATAAGGACGAATCGTATATCGAGCTGGCGCTGCTCGCCCAGAAGATGGGACGCCGCATATACCTGGTGGTGGAGAAGCTCAACGAGCTGCGCATGATAGCCGAAATATCGAAGCGCATCAAGGTGCGCCCCAATATCGGCATCCGCATAAAGCTGTCGAGCACCGGCTCGGGCAAGTGGAGCGAAAGCGGCGGCGACCAGAGCAAATTCGGCCTCAACTCGTCGGAACTGCTCGAGGCCATCGATATTCTCGAGCGACGCGACCTCAAGGACTGTCTCAAGCTCATCCACTTCCATATCGGCAGCCAGATAAACAAGATACGCGTGGTGAAGAACGCCCTCCGTGAGGCCACGCAGTTCTTCGTGCAGCTGTCGAAGCTCGGCTTCGGTGTCGAATTTATCGACATCGGCGGCGGCCTCGGCGTGGACTACGACGGCACCCGCAGCTCTTCAAGCGAAAGCTCGATGAACTATTCCATACAGGAATATGCCAACGACGCCGTGAGCGCCGTGGTCGACGTGTGCATGAAAAACGGTCTGAAACAACCTAATATAATCACCGAGAGCGGCCGCTCGCTTACAGCCCACCACTCCGTGCTGATATTCGAAGTACTCGAGACCACACAGCTGCCACTGTGGAAGGACTCGCAGGAAATCGACCCCGATGCCCACGAACTCGCCCGCGAGCTCTACGACATATGGGACCGCCTGGACAATCCGCGCCTCTTCGAAAGCTGGCACGACGCCCTGCAGATACGCGAGGAGGCACTCGATCTCTTCAGCCTCGGCATGCTCGACCTCAAGACCCGCGCTCAGATCGAGAAACTCTTCTGGAGCATAGCCCGCGAAGTCGGCGAGATCGCCGGAGGCATGAAGCACATGCCCGAGGATCTGCGTAAGATATCGAAGATGATCCCCGACAAGTACTTCTGCAATTTCTCGCTCTTCCAGTCGCTGCCCGACAGCTGGGCCATCGATCAGCTGTTCCCCATAGTGCCCATAGCGCGCCTCGACGAAAAGCCTACACGCACATGCACAATACAGGACATGACCTGCGACTCCGACGGCAAGATAGCCAGTTTCATATCGGCACAGGGCACGTCGTCGGCGCTGCCGGTGCATCCGCTCAAGCCGGGCGAGCCCTATTACCTGGCCGTGTTCCTGGTGGGCGCCTATCAGGAAATCCTCGGCGACATGCACAATCTCTTCGGCGACACTAATGTGGCTCATGTGAGCGTATACAAAGACCGATACGAGATCGAGCAGATAATCGAGGGCGAGACCGTCGACGAAGTGCTCGACTATGTGCAGTATAACCCGAAGAAACTCGTCCGCAACCTCGAGACATGGGTTACGGCGTCGATGAAGGCCGGCACCATCACTCCCGAGGAGGGCCGCGACTTCATCAGCACCTACCGTTCGGGGCTGTTCGGCTACACATATCTCGAAAAATGAGATGGTTCATGCGGCTGTCGTACCGCGGCGCCCCCTACCACGGCTGGCAGGTACAGCCGGGGGCGGTGACGGTGCAGGGCGAGCTTGAGAGGGCGCTTGCCACGCTCCTGCGTTGTCCGGTGGCCGTGACCGGCGCCGGGCGCACCGATGCGGGTGTCAACGCCAGGCTCATGGTGGCGCATGTCGATCTGCCCGACGGCTTTGACCCACGCGAAGGTGTGTTTCTCCGCTCGCTCAACAGTCTGTGTGGCCGCGATATAGCCGTGTACGGCTTCGCGCCCGTTGCCGCCGGTGCCCACGCGCGCTTCGACGCCACCGAGCGCACCTACCGCTACTTCGTGCACACGGTCAAGAATCCGTTTGCCGGCGAATTGTCGTGGCAGGCTCCGCCTTCGCTCGACTTCGGTGCAATGAACGCTGCCGCCGCGCTGCTTGTGGGGTGCCGCGACTTCACATCTTTTTCCAAACTGCATACCGACGTTAAGACCAACATATGCGACCTCCGGCATGCGCGCTGGGAGGCTATGGGCGACGGACGCTATTATTTCGAGATCTCCGCCGACCGCTTCCTGCGCAATATGGTGCGTGCTGTCGTTGGCACACTGGTCGATGTCGGCCGCCACAAGATGGCGCCCGAAGGTGTCCTCGATGTGCTGGGACGCATGGACCGCTGCGCCGCAGGCACGTCGATGCCCGCAGGTCCGCTTTTTCTCTGGAACATAGAATATCCCTATGAGTGCTGAGCCGTCGCTGCACCTTTTCTATCCCGAAAACGATCTTGCCCTTGCCCGCGATATCGAGCGCTATACGGCGCCCCCTGCTGCTGTGCGCCTGCGCACAGCCGGCGAGACTCTGCCGCTGTGGTATGGTGCCGACGGCGACCGGTTCGTGGCTTCGGGCGTGAATGCGGCATGGCTCGACGGCATGAAAGGCCGCTTCGGCATCGACATCGACGTGTTCGACTACCGGCCCGAGTGCTACCGGCCCGCGCCGTGGGGCTGGTCGAAGGCTTCGCGCGGCATATATTCGCGACTGGGCTTCGGCGCCGGCAACTTGCCCGACGATGCCGCCCTCGACCTCCTGCGCATGCTTTCGCACCGCCGCACTGCCGCTGCGGTGGCGCGCCGTCTGCAAGCCGCCACAGGCATAGGCTCGCCTGCCGTCGAGGTCCGAAGCGCCGACGCTCTACAGGCCCTTCTGCGCAGCGAGCCGCGGCTCCTTGTCAAGCTGCCGTGGTCATCGTCGGGCCGCGGCATGGTGGCTGTCGACACCTCGACTTTCGAGGCCCAGCGCCCCATGATAGAGGGAATGGTACGTCGCCAGGGCTCCGTCATGGCCGAGCGGCACTATGACAAGGCTCTTGACTTCGCCATGCTCTTCCGCATGGCCGCCGGACGCTGCGAGGCCGCCGGACTGTCGGTATTCGAGACCGCAGGCCTCGGCATATACACCGGCAATATACTGGCATCGGAGACCCGGCTGAGAAGCCTGGTCTGCGACAAAACAGGCACCGCACAGTTCGATGCCGTGGCCCAGGCACTCCCGGCGATACTGGAAGATGTGATTGGCGATTCCTATGACGGCCCCCTCGGCGTCGACATGCTCGCCACCGCCGACGGCGAGCTCGTCCCTGTCGTGGAGATAAATCTGCGCATGACCATGGGCCACCTCTGCGCCCGCTTCTACGAGCGCTATGTCGCCCACGGCGCCACCGGCCACTTCACCGTCAGCACCGACCACCCCGCCGACACCTCCACCGTCCGCAACGCCCGTCTCCACTCCGGCACCCTCCCCCTCAACCCTCCCGCAACCTCCTTCACCTTCACCGCCACAATCGGGTAAAAATGTTGGGAAAGAAGAGAATTTTGGGTGTTTTGCCGATTTTTACTATCTTTGCAGCCGTAAACTGCGAGAAAACACAATCCTACATATATGATTAACGCACAAGACATCAAAAACGGCACTTGCATCCGTCTGGACGGCCAGCTCTACTTCTGCGTGGAATTCCTCCATGTAAAGCCGGGCAAGGGTAACACTTTCATGCGCACCAAGCTCAAAAACGTTGTCGATGGCCGCGTTCTCGAACGCCGCTTCAACATTGGCGAAAAACTCGAAGACGTGCGCGTAGAACACCGCCCCTATCAGTTCCTCTACAGCGAAGGCGGCGACGACATCTTCATGAACCAGGAAACCTACGAGCAGATTCCCATCAACAAGGAACTCGTCACCGGCGCGGCCTTCATGAAGGAAGGTGATATCCTCGACGTTGTCAGCGATGCTTCGACCGACACCGTTCTCTATGCCGAAATGCCTATCAAGGTTACCCTCGAAATCACCTATACCGAGCCCGGTATCAAGGGTGATACCGCCACCAACACCCTCAAGCCCGCAACTCTGGAGACCGGCGCCGAAATCCGCGTGCCCCTCTTCTGCAACATCGGCGACAAGGTGCGTGTCGACACCCGCGACGGCTCCTATATGGAACGCGTCAAGGAATAAACCGGCATAGCTTCGCCGCCGAAAGGCGACAGTCGCAAAAATAACAGTTCCGGCGAGACTTCATTGCAACGATGAGGCCTCGCCGGAGTCTTTTTCTACCGGGAGATGATGGAGTCGATGATGGCGGTGAAGCGGGCGGCGCCGATGTCGGATGTCAGATGGTCGCCGTCGAAGAAATCGTCGCCGCTGAAGCGCGGATCGTCGCTGAAGTCGTGCCATTCGAGCGGGAGCGAGCGCAGACGCTCACTTGTAAGCTCCCACAGCGCCGGGTCGATGTTGCGGCGGTAATCCTCGCGCACGGGCGGCGTCACCACAATGAGCCGCGCGCCCAGCGAGCGGCAGATGCTGTCGATGGCCATAAGGCGGCGGGTGTTGATGTCGAGGCGGTCGGCCGAGAGCGATGCCGTGTGCTGTCGGGCGATTGTTGCGCCGTCGGCAGTGCCGGCCGCCTTGTAGGGGAGTGCGTATTCGTCGCCGTGACCGAGGCTGTCGGTGAGGAAGCGCGATTTCGTCAGACCGAGAGCCGCGCCGAGCCGAGGGCTATGTCGGAGTATCCCGAGAAATCGCAGTACATCTGTATGGAGAAGAGCACGGCGCCGGCCACGAGATTGAGACCGCCGGTGGTCTGGTAGTTGGCGAAGGCCCAGTCGACTGTCTGGGCGCAATTGTCGGCCACGACCATTTTCTTGAACAGGCCCCATAGTATGCGGCGGAGGCCGTCGACGGCTTCGTCGTAGTCGAAAGTGCGGCGCCGCCTGAACTGCGGCAGTAGCGCTGCGGCGCGCTCGATAGGGCCGGCCACCAACTGCGGGAAGAAGCTGATGAAGGCCAGGAAGGTGACGATGTTGCGTTCGGCGGCAACATTACGGCGGTATACGTCGATGGTATAACCGACGGCCTGGAATGTATAGAAACTGATGCCCACCGGCAGCACTAACTCCAGAGTAACCCATCCGGGCTCGAAACCCAGGGAGCGGCCGAGAGCAGCGAGGTTGGCGGCGAAGAAATTGTAGTATTTGTAGACGCCGAGAATACCGAAGCTCACCAGGATGTTGGCGGCGCAGATGGCCTTGCAGGCGCGGGTAGAGGAGCTGTAGCTCTCGATGAGTCTCCCGCAGGTGTAGGCCATGACGCTTGCTCCGAATATGAGTCCGAGGAAGCGCCAGTCCCACCAGCCGTAGAATATATAGCTTACCAGAAGCAGCAGCGCGTTCTGACTGCGGGCCGATCGGGTAGTGAGCCAATAGAGCAGAAACACTATCGGCAGAAACAGCATATATTCCGGCGAATTGAAAAGCATGGCGCAAAGATACGAAAAAAGCAGGGCAGCCGTGGGAAAATTGTTACCGGGAGGATGTGGGATCAGAAGGCCGGAGAAGTGCTTATTGTTAAGCAGGAGGTGTTTTCTTAAGTTAAAAATGTTAAAGTTTGGTTGTTTTGGACATTTCGCGTGAGCGGATAGAACAAGTTATCGAAAAAATAACTTTCTTTGTAGTGGCTTTCATGCCCGGATTATATCATACAAAAATAAGCACCTTTAGAAAAGCGCCCGAACTTCGTGTAGGCGTGGTATCTGATACCTGCCGGCGATATTGCGATATTGCCGCCATACAGTTTCCTTTTCCCCGGTGTCGTTTTAGATGAAAATCATATACCTATAATAACTACTTACTTACTAAAAACACCCTTGCATGAAGAACATTTGTTATCAAATGACCCGGAAGGCATTTCTGGCGCTGGCACTTGTGCTGGCTACGGCGCTCCCGGCTTTAGCGCAGAACATCACGGTGACCGGCACCGTGTATGAGCCCGAAGGCGAACCTGCCATCGGCGCGAGCGTCGAGGTGAAAGGCACCCCTGGAAAAGGCGTGGCCACAGATTTCGACGGCAACTACAAAATATCTGTAGCCCCGGATGCTGTTCTGGTCTTCTCGTATGTAGGCTGCGACACGCAGGAAATACCAGTGGAGGGCCGTACGGAAATCAACGTGAATCTCAAGACCAATGCCGTGGCAATGAACGAACTCGTTGTCGTTGGCTATGGTGTGGTTAAGAAATCGGATGCCACCGGTTCGGTGGGCGTTGTCAAGCCGACCGATATCGAGGCCGGTCTTGCCACCACAGCCCAGGACCTTCTGGTAGGCGCAAGCCCCGGTGTGGTTGTATCGACCCAGGGCGGTGACCCTGCCGGCGGCGCAGCCATCCAGATCCGCGGCGGTGCCTCGCTCAACGCCTCGAACTCGCCCCTTATCGTAATCGACGGTGTGCCCATGGACGGCAACACGGTAAAAGGCTCGACCAACGCCCTGTCGCTTGTAAGCCCCGAGAATATCGAGAACATGACCATCCTCAAGTCGGCCTCGGCAACGGCTATCTACGGTAGCCGCGCATCGAACGGTGTGATCATCATCACCACCAAGCGAGGCAAGGACGGCAAGCCCCAGGTGAACTTCGCAGCAAACTTCTATGTGGCCACTCCCCGCAAATATCTCGACATGATGAGCGGTTCGCAGTACCGCGACTACATCGTCAGCAAATACGGTGCCGAATCGGCTCAGGCCGCCAAGCTCGGTGCTGTCAGCACCGACTGGCAGAAAGAGGTGCTCCGCACCACTTTCAGCCATGATTACAGCCTGTCGGTAGGCGGTAAGGCCGGTGTGCTTCCCTATCGCGTAGGTGTGAATTACACAGGTACCGACGGTGTTGTACGCGGCACCGACAACCAGCGTCTGGGCGCCACCATCAACCTGACACCGTCGTTCTTCGACGATCTCCTTAACATCAGCGCCAACGCCAAGGGTTCCTATATAGTGAATAACTACGGCAGCGGTGCCCTCGGCAGCGCCATCGGCTTCAACCCGACACTGCCCGTGCACATGAACAATGTGTTCAACAACTACACCACATATCTTATCGACGGCAGCGTGGCTCTTCCCGACTCTCCCGGCAGCAGCATAAGCAACATCTATGCCAAGAACCCGGTGTCGCTGTGGAAAGATCACTACAGCCGCTCCAAGGTATACCAGAGTGTGGGCAATCTTCAGATCGACCTCAAGATGCCTTTCCTCCGCGAACTCCGCGCCAACCTCAACCTCGGCTATGACTACAGCCACGGCGAGGTCCGCAACTTCGAGCAGCCCTTCTCGCCCGCCGCATGGGACGGCAAGTTCCAGGTGCGCGGCACCGACGGCAACGTTGTGAACGTGCAGCAGGGCTACGGTAGTCTGAGCAAGGAAAACCAGGAGCGCTACACCCTTATGCTCGAGTTCTATCTCAACTACCACAAGAATTTCGAAGCCATCAAGAGCGATGTCGACGTAACAGGCGGTTACTCCTGGCAGCGCTTCAACAACAGCGGCCACGACTTCACCGTAGCCGACCCGCAGATGGCATCGTCGGACATCATGTTCACCGATCCCAACCTCAACGGCGGCCAGCCTGTAGCCCTCAGGGACTTCGCCGGCTACCAGTACGGTCCCACAAGCTACTATAAGAGCCGCTATCAGCTCGTGTCGTTCTTCGGCCGACTCAACTATACCTTCATGGACCGCTATCTGCTCACTTTCACCATGCGTCGCGACGGTACCAGCCGCTTCGGCAAGGACCACCGCTGGGGTTCGTTCCCCGCAGCCGCTCTCGGCTGGAAGATTCTCGACGAAAGCTTCATGGAAGGCGCCCGCGGCGTGCTGAGTGAACTTAAGCTCCGCTTCGACTGGGGTATCACCGGCCAGCAGGACGTAGGCGGCGATTACTTCCCCTATCTGCCTGTGTACAGCACTCTTATCGGCGACGGCAACTCATACATCATCAACGGACAGTATGTGCAGCTCGCATATCCCAACCCCTACAACGGCGATCTCAAGTGGGAGGAAACAACAACCAAGAACATCGGTCTTGACTTCGGCTTCCTCAACAACCGCATCACCGGTAGCATCGAGCTCTATCAGCGCAAGACAAAAGACCTCCTGGTGCAGGCCAACTTCCCCGCAGGCTCCAACCTGTCAAACGTAGGCTGGCTCAACCTGGGCGACCTCAAGAACACCGGTTTCGAATTCAACCTCAGCACCCGTCCTATCGTGACCAAGGACTTCACCTGGACCTCGAACCTCAACCTTGCCTATAACAAGAACAAGATCACCCGTCTTGCCGACGGCGCATCGGCCACTACCGGCAGCCTCGGCAACGGTGTCGACGTGCAGAAGCATGTCGTGGGCGAAAGCGCATTCTCCTTCTGGGTCTATGAGCAGGCTTACGACAGCAACGGCAATCCTCTCGAAGGTGTGTATGTGGACCAGAACGGCGACGGCGCCATCACCGACGAGGACAAGATCCTCTTCCACCACGTTCATCCCGACTGGACCGCAAGCTGGCACAATACTTTCAACTACAAGAACTGGGACTTCGGCTTCGTACTCCGCGGCTCGTTCGGCAACTGGGCATACAACAAGAACCAGATGGACAACTCGTTCGCTGCCATGGCCACCAACCAGCCCACTCTCTCGAACCTGATGAACAACACCTATCTCTTCGAACAGACTCGTACCACCGAGCTTATGCTCAGCAGCTACTTCGTGCAGAACGCTTCGTTCGTGCGCTGCGACAACATCACTGTCGGCTACACCTTCGACAATCTGATGAAGAACAAGCTGAAACTGCGTCTCTTCGGTGCGGTACAGAATCCGTTCGTGATCACCAAGTACAAGGGTCTTGATCCCGAACTCACCTATCAGCAGGGTATCGACGGTGCTCCCTATCCGCGTCCTGTAACGGTAACATTCGGCCTTGTAGCCAATTTCTAACCCGGTAAATAAGACATCAATATGAAATTCAACAAATATATCATGTCGGGCTGTGTGGCTCTGATGGCATTTGCCGGCACTTCGTGCGTCGGCGACCTCGACCTCAAGCCCAACGACCCCAATATCAAGCTCGAACTGACTTCTCAGGCCGAGTGGGACGGCTTCCTGGGCCGACTCTACGGCAACCTCTACCGCGATGACATCATCTCGACCTCGGACGGCGGTGCCGGTACGTTTACCCGTACACACTTCAACCTCAACGAAATCGTGGCCGACGAATGCTTCATCTCCGAAGCTTGGAACGACCCTGGCTACCAGCCGCTGAACAAGAACCAGTGGAGTCCCGACAACGAATGGATCTACGCCGCTTTCGCACGCGAGTTCTTCAACGCCAAGATGGGCGCCGAATTCATGTCGGGCATGCGCACCCAGGGTGCGGCATTCTTCGACGAGGCCGAGACCAATGCCCGTATCGCCGAGGCATCGGCCCTGCGCGGTCTGGCATACTATCATATGATCGACCTCTTCGGCCGCGGTCCCTGGATCGACGAAAGCTCGACCACAGGCGCCACCCCTCCCACCTACGACCGCAAGCAGCTCTTCGACGCCATCACCGCCGAACTCGAGCAGTATGTGCCGCAGCTCAAGCCGGCAGCACAGCAGGCCTACGGCCGCATAAGCCGCGAGGCAGGCTACATGCTTCTTGCCAAGCTCTATCTCAACGCCGAAGTCTACACAGGCACCCCCATGTGGCGTGAATGCGCCGAGGCCTGCAAGCAGGTGGTATCGACCGGCATCTCGCTGGCTCCGGAGTACAAATATCTCTTCTGCGCCACCAACGACAAATATGCCGGCAACGGCGAGCTGCTGTGGGTAGTACCGCAGGAACAGGGCCGCATGGAGGCCTGGGGCGGCACAACCTACCTCACCTGCGGCGCATGGTTCGCATCGGCGGGCGAGGAAATCCTCAAGAAGCTCAACTATAAGGATGCATGGGGCGGTCTGCGTCTGCGTCCCGAACTGTCGCGTGCCCTCGACCGCGCCGACAAGCGCCGTCTTATCTTCGAAGGCACCTTCAAGGAAGATATCCCCACCCTCGGCGGCAACGACGCCACCTCGTGCGGCTACATGCTCATCAAATACAGCAACAGCCCCGAGAGCGACTACGAGAACACCGCCGGCGGCAATAACAACAATGTGGCCATGTCGAACACCGACTATCCTATCTTCCGCCTCGCCGACACCTACCTGATGCTGGCCGAGTGTCAGATGCACGGTGTGGAGTGCGACGGTCTGCGCTACCTCAACCTCGTGCGCGAGCGTGCCGGCATGCCTGCCCGCTCCTCGATCGACGCCGACGAGCTGCTCCAGGAACGTATGTGCGAACTCTACTGCGAAGGCTACCGCCGCAGCGACCTCATCCGTTTCGGCAAATACACCGGCAGCAACTATATGTGGTCGTGGAAAGGCGGCGACTATGCAGGCGCATCGCTGCCCGCATACCGTGCTCTCTTCCCCATTCCTACGCAGTATATCGAAACCGTGGGCCAGAACCCGGGCTATTAATTTAAGTTTAATAAGTGAAAGAAGTTTATAAAGGTTAAGATAATGGCTTCTTCGTACGCTATCGGTACTATTGTCTTGACTCACTCGACTTTATGGACTTTATAAACCTTACAAAAAAAGAAATAATGAAATTCGCAAAAATATATACCGTTCTGGCTGCCGGTGCTGCAATGCTTGGAGTTGTGTCGTGTTCGACACCCGATACTCCTGTGATGCAGAAGCCTACCGAATTCAAACTCAATGTGCCGCCTTTCGCCCAGCAGTACTATCAGCTCAGCCCCGAAGGCGTGCTCGAGCTCACCTGCTCGCAGCCCGACTACGGCATCGGCACTGTGGTGAACTACTCGGCCGAGATATCGCTGACCGAAGATTTCGCCGATTCGCGCGCCATCATCAACACCAACGGCGCCAGCGCCACCATCGCACTGTCGGAAGAGGCTATCTCGACCGCTATCTGCGAGATGCTTGGCGTGACCGACGAGGATACATGGCAGCCCTATGTCGACAACCATGTGAAACCGCTCTACGTGCGCGCCGTTGCACAGGTAGGCACCTATGAATGGTCCAATATCAAGTCGAATGTGGTGGAACTTCCCCGCGTCGACTTCTACTACGCACTCAAGACTCCGGGCTACATATTCCTGACCGGTATACCCAGCTTTATCGATCCTACGACCTCCAACCGCGATAAACTCATCCGCCTCTATGAGGCCGACGATGCTATCGGCTCGCAGGTATACTCGGCTGTTGTGAAGGCCGATGCCGGCGACGTTTCCTTCCGCTTCTATACTCAGCTCGGTTCGGGCTGGGACGATGTGAAAGATTTCAGTGTCGGTGCCGCAGAGCCCGATATGAATACCGTGACCATCACCGATAAGTTTGTCGACGGTACTTACAGCGGCGAGGTTGTATATCCCGGCCGAAGCAACTGGGGCTTCACCTGGGGCGGCGGCGAAATGACCATCACTGTCGATCTCAAGAAGAATACCATCACCATCCAGAGCGGCGCTCAGGAAGTGATTACTCCCAAGTATGTGTATATGGTGGGCAACCAGGCCAACTGGGCTACTCCCGATGAAACCTCTGCCGCCATCTACGAAAACTGGCGTCTGGAATGCCTCGACGGTTCGGGTGTCTTCACCGGCACTTTCGAAATCACCGAAACCCAGGACAGCAATCCCGATCTTTTCTGCCGTTTCTATCAGGAATTGACCGGCTGGGGCGCTGCCCAGTGGGCATCCACTACCGGAAAAGACTTCCTGGTGACTCCCGGTGTTGCAGCCGAAACAGCGGTCGGCGAGGGCTGCTTCCAGCTCGAAGGCGCTCTGGGTGCCACAATCAGCGTGTCGCTCGATACGAAAGCCAATACCGTGACATTCGATTTCGTCGATTAATCCAAGTCTGATATCCAAGTTTAATAAGTAAAAGGTCTGTAAAGTTAAGATAATGGTACTTCAGCTGTTATCTTAACTTATCAGACCGAAAGAAACTTCCTCAACATACAAAAATGAAGAAATATACAATACTTCCCATATTGGCTCTGGCTCTTGGCTTCGCTGCATGCGACGACGTGGATCTCGGCACCGGTATACCTGTTGTCAACCCCGAGCTGCCGGCCGCCGGTCCCGACCTGGTGACAGTCACAGCCGCCCAACTTCCTGCGGTGATCGATCTGGCCTCTTACTACGATAAGGGCGAACAGGTGGTTGTGGCCAATGCCACCGCTGCCGAAGGCTGGCCCGAGGGCTATGGCTTCGCAGCTGTCGCCCAGCTGAGCAGCACCGAGGACTTCGCCACAAGCACCGAGGTGCCCGTAGAGGTTCTCGGATCGGAATTTGCGTTCGATCCTACCACTCTTAGCGACGCTGTCCGCGACTTCATAAGCAAGAATCCCGTCGAGACTTCCGTGTGGGTGCGCTACCGTGTAAGCGCCGCCAAGGGCAACGAGAACATCATCCTCGGCGGTCCCGACAAATTCTACTGCCCCATGCAGATGAATGTGGTGTCGTTCCCGCCCTACACCATCGATACAGAGTACTATCTGGCCTGGTCGAATACTCCCGACGGCTGGTCGGTAAACAATACCGCTCCGTTCAAGCACAGCTCCACCAACCAGTACGACGACCCCGAATTCAAGGGCGTGTTCCAGATTGCCAAGGACAGCTACTGGATGATTATCAGCGGCACCTCGCTCGCAAACAGCGACTTCTCGAACGCTCTCGGCGTAGTGGCCGGTGAAGAGGCCAAGGTCGAGAAGGGCGTTGTCAGCGGCACTCTCGATCCTTCGGCCGCCACACAGGAAGCCGGCAAGATGCTTCTTGGCGGCTCTGTGGAGATAACATTCAACATGGATACCTATGCCTACAGCTACAAGCAGGCCATCGAGAATTTCTGGCTCGCAGGCAACGGCGTGAACGGCACAAGCTGGAACGACGGCCAGTTCGCCATGGTGATGTGGACCGAAGACTATGTGAACTATGCAGGCTATGCCCACCTCTACGGGGCTGCCGAACCCGAATTCAAGTTCAGCCCCACTAACGCATGGAACGGCGACTTCGGCTGCGACGGGGCCATAGAGTTCACAACCGATCCCGCCACCGGCATCAGCACTGGTTCGGGCACTACCGGCGGCTCCAACATCAAGGTTCCCGCCGAAGGTCTCTACTTCATAAGCCTCAACTATGGCGAAGGCAAGATATCGCTCACAAGCATCAAGACCATCGGTATTATCGGCGATTTCAACGGCTGGGCAGCCTCTGAAGCCATGACTCCGTCGGCCGACATGCTCACGTGGACCGTAACCGCCAATATGAGCGCCGGCAACAGCTGGAAGTTCCGCATGAACGACGGCTGGGATATCAACCTCGGCGGCAGTCTCGACAGTCTTACCGGCTTCGGCAATCCTGCCAACCTTACCTGCGATGCAGACGGTACCTACGAAATCACCCTGCACCTCGATACACTTCCGTACACAGCAACTATGGTGAAGAAATAACTCTCTTCATGCAGGAGCGGCGGCTGCAATCCCTTCGTGGAAAGCGGTCGCCGTTTTTTTGTGCAATTTTTCTGCAATTAAAATTGCAGATACTATTGACAAAATACAATTTGAGTTGTATCTTTGTGGGGTAAAACAAATCATACCCCCATGACAACAACGACAAAGGCCCGCGATGCCGAATTTATCGCAATCTGTCTTGACATAATGAGACGCAATGCCCGCAGCGGGCGGGAGTGCCCTCTGGGCGAGGTAATCGACGAGGCACTGCACCGCCGTCCCCGATGCCACTATGTGAGCTACGACCATGCCTCGCGCACCCTGCATGCCCTGGAGCGGCATGGCGCACCGCCATGCGACAGCACGCTTCAGCGTCTGAAATGGCTTGAGCTCTACAATCAGGTGAAGGAGTGCATGGAGGGGCCGCGGGCGCTCCCCTTCGGCAAGGCACTGAGTTTCGTGCTTGGCTTCATGCGTCCGTCGCGATTCTACATCGATCCGTCGCGGGCCATGCGCCTGCTGCGACCCCGGCTGGGATATCACTATTTTATAAGAGGATGATATTATGACAATAGCAATTTCGATTCATGCGATAGAAGATCGCATCTATGCCCGCTCGGCTCTCGATGCGGCATCGCGCGGCGCCGATGTGCCCGCCACACTCGACCGCAGGCACCGACGCGCGCTTGCCGTACTCGTGACCGAGGTCGCCGCCGGCATCATCGCCGGGCTGGGGCCTGTGGTGACTGCCACCAATGTGGCGGAGGTGAGCTACGACAGCGATATTATAACTATAGACTGTGCCGTGGACCACAGCGACTGGCGTGTGAGCCAGCTCCGCACCAATATCGAGACGGCCCTGGTGTGCGGCACTCTTGCCCGGGCCACCGAGGGCACGAACACGGTGCTGTCGGAGTGGTACAGGCGCCTGGCAGCGACGGCGTCGCTGTCGCTACCCGCGCGCATCAGGCGCGGCTGAGAGGTTATTAAACAACCTCTGAGCGTATGCGGTGGGTGATGCGGTTGTAGGCTATGGCCATGGCGATGTCGGTGAGTGTCCACGACACGGGGTACACCATCATCAGATGCACGAACTCGCCGTTGAACCCGTGGAAGCACCACACCCACAGCAGGCGCAGCACGCAGGTGCCGAAGATAGTGATGAGGGCCGGCGTCATGGAGTAGCCGAGACCGCGCATGGAGGCGCCGGCCATCTCGTAGTAGCATGCTATGCCCTGGAAGAGCAGCACCGTGACCATACGCTCGGAGGCGAAGCGCACTACGCCCGGGTCGGTGGTGAAGATAGATATGGCGCTGTAGCGGCACAGCACAAGTGCCACATTGAGTGTCACGGCGCTGACAAGGCTCATGATAAGAGCCAGCCGGAAGGTGCGCCGGCAGCGGTCGAGACGCCCGGCGCCGAAGTTCTGGCTTATGAACGCTACGGCCGTCTGGCCGAAAGCGTTGATAACGAAGTAGCAGTACACCTCGAAGTTGATGGCTGTCGCCGAGCCGGCGGCGCCGTCGGCTCCGAAGGTGTTGATTGCCGATAGGATAAAGACGTTGGAGAAGGCGAAAACGGTTCCCTGCAGGCCGGCGGGGAAGCCTATGCCGGCGATTTTGCCCAGCTGCGGATAGTCGGGACGCCGGAAGATGGTGCGGAAGTCGAGGTGTATGTCGCCTTTTTCGCGAATGAGTATGCCGGTGATGATGGCGGCGTTGACGATGTTGGATATCACAGTGCCCCATGCCACGCCGTCGACTCCCATGCCGAAGCCGGCAACCAGAAGGAAGTTGAGGCCTACGTTTACAAAACCGGCTATTACCAGACTGTAGAACGGACGGCGGGTATCGCCTACGCTGCGCAGCACGGCCGCACCGAAGTTATATATTACCATAAAGGGCATACCCACCGAGTAGACCCGAAGATAGAGCACGGCCTGATCGAGCACGTCGTCGGGCGTGCCGAGCAGCTCGAGGATGGGGCGCGACACCGACATGCCTATGACAAGGAGCGCCAGGCCGCCGAAGAGCGCGAGCTGAGCCGTGGCCGCGACGGCTGCACGCACACCCGGGGAATTGCGCTGGCCGATGCACTTGGCTATGACGACGTTGACGCCGACGGCGAGGCCGATAAACATGTTGACGATGAGGCTGATTACGGGACCGTTGCTGCCGACGGCGGCCAGTGCCAGACTGCCGGTGAAGCGGCCTACGACCGCTACGTCGACCGAATTGAACGACTGTTGCAGTATGCCGCTCGCGATGAGTGGCAGTGCGAAGATAATCATGGGCCTTGCAAGGGGGCCCGACAGCATGTTTACGTTGGAAGATTTAGCCATTTTTCAGATGCAGTACACGACGTATGGCCGGAGGAGCGGCAAAAAAAGCCACCGCTATGCCCAGCGCGTCGGCGCCGAGGTCGGCCCATTCGGCAGAGCGCGCCACTGTCAGAGTTCCCTGCGCTATTTCGTCGAGCGCACCGGCAAGCACACATATGGCGCATATGGCGCCCATACGGCCACGCGACAGTGGCGTCTGCCGGTGTGTCCGCTGCCAGTCGAAGGCCGCGGCGCCGGCGAGACCGCCGAACATTATGGTGTGTATCGCCTTGTCGAGGTGCGGTATAAGCGGCAGTTCGGCCCCGGCGGTGGGATCGGCCGACAGGGTGGCGTAGAGTATCACGGCCACACACAGCAATGTGGGCCAGTATTGTTTGAGAGTGTATGCTATAGGGTTTCCCATCATCGGGTCGTCAGTGGTTCATTGATATGTAATCCTGTGGGGGGAGTGGAGCGCCGTTGTGCCATAGCTCGAAGGCGAGGGCGGTGTTTGCGGCGACATGCCCTATGCGCTGCGCTGCGGCTATTTTTGCGCCTTTGGTCACAAATATGTCGGAAAGGCCGGAGTAGACGGTGACGAAGTCGTTGGGGTGCTGCACGGTGACCACGGCGCGGCCGTCGCTGTCGTAGTATATGCCTGTGACGGTTCCGCGGTATACCGATGCCACCGGCATGAGTGCCGGCTGGCTTGCGGCCACACCGCCGGCGAGGAGTGGTGTCACTGTCGCTGTGGCGGGTATGGGCGAGGCGAAAATCATGCCTTCGGCGGCGATGGGGGCGAGTACCGACAGGTTGAAGCGCTCCTCTTCCTCGTAGCGGCGCACGAACTGGCGTTCGGCGTCGCCGGCGCGGACAAGCGAGTAGGGCGCGGGGATAGTCACCGGCGTCGGCGCGGGCGTGATAGTGTCGATTTCACCTTTCATAATGGCGAGGACCGACTGCATGTATGCCTCGTTGGCGCGGGCGGCTGTCTCGAGCGAGTCGAGTCTGAGCGCCGTTTCGAGATATTGTGCCCTGAGGTCGCCTTTGAGTGTGCCCGGCACGAAATGGCGCAGGGGAGTGAACACTATAATCATGTAGATGAGAGCGGCGAGGGCAAGGACAGCGGCTATGGAAACGACGATGACACGCGCGCGGGTCATGCGCACGGTCCAGAGCCTGTTGAATGTATTTTCTTTTATGAAGTCGAGGCGGAAACGGGCCGGATTTTTGTATGAGGGACGTGAGCGCCGTTCAACGGCTTTTTTTATACTGTCGGCTGTCTTCATGGACGCAAAATTACGAAACAATCGGGTATATTGCAAAAAATGAGGCAAACACAATCGGCGCCGGTAATGTTATACTTTAGGCGGACAGGCAGACAGGCGGATAGGCTGACGGGATAATTCTTAATTCATAACCCATAATTCACAAAATATGGATCCATTAAGCAGAGAATACGAAGAACGGATCAGCCAGATGAGTCCGTTCGAAATCAAGAACCAACTTATAGAACTGGCGCAGGAAGACGCCCGCAAGTCGAGCGCCACATTCCTTAACGCCGGCCGTGGCAACCCCAACTGGATAAGCGCCGACGCCCGCGAGGCCTTCTTTGCGCTGGGTGCCTTCGCGCTCGGGGAATGCCGCCGCACCTACACCGAGGCGCCGGGCATAGCCGGGATGCCGCTGAAGAAAGGTATCGCCGACCGTTTCGAGACATTCCTTGTCGCCCACAGTTCTACCGAAGGCGAGAAACTCCTTGCCGACGCATACCGCTATATGACGGCCATCGCCGGCGCCGACCGCGACGAGCTTGTGCACGAGTGGGCCGAAGGCATTATCGGCGACCAGTATCCTACGCCGCCACGCATACTCAAGTATACGGAAGTGGCCATACAGCGATATCTGGCCCAGGAACTCGGACAGCGCGACGCCGGCGGAGGCCGGGAGTACGATCTGTTTGCCGTCGAGGGGGGCACGGCAGGCATGTGCTATGTTTTCGATTCGCTGCAGGCCAACCATCTGATAAACAAAGGCGACCGTATAGCCCTTATGGCGCCGCTGTTTACGCCCTATATCGAGATTCCCGAGCTCGATCGCTTCGATTTCGATGTGGTGACCGTGAGCGCCAACAAGGTCCAGGCCGACGGATATCACTACTGGCAGTATCCCGACAGCGAGCTCGACAAGCTCCGCGATCCGTCGGTGAAACTGGTGTGCATGATCAATCCGTCGAATCCGCCCTCCTACCGCCTCTCCGACGATAATCTGAGGCGCTTCGTCGATATAGTGAAGAACGACAATCCCGACCTTATCATCGTGTCCGACGAGGTCTACGGCACTTTCGCCGAGAATTTCGAGTCGCTGCTCTACAAGCTGCCCGCCAATACGCTGTGCGTGTACTCGTTCTCGAAGTATTTCGGGGCCACCGGCTGGCGACTGGCCGTTATCGCCGCAGCCTGCGACAATATCTTCGACCGCATGATCGCCGAGCTTCCGGCCGACAGGAAAGCTGACCTCGGGAAGCGCTATTCGAGCCTCACTCTCGACGTACCGTCGATGAAGTTCATCGACCGCATGGTGGCCGACAGCCGCGATGTGGCTCTGAACCATACGGCCGGCTTGTCGACACCGCAGCAGATACAGATGAGCCTCTTCGCCATCAAGTGCCTGCTCGACACCGAAGATGTGTACAAGGTCAAGATGCAGGCCATGATCCACGACCGCCTGCAGGCGCTGTGGGAGAATACCGGCTTTAGAATACCCGACGATCCTCTGCGTGTGGGCTACTACAGCGAGATCGACATGATGGTATGGGCCCGCAAGCTCCATGGCGATGCATTCGCCGAGTGGCTGCCTACGGCCCACAATCCGCTGGACGTGACGATGCGTCTGGCAGTGGAAAAGGGCATCGTGGTGCTCAACGGCTCGGGTTTCGACGGGCCGGAATGGTCTATCCGAACGTCGGAGGCCAATCTCGACCGCGACGCCTATGTTACCATCGGACAGAAGGTGCGTCAGATTCTCGAGGAGTACTATCAGGAGTTTTTGGGCAAATAGGCTGACAGGCTCATACCTGGTGATATCGGACCCGGGCGGCGGGTGGCCGGAAGGCTTCCGCAGCCCGGGTTTCGCGTGCATCGGCGGAACGATTTTCTTTAAACACCGGGGCATTATTCTGTTTTTTTTATGTAATTTCGCTGTTCAGTTTGTCAAACAGCTTTTAAGGATACATGAAGGTGAATTTTCACAATATATTATTGGCCGGGGTGCTGCTTCTGTCGTCGTCGCTGAGCGCTGCCGCAGAGGGCTTTCTCGGCATCGACGGGGAGGAATCGACATCGATAGGCATCTACATCAAGGATCTTAAGACCGGCAAGGTGCTGGTGGACCACAATTCGCAGCTGGCGCTTACTCCTGCAAGCGTCATGAAGGCCATTACCACGGCTACGACGCTGTCGGTAGCCGGTCCCGACCGCCGCTTTACCACACCGGTAGTGCTCAAGGGTCGCCCCGACGGATCGGCCTGGGATGGCGATCTTGTGGTGCGCACCTGTGCCGACCCTACCATCGAGAGTGAGAATTTCAAGAGCCGCCGCGGTTTCTGCGACTCGATAGCCGCCGGACTGCGTCGCGCCGGCATCACGCGCATCACCGGCAAGCTGGTGGTGGAGCAGCCCCTGCGCAATCCCGGGCCTATCAACCAGTGGGAAATCGAGGATGTGGCGTGGCCCTACGGCGCCGGTCTTTTCGGCATGAACTGGCGCGACAATACCGTAACGCTCTATCCGGCCACCGGCGAGACCAAGCCGCATGTGCCGGGGCTCGATGTGGTGCTTCGCCGCTCCTTGTCGGGCAACGATCTTGTGCGCGGTGTCGACAGCGAGCGCCTGATAGTGTATGCCCGCAATACCGCCGACAAGAAATGGGCCGTGCGTACCACTATGCCCGATCCGGCGGCGGTGTTTGCGCTCGAGCTCAAGAATAAACTTAAGGAGGCCGGAATAACTCTTGAAGAGAACGCCTGCAACGCCGGAGAAGGCGCCAAGGAGAAGACCGTGTATACCCACCGTTCGGCAACTTTCGCCGAAATAATGCGCAGTCTGATGGTGCGCAGCGACAATCTTTTTGCCGAGGGCATGCTGCGGGCCATCGACCCGGCGGCCTCGCGCAAGGATGTGATAAAACGCGAAAAAGAGCTCTGGGCCACCCGCGGCATCAATCCGAAGTATACCATTATTAACGACGGCAGCGGCCTCACCCGCGCCAACCGGCTGTCGGCCCGATTCATAGGCGACGTACTGGAGTGGATGGCGAAATCGCCGCAGTGCGAAACCTACTCGTCGTTCTTCCCCCGCGCCGGCAAGGAGGGCACTCTGCGCGGCTTTCTTGCAAAGTCGACGCTCAAAGGCAAAATAGCGCTCAAAACCGGCAGTGTGAGCTCGGTGCAGGCATATGCCGGCTATAAACTCGACAACGAAGGCAATCCGACACACGTGGTGGTGATAATGGTAAACGGATTTTTCTGCCCGCGCAAACAGGTGCGCGAGGGTGCAGAGAATTTACTGATTAAAACATTCGAATAATGACCGACTTAGATAGACTCATACGCCTCAATGTAGAGCTCGAGGGCCTGCTGAAGGTTCTGCTCGACCGCGACAGTATCCATGCGCGCTCATTGCTCGCCGAGAAATTCGATGAATACTCGCGCGGGCTTAGCCGCTATCTTGCCGAAGGTGCTCCTGCCACAGCCGATGCCGCTGTGCTTGGCCAGGCGCAGGCTCTCGCCGCCGAGGCCCACGCCGTGGAGGTGAAGGATCAGGAGGCTGTATACCCTGAGGTGACCGACGAGACCGATGCCGCCACCGCCGCCATAGAAGCCGGCGAAGAGCATGCGGCCGAGGCAGTAGCTGAAGAGCCGGTAGTGGTAGAACCGGTGGCTGAAATTCCCGTGGCTCCGGCACCACACGTGGTTCCGGAAGTCATTGAGGAAGAGCCTGTAGCCGAAGCGGCTGCCGCTCCAGAAGCTGTGGAAAATACAAAACTTCTGCGGGCCTTTACTCTCAACGATAAATTCCGCTTCCGCCGCGAGCTTTTCAACGGCGATATCGAGGATTTCGCCGACACTCTGTCGCTGCTGGCGCACATGCCCTCGTATGCCGAGGCAGTCGATTATCTGACCAACGACCTTCTCTGGGACACCCGTAATCCCAACGTGGAAGATTTCTTTGCTATTCTCAAAGATAACATGCCCTCCTGACCATGGCCGGAAAACTCTGTATAGTGCCCACGCCGGTAGGCAATATGGCCGACATGACTCCTCGAGCTGTCGAGGTGCTTCGCTCGGCATCGCTTGTCCTTGCCGAGGATACGCGCACGTCGGGTGTGCTGATGCGCCATTTCGGCATCGATACTCCGATGGCGAGCCATCACAAGTTCAACGAGCACAAGAGTCTCGACCCCATCCTCGACCGCATAGAGGCCGGCGAGACGATAGCACTGGTGTCGGATGCGGGTACGCCCGGCATATCTGACCCTGGTTTTATGCTCGCACGCGAATGCCGCCGGCGCGGTCTCACGGTCGAGACGCTGCCCGGTGCCACGGCTTTTGTGCCGGCGCTCGTAAGCTCGGGCTTGCCCTGCGACCGTTTCTTCTTCGAAGGATTTCTGCCGGTGAAGAAAGGTCGCGCCTCGAGGCTGGAGTTCCTGGCCGAATTGCCGGTGACATTTATCATATATGAGTCGCCGGTGCGTCTTGCCCGCACACTCGAGGCCCTGGCCGAAGCGTGCGGCGCCGAGAGACCGGCGGCCGTGGTGCGCGAGATATCGAAAGTACACGAGACGGTGATGCGCGATACACTTGGGGAACTTGCCGCCTATTACGGCGCGAACCAAGCCAAAGGCGAGATTGTTATAATTGTCGGAGGAAAGGAACGAGCTGACGCCGCGCAGCGGCGGCATAAAAATAAATATCGCCCCGATACGGACATTCAATCTACTGAAATATGAAAAAAATCGTCACACTGGCACTCACGGCTCTGCTGATAGCCTCGTCGTCGTGCTCTAACAAAAAACAGGAAGAAGAGCTTCGCCAACAGCAGGCTCTCAACGAAGCCACTACCGAAGAACTCCGCTCGGCCATTGCCGATCGCGACCAACTTATAGGGCTTGTGAACGAGATATCGACAGGGATGGACCAGATAAAGCAGCTGGAAAACATACTGACGGTTAGTGGCAAGAACGAGACACCCGGGCAGCGCGACCAGATTCTCGCGGATATTGCCGCAATCCAGGCAACTCTCACACAGCGTCGCGAACGTCTGGCGGAACTCGAAAAGAAGCTTAACAGTTCGAATCTGACCAATACAAATCTCAAGAAAACAATAGCTCAGCTTCAGGGTCAGATCGACTCACAGACTCGTGAAATAGAGACACTGCGGACTAATCTCGATGAGGCCAAAGCCAGCATCAGCAGTCTTAGCGGGCAGGTCGATTCGTTGCACTCCACTGTAACTACAGTAGTGGCTCAGCGCGATTCTACCGACAATGCCAATGTGGAGCTTACCAACGAGCTCAATACCTGCTACTATGCCATCGGCAACAAGGATGAACACCAGGCAAACAAGATTATCGAGACCGGTTTCCTGCGCAAGACCAAGATTATGGAGGGCGACTTCGACCGTAATTTCTTTACACGCGCCGACAAACGCACCCTCACTCAGATCGACCTCAATTCCACCAAGGCCGAGGTTTTGACCAAGCAGCCCGCCGGCTCCTACACCATCGACGATGTCAACGGCCACAAGGTGCTTCGCATCACCAATCCGGCCCAGTTCTGGAGCCTCACCAACTACCTGGTCATAAAAATCTGACAAAGGATATACGAAATAAAAAACGGGACGCCCACCGGGCGCCCCGTTTTTGTTCGGGTTATCGAAATTTATTTCGATATTATTTCGAAAGTTTTTCCTTGAGAGCAGCGAGAGCCTCGAGGTCGCCGAGGGTTGTGCGCTCGATGGGAGTAGTAGCTGCGGGAGCTTCTTCGGCCTGCTTCTTGGGAGCGGCGGCACGCTTCTGCTTGCGCTCTGCCTGCTTCTCGGAGCGAGCTTCGTCTTCGAAGATGCGGCTGTGCGAGAGGATGATGCGCTTGCTGTCCTTGTTGAATTCGATGACTTTGAAGTTGAGCTTCTCGTCGACCTTGGCCTGCGAGCCGTCTTCCTTAACGAGGTGCTTGGGAGTAGCGAAGCCTTCTACGCCGTAGGGGAGGGCAACGACAGCACCCTTGTCGAGCATTTCGATGATGGTGCCTTCGTGAACGGAACCAACGGTGAAGATGGTTTCAAATACATCCCAGGGGTTCTCTTCGAGCTGCTTGTGGCCGAGGCTGAGGCGACGGTTGTCTTTGTCGATCTGGAGTACTTCGACTTCGATTTCGGCACCTACCTGAGTGAATTCGCTGGGGTGTTTGATTTTCTTTGTCCACGACAGGTCGCTGATGTGGATGAGACCGTCGACGCCTTCTTCGATTTCGACGAATACGCCGAAGTTGGTGAAGTTGCGCACACGGGCGGTGTGGCGGCTGCCGATGGGGTATTTGGTCTCGATGTTTTCCCAGGGATCGCTCTTGAGCTGCTTGATGCCGAGGCTCATCTTGCGTTCGGCGCGGTCGAGAGTGAGGATAACGGCTTCGATTTCGTCGCCGATCTTGAGGAATTCCTGAGCGCTGCGGAGGTGCTGGCTCCACGACATTTCGCTGACGTGGATGAGGCCTTCAACACCGGGAGCAACTTCGAGGAATGCACCGTAGTCGGCCATAACGACCACTTTGCCCTTGATTTTGTCGCCGACCTTGAGGTTGGGATCGAGGGCATCCCAGGGATGGGGATGGAGCTGCTTGAGACCGAGGGCGATGCGCTTCTTGTCGTTGTCGAAGTCGAGGATAACGACGTTGAGCTTCTGGTCGAGCTGAACCACTTCGCTGGGGTGGCTTACGCGGCCCCACGAAAGGTCGGTGATGTGGATGAGGCCGTCGACGCCGCCCAGGTCGATGAATACGCCGTAGGAGGTGATGTTCTTGACGGTGCCTTCGAGCACCTGGCCTTTTTCGAGCTTGCTGATGATTTCGCGCTTCTGCTGTTCGAGTTCGGCCTCGATAAGAGCTTTGTGCGAAACGACAACGTTGCGGAATTCTTCGTTGATCTTAACGACCTTGAATTCCATAGTCTTGCCTACGAATACATCGTAGTCGCGGATGGGCTTAACATCGATCTGCGAACCGGGGAGGAATGCCTCGATGCCGAAAACATCGACAATCATGCCACCTTTGGTGCGGCATTTGATGAAGCCTTTGATGATTTCGTTGTTTTCCAGGGCGGCGTTGATGCGCTCCCAGGAACGCGAGGCGCGTGCTTTCTTGTGCGAAAGGATGAGCTGGCCTTTTTTGTCTTCCTGGTTTTCGATGAACACTTCCACTTTGTCGCCGACTTTGAGGTCGGGGTTGTAGCGGAATTCGCTCATGGGGATGATGCCGTCCGATTTGTAGTCGATGTTAACCACTGCCTCACGCTTGTTGAGGGCGATGATGGTACCTTCGATTACTTCTTTGTCCTTTACGGAGTTGAGAGATTCCTCGTAGGCGTGGGTGAGTTCGGCACGCGATTTCTCACCTGCGGTTTCGCCGTTTTCATAGGCTTCCCAGTCGAAATCTTCAACGGGTGAATTTTTCAATTCTGTCATTAATGTGTTAATAAAAAGGGTTAATTAAAAAAGTGCTTCGGGCACAAGATGCTCTTAGCGGCTGCAAAGATACATCTTTTTTTCGATATTTCAAACACTTGCGCCGCCTGCCGCCAAATTATTTCATGAATACGAGGTATACGGCGGCTATGAGGCACCCGAAAGCGGCGAAATGGTTCCAGTGCAGGCTTTCGCCCCTGAAGAACAGCACGGTAAACACGGTGAATATAATCAGCGTCACCGCCTCCTGTATGACTTTGAGCTGTAGCAGCGAGAACGCGCCGCCGTTTTCGCGGAAACCCATGCGGTTTGCCGGCACCTGAAAGCAGTATTCGGCCAGTGCTATGCCCCACGAGAGCAATATCACGGCGTAGAGCGGGGTGTTGCCCGAAAGAATCTTCATCTGCTGCAGTTTGAGGTGGCCGTACCATGCGAAGGTCATGAATACGTTGGCGATCACCAGCAGCGCCACCGTTATAATAGCGTTTTTCATTTCGGGCGCAAAATTACGCACAATAGTGCCATTTGGCATGGATTTAACTAATATTAAGATTAATAAGAGTGCCGGGACAGAAAAAAGGCCTAACTTTGCAGTCGACATCAGAGTATTTAAGAAGAGCTCCGGCGGGCGATTCCCGGCGAGAGTTTCTTTCTTTTATTGTGTTTACTATAAATCAAATCAAATACCTCTTAAAAATCGAATACAAATGGCAATAACCTATATGACCAAGGATGGCTATGATCGCAAGATGGAAGAAATAGCCTATCTCGAGACTGTTAAGCGACCCGAAATCAGCCGTGCCATAGCCGAGGCTCGCGACAAGGGCGACCTTTCGGAAAATGCCGAATACGATGCAGCCAAAGAAGCCCAGGGCCTTCTCGAAATGAAGATCGCCCAGCTGAAAGATCTGGTTGCCAATGCCCGTATTATCGACGAGAGCAAGCTTTCTACCGACGAGGTGCAGATGCTCAACCGCGTGAAGATTCGCAATGTCGATACCGGCTCCGAGGCCGAGTATACCATCGTGGCCGATTCCGAAGCCGATATGAAGGCACGCCGCATAGCAGTGAGCACACCTATCGCCCGCGGCCTCATGGGCCACAAAAAGGGCGAGATAGTGGAGATAAACATTCCCGCCGGCAAGGTTCGTTTTGAAATTGTTGAAATATCGCTCTGATGGCAAGTATCTTCTCGAAAATTATAGCCGGCGAGATTCCCTCGTACCGTGTTGCCGAGGACGAGCATCACTATGCTTTCCTCGACATCAATCCTCTGTCGGAAGGGCATACTCTGGTGGTGCCCAAGCGTGAGGTCGACTATATCTTCGACCTCAGCGATGACGAATACGCTGCCCTGCAGCTCTTCGCCAAGCGCGTGGCTGCGGCCATCGAGGCCGCGGTGCCCTGCAAGCGCATCGGCGTGGCCGTGATCGGTCTGGAAGTGCCCCACGCACACATCCACCTTGTGCCCATCAACAGCGAGGCCGATATGGATTTCCGCCGCGAGAAACTTAAACTCAGCCCCGAACGCATGGCGGAAATCGCCGGGGCCATAGCACAAAAATTCAACTCATGAAGAAACTCTTGTACGGCGGCCTCGCACTGGCCGCGCTTGCGGTCTCCTCGTGCGGCGGTCCCAAAGGATGGAGCGTGGAAGGCACCGTGTCCGAACCGGCACTGGAGAAGATAGCCCTCGAGGCCTATAACAACGGCCTGTGGTATACCATCGACAGTCTGTCGGTGGGCAAGGACGGTAAATTCTCGTACCGCTCCGACGTCCCGGCACACTACGCCGAGGTGCTCCGTCTCACCGCCCCCGGCGGAAGCATCTATTTCCCGGTCGACTCCTGCGATAAGGTGACCGTCACGGCCTACGGACAGCATTTCGGCTCTGGCTATACCCTCGGAGGCACCGACCTGGCCCGCACCGTATGCGCCATCGACAGCACCATAGCCGCCGCAACGGCCGCCAAAGGCGCTGAAGCCGCATCCGACACCGAGCTGCGCCGCACGCTGGTGAACTATATCACCGCCGACACCACCGGTGCGGTGGCATATTATGTCATAGGCAAGTCGATCGGCGGACAGCCGTTGTTCAATCCCAAGGAAGAATTCGGCAACCGTGTATACGGCGCCGCCGCACAGATATTCGCCTCTTTCGCTCCCGAGGATCCGCGCGGCAAGGCTCTGCGCGCAGCTTTCTTCGAAGGCCGCAACGCCATGGGCAAACTCCAGGTAACCCCCGGCACCGTGCTCGAGGCCACCGAGACAGGCTATATCGACCTCTCCAACTACGACGACCGCGGCGTGAAGCACTCAATCTCCGACCTCGTGAAGGACGGCAAACTGGTCGTGGTAAGCTTCACCGCCTATTCTACCGACGCATCGGTGGCCTACAACGCCATTCTCAACGATATCTACACCAAGAACCACGACAAGGGTCTGGAGATATTCCAGATCGCCTTCGACGACGACGAGCAGGCATGGAAGACCGTGGCCCGCAACCTGCCGTGGATTACCGTGTGGAACTCTCCCTCCGACGGCGTCGGTGCTCTCACCAACTATAATGTCGGCGCCTTCCCCACCACATTCATCATCAACCGCAAGGGCGAGATCGTGGCCCGCATCGCCGACCCCACGAAGCTCGCCGCCGAAGTCGCCAAATACCTCTGATACAACACTATCTTAAATAAATGCACACGACCCCGAACCACCCGGTCCGGGGTCGTGTGTTATCCTCCCAACCGATGCCGCCGCGAGATTGTGCGGTAGATCATGGCCCGGAAAGAAAAAAAGTTCCGCGCTGATGATTGTGTCAGCCCAAGAGGACGTCTACGGTGCCGGAGGCACCATGATTGTGGATAACCCCGGGTACCGCCCGGGGTTAGGCGATACCCCCGATCCACCAGTCCCGGAGGGACGTCTCGTGGCCCCTTAAGATACATCACAAGACGTCCCTCCGGGACTATCGGCCTCTGATGGCCCATGCCCCGGGCGTTGCCCGGGGTTATCCACAACTGCTGTGCCTCCGGCACACCGCGGCCTGCGGTTGAATATCCGCCGCCCGGACACATGGGAGCGCCCCTACGAGGCGTGCCCGCTGCGGACTCTAAAATACCCTACGCGCGAGCGCATGGGGCTGTATACGGATGCGGCCTCGCCGAGGCCTTTTGTCACTTCGGCGAGCCTCCGAAGGCTCTTTTCGCACGGGGATTTTAGGGTCGCGTGGCCGCGAGAAAAGATGATTAGGCGGGGTCGTTTTCAGACCACACAATTTCGCCTTTTTTGTTAATATAGGCGAGGCCCGATTCGCTTTCGACCTCGGCAAGGCCATCCTTGAAATATACAGGCTTTTTATATCTGAATGGAATAACAAGATTTCCATTTTTGTCAACGGCGCCCCATAAGCCTTCTGCATTTTTGACACATCCCAGTCCATCGCTAAAAGAATAGGCATATTCGAATGAACAGGGAATTGCCTGTATTCCATTTTTGTCGATAAATCCCCATAATCCCTCTTTGTTTTGGACACATGCAAGACCATCACTAAAATAGGAGGCATTTTTAAAGGTGCAAGGGATTACCTGCTTACCATTCTTGTCAATATAGCCCCATAGGCCCTCTTTGCCTTGTATTGTTGTCAGTCCGTCGCAAAAAAAGCCGACATTTTTGAAGGAGCAAGGAATTACAAATTTTCCATTCTTATCGATAAATCCATATAACCCTTTTTTATTTATGACACTTGCCAGTCCTTCGCTAAAAAAAGGACATGAATCTTCGAATGAACATGGAACTACCATTTTCCCATTCTTATCGATGTACCCATACAGTCTATCATTATTTTGGACACGCGCCAGACCATCGATAAAAGAATGAGCATTCTTGAAAGAGCATGGAACCGCCATATTCCCATATCTATCGATATATCCAAATAGTCCGTCTTTGTTTTGGACCATCGCCAGACCATCGCTAAAAAAATCCGCAAATTTGAATGAGCAAGGGATTGCCAAATTTCCATTTCTGTCGATAAATCCAAATAGTCCATCTTTATTTTTGACCCTTGCCAGACCTTCTGTAAAAAGATCTGCATAATTGAATGAAGAGGTATAAGAATCGGCTAAATTTATCCAATTTCCATCTATAAATACACATAGATCTAAACCATTTGAGAACTCTTCACTATAAGAATTTTCATATCTGAATATGCAGGGAATAACTGTCTTTCCTGTTTTATCTATGAACCCCCAGAGGCATTTTTCATTCTGGATTTTTGCCATTCCTTCGCTAAAATGACCGGCTCCATAGAACTGGCATGGTATTCTTAGGTTGCCGTGGATGTCGATATAACCGTAACGGCCGTTTTTACGAACCGGAAATAGTGAAAGTGATTCGAGTGCTTCATCGATGCGTTTTCTGAGGCGGATTTCGATGAAGTCGGTATAGTCGTTGTCGGTAACGGTGTAGCGCACTTGCTCGCGAATGTCGGGGTTTTCGGTGCTTATGAATTCGAGCAAGTGATTGCCCTTGTTGAGCCGTATTGAGGTCTCTTCGTCCGGACGTGCCACGGTTAAGAGTTTGTGAAAACGGTTTATCGAGCATTCGGCATCGGTCAGAACGAAAATCTCCGCACCATTGGCGGTGTCGGTATTGCCGGTATTATATGGCGATACGATGGGCGCGATACGATTGCGGACCAGTTTGTCGACAGATTCCTGAAGCAGCGATTCGCTGTCGATTTTCGAGAACTGGTGCTGCCCGATGATACTTCGCACGTCTTCGGGCAGAGAGGCGGGGAACGCCTTGAAGAGGCCGTCGAAATTCACCGGAACGATGTTTCGCTCCGTCTTCATGGCATATACTATTTCGTGACGCACCCAGTCGTCTTCGTTCACGCAGCGGTCGAGGCTGCCTGGCGAAAGAATGAATATGAATACTGGGGCGCTTTCGATGGCCTGCATTATGCGGCTGTCGAAACGGCCGTCGTTGAGTTCGTCGTAGTCGAGGAATACGCGGTAGCCTCGTCTTTCGAGTTCCGCTTTCAGGATTCGGGCGTAGTGAGCGCCTCCCTGACGCCGATAGCTTATAAAAACAGAGTAGTCCATTGCCATGCCGGTATAGTTATGCGCAAATATAGCAATAATCGTTGGATATCAAAAGATAATGTGATCTCTATCGCGAAGCGATTTGATGGAGTCGGATTTCTTTTATATCTTTGTCATGACCATCCTCTTTCACATTTTTATCTTTCCTTGTCATGAACCGTTATTTTCTCATTATATTGATTTCTGTTGTAGCTTTTTCGGTCCACGCGGGAGGCAATTTCGACTATAAATCGTTTCGGGAGTCGAAGAAAAAGATACCCGAACTGATACAGCAGGGCAAATACTCCGAGGCTGCCGCCATGGCCACAGAGGCAGAGCTATACGCCCGCAACGAGCTATTTTACATGAAAGATGTCAATTATATTGACGTCAGCAGAGCATCGGAAAACTGGCTTTCTGCTTATAATAATCTGCAAAGTGTGCGGCAGAAGTGGAGCGACCGTTCGTTTAAAGCCTCGCTCGACAGCGTAGACCGGATTCACACTATCCTTAGCAGCCCGCAGACGGCAGAGACACTCGACTCTCTGCTTGGGCCGGAAAATATTTTTACACGAAGAGCATTTCTTACCTTGGCGGCCGATATGGTGGCCAAGATATATGATAATCCCGAGGTGAACGAAAGGTACCGTCGGTTCGTCGATTATCTGTGCGAATGTTACGGCTCCTCACATCCGATGCCTGTGATAGCGAGAATGATATTGTACGACAAAATGTGCACTACTTCGCGGCAGATGGTGAACGGATCGCTGTTTATGACCACAGACGAAGTCGACCGCTGGCTCGAGGACTATGAGCGCTCAGGCCTCGGACATGCCTATACCTGCATGCTGTCGGCCGACCGGCAGTATCAGTACAGTTTTATTATTACGCATCTGGAAGTATACTACTACGACAACCATAAGTATGCCCGTGCGGTGGCTCTGTGGGAAAACGAATACAACGAGCCCGACAGCATCTACGGCAAGTCGCGCCGTAAGCGCCGTGCGGCTGTGGCAAAGGAACTTGGCGGTATCTTCCTGAAAATCGGCGACCCTGATCTTGCCGAGAAATGGCTTGTGGAGGCCGAGCGGCAGCGGCTGAAGCTTCAGGATACCGATTCTATTCCCCCTCTGAACTTAAAATACCGTACACAGCTTGCCTCGCTGCGCGGCCACGGCATGGACGGCGATGCGCAGGCCGTTCTCGACAAGGCAAGCCGCGCGATGGCCGACTACAAGCCGGCGTCTGCATATTTTTACGCCGAAGCCGATTTTATGCGCAATCTCGACGGAGTGATGAATCTTGCCGATTACTATGTGCGCAAAGGCGATGCCGACGGTTTCCGCAGCTGCTACGATCACCCCATATGGTTTTTTGCCGACAGTCTGCAGCGGGCTTCCGACAAGCACGGCGCCAATGCCGAATTCTACCGCCGCTGGCTGAAGATGGTCAATATGTCGGCGGAGGTGGCTCTGCGCCACGGCGGCGACTTAGATTCGGTTGCCTCATACCTCGAGGCCATACATGGCGATCAGGATTTTTTCATGATCGATGCCGATTATTATCAGAAAGTGAGTCAGAACCTTGCCCGAACATATCTCGCCACTGGCAGGGGCGACCGATGCGCCGCCTTGCTGACCGACATCTGGAAAAGGCAGAAGTCGGAACTCCTCGGCGAGCTGCTCGATCTGTCTGCTGAATACCGCGCGCAGTATTTTCAGTCGAACTCTGCTCTGATGCAGGACATTATACCACGTTCGGCGGCCGCTTTCCCGGCCGATACGGCGATAGCACGCATAGCCTACGACAATGCTCTGCTGTGTAAAGGCCTGATGCTGAATGTGGAACAGTCGGTGTATGCACGCTTGTCGGCCATGGATCCCGTTAAGGCCGACAGCCTGTATTCGCTGCTTAGAGATCTTAAATCCAGGCTTGTCGAGAGCAATGATACAGAGGAGCAGAAGCTTCTTCCGGCTAAGATACATGAGATTGAGGCAGAGATAAGCCGCATGGCCATGAGCGCGGGCATCAACACCATGACGCTCGATATATCGCCGGACGATGTCTCCCGGGCGCTAAAGCCCGATGAGGCCGCCATCGAGTTTATGAAAGCCGGCGGCGATTCATTTGTGGCTCTGGTGCTCCGGGCCGGCGACCGCGCACCGCGCATAGTGCCTCTGACGATAAGCGGCCTCGACAGTCCCGACGCTATATCGTCGGGCCGGGCTTACGACATGGTCTGGGCGCCTCTCGAGCCATATCTTCAGGGGGCCGGTACAGTTTATTTCTCGCCCGACGGCGTGCTCTATTCCATGCCGGTGGAGTATGCGTCGGGTCCCGGCGGTTCCGTCATGGCCGACCGCGTCGATATGCGGCGCCTGTCATCGACACGCGAGATTGTCGGCGGCAGACAGGGCGAGAGTTCCCGCACGGCGGCTGTCTTCGGCGGTCTCGACTATAATGTCGAACCCGAGAGCGCGCTTGCAAATGACGGCAATGACCTGTATGCACTGCGCACACGCTCGGCTGTGCGCAAGCGCTTCGGCGAGGGCTTCCATTTCGGCCTGTTGCCCGCTACCGGCGCCGAGGCAGAGGATGTGGCGATGTCGCTTGGCGACATGGGCTACGACGCGCGCCTGTTCACCGGCGCCGACGGTACCGAAGCCGCGTTCCGCGCCCTTTCGGGCAGTTCGCCCGGCGTTTTGCATATAGCTACCCACGGATTCTATCACAACGAGGCCCCCGGTGATACCATCGACGGCTACGACCGCCTGCTGCCGCAGATGCTCTCGAAAGAGATGCGCGCCATGTCGCGAAGCGGCATAGTGCTCGCCGGTGCCAACAGCCTCTTCAGCTCTGCTGCTCCGACTGGCTGGGACAACGATGGTGTCATGACGGCATTCGACATCGCCGGTCTCGATTTCAGCAATACCTCTTTGGTAGTGCTGTCGGCATGCCAGACCGGTCTCGGCGATATATCGGTTGAAGGTGTGGCCGGTCTGCAGCGCGGGTTCAAGAAAGCGGGTGCTCGGTCGGTTCTCATGAGTCTCTGGCCGGTCGATGATATAGCCACCTACCGGCTGATGGAAAAATTCTACTCCGCCCTCGCCGCAGGAAAGAACCGCCATCGGGCTCTTGCCGAGGCCCGCGAACATCTTCGCGCCGACCCCCGGCACAGCGACTTCCGCTATTGGGGCGCATTCGTTCTCCTCGATTAAGTGTAATTTGAGTTAAAAGTGGCGGAGGGCTTGCGGATTGAGAAAAAAGACGTAAATTTGCAGGACAAAACAACAATTCGTAAATTTCTAAACAGACAGTAATCATGGCTTACGTAATCACTGACAGCTGCGTGGCTTGCGGCACCTGCCTGCCCGAATGCCCCGTCGGCGCTATCTCCGAAGGCACTATCTATGTTATCGACCCTGATACCTGCATCGACTGCGGCACCTGCGCATCGGTTTGCCCCAACGAAGCAATTATCCCCGGCGAATAATAGATTCGGAAAAACTGAAAAAAGAACTGACACCGTCAGGCCGAACAAAGGCCCGACGGTGTCGGTTTTTTATGTATGACATTGAAAAATAAACGAAATCTATGGGGCCTGCTGGCCTGTGTGGGGCTGCTGTCGATAGTGGGGCGGGGTGCGCAGCTTGTGCTCGGCGGCGATATAGACGGCTGGCACATCACGTTTCAGCTGCTGGCTACGGCAGTTTTTACGGCCATATGGCTGCGATACCGGCGCCAGTACAAGGACGAGGAGTTCTATCGCCGCTATCGCGATGACTTCAGTTAGAGAGCAGGAAGGGCAGGGGAGCCTTCACGGGTACCGGCGGATTGGCTTCGAATGCCTTGAGCGAGGCGTAGGCTTCGGAAAGATCGTCGGTCGACGCACAGATGATATAGTAGTAGGGTTCGGCCGTCTCCACCACGAAGGCGCCGGGATAGCCGGCACTGACGAGGCGGTCGCGCAGCGAGACGGCGTTGAAGCGCTGCTTGAACTGCCCCACGACCACATTGTAGCGGTGCAGGTTCTCGCGTATGCCGCCACCGCCGTCGGTGACGCGCACGCGCTGTATACGCACGTCGACTGTGGTGTCGCCGACCGTCATGGGGCGTACCATGCCCTGGCGGCGTACCTCGCCGTAGACGGTCGAGTCGACCGACTGGCTCTCGCGCCGTGCCTCGATGGTTTTCTCGTAGGCGGCGCGATAGTTGGCTTCGGTGGTTTTACACGCCGTCGCCAGGACGGCGACGGCGCATATTACCGCGGTGAGTTTTCTCATTTGAGGTTAAGTTTCTTCGCTATGTTCTTTGGGATGGCGTCGCGGTGCACGAGGATGTTGACGGTCTTGGCCTTGAAGTAGGGCTCCGATACGTAGAAGAATCCGTCGTATTTCTGGTTGGTGTCCCACGAGTTTTTCACCTTGTAGTAGCGGTTGCCTTTCTGGTCTTTGGCCACACCGACGATTTCCATGCCGTGGTCGTCGGTCGTTTCCTGGCTGTCGAACATATCCTGGCGCAGTTCCTGGGTCACTTCGATTTCCTCGACCGGACCCTTGAATTCGAACTGCTTGCCGGCGCGCTCCTTGTCGGAGAGTTTCACCCAGCGGGCGAGTTCGGTGCCGTTCATGTCGGTTTCGTCCTTGGCCTTGGGCATCAGTGCCACGCCGTCGTTCCATTTGAAACCGCCCTCGCTCACGTCGGCGGCCCATACGAGGGTGAAGCCGTTTTCGAGAGCGTTGTCGACCACTGCCTTGAATTCGTCGAGCGGCAGATTGTAGTACTGGCCGTAGAGCCAGTTGTCGGGCACCTCGAACACGAACTGCTCGTAGAACGGATGGTGGGTGAACGATGTCAGGGCTACGTAGTCCTCGAGCTTTATGGGCAGGCTTGCGGCGTAGCTCTGCGGGGTGTAGGTCTTGCCCTTGTATTCGAATGTTTCGGGCAGCTCGCCCAGATATGCGTCGAGCACGCCCTCGATGCCCTTTTTCCAGGCCTTGGAGAGCTTTTTGTTCGGTTTTTTGACGATGGCGTTGACGTAGGCCGCCAGAACGGCATCGAGTTCGCCATGCACATGCTTGTTCTCGCCGTATTCGAGTCCGCGATACACTTCCTCGGGCACGGCGCCGTAGTTTTTCCACACGTAGGGCACGTCCATGAGCGAGCCGCCGGGTGCGAAATTTGCCTGGCCGTACATGCGCACGTATTTGTCGGCTTTGTCGCTGTAGCAGTGGCGAACGGTGAACATCTCGGAGATGTCGAGCGAGTCGCCGCCCAGACGGCGGATCTCGTCCTCGAAGAACGATGTGCCGGCGAAGCACCAGCATGTGCCCGATTTATTCTGGTCTTTGACCGATGTCGTGGGCAGGGAGATGATGTCGGTGAATACGAATGTGGTGTCGGTGGCAACACTGTCGGCTGGAGCCTGAGCTACTGCCGGCACGGCAGCGGCACAAGCAAGGATAAGAGCCGGAATTTTCATATGCGCTTATGTGTAATAGATGATTAGTTGAGTACTTTGTAGCCTGCGGCGCCGAGTGCTTCGCGTATTTCGGCTATATGCTTGTTGTCGCGGGTTTCGAGTTCGAGGCGGATGGTGCAGCCGTTGATTGCACTGCTGGAATTTATGCGCTCGTGGGTTACGGAGAGAATGTTGCCTCCGCTTTCGCCTATAACGTTGCATACACCCGAGAGCTGTCCGGGCTTGTCGGGAAGGTCGATAATGAAGGTGTAGTTGCGTCCGCTCTTGTTGAGACCGCGGGTGATTACGCGGCTGAGGGTGTTCACGTCGATATTTCCGCCCGATACCAGGCAGACGGTCTTGAGGCCCTGGATAGGCACCTTGTTGAACATGGCCGCAGCCACGGCCACGGCGCCAGCGCCTTCGGCCACGAGTTTCTGCTGCTCTATGAGTGCGAGGATGGCGGCTGCGATTTCATCGTCGCTCACCGTCACTACTTCGTCGACATATTTGTTGCACATCTCGAAAGTGTTCACACCCGGTTCCTTCACGGCGATACCGTCGGCGATGGTCGATACGTCGTTGAGGTGGCAGAGCTTGCCTTCCTTGAGCGATGCGGCCATCGAGGGTGCCCCGGAGCTTTGCACGCCGTATACCTTTACGTCGGGGCGCAGAGTCTTGATGGCAAAGGCCACGCCCGATATCAGGCCGCCGCCGCCGATAGGCACTATCACAGCCTGCACGTCGGGCATCTGGTCGAGAATCTCGAGGCCTATTGTGCCCTGTCCGGCTATTACCTTCGGGTCGTCGAAGGGGTGTACGAAGCTGTAGCCGAATTCCTTCTGCAGCTCGATGGCGCGGGCATAGGCGTCGTCGTAGACTCCGGGCACCAGGCACACTTCGGCGCCGTAGCCTTTGGTGGCCTCGACCTTCGATATGGGAGCGCCGGCGGGCAGACATATGAGCGATTTAATGCCGTTGTGGGTGGCGCCGAGAGCCACGCCCTGAGCATGGTTGCCGGCGGAGCAGGCTATGACGCCGCGGGCTTTTTCCTCGTCGGTGAGCTGCGATATCTTGTAGTAGGCGCCACGGAGCTTGAACGAGCCGGTGAGCTGAAGATTTTCGGTCTTCAGGAATACATGTGACTCGGGGTTGATTTTAGGCGCGGGGATGATTGCGGTCTTGCGTGCAACGTCTTTAAGCACTGCCGCAGCGTTGAATATTTCGCTGATTTCAAGTTTTTCCATAGATTGCCCGTCGTGTTGGTGAGCGGCAGAGGCAAAATTAGCCTTTTTCTGACAACCTGCCAAGATTTTGGAGAAAATTATCTATCTTTACATTCTTGAATCGGGCGCAACAAAAATCGTCCGGGGGCGTTTTAATTTAAAACACTACATAAATTATATGAAAATACGTACTATAAGCACAGCACTGGCGGCTATTATGCTGATGTCATCGTGCTCCATATTCCGGCCGGCAGAGAAAGCCGACAACAGCGGCGAAGTGAAGACCGTAGCTGTAAAAGCTCCCAAAAAGAACAAGAAGAAAAAGAAAAAAGAGGCATCTCCGGCCCCCGAAAGTCCCAGGGGCGAGCGGCCCTCCGACGCTGAGCTCGGCGGCGGCCAGTGGCAGATTGCCGCGGTGGGCGACACCAAGATAAGCGTAGAGGAAAATGTGCCCTACATCAATTTCCAGCCTTCGACCGGACGATTCTTTGCCTCCGACGGCTGCAATATCCTCAACGGCGACTATGTGCTCCGCTCCGACGGTGTCATGATTTTCTCCAACTCCATATCCACCATGAAGTACTGCGCCGATGTCGACTTCGCTCCGGCCATCACTGCATGTCTCAGCGGCCAGGATAAATATACCGCCGAGTCGTACCGCCTCGGGCAGGATACATACCTCTATCTGAAAGACACTCAGGGTAAGGCCGCGCTCACACTCCGGCGACACAACATGGAATTCCTCAACGGCAACTGGCAGGTGACTTCTATCGATGGTAAGGCCGTCGACGACGAGGAGTGCAACATCTTCATCGATATCGCCGAGCTGAAAACCCACGGAAATACAGGCTGCAACTATTTCAACGGCGACATATATATCGATCCTACACGCACCAACGCCATCGATTTCAGCAATATGGGCGTCACCCGGATGGCATGCCCCAAGACCGCCCAGGAGACGGCCATGCTCGTGGCCCTCGAAGAGGCCTGCACGGCCATCGCCGGCAAGAACGACGAGACCGTCCTGCTCCTTGACCGCAAAGGCAAGCAGGTGATGACCCTCCGCAAAATCGCCGCCCCCGAAGAGTAACCGCCCTCTCCATCAGCCAAAAGGCCTCGGCGAGGCCGCACCCGTATACAGCCCCATGCGCTCGCGCGTGGGGTATTTTCGTGTCCGCCCCGAACGTGCCTCGTAGAGGCGCTGCTGTGTTCTCGCCCGCAGCAAGCGCAAAGCGCTTGAATATTCACACAGCCTGGGGTATGGACGCCATCGGCGGCCATACCCCAGGTCAACACGCCCCCAAAACCCACAACCGCGGTCAGCGGTTGAATATTGGGATGCTGCTGCGATACGACGGAATGATTTGGCGTCGGACGGATATTCAACCGCTGGCCGCGGTTGGGTTTAGGGGTGGGCCGCGAAACCTGGGGTATGGTTTCCTGTCGGAGCCCCAACCCCAGACTGTGTGAATATTGAAGCGCGCCGCGCTTCTTCTTCGCCGCCTTGCGGCTATGAAACCGGCGCCCCAAAAGGCCTCGAAGAGGCCGCACCCATATACAGCCCCATGCGCTCGCGCGTGGGGTATTTTCGTGTCCGCCCCGAACGTGCCTCGTAGAGGCGTTGCTGTGGGCGCGTGGGGGGATATTGAAGCGGTTGTGCTATGATTGCGTGGCGTGGGTTTTGTGTTTGGCATTTTATTCGTTATTTTTGTGACGAAATGTCATAATTCTAATATAAACCAATCATTCTGAAAAATGAAAGTGAGAAAATGCTGCCTTAGTGCAACTGTTGCCGCACTTATGCTGTCCGGACTGCCACTGTCAGGTTCGGCACAGACCGCGGCAGGTTTCGCGCGCAAGTATGCGCCCGCGGCCGGCGTCGACGATCCGGCCGCCGTACTGGCTCCCGCGAGGGACAGCGGCTACGAGCCCTCGAGAAGTATGGGCCGCAGTGCCTATGCCGGTCTGAAAGCGTCGATGCGCAGTGCCGCTTCCGGAAAAACTAACGGGGATAATGGCCCGTGGCGCACTGTGAGCGCTGCCATGCCTGTGCACGCCAACGTGATCTACGACAATACCTGGGGCTACAGCAAGAAATATAATGTCAGCTCGATAGCTTTCGACGGTACATTCACACAGATAGCACAGGACTATGATCTCAACGGCAACGGCGGCGCCGTATATATCGACGGCAAGTACTATGTGATAAGCTATACCCAGTACGGCTCCACCCGCTATGCCTCGCTCTATGTGTACGACACCGAGACATGGACCTACAGCTACGACGAAGGCCGTGATTTCGACAACTCGTCGATAGCCACCGATCTTACCTACGACGCTACTACGGGCAAAGTATATGGCTGTTTCTACGGCGAGGACACATCCACCCGCCGCTTCGGCACCATCGCATTCCCTTCGGGCGAGATAACAACCATCCGCGCCAATCTGCCGGTGAACTGGAACGCCATCGCCTGCGATAACCAGGGACAGCTCTTCGCCATCGATAACAACGGCGATCTTTTCAAGGTCAGCAAGACGGACGGCGAGCTCACTCTCGTTGGTTCGACCGGCCTGAAACCATATTATACGACATCGGCCACCTTCGACCCACGCACAGGGCGCTTCTACTATGCGCTGTCGCCCGAGGATAATTCGGGCAAGCTCTACGAGATAAATCCGGCCACGGCCGAGGCTACGCTGCTGTGCGAGTTCGACCACCAGCAGCAGCTCGCCGGCATGTGGGTGCCACTGCCTCTTGCCGAGGATGAGGCTCCGGCTGCTGTCACCGAAATTACGCCTTCGTTCGAGGGCGGCGCCCTGGCCGGTACGGTCGATTTCACGGCGCCGGCAGTATCGTTTGTGGGTGAGATGCCGCTTACCGGCGAACTCGGCTACAAGGTGACAATCGTCGGCGAGACCACCGAGACATTCACCGGCACGACCACTCCGGGCGCTCTGACAAAGGCTCCGGTCACCGTTCCGGCCGCCGGCCGCTATGAGGTCCGCGTCACCACCTCGAACGACTTCGGCGACAGCCCTCTGGCCAAGACTTCGGGCTGGATAGGCAACGACGTGCCCAAGGATGTGAAGAATGTGGCGTTCAGCTACGCCGACGGCAAGGCCGCCCTGACATGGGATGCCGCCACCGACGGTGTCAACGGCGGCTACATCGACCCCGCCGCAGTGGTCTATACCGTCACCCGCTATCCTGGCGAAGTGGTTGTGGCCGACAAAATTTCGGCTAATTCCTTCGAGGAAACACTTGCCGAGCCCGAGGCGCTCACCACATACTACTACACGGTATCGGCAGAGTTCGGCGGCGTGACTACCGCTGCCACCGCCTCGAACCGCGTGACTCTGGGCAAGATAATACCGCCCTATCTGCAGGACTTCGACGACTCCAAGGCCATAGAGGTATTCACCACCATCGATAACGACGGCGACGGCCGCAACTGGGCCGCCAGCAGCGGCGCCGTGCGCTCGCGCTACCGCTCGAAAGGCGATACCGACAACTGGCTCATAACTCCGCAGGTGAGCCTCAAGGGCAACATGCAGTATACGCTCACATTCGACTACAAGTCGAACTCGGCCCGCTACTGCTCCACAATGGCAGTGTTCTTCGGTACCGCGCCCACTCCCGACGGCATGACGGTAGAGCTGCTCGACAAGACCGTGGTGACGAACAACAGCTACGAGCAGTTCTCGGCCACTGTAACTGTCGAGACCAACGGCGTGTACTACTTCGCCGTCCAGGACTGCAGCGACAACAACGGCGACTATCTCTGGGTCGACAATCTGGCTATCTCGGCAGGTCTCGACGTTCGCGTTCCGGCCGCCGTGACCGGCCTCAAGGCTGTGCCCGACTATAACGGCGGTACAAGCGTGTCGCTGTCGTGCGTGCTGCCGACGCTGAATATCGGCGGCGAGGCTCTTGAGGCGATTTCGAAGGTAGAAGTGCTCCGCGACGGCGAGGCTATCCACAGCGCCACCGGCGTGCAGCCCGGCGCATCGTTCGCTTATACCGACAACGATGCCGCTCTGACCAAAGGCTACCATGTGTACACCGTCACCGCCTATTCCGAGGCCGGCGCCGGCACTGCCGCCGAAGTAAAGGCCTATGCCGGCATCAACGTTCCCGCCGAACCACAGGCTGTGAACCTTGTCGAGACATCTGTCCCCGGTGAGGTGACTCTGTCGTGGGAGGCTCCGGCTGTCGATGTCGACGGCAACGCCCTCAATCCCGAATTCCTGTCGTATATGATCATGGGTATCGAGAACGGTCAGGCCGTGATTATCGAAGACAATTACAAGGGCAACAGCTGGACGGCGCAGGCCGTGAGCGCCGATGCCGAAGAGCAGGAATTTGTGGTATATGGTGTCTCGGCGGTGACCGAAGGCGGTTATTCCGACCCGGTGGTGTCGCCGATAGTGCCTGTCGGACCGGCCTACAGCCTGCCGCTTGCCGAGTCGTTTGCCAATACGGCCTTCACACTTCAGTGGAGTCCCGAAGTGGTATCCGGTAAAGGCTACTGGCAGATCAACGACGAGACCACCTTCTCGACCATGGGTTCGAGCGACGGCGACGCCGGCTATCTGTGCTACCGCGCCAGCACCCAGGGCGAGACAGCGCGCCTCATGTCGGGCAAAATCGACCTTGTCAAGGCTTCCAATCCCACACTCACATTCTACTATCATCCTCTGAGCGGCTCGACCAACGAAATCAGCGTGGTCGGCATCGATGCCGCAGGCGAAAAGATCCTGCATACATTCTGCATCGCCGATGGCGAGGGCGTGTGGGACAAGGTTACTGTCGATCTCTCGCCGATGGCCGGCTCGGTATGCCGCATAGGTATCGAAGTATCGGCCAAACTGCATCTCAATACCTCTGTCGACCAGATCAGCATTGCCGATGTGCCCGACTATGAAGTTGCGGCTGCCGGCATCAGCGTGCTGCCCGCAGTGCAGGTGGGCAAACCGTTCGAAGTAAGCGTGAGCGTGGAGAACCGCGGCGCCAACCCTGCCGAAAACGTGGCCGTAGATCTCTATCTCAACGATAAGTTGGTTGCCACCGAGAATATAGCCTCCATAGCCCCGGCTGCGGTAGAGAACGCCGTATTCGCTCAGAATCTCGACATTCACAGTCCTGAGTCTCTCGTGTACTATGCCGTGGTGCGCATGACAGGCGACACCGATGCCGCCAACAACACCACCGACAAGGTGACGAGCACACTGGCGATGCCCCGCCTGGCATGGGTGACCGATCTTGCCGCTACAGCCGCCGACGGCGGTGTGAAGCTGTCGTGGAGCGAGCCGCAGCCCGAGAATATGCCCTCGCAGCCCGTGACCGAAGACTTCGAGGCATATCCTACCTATGCCATCGACAATATCGGCGACTGGACCATGATAGACCGTGACGGTCTGCAGACCAGCTCGGCCGACGGTCTGTCGTACCCCAACGCCAACTCGCCCAAGGCCTTTATGGTATTCGGCGATAAGGAAGAGCTGCCCATCGAGTCGTTCCGCGCCCACTCGGGCGAGCACTATATGGCCTGCTTCAGCTCGAATCCGGCCAACGACGACTGGCTCATATCGCCCGAACTCATCGGCAAGGCCCAGACAGTGAGCTTCTATGCCAAGAGCTATGTGTCGCAGTACGGCCTTGAGGAGATCGAGATGCTCTATACCCTCTCGGCCGACGCTACCGACATCAATTCGTATGTGAAAGTCGGCGAAACCGAGAATGTGCCCGCCATGTGGACTCTCTACGAGTTCGACGTTCCTGCCGGTACCCGCCACATTGCCATCCGCTGTGTTTCGGCCAACCATTTCATCCTCTTCATCGACGATGTCACATTCACTCCCGCCGTTGTCGACGAGGCAGAGCTGATTGGCTATAATGTGTATCGCAACGGCGTGAAAGTGAACGCCGCTCCCGTTGCCGACGCCGCATTCACCGATGCCGAAGGTAAGGAAGGCGACAACTATTTCGTTACCGCGGTGTATGCCGAGGGTGAATCGCGCCGCTCCAACGAGGTTATGGCCGCCACAAGCGGTATCGACGGCATCGCAGCCGGCGGTATTACCGTGAAAGGCGAGGCCGGCCGTATCGTAGTCGGCGGTGCCGACGGTCGTGAAGTCGCCGTGTATGGCGTCGACGGCATTGTCTTCTTCCACGGTGTGGCCAAGGGCGATGTGACCGTAGATGTCGTTCCGGGCCTCTATATCGTAGTCGCCGACTCCGTAACCGCCAAAGTCCGCGTGCCCTGACAATCCAATATCCCATCGTACAGCCTCGGGTGCCCGCGCCCGAGGCTTTTTTATTTTTCGCCCGGTATATTCAACCGCTGGCCGCGGTTGGATGTCATGGGGGAATACAAAACCTGGGGTATGGTCTCCTGTCGGAGCCCAAACCCCAGGCTGTGTGAATATTGAAGCGCGCCGCGCTTCTCCCCCGCGGCCTCGCGACTTTACGGCCAACGCGTGCCGAAGGTACGCGGATTATGCGTAGCCCCGGGTGCAACCCGGGGTCCTGAGGTCCCAACGAATAAAAGCCTCGGAGAGGCGTCTTGTGGTAGCGCAAACGTTTCCTATACCACAAGACGCCTCTCCGAGGCTGTTTTTGGAATAATCGTTGTTAACCCCGGGTTGTACCCGGGGCTACGCATAATCGGCGTACCTTCGGCACGCTACGGGGGCGTTTTTCAGCGGCGGGCGTCGGCGACGTAGGCGAGGGCTTCGCGGCATTTGTCGGTGATGTACTGCCAGTCGGCGGCGGCTATACGGTCTTTGGGGAAGAGCTTGGAGCCCATGCCCACACAGTAGACGCCGGCCTTGATCCACAACTCGATATTCTCGCGTGTGGGTTCGACACCGCCGGTAACCATGAGCTTGCTCCATGGCATGGGGGCGAGAAGCCCTTTGACGAACTTCGGACCGAGGACATCGCCCGGGAATACCTTGCAGAGGTCGCAGCCGGTCTCCTGGGCGCCCCCGACTTCCGATATGGTGCCGCAACCGGGGGTGTAGGGCACCAGACGGCGGTTGCATATGCGCGATATCTCGGGGTTGAAGAGCGGGCCCACCACGAAGCATGCGCCGAGCTGTATGTAGAGTGCCGCTGTGGCGGGGTCCACGACAGAACCGACGCCAAGAGCGAGTTCGGGGCACTCGGCGGCGGCGAATTTCACGAGTTCGCCGAATATTTCGTGGGCGAAGTCGCCTCGGTTGGTAAATTCAAAGGCCCGCACGCCACCGTCGTAGCATGCCTTGACCACTTTCTTTGCGGTCTCGAGGTCTTTGTGATAAAATACGGGTACCATGCCGGTAGCCCCAATCTTGGCCATTACGGCCTGCTTATCAAATCGTGCCACAATATTGAAATTATGGATTATGAATTATTTAATTATGGATTATGAATTATGGAATAGCGGATCATGATTCATAATCCATAATTCATAATTTAGCTTAGCGCTGCACGCGGCCGTTCGCGTTGCCGCCGGCGAGGGCCTCGACTTCGGCTACGCTCACGAGGTTGAAGTCGCCGTTGATTGTCTGCTTGAGGGCGGATGCGGCTACGGCGAATTCGAGCGCGTCGGCCTGGTTGTCCATTGTCAGGAGACCGTGGATGAGGCCGCCCGAGAAGCTGTCGCCGCCGCCTACGCGGTCCACGATGGGGTCGATGTCGTAGCGCTTGCTCACGTAGAAGTCGGTGCCGTTGTATATCATGGCTTTCCAGCCGTTGTGTGTGGCGGAGTACGACTCGCGCAGAGTCGACACCACGTACTTGAAGCCGAATTCGCGTGCCATGGCCTCGAAGATGCCCTTGTAGCCTTCGGCGTCGGTGTTGCCGCTCTCGACGTCGCTGTCGGGCTTGAAGCCGAGGCAGAGTTCTGCGTCTTCCTCGTTGCCTATGCATACGTCGACATATTTCATGAGCGGACGCATCACCGACTGCGCTTTTTCGCTGGTCCATAGCTTCTTGCGGAAGTTGAGATCGACGCTCACCGTCACACCGTGGCGCTTGGCGGCCTCGCAGGCAAGGCGTGTGAGCTCGGCGGCCTTGTCGGAGATAGCGGGTGTGATGCCGCTCCAGTGGAACCAGTCGGCGCCTTCCATTATGGCGTCGAAGTCGAAATCGGAGGGGTCGGCCTCGGCGATGGCGCTGCCGGCACGGTCGTAGATTACCTTCGACGGACGCATGGAAGCGCCTGTTTCGCAGTAATATATGCCCACGCGGTTGCCGCCGCGGGCTATGTAGCCGGTATCCACACCATAGCGGCGCAGAGCGTTGACGGCTGCCTGGCCGATTTCGTGGGTGGGAAGTTTCGACACGAAGCATGCGTGGTGGCCGTAGTTGGCGCAGCTCACGGCCACATTGGCCTCGCCGCCACCCCATATCACATCGAAATTGTCGACCTGCACGAAGCGGTGGTTGCCTGCGGGCGAAAGACGGAGCATGATTTCTCCGAGTGTTATTATCTTGCTCATTTTATGCTTGTTAGGTTTATGGATTCCATTAGTTTCACTGCATCGACGTAGCGGGCTATGCCTTCGGCCACCTGTTTGGCGTCGCACATGGCGTGCACCACTGTGGCGGGACGGTTGGTAACGTCGCCGCCGGCGAAGACGCCTTTGCGTGTGGTCATGCCGTAGGGGTTGTCGCGGGTAAGGACATAGCCCTTTGAGTCGACCTCGATGCCGTCGGTGGTCGATACAATGCGCGATGCCGGTGAGCTGCCCACGGCCAGAATTACACGGTCGGCCGGCACTATGGTGCGTGTGCCTGCGGTGTCGATGGTTATGCGGCTGAGGCGGTTGCCGTCGCCGCCTTCGATTTCGGTTATCGACGAGTTCCACAGGAAGCGCACGCCCTCGGCCACGGCGTCGTCGTACTCCGAGCGGAGCGCCTTCATCTCGTTGATGGTGCGGTGGTATACCACAGTGACCTCGGCCGAACCCATGCGCACGGCAGTGCGGGCGGCATCGATGGCGGTGTTGCCACAGCCTATGACGAACACACGGTCGCCGTCGCCCACTGTCACCTCGCGGCGGTCGATGCTGCCGTTCTGGTAGAGGCTCACGCGGCGCAGGAACCATATGGCCTGTCGCACGCCCGGATGGTCGATGCCCGGAATGTCGAGTTTCTTGGGCTTGCCGGTGCCGGTGCCCATGAAGATGGCGTCGAAACCGCGCTCGAAGAGGTTGTCGATGGTGTAGAATTTGCCTATGGTAGTGCCCAGGTGGAATATCACGCCCAGGCGCTCGATGCGCTCTATCTCGTGGCGCACCACCTCTTTGGGCAGGCGGTATTCGGGTATGCCGAACATGAGGACGCCTCCGGCCTCGGGTTCCATCTCGAAGATTTCGACGGCGAAGCCCTGTCGCGCCAGGTCGCCCGCTATGGTGAGACCGGCGGGGCCGCTGCCTATTACGGCCACGCGGCCGCGTGTCTTCTCGGGCATGGCCTCGTGTGTGAGGCCGGCGTCGGTGTCGAAGTCGGCCACGAAGCGTTCGAGCTTGCCGATGTTGATGTGCGCGCCTTTTTTGGCGAGCACGCAGTTGCCCTCGCACTGGCGTTCGTGGGCGCATACGCGGCCGCATACCGCCGGCAGATTGCTGCGGTTGTGGATAATATTGATGGCGTTGCCGAAGTTGCCCTTGGCGAGCTCGGCTATCCAGTCGGGGATATCGTTGCTTATGGGGCAGCCTTTGCGGCACGACGGCACCTTGCAGTGCAGACACCGCTGGGCTTCCCTGATAGCTTCGGGGAGAGTGTAGTTTTCAGATACTTCTTTGAAATCGTCCATATTATAGCAAGTTAGAAGTTAGGAGTTAGAAGATACAAGTTAGAACTTCTAACTCCTAATTTCTAACTTCTAACTATTTGTTATTTCATATCAAGATATGTCACTTTGTCCATGTCGCCGTAATCGAGGTTTTCGCCTCCCATGCCCCAGATGAACATGTAGTTGGAGGTGCCGGCGGCGGCGTGGATGCTCCATTCGGGCGACATCACGGCCTGCTCGTTGTGAAGCCATATGAGGCGGTTCTCCTGCGGCTCGCCCATGAGGTGGCAGATGGCGTTGCCCTCGGGGACGTTGAAGTAGAAGTAGGCCTCTACGCGGCGGTCGTGGGTGTGTGCGGGCATGGTGTTCCACACCGAACCGGGCATAAGCTCGGTAAGACCCATCTGGAGCTGACAGGGACCTTCCTCGAGCACGTTGTTGGTGATGAGCTGGTTGATATATCGGTCGTTGCTCTCTTCGAGCGAGCCTGCGTGCATGCGGTTGGCCTTGATGGAGCCTTTGCGGCCGTCGATGGTGATGAGCTGGGTCTTGTATTCCTTGTGTGCCGGGGTGGAGTTGATGTAGAAGCGGGCGGGATTGGCGGCGTCCTTGCTTGCGAAAGTCACTTTCTTGTTGCCGCGGCCCACATAGAGGGCGTCCTTGAAATGGAGTTCGTACTCTTTGCCGTCGACAGTGACGATACCGTCGCCGCCGGTGTTGATAACGCCGAGTTCGCGGCGTTCAAGGAAGTAACTGGCCTTGAGAGGATCGATGGTCTCGAGCTCCACGACTTTGCCCACGGGCACCACGCCGCCGTAGATGAGGCGGTCGTACATGCTGTAGGTGAGGTTGATCTTGTTATCCTCCATCACCTTGGGCATCATGAAGTGCGAGCGGAGCTGCTCGGTGTCGTAGTTTTTCACATCGTCGGGGTGGCATGCGCGGAGCATGGTGTACGATGTCTGAGCTGAAAGCGCCATGCCTGCCGAGAGGGCTATGGCGGCGATAAGTATCTTTTTCATTCTGTTGTTTTTATTTCGGTTGAATCGGTGGCGGCCATGGCGCGCTGGTTGCGGATGATGTGTACGCGGTTCCACCACATCATGCCCATGGTGCCGAGAACGAGGATGGCTGTGCCTATCCATTTGAGGCCGTGCACGCACTGGAAGATAACCCAGGCGAGGGGACTGGAGGCGAAGTCGAGGCTGCCGCCGGCGAAGCCTGCGGGGATGGCGACGGCATTGTCGCCGGTAACTTTATATACGTCCTCGGCGGCGAGGGTGAACCATGGCGCCAGGTTGGTGACAAGGTAGAGGCCGAGTGTCATTACCACCAGGCCGATGATGAAGGTCTTGAGCACATTGCCTTTGGTGAAGGGAAGCACCAGCGGAAACACGTAGAACATGCCGGCCAGCGATGCCAGGGGCAGGAACTGGTTGCCAGGAAGCACCACGGCAAGAAGTAGGGTAACCGGTATGAGAAGCAGCGATACCACCAGTGTGGTGGGATTGCCGATTACCAGGGCCGGGCTCATGCCTATGTTGAGTCCCTCGGCGCCCTTGAACTTGCGGGCGATGAGGCTGCGGGTGGCGTCGCTGATTGGCTTGAGGCCTTCGATGAAGAGCACGGTGACGCGGGGTATGAGTTCCATCACAGCGCCCATCTTAATGCCCAGGCCGAGGATGTAGGGTATCTTGTCGACGATTTCGGCCCATGAGTTGCAGGTGAGGCATCCTATGACCACACCCACGATCACACCCAGGAAGAGGGGTTCGCCAAGGAGGCCGAATTTCTTCTTCATGCCTTCGGCGTCGATTTCGAGGCGGTCGATGCCGGGGATCTTGTCGAGGCCTTTGTTGATGGCCCAGGCGAAGGGCACGAAGCCCGCGCAGAAAGGCTGCGGAATGGATATGCCGTCCATGTCCTTGTAGTAGGTCTGGAATTTCTTGGCAGTCATGTCGGCCAGTATCAGGGTGATGATATAGCACACTATGGCGCCGAAGAAGCCCCAAGCCAGCGAGTCCGATGCGAAGTAGATTACCGCACCGATGAATGCGAAGTGCCAGTAGTTCCACAGATCGATGTTGACGGTGCGTGTGGTCTTGGTAACGAGCATCAGAATGTTCACGCCAAGGCATACCGGGATGATGAGCGCGCCAACGGCGGTGTTGTAGGCTACCGAGGCGGCTGCCGGCCAGCCCATGTCGAATACGTGGAGCTGCAGGTGGTATATGTCGACCACGGCGTTGAGTGCCGGGCCGAGCGCCGACGTGAGCAGGGCCGTGACGATGGAGAGACCCACGAAGCCCACGCCTACCTTGAGGCCGGCCTTGAGCGCATCGCCGAGTTTAATGCCGATGCACACGCCCAGCACGGTGAAAATGACCGGCATCATCACCGCCGCCCCCAGGCTGATTATATAAGAAAATACTTGTTCCATATTTGTCGGGGTGAAAGGTGAAGGGTGAAAGGTGAAGATAAATGTTTGGTTTGCGTATTATGCGGACATTCAATATATTTGCAGAATGGAACGTTCATTTGAAAAATTAGAAGTCTGGCAGAAATCACGTAAATTGGTCAGGATGATATATCAGCTGGTGGCACTTTTTCCGGCGAATGAAAAGCATGCGCTGAGCGACCAGCTGAGACGTGCTGTAATATCCGTTTCATCAAATCTTGCGGAAGGTTCCGGCCGAATATCCTACAGGGAAAAATCTCATTTTTGTGAGATCGCCTATGGCTCGCTGATGGAGGTCTGTTGCCAGCTGATGCTCGCGGTAGACCTTGGTTTTTTGGAAGAGCCTGCTATAGAAGAGCCAATGACTCTGATTGATGAACTGGACCGGCAGCTGTGTGCGTTTAGAAGACATCTGGTAGGCAAGGCCAACGGACCCGCTTAACCATTATCTTCACTTTTCACCCTTCACCTTTCACCTTGATGATAATCAGGAGGGTTGCTTGCCGATGTAGGCGAGGATGCCGCCGTCGACGTAGAGGATGTGGCCGTTGACGAAGTCGGAGGCTTCAGAGGCCAGGAAGACGGCCGGACCCATGAGGTCTTCGGGGGTGCCCCAGCGGCCTGCGGGCGTTTTCGATACTATGAACTGGTCGAAGGGATGACGGCTGCCGTCGGGCTGGCGTTCGCGCAGGGGGGCTGTCTGCGGGGTGGCGATATAGCCCGGGCCGATGCCGTTGCACTGTATGTTGGCCTCGCCGTATTCAGAGCATATGTTGCGGGTAAGCATCTTGAGACCACCCTTGGCGGCGGCGTAGGCCGATACTGTCTCGCGGCCCAGTTCGCTCATCATGGAGCATATGTTGATGATTTTGCCGTGACCCTTCTTTATCATGCCGGGTATTACGGCCTTGGCGCATATGAAGGGAGCCACCAGGTCGATGTCCACCACCTTGCGGAAGTCCTCGACGGCCATGTCGGTCATGGGAATGCGCTTGATGATGCCGGCGTTGTTCACCAGAATGTCGATGGTACCGACGGTTTTCTCGATATCGGCCACCATTGCCTTGACGCCTTCTTCGTCGGTGACGTCGCACATATATCCCTTGGCATCGATGCCTGCTTCCTTATAGTTGGCTATACCGAGGTCCATGGAGGCCTGGGTGTTGCAGTTGTACACTATTTTTGCGCCTGCTTCGTGGAATGCTTTTGCGATAGCGAATCCGATGCCATAGACACCGCCTGTGACGAGGGCTACTTTACCCTCCAGTGAGAAATTTACCATGATATGATAATGTTAGGTTACTTTTCGTTTTATGTAGTTATATACGCTCAGGGGCGGCCGTACACTCAACAGCCGAACAGGCAGGCGTCGCCGTAGCTCAGGAAGCGGTAACCGGCGGCAAGGGCGTGGTCGTAGACCTTCCGCCATTCCGGGCCGATAAAAGCCGACACAAGAAGCAGCAGCGTGGAGGCAGGCTGATGGAAATTGGTTATCATCGATCCGACTATGCGGTAGCGGTAGCCGGGCGCTATTATTATGCGGGTATGGGCCAGCAGTACGGTGTCGCCGGCAGCATCGAGCCGTTGCACGATAGTGCGCAGGGCCTCGGCGGCGCTCAGCGCGGGGAGCCCGGCTTCGTAGGGCGTCCACTGGGGCACTTCGCCGCTCCAGCGTCCGGCTGCCATGAGCACTCCTATATAGTAGAGGCTCTCGAGGGTGCGCACCGATGTGGTTCCGACGGCGGTGACGGGGCGCCCTGCTTCGAGCGCGTCGGCGAGATCGGCTATGAAACCGCGGTCGACGGCTATGAACTCGCTGTGCATGTCGTGGTCGCCGATTTTATCGGCCGATACAGGGCGGAAAGTGCCCGCGCCGACGTGCAGCGTCACCTCGCGGCGCTCTATGCCGGCGCCGTCGAGGCGTTCGAGCAGAGCCGGCGTGAAGTGCAGGCCGGCCGTAGGAGCCGCTACCGAGCCTTCGATGTGGCTGTAGACGGTCTGATAGTCGATGCTGTCGCTGCTTTCCGAGCGGCGGTTGAGGTATGGCGGGATCGGTATTTCACCGGCGGCGGATATTATTTCGGAAAAAGATACCGACGGAGCGTCCCACTCGAAGCGCACCGTCTGTGCCGGCGAGCCGGGGGCACTGGTGCGCACGGCGCGGAGGTCGAATTTCACGCCGTTTACTTCCAGGGGCAGTGTCAGCGCTCCCTCTTTCCATTTCTTGGAGTTGCCTATGAGACAGTTCCAGGAGCATGAGGCCGTCGAAGCGAACGATTGCGCGTAGTCGGCCGGAACGTCGGGCTCGAGACAGAATATCTCGATAGCGGCGCCGGTGTCCTTGGTGAAGCGCAGGCGGGCGTTGATCACGCGGGTATTGTTGTATACGAGCATGGTTCCGGGCTTCAGCAGCCCGGGGAGTTCGGAAAAAATATGGTCTTCGATTTCGTGGCCGGGAGTGTAGCGCAGCAGTTTGCAGGCATCGCGCTCGGCAAGCGGATGGCGGGCAATGCGCTCGTCGGGCAGAGGATAGTCGTATTCCTCGATTTCTATATTTCGCGGGTCTGTCATTTCCAAAATTTTATACAAAAATACGATTTAGTCGAGCGCAAAACCAAATTTATTTGGATTTTGCCGAGCGTGAGTATTTAAGTCAGAGACAAAAATACGAATAAGTCGAGCGCAAAATCAAATTTATTTGGATTTTGCCGCCCCTTCCCCCGATAAATGACCGAAATCGCCACCCCCCTGCACGAAACCGCCCCACGACGGTGCCGTTATGACGGCCGATAGGATATTCGCGGATATTCAACCGCTGGCCGCGGTTGGGTTTGGGAGGGGGCGTTGACCTGGGGTAGGATCTCCTGCGGAGCCCCAACCCCAGGCTGTGTGAATGTTGAAGCGCCATGCGCTTCTTCTTTGCGGACATGATTACGGTCGTGTGGGGCAAGCGCGGAGCGCTTGAATATTCACACAGCCTGGGGTTTGGACGCCGTAGGCGGCCATACCCCAGGTCAACATGCCCCACATCACCCACAACCGCGGTCAGCGGTTGAATATCAGGGCGGAGGTTTCCATAGCGGCGCATTCGGTGCGGCCACAAAAATACCCCATGCGCGGGCGCATGGGGTTGTATACGGGTGAGGATTCCGTTTCGGCAGGGCTTCACGGACTGTGCGGTCAGAAGCGGAAGCCGGTGGAGATGACGATGTTGTTGTAGCTGTCGGAGCGGTCGGCCTGCGGGGTGCGAAGACCGGCGAAGGGGGTATAGGCGTGGAATGTGCTCTTGGTGTTGGTGTGCTGGTATGCCAGATCGATGTACCATGCCTGATAGCGGTAGCCGAGACCGAAGCTTATGTTCTGGGTGTCGTTGTTGAAAGAATAGCTCGGGTCGGTGCCGGCGGTGTATATCTCGGTGCGGTTGTCCTTGGCGGCGTCGCGCACGTTCGATGTCTGGTAGTTGTAGCCGGCGCGAACGCTGAACGACGGAGTGATGCGGTACTCGGCGCCCACGCGGATTATGTTGGCGGCCTTGAAGTAGGACTTGATGTCCTCGTTGCCTGCTTTGTCCTCCACGAAGTTGGTGCCCCACGACGAGCTGTAGTCCTGGTATTTCATCTTCATGTCGGCGTAAGCCACGCGCTCATAGTCGATACTTACGATGGCCTTGGAGCCAATGACGGTCGAAGCGCCGACCATGAAGCGCCAGGGCGTGTTGAGGCGCGAGTCGTAGTCGTAGTTGTCGGTATACTCCGATGTCGGGTTGGTATCCTGAGTGCCGTCGGGAGTGTAGTTGGCATCGATCTTACCATAGCCCTGATGCTGCAGATGCAGCCAGGTAGGGGTGTGGATGGCGAAACCGAGACGGAGTGCCTCGACAGGACGGACGATCATGCCGAACTTTATGTTGGCGCCGGTACCCGAAGTGCGTTTGGCATTGTAGAGGTTGAAGCCGGCGTTGCCGTTGGTGAGCGCGTTGGTTTTGTTGTCGTAGATGAGGGCGCCGCTCATGCTTTCGCTGTAGTTCACGTCGCGGTTGTACTCCATGTCGACTATGCCTACACCGAGGCCCCAGAACACGACGTCGTTGAAGTTGCCGGCGAAGTCGATGTTGTACTCGTCGGTGTAGCCCCATTCGCGCACATCGTACATGGCATCGCCCACGGTGCCGTTCTGATAGAGACCGGCATACTCGGTATCGGATGTCGTATTATTGATAATCATCGAGTTATATGCCAGGATCGACAGCCAGTCGTTGTTCGAGTCGAGGTAGGGGTTATATTTCTTGCTGTCGTCAAAGAGCATGCCGGTGGAATTGACCCCCTGTGTAAAGGATGCCACGTAGTTCGAGAGCGAGGTCTCGGTGGGCATGTTGTAGCCGTGGAAACGACGGTCGAAAGCGTTGGCGCGGTTGTAGCTCACGCCCCACGAGAGGGAGTTCATGGCTCCGCTCAGAGGTATTACGCCTACGTAGCCGAAGTTGTCGAAAAATCCCTTTGTCTGGTTCTCTTTGTAGGAGCCCTGATCGGTATCGGTCTTATATCCGCGGAAGCTGATGTCGAATGTGAGACCGACATCGCTCTTGCGGTATATGCCTATGCCGGCAGGATTCTGGCTCAGCGACGAGAGGTCGCCGCCAAGCGAGGTGAATGCTCCGCCCATCGACACGAAGCGTGCGGTGCCGCGCAGCTGTGTGGGAGTGATGTTGTATGCATCGACGGCGCTCTGGGCGGCCGCTCCGGCCGGAAGCAGCAGGGCCAGGCCGATTGCTGTGAGAATAGTCTGTTTCATGTCGTAGATAGAAGAGAGAACTTAGTTAAACGTGTGTGGTGAGCATCATCGGCCGCGGCCGCGCGAGGAACCGCCGCCACCTCCGCGGCTGCCGCCTCCGCCAAAACCGCCTCCGCCGAATCCGGAGTTGCCCGGACGCGAGAACGAGCTGCCGCCGTTGTTGCGGTTGGAGTTGTAGTTGTTGTTATTGTTGTTGTACGAGTTGCTGTTTTGGCGGGGTGTGCCGGAGTTGTTGTAGTTGTTGTTGCGGCCGCGGCGACTGTTGTTGCTCGGGGCGTAGTTGCCGTTGTTATTGTTGCCCTGAGCGGGGCGCACGCCCTGCGAGGGATAGTTCTGATTGCTTCCGTACGACGGACGACCCATGTTGCCGGGACGGTTGGAGTAGCCGGGACGGTATCCGGCGGCGCCTGCGGAGTTGTGCGGGCGGTTGCCGGCCATGCCGTTGCCGTAGGACGGCGCGTGCGGACGGTTTGCGCCGGGGCGGTTATAGCCCCAGTTGCCGCCGGCCACCGGACCCCATGCGCCGGGCCAGTATCCGGGCCCCCATCCCCACGAGGGCCCCCATCCCCAGCTCCAGGACGGTCCCCAACCCCATGAGGGACCCCAACCCCATGAGGGACCCCAACCCCAGCTCCACGACGGACCCCAGAACGGGTCGTAGCCCCATGTCCAGTCGAACCAGGGATCGTAGCCCCATCCGAAGCTCCAGTAGGGGCTTCCGAAACGCCAGCGCCACGACGGGCGGTAAGCCCAGTTGTCCCATGGATCGCTGTTGACTACATAGACATTTATATTCTGTGCCTGAGGCTGCGAGTAGTAGTACTGCATCAGGGTTGTGTCGCCGGTCTGTGTCACGACATCGCTGTTGTGAAAGCGCTCTATGCGGCGTGTGTTCTCGAATTCACCGCCGCCGAGTTCGCCCGATGCGGATGCCGTGTTGTCGGGCGTGTATGACCCGCGGCGGTTGTAGGTGTCGACATCGACTGTGAGAGGTCGGGAGCTCGACACGGTGTAGGCGTCCGATCCGGCGTAGTCGGCCTGACCGGCGTATTGGTATCGGATGTTGCTCTGTTGCTGCTGTTGCTGCCGTGCGGCGGCTTCTTTTTTGCGTTTCGCCTCTTCCTTTTTGGCTTTGGAGGGCGAGTAGTACAGATCATCGTCGTAATCCTGCGCGAAAGCGGCGGTCGACGTGGCCGCCAGGCACGCGAACGCTAACAGGATGGAGAAAATTCGGGTGACCTTTTTCATCTTTGTAACTTTATGGTGTTATAACGTTTGTCAGTCTTGTTTTGTGCGCTGTGATGATGTTTTTTATGTCTTGTTGCGCACGTTCATTATTTAGACGGCGCTATTGCGCCAAAGTTTAACAAAGATATTGCTTTATCACCAAATAAAGCCCTGTGCCGTTGCGGCGGAGGCCTACTTTTAAATTTTTTTATGAATCGTAAACAGCCCGGCGCTGCGAGAGTGCGGCGTCGGGCTGCTGTCAATGCGTAGCCGGTCGTTATTTGATTTCGCGCGGTTTCATTTCGTAGGATGCCAGAGCGATGGTGCATCCCCAGTATATAAATGCAATAGAGGTGAGGAACGATACCATCATCATGTCGCTGACCCAGCCTGCCTCGATAAAGAAGAAGCCGATGAGGCACAGCAGAATGCCGTTGATGATTCCGAGCCACCAGTAGCGTGCGCGGCGTCCGGCGCCGGCGCTCACAAAAGCTTCAAGACCCCAGAAAATGAATATGATAGCAAGGAAGTAGGGCAACACCATCTCCGAGAGTATGACACTGCGCACAAGCATGAAGCCTATAAACATGTCGATAACGCCGCCGGCTATCCACCATCCCCAGCCTTTGGGGTGATCGGGCCCGGCAGCCACACACAACTGTACGATACCTGCAAGAATGAGAAGCCATCCGAAAATCTGCGATGCGATGGCAAATCCCATCTCGGGCCAGAACCAATATGAGAAGCCTGCTATTACCAGCAGAATACCTACAACGAGCACTGCCCACCACCAGCGGGTCTGCCCGATTTTTTCAAGATCTATGGATTTCATATCGTTTGTAGTTTGGATAATTATGATTTTATAACAATTCTTTCACCTTAGATGTTCTCATTTTTTTGACTGCCGGAGCTGTTTTTGCCGTTTATTTCGCTATTTTTGTAGCATGGAATAGGGCGCACTGGCGCCGACTGTGATTAATATACTTACTTACAACTGTTTACCTTCGATGAAAAACTTCTACTACGCTTTTGTCGCTGTGTTCTTGCTGGCTGTAATGCCTGTGCGGGCACAGATCGTCACGACATCGCCGTCTCCGCTGCAGGAGGCAAGCAAGGATGTGGTGATTACCTACCATGCCGACTCGCCTCTGGGCAATAACGGCCTTCTCAATCTGGCACAGGGCTTCGATGTTTACGCCCATATCGGCGTCATTACCAATCTCAGCACCGGTCCCGGCGACTGGCGCCATGTGGTGGCTCCCTGGCCCCAGTCGGGCAACAGCCAGCAGGCCAACCTCGCCAAAAACCGCCTCACCCGCCAGTCGACCAACACCTACACCCTCGCCGTGGGCGATATCCGCACATACTTCGGCATCACCGATGCCTCCGAGACTGTTCGCGAAATAGTGGTGGTGTTCCGCACCGCCGACGGCGCCAAGGAGGGCAAGACAGCCGATGGCGCCGACATCCGCATACCCGTGGCCGAAGCCGGTTTCCAGATCGAGTTCTCCTGCGACGCGGCAAGTACCATCCTGTCGAGCGCCACTACCATATGTTTCACCGTCAACGCCACCCAGAAGGCCGATCTCGACATATCGGTGGCCGGCAAGTCGATAGCCGCGGCCAGTGCCACCACCACTCTCAGCGGCGAGTACACATTCACCGCGTCGGGCGACTATGCCGTCACGGCGACTGCTGCCGCAGGCTCGGAGACACGCACCAAAACCATCAACGTGGCCTATCCCTCGGCTTCGGAGCAGGAGCCCTATCCCGGCGGTGTTCCCCGTATGGGCGCGGTGAAAAATGCCGACGGCAGCGTCACCTTCTGCCTGGCCGCTCCAGGCAAATCGTCGGTGATGCTGGTGCCCTCGTGGGATGACTACGCCTTCTACGGGCGCAATCAGATGAAGCGCTACGACTATCAGGGCAACAGCTACTTCTGGCTCACTGTCCCGGGCCTCGACAACGACAAGTGGTACCCCTACTACTATGTGGTCGACGGTAAGTATCGCGTTGCCGACCCCTATGCGCACCTCATACTCGACTGCTACAACGACAGCTACATCGATCCGTCGGTATGGCCCGACATGCCCAAATATCCTGTCGACAAGCTCTCGGGCGTGATGCTGGCAGTGTACCGCGGCGACATGGATGACTATGATTTCGCATCGTTCGATATCCCCGACCACAACAATCTGATAATATACGAGATGCTCTTCCGCGACTTCACCGGCGACAACGGCCTCGCCGCAGGCAACGGCACGGTGCGCAAGGCCATGGAGAAAATTCCGTATATCAGGTCGCTCGGCTTCAATGCCGTGGAGCTGATGCCTATAATGGAGTTCAACGGCAATAATTCGTGGGGCTACAACACCAACTTCTACATGGCGCCCGACAAGGCCTACGGCTCGCCCGACGACTACAAGGACTTTATCGACGAATGCCACCGCCAGGGAATAGCCGTGATACTCGACATAGTATTCAACCAGAGCGACGGCCTCCATCCGTGGTACATGATGTATCCTGCGGGCAGCAACCCGTTCTACAACCGCACCGCGCCCCACGAATACAGCGTGCTCAACGACTGGAACCAGGGCAACGCGCTTGTACAGCAGCAGTGGACCGACGCCCTCCGATACTGGATGACGGCCTATAATGTCGACGGCTTCCGCTTCGACCTCGTCAAAGGTCTGGGCGACAACGACAGCTATGCCGCCGCGGGCGGTACCGACCAGTACAACCAAAGCCGCGTCGACCGCATGAAGCGCCTCCATGGCGTCATAACATCCGTCAAGCCCAATGGCATACATATCAACGAGAATCTCGCCGGCGCCCGGGAGGAAATAGCCATGGGCGAGGACGGACAGCTCCAGTGGGCCAATATCAACAATTCCTCGTGCCAGTTTACCATGGGTTATTCGCAGAACTGCGACCTCAAGCGCTTCCTTGCCGCTTCGGACGGCGGCCGCCCGGCATACTCCACTGTTTCGTATGCCGAAAGCCACGACGAACAGCGTATGGCCTACAAGAACGGCGCCTATGGCGTCGATGCCGTCAAGGGCGAGAGCGAGGCAAGCTACCGCCGTCTGGGTACCCTGGCCGTGCAGATGCTGCTTACGCCAGGCCCCAAGATGGTGTGGCAGTTCGGCGAGCTCGGCAACAGTCAGAATACCAAGAACGCCGACGGCGGCAACAACACCGACCCCAAGATCGTCGACTGGAACTGGCTCAACGACCCCGACCGCGCCGCCCTCAAAGACACATATGCCGCCATGATACAGCTGCGCCGCAACTATCCCGAGCTTTTCGGCCCGGACGCACGCTTCACGCCGACTTTCTCTACAAACTTCGCTACTCAGAGCTCTATACGCATCGACAACGGCGACAAGCACATACTTGCCTTTATCAATCCGGCAACAGGCGGCGACCCCATGGATGTGAAGATATATGTGCCCGGCGTGGCCGTCGACCGTCTGCGTCTGCACCATGCCTCGCCCGGCTTCGAGCCGACGATCGCGCTCAAGAGCCGTAACCTGACGGTATCGGTGGCCGCCAACTGTTTCGCCGTGTACACCACCGACGACATCAGCGGCATCGGCAATGTTGCCGCAGAAAGCGGTGTGAGCGTAAGCGTGTCGGGCGGCGACATAATCATCACCGGCGAATATACCAATGCGTCGGCCTGCGACCTCTCGGGGCGTCAGGTGCCCATGACGGGACTTCCTTCGGGACTATACATCGTCACCGTCGACGGCCGCAGCTTCAAAGTTGCATTCTAATCTCTTTCTGCTATAAAGAAAACGCCCGGAGAGCGCAGACTTTCCGGGCGCTTTTGTGTGGTGTTGTCTGTACTACAGAACTATTTTCCAACTTTTTCCACCGGCGGCGACTATGTAGATGCCGGCGGGAAGACCGGTGAGATCCACGGAGATGTCACCGCGGGCTATGCGGGCGGCCACGCTGCCGGTGAGAGTATAGACGGCGCCGTCGGCCGCCGCGGGCGCGCCGAGATACAGTATGCCTCCCGATGTATAGGGCGCTGTGTCGGGCACGAGCGTGGCTCCGATACCCGCCGAGGCCGCTGTGAATCGCAGATACGATGCCGATATTCGGGTGTTGCCGCGGTATAGCCCCGCAAGGTATTCCTTGCCGGTCTCGGGCGAGGGGATAGTCAGGGTGTATTTCAGTGTCGCGCTCTCGCCGGCACTAAGCATCAGAGACTGGTCGGACTGCGCTATGCCCATGCCGGTGGCTGAATCGAAAATTATGGCTGTAATTGTGCCTCCGAAGTATCCTCGTGTGCATCCTATTGTTGCCGACAGATTTACCGCCAGCGGGTCGACGGCGGCGCTATTGCCTTCGAGCGAGAAGTCTCCGACGCTGAGCGATGCCGATGTGGCGGCATTGAGAGTGACGGCGATGCCGCCCGACAGCAGGGTGTAGTTCTTGCCGTCGCGGCGTGCCAGATGCATGGTGTAGTTGCCGGGCGAGGGCTTCACGCCGGCGGCATAGAGCGACAGCGGACCTGCGTAGTCGAAGCTGTAAGTGCCGCCGGCGGCTATGACGGCGCCTGTGTTCTCGCCCAAAGCCACGATTTCGCCGCCCGCGACAATGGCTGCGCAGAGATCGCCGTAGAATTCGGTGGTGCCGCTGTTGTGCACGGTGGCTGTGAGGCGGAAGTCGGAGTCGAGGTAGAGCGGGGTGGTCAGGGCAAGGTCCGAACAGCTGAGTGCGGCGCCGGTTTCGGAGGCGAAAGTCACTTTCGTGCCCGAAACTGTCATTCTCAGCGATTGCGGGTACGATACGGCCACTTTGGCGGCGGCTGTCACGCCGTCGGCCGTACGGAAGATTGGCGTCACGCTATAGGAGCCCGAAGCCATCGTCGCCGGCAGAAAGAGCTGGTACGAGGAATAGCCCGCGCCGGTTGCCATGGGCAGTTCGTTGGGATGCACGGCGGTGTACGAGGCTCCGGTGGCGGTGTTCGTCATTTCCAGTCCGAGATAGCCCTTCACATCCTGCGAGCCGCTGTTGTATATCGGGCCGGTGAATGTGACCATGGCGCCGGTGGCGGTCGATGTCTCTTTGATTCCGAAACCTTCGGGGCATACTATATACAGGGTGTTTGTGGAGCCTGCGCGCGGTTTCGACACATTGGCCACGATGTCCTGCCGCGAATTGTAGCCCGACGCTGAGCCGCCGGTGCCCTGCTGGCCGGGATTGAGCGCCGACAGCAGGAAATAGCCGTCGCTCATGCCGCCCCAGCCCCAGTTGATGTGGAAGTAGCCGTCGGTGCTGTAGCCGTCGCACACGAAGGAGTGTCCGCCCGAACCGCTGCCGCCGCTGTACTGCACCGGACCGTAGTCGCGCAACTGCTCATATACGAGCGATTCCCAATCGGCTGCGGTGTAGTATTCGCGGTCGAGACAGACCACTGCCGGGTCGTAGCCGAAGTATTTCCATAGCGCAATGGCCACGCTCGAGCTCGAGGCGCCGCTTTCGTAGGGGGTGTACTGCATGCCGGTGGCCACACCGCAGGCGTACATGAGGTCGGCGACGGCCGATTTCTGCGCCGCGGTGGATGCGGCCGAGTAGGTGTCGGTCATATCGCCCCAGCAGAATATTGTCGACGAGAAGTCGCACGACACTCTCGAGCCGTTGTAGTCGAGGATATACGAATTCGAGCCTGTGCCTATGGCCGGATAGCGGTGGTATTTCATTACCTGCGCCATGGCCGTGGCCACACAGCCCGTGACGGCACGCGAGGCTCCCATCTGCGGGCAGCGGTCGTTGTAGGGCGAGCCCTGGTCCCAGCGGGTGGTTGTCATGGGGGCGATCTCGGTGCGCTGCGGGCGGTTTGCTTCGGTTGCGGAGGCTGCGAAGCGGCAGCCCTGTATCTCGGCCGCGTATTCACCGAGCCACCATTCCATGGCCGGAGGTATATCGGCGGCATCGAAAGCGCCGCTGTCGGAGTAGCCAAGCACAGGCACGGCTGCCTCGTCGGCAGAGACAACGAGATAGCCACCGTCGCCGGGGCTGAATACATACACGGCCGGCGTAGCACCGTCGGCTTGCATGCGGGTATATTTCAGCTCCATAGGGGCGGCTGCAGGTGCTTTCCGGAAGGCGACCTGCGTGTCGAAGGCGCGCTCAAGGGCCTCTGAGGGGTTTAGAGTACGGGCCTGCGATGCAGTAGACACAAATGTGACCAGTGCGAAAGCTGCGATAATTTTTTTCATAGGAGGATTATGTATGGTGCAAATATCTCTTTTTTAAACCGATAAATAAGGTAAGGATAGACGGTTAGTAGTAAATTTAACACTATTTAACTGCGGTGGAGTAAGCAATCGGGTTTTTCTACGTCATATTAGCGTGTAAACCGAAATAACAATCTCATCCAATTATATAATGAAAAAATTTCTTTTAGGTGCTTTCGCTGCAATCGCTGTGATATTCGGCACCACAACGGGCGCTTCTGCCCAGTCGCCCGACCAGCTGCCCCCGCTGCCTGCGGACTCGGCTCTGCGCGTCGGCACTCTCGACAATGGTCTTACCTATTACATCCGCCACAATGACAACCCCAAAGGACAGGCCGACTTCTACATCGCACAGAAGGTAGGCTCTATCCTCGAAGAAGAGCACCAGCGCGGTCTGGCTCACTTCCTTGAGCACATGTGTTTCAACGGCACCAAGAATTTCCCCGGCCACTTGCTCCGCGACTGGCTCGACTCGAAAGGTGTGAAATTCGGCGAGAACCTCAACGCCTACACCGGTGTCGACGAAACCGTCTACAATATTTCGAACGTGCCCGTGGCCAGCAAGTCGGTTCAGGACAGCTGTCTTCTCATACTCCACGACTGGTCGTGCGCGCTTACCCTCGACCCTGTGGAAATCGACGCCGAGCGCGGTGTTATCCACGAGGAATGGCGTCAGGCCATGAAAGGCTCCATGCGTATCCTCGAGCAGCAGCTTCCCAACGTATATCCCGACAGCCGCTATGGGCAGCGTCTGCCCATCGGCACCATGGACGTAGTCGACAACTTCGAGCCTCAGGCACTGGTCGATTACTACCACACATGGTACCGCCCCGACCAGCAGGCCATCATCGTGGTCGGCGATATCGACCCCGACTACATCGAAGCCAAGATCAAGGAGATGTTCTCGCCCATACCCATGCCCGAGAATGCCAAGGAACGCATCTATCTTGAAGTCGACGACACCCCCGGCACCATCTACGCCATCGGCCACGACACCGAGATGGCCGCACCGGTGATGCTGCTCATGTTCAAGAACAAAAATGCCCTCCTGCCCCGCGAATACCGCCAGTCGCCCATCTACTATCAGGTGGATTACATTACCTCGGTAGTTTCCGCTATGCTCAACCAGCGTCTGGCCGACCTCGCCAAGACTCCCGAGTGCGAATATTCGTCGGCAAATGTCGGCATCGGCGATTTCTTCCTCGCCAAGACCATGCCCGCCCTCACCATGGAGATCGTGGCCAAGGATACCGATGTGGTTCCGGCCCTCACTCAGGCTTACCGCGAGCTGCTCCGCGCCGCCCGCACCGGATTTACCATCGGCGAATACGAGCGTGCCCGTGCCGAGTTCATGTCGCGCGTCGACAAGGCATACGAAGGCCGCAAGGACCGCAAGAACGAATCGTACTCGCGTGAATACGTCAAGCTCTTCATCGATAATCTGCCCGCTCCCGGCATCGAGAACGAAAAGCAGATCTACGACAGCTTCGTGAATCTTGTGAATGTCGAGGTTATCAACCAGTATCTGCCTCAGATCGTTATCGACGACAACCGTGTGCTTCTGGCACTGATGCCCGAGAAGGAAGGTTTCACCGATCCGACCGAAGAGCAGTTTGCCGAGGCCCTCGAGAGTGTCGACGACGAAGAACTCGAAGGCTACAAGGACGAAATGCGCACCGATCCCCTCATACCCGCACTTCCCAAGCCCGGCAAGGTGAAGAAAACCGCTCACCTCGACGAGTGGGACGCCACCGAGTACACCCTCTCGAACGGTGTTAAGGTTATCGTCAAGCCCACCGACTTCAAGGCAAACGAAATTGTAATGGAAGCCATCGCCAAGGGCAAGGCCGGCGCCACTCTCGACCAGAAGCTCGCTTCGAGCATTATCTGCCTCTCCAACGGCATTGCCGATTTCGGTATCAACGCCTACAACAGCTCCGACATACAGAAATACACCCAGGGCAAGCAGGCAGCCGTGTCGCTCGGTTTCGACAACTACACCCGCACAGTCACCGGCTCGACTACCGTCAAGGATCTTCCCACGATGATGGAGCTGCTCTACGGCTACTTCACCGGCATCAACCTCGACGAGAAAGAATTCGAGGCTACCCGCAGCGCTGTCATAGGTGCTCTTGCCAATCAGGAGTCGACACCCGAGTTCCAGTTCAACAAGGTTCTTCTGTCCACCCTCTTCGAGGCTCCCGCCAAGCAGATGCTTTCGGTTGAGCATCTCAAGGCTGCCGACCGCGAGGCTATGGTGAAGATTATGCGCGACATGCTTGTCAACGCCGCCGACTATACCTTTGTGTTCACCGGCGCTATCGACACCGAGACATTCGTGCCTCTGATGGAGCAGTACATCGCCACACTTCCCGCCGATGCCAAGAAACTCTCGAAAGAGATTGCCACCAACCCCGCATTCGATATCGCCACAGGCAACGCCGAGAACGTCTACACCACCAAGATGCAGACTCCGCAGACCTATGCCTTTATCGCTGTCGACGGCAACCTCCCCTATACCGTCAAGAACAAGCTCCTCACTTCGATTACAGCGCAGATTCTCACCAAGCGTCTTCTCAACAAGATTCGCGAGGAAATGGGCGCCACATATTCTATCGGTGCCCAGGGTGTGATGTCGCGTGTAGGCACTGTCAACACCATGTTCCAGATCGGATTCCCCATGAAGCCCGAAATGCGTGCCGAGGCCCTCGCCGCAATCAAGGACATCATCACATCCATGCAGGAGAATGTAACTGAGGATGAACTCAAGCCCGCAGTCGAATTCGCTGTCAAGCAGGCCGGCGAAGACCTCAAGGAAAATGGCGACTGGGCCGGCGCTATCGCCGCCACACAGATCAACGGTGTGCCCACATTCCTCGAGACAATCGACACCCTCAACACCATCACTACAGCCGATGTGAAGGCGTTCATGACCGAGCTCCTCAAACAGAACAACTACCGCGTAGTCCTTCTCAACCCCGAAGGCATGGAAGAAGTAGCCGAATAATCTCCCTTTCCCCCTCCCATCTACGGCTGCGGCCCCGGTCCACCACCGGCGCCGCAGCTTTTTTTATGCGCTGCTGTGGGAATTGCCGCGCCGGTTATTCAACCGCTGGCCGCGGTTGGGGGCGTGTGGGGGCGCGTTGACCTGGGGTATGGCCGCCTGCGGCGTCCAAACCCCAGGCTGTGTGAATATTCAA
>URMS01000010.1 GCA_900548975.1 uncultured Porphyromonadaceae bacterium
ATTTAAGCAAAAATACACCAACCTGGAGTTTAACAGATATTATGAAACACCCTCTTAACATACATACCCCCCCGTTTTCCACGCCGACTGGACCGATGCGACAGTGCGGCCCGAGCGTTTTCTGAGCGTCCCCTCCGACCCCGCGCAAGTGTACTTTGTACGTAAGGAGATAGACAATCGCAATGGCATGATAAACAGACTCTACTCAATTCCGGCACAAAAATTCATATGGAACACTCAGGACTATGCGATCCGCTCATCCAAAGACGAATATGGCGGCTTTATCGATATAGTTCCGTCGTGCAAAAGCGATTCCGTCATCAAAGGCTTTATAACTGCTCGCGCCGACTCCGTAGTCATTCTCGGCAACGAGGAAAAACTCGCGAATATGGGTAAAGACAAGGCCATAGTTGGCGACAACCGCATCTTCACCTTCGGCGGAGGCACCGGTCTGGCCAACGACAGCGCCAGTCGCTATATAGCCCCCGTATACGACGATATAGAAAGTCTCCGGAATGTGAGTCCGGCAGCTCCAGAGGACTGGTTCACAAGCCGGCGCGGTGATCGCTACGGCCTCATATGTCAGGGCGTGACAATAATGGACTGTGTCTTCGACAAGGTGGCTGCCGAGGGCGACAGTGCCGTAACCTTCACCCTCAACAGCTGGCCACGAAAGGGCTATAAGGGCATCGACGGACGCCTCAACACCAGCGAAGCACCGATAGTGCCATACACCATCACATTCCGCATGGATTCCTTAGGCATAGTGAACGATAATTCCCAGAAACTGTTCGACCGGCTTTTCTTAATCGATAATGAGGATGCGCTGAAAGATATGTACTACTCTCTTTTCGACATGATCAGCTTCTCATCGAAAACCGAACTCTTCTATCCACTCTCTTTATATTGCGCTATGGCCACGGAAGAGCTTCTGATAAAGGCCATCTCCACCGACGCCGGCTCGGCCCCTGCCATTACAAACCGCGGTGCCGAATTTGCCCGCGGACTGTATGATATGATAGGGCTGAAAGAAGAAGCCAAGCGATGCAACAGTCTTGGCGAAGAACTGAACAATGTACGCAGAGAGCAGGCCGAACGGTTGCGCCTACAGTACGAGCAACAGCAGGAAGCCATTCGCAATCAGCGAGCTCAGGCCTGGGCTCAGCTCGCCGACGCTCTCGGACAAATGGCCCAGGGCATAAACAGCGCCGTGAGTCAGTACCAAAATACCAAACGCGCAAATGTCTCGCGAGGCACAGCGACAGTCCGCAATTCATCTTCGGCCTCTTCTTCGTCGGTATCCTCCTGAAAAAGCACACGCAGTCCGGGGCATACCAACTCGGCACCGAAAAGGTACGAATGGATGAGCCTTGCATCCACCTATCGCGACTGGCGCTCTACGATTATCAAAATGCAGGTTTGGCCCGAGAAATACAACGAGTCCGATCTCCGATATGCTCAGCAAAAGATGAGAGAAATCAGAAAGGAGATCGAAAAACGTGGCGGGACCCAACCAAAGGACGACCTCGAAGACTGGCATCCCTGAAAATAAACATCTTCCCCGGCTACCGAGCACGTTTTTCGGATGGCGAAGAGGTTAATCCCGATTTTTTTGCGTATTTTTGCACAAAATACACAAGAGAAAAATGGGATTTTTCGATTTTTTCAGCAAAGACAAGAAACAGAACCTCGACCGGGGACTCCAGAAAACCAAAGAAGGCGTATTCGGCAAACTGCGCCGCGCTTTCACCGGCCGCCGCACCATCGACGATGATTTCCTCGATGAGCTCGAGGAAATATTCATTACCAGCGATGTAGGAGCCGAAACGACTCTAAAGATCATCGAGAGAATACAGGCGCGTGCCGCACGCGACAAATATGTGAGTGTCGACGAACTCAACGATATGCTTTGCGAAGAAATCACCGCATTGCTTGCCGAGAATCCGTCGGGAACTTCATCGGGACAATTCACTGTTCCCGCAGGCAAGAAGCCATATGTCATCATGGTCGTAGGCGTAAACGGCGTCGGCAAGACCACCACTATCGGCAAACTCGCCCATCACTACAAAGCCGCCGGCAACAGCGTGATGCTCGGCGCCGCCGACACATTCCGCGCAGCTGCCGTGGAGCAGCTCGACGAGTGGGGACGTCGTGCCGGAGTTCCGGTTGTGAAGCAGCAGCTCGGCTCCGACGCCGCAGCTGTGGCATACGACACTCTTTCGTCGGCAGTAGCCAACGGCACCGACGTAGTCATTATCGACACCGCCGGCCGTCTGCACAACAAGAAAGGCCTCATGGACGAGCTTACCAAGATAAAGCGCGTCATGGAAAAGGTCGTGCCCGGCGCGCCTCACGAAGTGCTCCTGGTGCTCGACGGCTCTACCGGACAGAACGCCTTCGAGCAGGCCCGTCAGTTCTCCGCCGCTACACAGGTCACCGACCTCGCTGTCACCAAACTCGACGGCACAGCCCGCGGCGGCGTTGTGATCGGCATCAGCGACCAGTTCAAAATCCCGGTGAAGTACATCGGCATCGGCGAGGGCATCGAAGACCTTCAGCTCTTCGACAACCGCGCGTTCGTTGAATCTCTTTTCGGCAAACGCGACAAATGAGCGCACGGCATCCTCTTGTCACCATCGTGAGCATGGGGTGCTCCAAGAATCTGGTCGACAGCGAAAGGCTGGCACGCCGCTTCCTCGACGCAGGCTTCGGCATTGTCTTCGAGGGCTCAGAGTACTCGGAGAGCTCCGAGTTCTCCGACTACGTCGTCATCAACACCTGCGGCTTCATCGGCGACGCCAAAGAAGAATCCATCGACAAAATCATGGACTACCTCGCCGCCAAAAACGACGGTCTGGTAAAAGGCGTATACGTCATGGGCTGCCTGGGCGAGCGCTACCGCCGCGAACTCAAAGACGAGATACCAGAACTCGACGGCATATACGGCAAGTTCGACTGGACCGGCCTGGTCGCCGATCTGGCTGCGCGACAGGTCGGAAAACCCCGCCACGAATGGGACCGTGAGCTTTCCACAGCCCCGCACTACACCTATATCAAGATTTCCGAAGGCTGCAACCGCTTCTGCGCGTTCTGCGCCATACCGCTTATAACCGGCCGGCATCATTCGCGAACCGTCGAGGATATAGTCGCCGAGGTGTCGCACCTCGCGGCCGAGGGCACCCGCGAATTCAACATCATCGCCCAGGACCTCTCGAGCTACGGCACCGATTTGCCCGGTGGCAAGTCGCGGCTTGCCGAACTGGTCGACGCACTTGCCGTCGTTCCGGGCGTCGAGATGCTGCGCCTGCACTACGCCTATCCTGCCGACTTCCCCTACGACGTCCTCGACGCCATGGCCCGGCACAGCAACGTATGCCGCTATCTCGACATCGCCCTGCAGCACATCGACGACAAGGTGCTCTCCAACATGCGACGCCACATCACCGCCGAAGAGACACGCCTGCTCCTCGACCGCATCCGCCGCGCCGTTCCAGGCATTGCCATCCGCACCACTCTCATGGTCGGTTTCCCCGGCGAGGACGACGAAGCCTTCGAACGGCTGCTCGACTTCGTGCGCGAGCAACGCTTCGAGCGCATGGGCGCCTTCGCCTACTGCGAGGAAGACGACACATACGCAGCCCGCAATTTCAGCGACGACATACCGCAGGAAGTCAAGGACAAACGCCTGTCGCGTCTAATGGCTCTTCAGCAGGACATAGCATTCGAGACAGCCGAGGCCATGACCGGCAAGACCATGCGTGTGATTATCGACGAGCAGGATGCCGACGGCCGATATATAGGCCGCACCGAGTTCGACTCGCCCGAAGTCGACTGCTGCGTATACCTTCCGGAAGAACCCGCACTTGAAATCGGTAATATCTACAACGTAAAAATCACCGGCAGCGAGGCATTCGACCTGTTCGGCCATGTGATATGAACTATTCCTACTTCAAAGAGGACTTCGACTCTATGATGCATTTCGTCGGCGAAAAAATTGCCGGGGGAATGCCTGTGTGCGTGCTCCGTCTGCCGGATCGCGACATCTTCACCCAAAATTTCATTGTTCACGTACCGCTTTTCGCCGACGATATCGAGCACCGCATGGTAGCAAGAGTCAAGCCCTGGCTTTCGTCCGACTGGTACGACTTCTCCACCACCGTCAACGGCTCCGTGCAGCCCATGCCCGTATGCCCGGAATCGACATCCGAGGCCGACTACACCGCTTCGATAGCAGAACTGGTGAAAATACTCGAAAAGCGCAAAGGCAAGACCGTGATATGCCGCAATATCTGCGGAAAATTTCGCAATTTCGATCTGAGAGACATATTCAGCCGCTATCTCGATAAAGCCGACAGAAGCAATTCGGTAACATTTCTGCTCTGGCACCCCGACATGAACTTCTGGATGGGTTCCACACCCGAACTCATCCTCGAGCGATGCCACAACGGCACCTATCACACCATAGCACTCGCCGGTACACGCCACAACAGAATATCGGGTGAATGGGACATGAAGAATATCGCTGAGCACAATCTCGTTGTCGACGATATCGAGAAGCGCCTCAGTCTTACAGGACTGAAATTCTACCGCATGCCCATCCGCGAACTTTCCTATGGGCAGATCAATCATCTGGTCACCAATTTTGTGTCCGATTTCGTAGAAAACGGTCACGACCGTCTGTTCTTCGACAGCGTAGCCGACGAAATCCAGCCCACGCCCGCACTGGCCGGTTATCCCCGAGCTTGCGCCATCTCGGAAATAGAGCGCTTCGAAAAATGGCCGCGCTATCTCTATGCCGGCTGCCTCAATATTGCCGATGTGCGCCTAAACATGACCTATGGCATGATACGCTGCGTTCATTTCGACAATGAAAAGTGGGCCATATATACCGGCAGCGGCATCACGTCCGATTCTCTTCCGTATACCGAATGGAAAGAGACCGAAATAAAAGCTGCTCCTCTCGTTGCCTGTCTCTCTGACTTCTCATGAAGGACGCTTCCCGACACATATTCGATGTAATAGCCATCGCACTGTCGCTGCTGCTGTTGCTCTCGGCAGTGCCGTGGAGCAGTATAACAGGCAACAAGGTAAAAGACTTCAACCTTTTCGAAGATCTCATGCCGGCAGCCCGTTCTAAATCGGTTGCACAGGCAGTCGAAACCGATCCCGAGCTCGAAAATTTCCTTGCCGAGGAAGAAGCCCTCGACGCCGACAATCTTCCTTCCGAACCTCTTGCCGAAGTATCGGAAGAGCAGCCTCAGCAGCCATTGCCTGTGGAAAGCGAAGAGGCTCCACGCGGCGAAAACGGCGAAGTACTACTCGAGTCGTATTCCGCGACCCCGCTCGGGCACTTCAAAGCCGCATTGAGCGCAGGCTCCGCGCGCGTGGCCGTGCTTGGCGACTCTTTCATCGAAGGCGACATCTTCACGCAGGATCTCCGGAGACTGCTTCAGGAAGCCTACGGCGGACAAGGCGTAGGATACATGGCTCTTCACAACGACTTTCCCGGATTCCGCAATTCCGTACAGCAGACCGATGCCGGATGGACGCGCCACGACCTTCGCGCCATAGGATCGCACGACACCATCCGCACCATAAGCGGAGAATACAGCAAAGCTGATGCTGCGGCGTCGACCTCGTTCAGAGGCGCACGGAAAAATCCGCGTCTGGCATCGTGGGACCGCTCCCTGCTGCTTTTCATATCGCCCGACAGCGGCACTATAACGATCACAACCGATGCCGGCCCCCAAAGCCATACCATCAGTCCTTCGGGCGAGGTGCAGGCTCTGCGGATCGACGGCAACACATCGCTGTTCAAAATCGAATCCGACATCTACGGTCTGGTCGGCCTCGGAGCCTACCTCGACGGCAACGGAGGCGTGCAGGTCGACTGTATGTCGATGCGCGGCAACTCGGGCATCGGGCATCGCAAAATGAGCCTTCCCCTGGCGGCCCGCATGCGCGGCCACATAGACTACGACCTCATAATACTCGAGTACGGCATCAATGCCCTCTCGGGCGAACAGACCGAATACTCCTCCTACGGCGTGGCCATGACCCGCACGGTCGAACGCATAAAGGCATGCTACCCAAATGCCGACATTATTATAATGGGTATTGCCGACCGGGGCATCAAAGAAGGTACAGAAGTACTGTCGCTGCCCACATGTCCTGCCATGGTACATGCTCAGCGCGACGTTGCCCGTCGCACCGGATGCCTCTTTTGGGACACACGCGAGGCCATGGGCGGAGACGGAGCTATCGTGGAATGGCGCAAAAGGAAACTCATGAACGCCGACTACATCCACATCAACCACGACGGCGGCCGCGAGCTTGCCGAACTTTTCTATCAATCGCTTGCAAGGGCTATCAATGAATAAGACAGCCCTCATATCCGCCCTCATTGCGCTTTCCGCATTTTTCCCGGCAAAGGCCGACGACGAGGCACAGACGGAACTGCGCCTCAATCCGCAGATTGAAGAAAGCCGTACTCTCGCCAGACAGAACTATCCCTTCCTCAATCTCGAAGCCAATAAGATAAGCATGAACGGCGACGACTGGTCGGAACTGCGCCGGCAGTTCGCCGCAGCCCGCGACAGCGGTGAGCTCTTCTCGATAGTTTACCTCGGCGACTCGCACGTTCAGGCCGACTTCGGCGGCGCAGTGCTGCGCTCGCGGTTGGCCAAGGAGGCATCCTCGGCCGGACGCGGACTGATAATACCCTTCAAGCTCGCCGGCACCAACCAGCCTGCCGACTATACCATCCGCCTCACATCGCCATATCTCTCTTCGAAACTGCTCAAAATGCCATGGTCCGTCGAAATGCCCTTCACCGGCATAGGCGTACAGCCGCAGACCTCGCGCGCACTGTTCGAGATCGCCGCCGACGAACCCTTCGGACTCGTCCGTCTGCATCTCCGCGGCGAACTTCCACAAGTTGCGTCCGCACGCGATCTCGAACTTAACCGGAGCATCGACTTCGAGTACACCGACTCCACTATCATCCTAAGCCGTCCCACTCATCGCCTCGGCATAGAATTCGAGCAGACCGACAAAACCGTCTTCGGCGGCTTCGAACTTCTCAACGGCAACGGCGGCATACTCACCCACTCTATCGGCAACAACGGAGCCACCTACTCGTCCTATGCGAGCATCGACCGCTTCGGTTCGCAGTTAGTGTCGCTCGGCGCCGATCTCGTAGTGATAGCTCTGGGCACGAACGAAGCTTTCGGCAGCATCAGCGAGGAAACCCTCGAAAACGACATCGACAATCTCATCGAAGCCATACGCCGCCATAAACCCGACGTCAAATTCCTGCTTGTATCGCCTGTCGAATGCTTCCGGCGCACCTACCGGCGGCGCAAAGGGCGGCGGCGTGCAGTCGGTACGGCCGTAAACACCAAGGTGGCCCGCATGCGCGGAGTAATCATGCGCTATGCCCGCGAAAACGGAATACCTTTCTACGACACCTATGCCGTGGCCGGAGGCGCCGGATCGGCTGCAAAAATGAAATCGGCAAAAGTTCTCGGAAGCGACGGCGTGCACTTCACCGCCGGCGGATATCGCCTGTGGGGAGCGCTCCTCGCCGATGCAATTATCGAAGAGCTTGAAAATGAACCCACAAACGAGTAACATCCTCTTTTATCAACAAACAGGACCTTACGGCCAGGCAAAGTTTTCCATTTCAAAATAACAACACACTAACAATCAGTATGTTGTAATTTTTGAAATCCTCAAAAGTTTTCCAAAATGAAAATTTCTTGAAATTTTCCCGGAGAAAAAGTTGCCGGTTTGCATATATTTTCATAGCTTTGCAAAGCAATTCGGAAGAGCCTTTCGAGGCTCTTTTAAAATGTTAATCTGACAACTCTAACTCTAAAATTCGATGATACAGGTAGTAGTCAAGCGCGACGGTCGTGTCGTGGGTTACAACGAAGAAAAAATCAAGGCTGCCATCCGCAAGGCCATGCTCACCACAGAGCTTGGCGAAGATGAGGCGCTGATACAGAAAATAGCCGATCGCATCGGCGCCAAAGGCCACGAACGCATGACCGTGGAAGACATTCAGGACATGGTCGAACTCGAGCTCATGAACAGCCCCCGCAAGGAAGTGGCCAAGCGCTATATAGCCTATCGCGACCAGCGCAGCATAGCCCGCAAGGCCAAAACACGCGACATGTTCCATGAGATCATCGAAGCCAAGAACAACGACATCACCCGCGAAAATGCGAACATGAATACCGACTCCCCCGCCGGCATGATGATGAAATTCGCCAGTGAGACCACCAAACCCTTCGTCGACGACTACCTCCTCACCCCCGAAGCCCGCGATGCCGTGCGCAACAACTACATACACATTCACGACAAAGACTACTACCCCACCAAGAGCCTCACCTGCGTACAGCACCCTCTCGACAATATTCTCAACTACGGTTTTATAGCCGGCCACGGCGAGTCGCGCCCGGCCAAGCGCATCGAGACCGCAAGTGTCATCGCATGCATATCGCTCGAAACAGCCCAGAACGAAATGCACGGCGGACAGGCCATACCGGCATTCGACTTCTATCTCGCTCCCTTCGTACGCTCCTCTTTTATTGAGGAAGTCGAGAACCTCGAGAAGCTCACAGGCCGCGATCTTTCCGAAATGAAAAACCGGCCGTTCACCGACTACGTCAGCAAGCCTCTCGAAGGCCTCGACGGCGACGAGCGATTGCTGCAGCACGCCATGAACCGCACCGTAGCCCGTGTCCACCAGGCCATGGAAGCCTTCATCCACAACATGAACACCATCCATAGCCGCGGTGGCAATCAGGTGGTATTCAGCTCCATCAACTACGGCACCGATACATCGGCCGAAGGACGCTGCATCATCCGCGAACTACTCCACTCCACTTACGAAGGCGTTGGAAACGGCGCAACAGCCATTTTCCCCATTCAGATATGGAAGAAAAAACGCGGCGTAAGCTACCTCCCCGAAGACCCCAACTACGACCTATACCGTCTTGCCTGCAAGGTGACAGCCCGTCGTTTCTTCCCCAATTTCGTGAACCTCGACGCCACATTTAACCAGCATGAGAAATGGCGTGCCGACGATCCCAAACGCTACCTCTACGAAGTTGCCACAATGGGCTGCCGCACTCGTGTGTTCGAAAACCGCTTCGGCGAAAAAACATCCGTCGGCCGCGGCAACCTCTCCTTCACCACCGTCAATCTGGTGCGCCTCGCAATCGAATGCATGCCCATCCAGGACCGCAACGAACGCATTGAGAACTTCTTCCGCAAGCTCGATAACGTCCTCGAAATAACTGCTCGACAGCTCAACGACCGCTTTAATTTCCAGAAAACAGCACTTGCGAAGCAGTTCCCGCTACTTATGTCCAAACTATGGATCGGAGGCAAAGATCTTGCTCCCGAAGACACAATCGAACCCGTAATCAATCAGGGGACACTCGGTATCGGTTTCATCGGTTTGGCAGAATGCCTCATCGCTCTTATTGGCAAGCACCACGGCGAAAGTGAGGAAGCGCAGGCTCTCGGTCTCAGAATAGTAAGCTACATGCGAAGTCGTGTCAACGACTTCTGCGAACAATACAAACACAACTATTCCGTTCTGGCCACTCCTGCCGAAGGTCTGTCAGGCAAATTCACCGCAAAAGACCGCAAATCGTTCGGCGAAATACCTGGTGTAACCGACAAGATTTACTACACTAACTCCAACCATGTGCCGGTGTACTACCATTGCTCGCCCCGCCACAAGGCCGAAGTCGAGGCGCCATATCATGCCCTTACAGGTGGCGGCCACATTTTCTATGTCGAAATCGACGGAGACGCCACACACAACCCCGACGCCATAGCATCGATCGTCGACCTCATGGACCGCAATAACATCGGATACTGCTCCGTGAACCACACCCGCAATCGGTGCATGAACTGCGGATATGAAGACGCTTCGGCCGAACTCGACACCTGCCCTCACTGCGGAAGCCATGCTATCGACCGCCTACAGAGAATCACCGGATATCTTGTCGGCACCACCGACCGATGGAACAAAGCCAAACTCGCCGAACTTAACGACCGCATAGTCCACGAATAATCACACCATCCTGACTAATACAACAAAACCACCCTCCGACGGGTGGTTTTGAATTTATGACATTAATGAATACGATGAATATAGTGCGTATAGTCGAAGGCACATCTGTCGATGGTCCCGGACTGCGCACTTCCATATACTTCGCCGGCTGCCGTCACCACTGCCCCGGCTGCCACAATCCCGGTACATGGGATTTCAACTCGGGCTCACCCATGACGGTAGAGGATGTGATGAAAACCATCCGCTACAACGACTTCGACGTCACATTCTCAGGTGGCGACCCCATGTACTCGGCAGAAGCCATACTCCCTCTCGCACACGCTGTAAAAGAAGCCGGCTACAATCTGTGGTGCTACACAGGCTTTACATTCGAAGACCTGCAGGCTCACGGCACACCGGCTCAGCGCGAATTACTGAAATACGTCGACGTACTCGTCGACGGCCCTTTCATCGAAGCCTTGCGCGACATCACACTCATCTTCCGCGGCTCGTCCAACCAGCGCCTCATCGACGTCGCAGCCACCCTTGCCAAGGGCGAAATCACACTTTATCGAGCGATATCCGGGGAGGCTGAAGACGCACATACTCCGACGGCGTCATTCCCGTCACATCCTTGAACCGGCGCGACAGGTGCGCTCCGCTCGAATACCCCACGATATCGGCTATCTCGTCGAGCGAGCGGCGTCCCTGCTGCAGCAGCTCTTTCACGCGCTCCACTTTCTGGGCCTGATGATATTTCTCTATCGTACGGCCCTCATGTTGCGAGAAAAGGCGGCTTACAGCCGCATAGCTCATGCCCAGCTGCGATTCTATGCATGCCGACAGTTTCAGCCGGCATTCGGCCTCGTCGCGCACATGGTGCATCACAGCATGCTTGGCGGCCTCCACGATAGCGGCCTCGTCGCTGTCGACACGACTGAACCCGAGTGGCGTGAGCTCGGCGTCGAGAGCCGTCTTTTCGGCATCGTCCAGCGGATGCTTCAGATAGACCTTTCCTATCTCTACAGCTTCGTACGGCACATGAGCGCGCTCGAGAGCGCCCTCCACAGCCGCTACACAATGGCGGCACACCATATCCGATATTATTACTGTCGGGTTCATGCTCCCTGATTATGATATTTCCTGTATAGTATAAACAGACATACAGCGCCGATTACTGCGCATGGCGTCCCGACGAGGGCCGGCGAAGCCAGCCCCAGGCCGTGACGTATGGCCATGCCGCCGATAACAGCAGCAACCGCATTCGATACATTGAAGGCAATCTGTATACCGGCACCACCGAGCATTTCGCCGCCTTTGGCGAAGCGCACTATTATATACTGCAGCGGGCCACCGATTCCGAATAGAAGAGCGGGCGCCAGAAATGCCGCCACAAGCGACGGCACCTTATATGCCGCAAGCAGGTAGACTGAGGGCATCAGCACAACCACTACAGCCGCGAATATGCCGGTGACAAGGGCAGGCGAATAACGGTCGGCAAGCTTGCCGGCAAAAAAATTGCCGAAAACCATGCCGGCGCCAACCAGTACCATTATCAGCGACATGGAATCTGTCGTAAATCCGGCGACTTCGGTCATTACGGGCGATATATAGCTAAGCCAACAGTAGACACTGGCCTGTCCGAAAAACACGCCGCCATATATGAGCCACGGAGCAGGCCTCGACAGGAAACGAAACTGTCCTTTAAGTCCGGTATCAGGCAGCGGAGCGAGTACAGGCACCCAACAGCGAATAGCAGCAAAAGCCGCTACTCCGCACAGCGACACCACGGCGAACGGCAAGCGCCACGACACAAGGTTGCAGAGAAATGTCGAACCGGGAACTCCTACGAGATTGGCCACAGTCATGCCGCCCACAAGCACAGCTACTGCCGAAGCGCCTTTGCCAGCACCGGCAAGACGCGAGCACACTATAGCACCGGCGCCGAAAAAAGCTCCATGAGGCAGACCGGATATAAACCTCGACGCAAGAAGAGCCCCATAGCAGGGCGACATTGCCACCATGGCATTACCTATGGCGATAACAGCGGCCAGAAGCAGCATCAGGCGCCGAAGAGGCAAGCGTCGGAGCACTATAAGGAACGGAGCGCCGACAGCCACACCGAGAGAATAGGCCGATATCAGGTGCCCGGCCTCCACAACACTGATATGCAATGCCGAAACAACCTCTGAAAGAATACCCATCATGCCGAATTCGGCTATTCCGAGGGCAAAAGTACCTATTGCGAGAGATAGAAATGATTTGTTCATATCCAAGAAAAAGGATTAACAGCCTGACTATTAATCCTTTTAAAATATTATATTTTTAAAAAAACTTACCGCCGACGGCGTACCGAACGCGTGGCATTCGACGCTCCCGACGAGCTCTTCGGCTTGGACTCCTTCACCTTGGGAGCCTTAGACGAGCGCTTGGTCGATCGCTTGGCGGCACGTGTGTTCGACGTCTTGGCGGTAGACTTGGCTGATACCGAATCGGGATTTGCACCGGCGGCGATGGCCTCGCGGGCCTCACGGGCGGCTATGACCTCTTCGCGCGAGGGCACCCACAGCTTTTTCTCGAACTCGTCCAGACGTGCCTGTATGCTGTCCTGGGCCCTTTTCAGATTGTCAGGATCGGGATGCAGCTGAGCCATCGAACGGTTTTTGAGGTTGCGGGTCTTGTATATGTCACCATCGTACATGGTGAGGGTAAAGAAATCGTCGTAAGTGCAAGTGGGCAGATTGTTGTCATCGTCCACAAAGATTGTCTGGGCAGCAAGATACGGACGAAGATCGGTAAATTTCACCCAAAACATCGGATACTTCAGCGCATCGCCACCGAAGTCGCCCGAACGGTGAAGCACCGGGCAGATGGCCTCGACTGTGGGACGCAGCCGGTTGTTGCGTGTATCGTATTCCCAGCGCTCGACCACATAGTACGACAGCACCTCGTTGGTGGGCACATCGTTCTCGTCGATATCGAAACGCGGGTTTTTCTCGCTCGACCCTTTGGCATCGGTAAAGGGAATGTAGAATCGTTCAAGCACATCGCGCACCTTCACACGATAGTTGTCGGTAAAGATTTCGCGGCCGTCGAGATATTCATAGGCCGGGATAGTATTCGATGCCAGAAGACGCATGATGATACGGAAAAGGTTCTCCTGGCCCGCAACCGGTTCTTCCGGAAAATAGAGAGCCGCATTCTTATCTTTCTCCAGATCAATGGAACGGTATATGACACGCATCCATTGCCTGTCGGCATCGCTCACCGAGTTCGGACTCTCGGAGTAGAAGTTCTGCATGCGTTCGGTCACTACGGTACCGTCCTGCTGCTTGGGAGCATTGCGGTCGGCGCCGCGGCGGCGCACCACGCCCTGCTCTTCCTGAGCCATGAGGGTAGTCGCGCACAGAAGTGCTGCGGCCAGTATGCTGATTCGGTGTACTATATTCATGAGTGACAATGATTATCCTATTATTACTTCCATCGGCGACAGATCACGGGTGATACCGTCGGGACCTTTGGCTCGTATACGCGATATAAAGAAACGTTTGCCGCGGCTCAGACGCTGTATCTGCTGTTTCTGGCGGGGCGAGAACGAGGAGCCGGCGCTGACCTCGGGCATGGCGTTGCCCGACGAATCGAAAAACACGGTCTCGAAACTCTCTACAGTAAACGGTGTATCGAGCAGGCCGTCGTCAATAGCAGCCTCGAGCCCGGGTGCGGCAAGCAGCAGGGCTTTGGCAAACGGTTTGCTGCCGCGGTAATGGTCGGTGTTACCCGAGGCGTCCTTGAAAGCGATGTAGGGCGTCGGGTCGGGAAGCTTGCGCACACGGAAGCGGGTCGTACCCACATCCACCTGCCGGCCCTCCATATTGGCCGTTACGGTTATGACGGCATCCGTGCCGACAGCCGAAGGCCGCGCGGTCCACGAATCGCCGTTGCGGGTGAGGGTTCCGTTGGTCATAGAGGCCGAGATGCCGCTCATGGTCACACCGGGAACCGATATGCTCACCGGATTGTCGATACCGGCATACAGCACGTTCATCAGAGTGGCCGAAACTGTCGACATCGGTTCCATGACAGTGTACGACGACTCGAATTCGTGACGCGTGCTTGTGCCGTCGCCATGAGGAACAAGCAGCCATCCCTTGTAGTCGAAAGTACCGGTAGCCGAGGTGTTGACCTCATAGAGGCCGTTACCGTTCTCCAGTTTTTTACCTTCGATGAATATTTCGGGCCGCTGGGTGGTATCGACAGCCGCCAGCACGATGTTGGCCGAGTACTTGCCCCCGCGCATCACAAGGCGCGACTGAGGCATCACATAGGCATTGAGTTCATTCACACGCACGTCGCCGGCATCGACCTGCGACAGCAACGACGAAAGCACTTCGCCCTCGGCATAGAGTATGTCGTTCTGAAGTTTCGAAAGTATAGTCACTGCAGCCACCACTGGCTGCTGATCGAATTTCGCCTCTTCCCACGACTGTGAGGTAAGAGTGCCTCGGCGCAGCACACCGTCGGTCGAAAGGGCCTGGGCGATAGTAGCCCGTTTGAGAGTGTCTGTAATGAACGATTCCACAAAATCGCGGTAGTCGTCGATACGGCCGCGAAGTATGGTGCCCCGCGGATTGCCGGGCGTCAGCATCACCACAGCGGCCGATTCGAGATCGTCGCGATTGACGATATTGTCGGGATTACCATCGTCGCCGTCGGCGGCACGTACAATCTCGCGCTTGAGTGTATCGACATAACTGTAAAGGGCCGCCGTGCTCCGGCGCACCTGTGTCGCCCGGTCGAGCCACACGCCCACCTTGTCGGGGTTCTGTTCGGCAAGACTTTCGAGCTGTCCGTAGATGGCGCTGTTGCGCTGCTCCACGTTGGCGTTCGAGCGGTTGAGGCCTTCGTGAACCTGAGTGAAACCGTCGAGTACATCGCTCGACACATTGAGCGCGAGCATGGCCGTCAGGACGATATACATCAGGTTTATCATCTTCTGACGCGGTGAAAGCCTTGTAACGTTTTCTGCCATCGCTCTTCCTTATTTCACTGCCTCGCCATTCACATGCACACCGTGTTCGGGGGTGACAGGTATACCGTCAATACCGGCGCCCATCGGACGGAACATATTGACGGTCATGGCATTTATCATTTTTTCGTATATACTGTTGAGCTGCTGCATATAGCGGGCCATTCTCTCGGTCTCCTCGCAGTAGCGGGCACTCTGTGCGGCGCTCTTCTCGTACATGTCGCGAATGTCCTTCACACCGCGGTTCACGCGGTCGATCGAGTCTATCTGCGACGATATGCTTCGCAGCTGCAGCTCGTAGATAGCGTTGAGACCGCCGATATTGCGGTGCAGAGCCTGCATCTGATCCACATATCCGCGGGTGCTTTCGCCGATATTGGTCGAATTGTCGGTGATAGCCTGATACGACTCCAGAAGCGTTGTCGACACGGCATTGAGAGCGGCGGTGGTCTGGTGCAGCTGCTCCATGTCGGCAGCTATGGCCTCCATCTGGCTGAGGTACTGCTGGGTAGCAGTGGCCAGATCGGCCATTTTGCCCAGCTGCTCGGCTGCAGCGGCCATCTTGGCCAGGCTGTCCGACAGCGTCTGTGTCTGCTCTGCGTCGAGCGAAAGCGATTCGGCCATTTCAGCCGCCATACGGCCCTGTGCACTGCCTGTACCGGCTGTTCCGGCCACTACGGTGCCGCCTATACCGCCTCGGACCTCGGCGCCTTCCTCGCCCTTGAGCGCGGGAAACACTTCTTCCCACTTATATTCTCTGGGAGGACGGTCGAAAGCGGTGAGCACGAACATAAGCACCTCGGTGCCCATGCCCAACGAAAGGAGAAGATTGCCGCCGGGGAGGTGCAGAATCTTGAACAGCGCACCCCATATCACCACGGCAGCGCCTATCGAGTAGGCAAAGTTGAAGAAACGCTGCCCCTTCTCGCTGCCTATGAAAGCGCTAAGGCCTTTTTTATATGTCTGTAGCTTGGTCATTGCTGTGAAATTGTACTATTTTTTATTCTGTTTCTGCCCTTTGGCAAAGCCTATCTGAGTGCGCACGCAGCGAAAACCGATATACGAGCGCTGTTCGTTCTGATATTCCCACATGCGGAGGTCGGAGCGCACATTGTGGGCTACGTCCTTCCACGAACCGCCGCGGATAATCTTGCGCTTCATCTTGTAGGGATCCTCGATGGCGGCGTCGTAGCGGTATTCGGGATTCAGGTCGTTGGTAAGCCGTCCGACACTCTCGGTGAAAGCCGTAGAGGTCCACTCGCTCACATTGCCGGCCATGTCGTAGAGACCGAAATCGTTGGGAGCGTATGTGCCGACACGCGATGTTATCACATGGCCGTCCTTCACATAGTTACCTTCCTGAGGCTTGAAATTGGCATAGAAGCAGCCCTTGTCCTCACTCATGGTGAGATCGCCGTCCCAGGGGTACATATTCTCGTTCACACCGGCGCGGGCGGCATACTCCCACTCGGCTTCGGTGGGCAGGCGGTACGGCTCCACGTAGATGCCGTCTTTGCCAAGCGAGCGGCGCAGGTAGTCGGTACGCCAGTTGGCAAACGCGTTGGCCTGTTCCCAGCTCACACCCACCACAGGATATTCGGAATATCCGCCGTGAGCGAAGTACATTCTCACATAGGGTTCGTTGTAGGCGTTTTCGAAGTCGTTGACCCACGCGGTGGTGTCGGGGTATACATTTACAATATATGTATTGAGGAAATCGTAGTCGCCGGTAAGCTGGCGCGAAATGGTGCGGCGCACTATTTCGCCGTCGTCATTGATATAGGCCGTGTCCTTCGATATCATCGGACGGTCGGTCGGCGTGGGTCGGTCAGTATTGTACTCGCGCCGACGCGGATCCAGACGGTTGCGGCGTTTCACGGCTTCGGTCTGGTTGTACACCTCGTAGCGGTAGTTGAGCTGTGTATCGTCGAGTTCGCGCACTCCGGTGATGGGATTGGTGCGGTACACACTTTCGATGGCGCGGAGCTCGTCTTCGTTGGGATTACGCCAGGGAATCGGTTTGTTCCAGTTGAGATGCGGTGTCACAGGATTGCCCTCGCGGTCTTCCTCGATCTTGAAATCCTCGTTGCCGCCATAGGCCGGGTCGGCAAGACGCTCGCGGATAATGGAGTCGCGCACCCACAGCACAAACTGCTTGTACTTGCTGTTGGTGATTTCGGTCTCATCCATCCAGAATCCGTCCACAGATATACCCCGGGCGCTGGCCTCTATGTTCCACAGCGAGTCGGCTTTGCCCGGGCCCACCTTCATGGAACCGCGGTCCACCAGTACCATGCCATAGGGCGTAGGCTCAGCCCACGACACACCACCGACACCGGTCACCTCGCCGCCGGCCGACGACCGGCCACCGGAGGCGCACGATGCCATAGCGGCTGCGGCGCTTATAGATAATATTATGCGGGTTGCTTTCTTCATATATATTGCAAGTATTCTTCGGTTTACATTAGCCGCACACTCTTGTGGCGGTGCCGGTTCTTATCCGACAGATCGAGTTTCATGCTGTAGCCCACGAAGATTTCGTGGCTACCCGAGCTGGCACTGTGAATGGCGCTTGTAGCATAATCGTAGCTGTAGCCAAGATAGAAGTTTCTGAACTCGGCTCCAAGTGTCACGATCACCGCATCGTCCCAGCGATAGCCTATACCGGCCGACAGGAATTTACGGTAGCGCACACGGGCAGTCAGCTCGGCCGCAGTATTGCTGAAGTCGCTCTTGACCAATACCGACGGCATTATATCAAATAACGTGTTTTTTAACGGTATATTGCCTCCGGCAGTAAAATATAAAGTGCGTTTGGCCTGATACTGGAATTTGCGGTCGCCCGAAGTCTCGGAGCCGCCTTCGCCGTTTTCGGCATTGAGTGTTATCGACGGCGACGTAAGATGAGTGCACGACACACCTGCATAGAACAGCTTGTGCTCGTACCATATGCCGGCGGCGGCATCGAAAGCGGTGCCGTGTATGTCGTTGGTGGGAATACCTTCGTCGGTGCCTTCGTGGTAATCGTCGTCATCGGGTATAAATACTTCCGACCCTTTAAACGACTGATCGTAGAATCCGGCCTGGACAGCGGCGGTCCATACGCCCCCGAACTTGCGCACCTTGTAGCCGAACTGCGCTCCCATCGACAGCGATTTATACAGACCGGCACTTTCCTGATTCATTATCAGGCCTACGCCTATACGCTTGGTCCCTATTTTGAATGGCATGTCGCCGGCGGCCACAAAGTCGCGGGGTGCATTGTCGATGCCCACCCACTGCAGGCGTGCACCGGCACGGATACGGAGCAAATCGGTCTGGCCCACCGCCGCAGGATTATAGAGCGTAGGAGCCGCATAGTACTGCGACAACTGCGCATCGGTCTGCGCCATGGCCGGCAATGCGAGCGCCGCAAGAGCCAGCATCAATACAAAACGAAATAAAACTCGATGGTTCATACTAATTCAACGAACCGTCCCCGCCATTATTGCATCATACGGTTGTCGCATTTTATAAAAAAACGACGCACGGCAGCCCGATTATATGTGTTTTTAATGTATTTTTGTCACAAATTTCATATACTTTCATGAAGCACATATTCCATACAGGCACTTTAGCACTGACAACTGTCGCCATTCTCTGCGCCTGCACACCCGAACGCAGACAGTCCGAAACCAACAAAGGCCGTGAAATATTCTATGCCGACCCGACTATCTATGAAGAAAACGGCACATACTATCTCACAGGTACTCGCGGCGGCAACCCTGCCGGATTCGCCCTTCTCGAATCGTCCGATCTGACCACCTGGCACCCGGTAGTTCCAGACTCTATGATTCTGCGGGCCGGCAATTCCACATTTGGTACCAAAGGTTTCTGGGCTCCCCAGATTCTGAAGGAAAACGGCCGATACATACTCACATACACAGCCGACGAACAGACTGCCGTAGCGACTTCCGACTCTCTGCCAGGCCTTTTCACCCAGTCGGCTATAGCTCCTGTCGACGGATCTGAGAAAAACATCGACTCTTTCCTGTTCAAAGACGATGATGGTAAATACTACCTCTACCACGTACGTTTCGGAGGCGGAAATTTCCTATGGGCGGCAGAATTCGATATCTCAACAGGTAAAATAATAGACGGCACACTCACTCCGTGCTTCCGTAACGACCAGCCGTGGGAAGCCACACAGGCATATGAGAGCGCACCGATAATGGAAGGCCCCACCGTAGTGAAGCTCGACGACGGCCACTACTACCTCTTCTACTCGGCCAATCACTTCATGAGCCCCGACTATGCCGTGGGATACGCCGTAGCGTCCTCGCCATTAGGCCCCTGGCAGAAAAATCCGGCCAACCCGATCATACACCGTACCATAGTAGGTGAAAATGGGTCGGGACACGGCGATCTGTTCAGAGATGCCGACGGCAAGTACCGCTACGTATACCACGTGCACTATTCCGACAGCATTGTATCGCCACGGCGCACACGAATAGTGACACTAAACTTCGATAAAAATAACACTGACAGTATTTACACCATCTCGGCAGACCCCTCTACCATAATCAAACCTTTGGTACCATAATATAAATATATGCCGAAGCCTAAAAAGGTACCATTTTCACAAATGAAGGAAATATCCGATTCGGGTGTTTTCATAAAACATTTCGGCCAATACGGAACGGCTGCAATGAAACCCTATGCCCATCGCGACGATTACTACATCATTGCATTATTGACAGATGGCATGGCGGCGGTTGAGATCGATTTCGATAGAAAACAACTGAGAAGCGGAGATATTCTTATTGTTTCGCCGTGGCAGATACACAACAAACCCTCGGGAGAAATATGGCAGGCCGACGGATGGATGCTTGCCATTTCTCCGGAGATGCTTTCGGAAGCAGAAACACACGCCATTGAGAGATATTCTGTATCGCCGCATCCTTTCAGCCCGGGTAAAAATATAGTAGAAGACATTGACTCTTTGTGCTATATGCTGGAAAGACACAAGAACAACCATGATATTTCCATATCACTTGCTTCGGCAATCAAAAGTATTGTACTTTCAACACTGGACACTTCGGACAAAGACATATCGGAACGATACAGATCTATCACACTTAAACTGAGGAAACTGCTCGATACACATCTCACAGACGAAAAACGCCCGGCAGCATATGCCTCTATGCTTAATATATCGGAAGTATATCTCAACGAGGCTGTAAAAGGTGCTACCGGACTAAGTGTCGGTGCTTATATCCGAAACAGATCCATTATACAGGCCAGGAGGCAACTCGCTTATACATCCATGTCTGTAAAAGAAATAGCCTTTGCCCTCGGGTATAATGACTATGCTTATTTCTCCAAACTATTCAAAAAGAGTGTCGGCAAATCGCCTATGGAATACCGCAAAAACCTTAAATAGTACAATTATTGCCTTGTGACCGGCATTTCCTGTCCGGCGTCTTTGCTTTAATTTTGCATTCGTAAAACAAAAGCAAAACACTGCACAATGAAAGAACTGAAGAATAGCCCGACTGCCGGCAGAAGTAACTGCTATGGCGATACAGCCACAAAACTCAAACGATGCAACCGATGTCTCGGCGGTGCAGTATTCCTGATGCTTCTATCAGGAATACAGCTCGAAGCGACTGCATCCGCTCATGACTGGGCGGTATCAGTTCACATTTTTTTGGGAATAATCCTGACGGTGCTGTCGATTCGCCACATATATCTTCATTACAGATTCAGTAACTGGTTATCGCGATTTGCCAGAAACAGAAACATAAGCACACGTATATTATGGTGGGCATTCTTGCTGACCGTCGTAAGCGGCATTGCCGCATCCATACATTGGCTTGACGGAAATCCACACTCGCCATTGGGCGGCATACATGGCAAAATAGGTTTTATCATGATCGTGACCTCTTTTGTTCATATCGGCCGGCATACAGCGAAACACAAAAAATCCATGCTCGATTCAAAAGCATAATACCCCCGGTCCATAACTTTGTGAGACACCTCCCTACCTTCGTACAATAATATTTGTGCGATTGTAGGGAAAATTGTAATTTTGCAGCCGGTAAAACAAGGAGCACAACGCTCCGAATAAAAAAGAAATGGAAATAATCCGCACAGTCTCACGCCTGAGCGAAGTGGCAACCCAACACCGTGCCGCCGGGCGTTCCATAGGACTGGTACCCACCATGGGTGCCCTTCACGCAGGCCATAAATCGCTCGTCGACAGAGCACGCACCGAAAACGACATCGTAATAGTGAGCGTTTTCGTCAACCCCACTCAGTTCAACAACGCAGCCGACCTGCAGACATATCCCCGCACCGAAGAAGCCGATACCGCACTCCTCGAAAGTTGCGGCGTCGACTACGCATTCATACCAACTGTAGAAGAAATCTACCCCGAGCCCGATACCCGCGTGTTCGATCTCGGTCCGGTGGCAGCTGTAATGGAAGGTCCCATGCGCCCGGGCCATTTCAACGGCGTGGCTCAGATAGTAAGCAAACTTTTCGCCTGGGCCAGACCCACAAGGGCATACTTCGGCGAAAAAGACTTCCAGCAGATTGCAGTGATACGCCGCATGGTCGAAATCGAGAACTTCGACCTCGAGATAGTGCCCTGCCCTATCGTCCGCGAAGCCGACGGCCTCGCTCTGAGTTCGCGCAACGTACGCCTCACACCCGAAGGACGCCGCATAGCTCCCGCGATACATCGTATCCTCGAGGATAGCCTTGGCCTCAAGGCCAAAGGCCTCACCCCCGCCGAGGTCGAAAAAGCCACTGTCGAAGCCATCGATGCAATCGACGGTCTCCGCACCGAATACTACCAGATCGTAGACGCAAAGACCATGCAGCCCATCGCCGCCTGGGCCGACGCCGGCGAGCTCGGAGCTGCCGGTTGTGTTACTGTATATTGCGGCGATGTCCGGCTCATTGACAACATAAGATACTAAACATCATGTTTATACAAGTTCTGAAGTCGAAAATCCATCGTGTCACCGTCACAGAGGCACGTCTCGACTATATCGGAAGCATCACCATCGACGAAGACCTCCTCGACGCCGCCGGCATTCTGCCCGGCGAGCGTGTCTATATAGTGAACAACAATAACGGCGCCCGCCTCGACACTTACACCATCCCCGGCGAACGCGGCAAAGGCACAATATGCCTGAACGGTGCCGCAGCACGTTTGGTGCAGCCCGGCGACATTGTCATCATCATGGCATACGCCACCATGACACCCGAAGAAGCCCGCACGTTCACGCCAAAAGTCATTTTCCCCGACACAGCTACTAACCGACTGTAAATCATGTTCGAAAAACTCAGCGATCGCCTCGAAAGAAGCTTCAAACTGCTCAAAGGCCAAGGCCGAATCACCGAAATCAACGTTGCCGAAACCCTTAAGGATGTACGCCGCGCCCTTCTCGACGCCGACGTAAACTATAAGGTGGCTAAATCGTTCACCGACACCGTGAAGCAGAAGGCTCTCGGTCAGAACGTGATAAACGCCATCAAGCCAAGCGAGCTAATGGTGAAGATCGTGCACGACGAACTCGCATCCCTCATGGGCGGCGAACCTGTGCCTCTGAAGCTTGCCGGAAAACCTGCCATAATCCTCATGTCGGGTCTTCAGGGTTCCGGTAAAACCACATTCACCGGAAAACTGGCCAAGAAGCTCAAGGAAGAGAAGCACATGAGGCCGCTGCTGGTTGCCGGCGACGTATACCGCCCCGCGGCTATCGACCAGCTCAAGGTGCTCGCCGAGTCCATCGGTGTCGACGTGTACACCGAAGACGGCGTGAAAGACCCTGTCGGAATAGCAAAGCGCGGTGTCGAGCACGCCCGCACAAAGGGCTACGACCTCGTAATCATCGATACCGCCGGCCGTCTGGCAGTCGACGAACAGATGATGGACGAGATCGAGGCCATCAAGAATGCCGTCAACCCCGGTGAAATCCTTTTCGTGGTCGACGCCATGACCGGTCAGGATGCCGTCAACACGGCAAAGACCTTCAACGAACGTCTCGACTTCGGCGGCGTTGTCCTCACCAAACTCGACGGCGATACCCGCGGCGGTGCGGCCCTCTCCATCCGCTCGGTAGTCGACAAGCCCATCAAATTCATCGGTACGGGCGAACGCCTCGACGGCATCGACATATTCTATCCCGCACGTATGGCCGACCGTATTCTCGGTATGGGCGACATCGTGTCGCTGGTCGAGCGTGCGCAGCAGCAGTACGACGAAAAAGAAGCCGAGGAACTGGCAAAGAAACTGCGTAAAAACCAGTTTACCTTCAACGACTTCCTCAAGCAGATAAACCAGATAAAGAAGATGGGCAACCTCAAGGACCTCGCCGCCATGATTCCGGGCGTGGGCAAAGCCATCAAGGACGTCGACATCGACAACGACGCCTTCAAAGGCATCGAGGCCATCATCATGTCCATGACACCCTACGAACGCGAGCACCCCGAAGTGATACGCGGCACACGCGTACAGCGTATAGCCAAGGGCTCGGGCTCGTCGATACAGGATGTCAACCGCCTCCTCAAACAGTTCGACCAGATCCGCAAGATGATGCACCAGGTCAGCACCATGGGCACCAACCCTGCGGCAATGATGCGAAACATACGCCAGGCCAAAGCTGCCCAGCGCAGAAAATAAAAAAATACACCCTCAAGTTATGGAGCTTATCGACGGTAAAAAAGCAGCGGCCGAGATAAAACAGGAAATCGCCGCCGCAGTAGAGAAACGGGTTGCCCAAGGCAAACGACGCCCCCATCTGGCCGCCATTCTTGTCGGACACGACGGAGGTAGCGAGACTTATGTAGCACACAAGATCAAGGCCTGCGCCGAATGCGGATTCGAGTCTTCGCTCATCCGCTTCGAAAGCACCGACGAAGAGCCGCTGCCTCAGAGCGAACTCCTCGCCGCGGTAGAGAAGTTAAACAACGATCCCGACATCGACGGCTTCATCGTGCAGCTTCCTCTGCCCCGACATATCGACGAAAACGCCATCATCGAGGCTATCAATCCCGAAAAAGACGTCGACGGCTTCCATCCTGTCAATGTCGGACGTCAGTCGCTCGGACTGCCCTGCTTCCACTCGGCAACCCCCGCCGGCATTGTCGAGCTTCTTGCCCGCAACGGCATCGCCACATCGGGCAAGCGCGTGGTGGTGATAGGCCGAAGCAACATCGTAGGCAAGCCTCTGGCAGCCATGCTCATGCAGAAAGGCGACCGCGCCAACGCCACAGTCACCGTATGCCACAGCGCCACTCCCGACCTCGCATCCGTCACCCGCCAGGCCGACATCCTGGTGGCAGCCCTCGGCCGACCCGGCTTCGTTACCGCCGACATGGTTGCCGACGGAGCCACGGTAATCGACGTGGGCACCACACGTGTTCCCGACTCCTCGCGTAAAAGCGGTTTCCGTCTCAGTGGCGACGTCGACTTCGAGGCCGTTGCGCCCAAGTGCAGCTTCATCACTCCGGTACCCGGAGGCGTAGGACCCATGACCATCTGCATGCTCATGAAGAATACCCTGCTGGCTGCCGAAAGAGCCGAAAAATGACAGGCGTCGGAGCGGTACTCCTGCCGTTGTACGTATCCATTCTATCACTTATATTCGGCTTCGACGAAGCCGAACTTGTATTCGTGGGCGATGCCATGCAGCACAGCGCACAGCTTGATGGCGCCCGTGTGTCGCGCGACACCTACGACTACTCGCAATACTTCGGGAATCTGCCACCGGCCGTAGCCATGGCAGATCTCGCAGTAGTCAACCTGGAGACACCGGTCGGACGGCCGCCGTACTCGGGCTATCCCTGCTTCAATGCCCCCACATCCTTCGCCGACGCCCTCAAAGACGCCGGCTTCGATCTTTTTCTCACGGCCAACAACCACACCCTCGACCACGGTCCGGCAGGTCTCCGGGCCACCGTAGCCCACCTCGACAGCATCGGGGTGAAGCACCTGGGCACATACGCAGACGAGCAGGCGCGCACCACCGCCCTGCCCCTCATAGCCACGGTCAACAACATAAAAATCGGATTCCTCAACTATACCTACGGCACCAACGGCATTACGCCGTCGCGCGGCGTTGTGGTCGACTATATCGACCGCGACAGAATCAAGGCCGACGTCGATTCCACCCGTGCCGCAGGGGCTGAAATCGTGGCCGTGTGCATACACTGGGGCGACGAATACAAGCTTCTGCCTAACAAAAGCCAGAAGAATACCGCCGATTTCCTCGAAGCGCTCGGCGTCGACATGATTATCGGCGCTCATCCGCACGTAATACAGCCTATGGAGCTGAGACCCAACCGTTACTACCCCGACAAAAACGTCTTTCTGGTATATTCGCTCGGCAATTTCGTGTCGAATATGAAGACGGCCGACACGCGCGGGGGCGCTCTTGCGCGGGTGAGGCTGCGGCGGGGCGACGACGGCAAAGTCGCCGTAACAGATGCCGATTACACCTTACTTTTTACGGTGCCGGGCAATTCTCCTAAGTCGAATTTCAGAGTATACCAGGCTGACAGAGTGGAAGATAGGACGTGGCGCGTGCGGGCCGAAGATTTCATGCGGCGCGCTCGGGCTGTCTTTGAGAAACATAACATCGGCGTGCCCGAAGCAAGCGAATAAAACCATGAGTGTGTTCAGTTTCAAGCAGTTCGATGTCGACGACTACGGATGCGGAATGAAGATCTGCTCCGACAGTGTGACCTTTGGTGCCTGGTTCTTAGGCAGATACGCAGAGGCACAGCGTGTGCTCGATATAGGGGCGGGATCTGGTCTGCTGGCCCTGATGGCGGCACAATTTATGCCCGAAGCCCGCATCACGGCGGTGGAAATAGACCCCGGCGCCGCTGCTGCGGCGACCCGAAACCTCCGGACCTCACGATGGACGGCACGTTTTGATGTCGTTTCCGACGATTTCAATCTTTTCACACCTTCGGCGAAGGCAGACATCATCGTCTCCAACCCTCCTTTCTTCACAACCGGCCTCCTCGCGCCCGACCCGCAGCGTGCCGCCGCCCGCCACGGCTGCACTCTCACCACCCGCAGTCTTTTCGCATACGGGCGCCGCTGGCTCGCCCCCGACGGCCATCTGGGGCTGATACTTCCGGCCGAGCGCCTTGACGACGCTATTTTCGAGGGAGAACTCGAAGGCCTGAAACTGCGGCGCTACGGCCATATAATACCGCGCCGCGGCAAGTCGCCGATACGCGCACTTTTCGACTTCTCGATCACCGACGGTCCGATAGAGCGCACCGATGTGGTAATGCGCGAGGCCGACGGCACTCTCACGGAAGACTACCGCAATCTTGTCCAACCATTTTACACCAAAATATCATGAAAAGAAGCGACCTTGTCCTATCGCTCGGACAGCGTCTTCTCCTGCTGCTGTTCATATTCATAGTCTGCTACGGCATCACCTCGGTGGCAGTGTATCTGCTGTCGCGCGCACTGGCCGGAAATATGCCGGCGGCACTGCGCATAGGCGCCGTTCTGCAGGATGTATTCTCGTTCATCGTACCGGCGGTTGCCACGGCCCTTATCGTAACGCGCAAATCGGCCGAGCTGCTCAAAGTGGCGGTAGCGCCCCGGCTGAAATACATCGGGCTGCTCATAGTCATGCTTTTTCTGTCGATTCCCATACAGGAAAACATAATATACTGGAACTATCACATCACCCTGCCCGAAAGCCTGGCCGGCTTCGGTCGCTGGGCGCGCGAACTCGAAGATGCCGGTTTCAGCACCATGAGCGTATTGCTCGGCAATCCGTCGGTGGGCGCTCTCATCGTCAATCTGCTGATAATAGGCTTTGCGGCCGGTTTTTCCGAAGAGCTGCTTTTCCGCGGATGCTTCCAGCGGCTTCTTACAACCGGCGGTGTCAACAGGCATGTGGCTGTGTGGACCGTGGCCTTCGTGTTCAGCGCCATGCACTTCCAGTTCTACGGCTTCGTGCCCCGTATGCTGCTGGGCGCCTATTTCGGCTATCTGCTTATATGGACCGGCAGCCTGTGGGTACCCGTAATCGCCCATACGCTCAATAATATGATGTTCGTACTGGTTGCGTGGCTTCAGGTTCGCAGCGGTCAGGCGCTCACCGACGAGCCCACACTCTACCCCTGGTATCTGGCGGCAGCCTCAGCCGCATGCGTATATATAATCCTGTTGTTATTCTATAAATCTCGAAAACCATGAAATTCAAGCTCATAGCATCGATTCTCGCTCTTTCGGCCGCCACACTGGCCGACGCTGTCGAACCAAGCACCGTCAATCTCTGGCCCGACGGAAATCCCAACGATAACGGCCGCCCCGACGACCGTGTGGCCGAAATGACCGTCTACCGCCCCGATAAGGACAAGGACAGCGGCATAGCCGTAGCCATACTGCCCGGCGGAGCATATGCCGGTCTTGCCATAGGCCACGAAGGCCACGACATAGGCCGCTGGTACGCCGAAAACGGCATTACCGCCGGTGTGGTGCGCTACCGTCTGCCCAACGGACATCCTGAAGTACCCGAGTCCGACGCCCGCGAGGCCGTGCGCCAACTTCGCGCCATGGGAGCCGTCAGAACAGGCATCCAGGGTTCGTCGGCCGGCGGCCATCTCGCCACTACGGTGTCCACCCACGAGGCCGACTCGCTCTCGCACCCCGACTTCACAATACTGTTCTATCCGGTGGTGACATCCGACAGCCGCTACACCCACCACGACTCCATGCACAATCTTCTCGGCGACCGCGCACGCGACTGGTATGCTCTGCGCGAATACTCCAACGAACTGCGCGTGAACGGCACCACTCCCCCCGCACTCATATTCTACTCCGACGACGACAATGGCGTCGCTCCCGAGAACGGCGCCCTCTACTATCAGGCTCTGAAAAACAACGGTATAAAAGCCGGCTTCCACGTATTCCCCACCGGAGGCCACGGTTGGGGCTTCAACGACAGCTTCCCCTACAAACCAATGGTCCAGCAGCTCATCCTCGACTGGATCCACCGCCTCTGATCATTTGATTCAACTTTCGCAAGCTCAAGTTGAAGTGTAAAAGTGAAAGGAGTGTAAAAAGTTAAGATATTACAGCGTAGAGCATTATAAATTAGGGCTGACTCCTGCAAACAGTAATCGACTTCAGTCGTTTGCTTTGCAAGAATCAGCCCTATTTCTTTATGCCTCAAAATTTTAACGGATAATAATAAAACGAAACAGGACGCCCAATTTTATTTGTGACTAACAGACTAATTCACACAATAATTGATTATCTTTGTAATTGAAGAAACCATAAACATCGGAAAACGGCCCCAAGGTTAAATACAAATGGCTGACAAAGCCAACAACCTTATCGCGTAGCGATAGAGAGATGCAGACTCTCTTACAAAGGCTAACTATGAACTCCTTATCCGATGCTAAAGATTATGAGACCGAAATCGATCATATAGTATATCATCTTTATGACTTGACATATGATGAAGTGCTGATTGTTGACTCTGAGGCTCCAATCACTCATGAACAAAACAAATCATTCATCATGGACACTTATGGACAATCGTGATTATATGAAAGCTTTTGGCGAGTGGCTATGCTCTATCGCACCAAATCCAATGGTGAAATCTATAATACCTAATCATAGAGATTAACGAATGTTATATCTAATGTTTGAATTTAATTAAAAAATGACAGTAGATAATTTTATTCCTCCATTTAATAGTGGAAGATCTACATATATAGAGGCTCTCTCTGATAAACTTGAAGAGTACGTGGCATTTGTAAAAGAATCAGGCATCACGGAAACTTACGTTATTCCCAAAATAGAACATTTAAATGACATAATTCTATCAGCAATCTTAGATATTAAACAAGCTAATTCACAGAATGCATATTCTCGGATATATAAATATATTTCCGATGAGAAAGATAGTATTGAACTGCCGACATATATTATTAATACGAATAATCCCTTGATGCGATTACGATATTCTGAATCAGACTTGCAATATCGCGAAGATATTTTTCATATTCCCAATTCTTTACGACATCAAATTGCACAGCAAAGATATTCAATCCCAGGCGTTCCTTGTTTATATCTGTCTGGATGTGCATTCACAGCCTGGTTAGAGCTTAATAAACCGAATTTTTCAAATTTATGGTGTGCCGGGTTTAGAGCAACGCATGAAATTAAAGTATTAGATCTGGCACTAAGATTAGATGCTATTATAAATGAGCATGATAATATTGGAAAATTATTATTTTATCCATTAGTGATAGCGACCTCTTTCGCAACTAAATATCCACAAAGCCCTTTTAAAGAAGAGTATATCATTTCTAATATTCTCCTGCAAGCAATTATAAATATTGCAGATTTAAAAGGAATAAGATATTTCAGTACAAAGATATCCAAATATAAACCTGAGTATGGGTGGATGGCTTCAAATATTGTCCTGCCTGCCACTTCATTACATTCTGAATACGATAGCGCACTTGCGAAATCCCTGATACTGACGTATCCACAACCATGTTCCGTCCTAATGCACAGCATAAATGCTGGGGATGTCGTTGCATTTGGATGTAATAAAGCAACCCGTTCTAATTTCAAAGACGGGACAGATCATTTTGAATCAAAGATATATGAATGGTATGGCGCCACACAGTTTTATAATATAGATGGTCATGTTTCACTTGACCTCGCATATGATCATATAGAGGATGTTTAGTTTTTAATGTATATTTTAAGCAATTTTCTATATCTGTGAGCAGGAAGTCGATACGGTTTTTCAATGATCGCGAGGTAAGGACAATCTGGGATGACAAGAATAACTGCTGATGATTTTCGGCTACGGATATAGTGTACGCTATCAATGATGAGCCTGACTATTTTAAGGGCAGCAACTATTTGCGTCTATTTAAAAGTCAAATATATGGAGAGTGGGCGGATTATATTGTTTCAGACGCAGGATGGCGAGGCTAAGATTGGGGTGCGGTTTGCGTATGAGACAGGGTGGCTTACGGCTGAGCAGATGGCTGAGTCGTTTCAGCGCGAGCGTTCAACCATACTGCGAGGGGGCTTGCTCAGGCTGAGGGCTGGGGCGCAATACAAAAATCGGAGAGCCGAGTCGTGATTTTAGCGGGATTATTGGATTAGGAAGTCGTCGGCGTCGTTGAGGACGGGGAAGTTGCGGCGGTAGCTTTCCTGGCGTTCGCCGTCGAGGTCGGCGACGATGAAGGGACAGTCGGGCGGCTGCACGCCGACGGCCATGCCGCGGCCGTCGAAAATGTATGTCAGGCCGGCATAGTCGCCATAGACGTCGCTGCCGCCGCGGTTGGCGCCAACGACACAGCACTGATTCTCGATAGCCCGCGCTATAAGGAGATGCTCCCAGGCATATCCGCGCGCTTTGGGCCAGTTGGCCGTAACGAGCAGCAGATCGTATTCACCCTGACGGCAGCGGCACCATACGGGGAAGCGCAGGTCGTAGCAAACGATAAGAGATATGTTCCACCCGCGGAAACGCACTATGCGGGGTCTTTCGTCGCCGGGAGCAAACAGCTGCGCCTCTTTGCTGAGCGAGAACAGATGCCGCTTGTCGTAGAAAGTCTCCTCGCCCGACGGCTCGATGAAAAAGCCGCGGTTGTATATCTTGGGATGCGTCGAGGCGAGATAGCTTCCGGCAATGGCGGCTCCGGTACGTGCGGCCCACTCCTTGATTTTGTCGACGGTGGCGCCGGTATTGCGCTCGGCCAGTGCAGCCAGCACATCGGGATCGTCGGAGTACCCGGTAGAGAAGAGTTCGGGCAGCACAATCACGTCGGTACCCGCGGGCAACTTCTCCAGTGCTTTCTCCACTGCCGCTATGTTGGCCTCCTTGTCGGCCCACTCGATGGCCAGAGGCAACGCGGCCACTCGTAGTTTACTGTTCATTCCGCACAGAATTTTTCGGGATATTTGCCTTTGAAAGGCCTGTAATAAGCTTTGATGGCCGCCATATCGGCCTGAATGTCGCCCGAGGGCTCGAAGGTGCGCTCTATCATCACCCTTCTGGTGCCGAAGTCAATGACACCAAGCAGTACCGGGACCTGAGCCTCCATAGCTATACGGAGAAAACCGGTGTGCCACTCGGATGTGCGGCTGCGTGTGCCCTCGGGGGTAATGGCAAGCGCGAGACGGGTGCTGTGAGCGTAGCGGTCGACAATCTCTTCGGTGAGAGGGCGGCGTGAGCGGCGTCCGCGGGGCACGGGCACACCGCCGATAGCACGGAAAAAGCAGCCCAGGGGCCAGAAGAACCAGCTTTCCTTCATCAGAAACCCGGCTTTACGCCCCACCGCGGCATAGGCGAGTTTACCGATGATGAAATCCCAGTTGCTGGTATGCGGGGCCACGCATATTATACATTTCGGATAGTCGGGTACCGTGACCGATACCGACCATCCGAAAAGTTTCAGTATTTTAGCGCTAAAATTCATTCAGCGACTGCTTCTTTGATAGCGTCGCGCACTTCGGCAGGAAGAGCGGCGTTCATCTTTTTGACAATTTCGAGCACACCGTTGTCGAATTCGTCGATGAGGCTGTCGTATGCCTTGGTATAGTACTGGTTGCGTTCCTTACGGTAAGCGGCCTTGTCGAGATATTCCTTCGGAGTCTTGGCGAACGATACCGACACCTTGGCCAGTGTCGAGCTCTGGAGCACGGCAATGTCGTTGATTATGTCGTGGACGGTCTTGCGCTCGATAACCGGGAAGGCGGCACGGGCGAGAAGGATTTCACCTGCCAGAGAGCCACAAGTATTGCGGATGTACTTCTTGAGATCGCGTTTTTTTGCCATAGTATATAATTTATGTTAGTTATACATCAGTATCAGTTTTCTGAGCGCCGGCAGAGTCGGCGGTATCTTGGTGGGATTGCGTTTCACAGACATAAAACGAGTGAGCTGCACCGGCAGTTCGATGGCGGCGCCTGTTATCCGCGTCATTATGTCGAGCTGCTTGGCCGGATGGCCTGTGGCGAATACCACCTTCGGCGCGTCGGCTCCGGCAGTTTCGGCCGCCCTGTATGCCACCGCTCCATGCGGATCGATGGCATAGCCGCACAGACGCAGCCGGTTGACAGTATCGGCGATGGCCATGTCGGACACGGCACCGGCATGCAGTATGTCGGCACGCGATGCGGCTATATCTCCGCCATAGATGGCTGCAAGACGCGGCCAGCCCGAGGGGTAGCTCATGTCCATAGCCGGCGAAAGAGTGGCTATCGGTGCGGCTGCGGCATCGGCGCTGCCGCCGTCGAGAAGAGTGCCGAGCGAGGAGTTGACATTATAGGCAGGCACTATGCCGGCGGACGGGAGGCCCATCCTGCGGGCTATGACAGTGCCGACGAGATTGCTGAGATTGCCGCATGGAATCGAGTAGACGGCCTTGTCGGCATTGGGAATGCCCATGGCCACCAGGCGGCTGTAGGCGTAGAAGGCCAGACTCGCCAGGGGAATCACACGCGCCACATTGATGGAGTTGGCGCCGGTGAGGCTGTACGGAGCCAGGGCGGGATCGCCGAGGGCTTCCTCCATCACGCGCTTGCAGTCTTCGATGCTTCCGCTGACCTCGACCGGATGTATGTTGTCGCCAAGAGCGGTAAACTGCCCTATCGCCAGGCGCGAGAGTCGTCCGCGCGGATAGAGCACGAACACATTTACACCCTCCATCTTATGGAAGCTGTTGGCCACGGCGCCTCCGGTGTTGCCCGTTGTGGCTACAATGACATTGCGGCGTCCCGGGGGCAGAAGCCTTTTCATCAGCCGGGCCATAAAGCGGGCGCCGTAGTCCTTGACAGTCAGTGTGGGGCCATGGAAGAGCTCGAGCACGAACATGCCCGGCTCCACTTCGACCAGTGGAGTATCGAAAGCGAAAGCCTCGTCGGCAATCTTCTTGAGTTCGCCCGCAGGTATGTCATCTCCGAAAAAAGAGGCAGCCACCACATAGGAGATATCGCGGAGGCTCATTTCGCCTATATTATTGAGAAAAGCCCGGGGCAGACGCGGAACAGTGTCCGGGATATAAATGCCGCCGTCGGGAGCCACACAGCTCTCGACAGCCTCAGAAAGGGTCACAGCGCCCGATATGCCTTTTGTGCTTCTATATTTCATAGTGCATTCGATAATGCAAACATACGAAAAAGACATGAAGAAACAAAACCCTTTTTTGCGCTTTTTCCGTAATCGGCGAGCTTCCAGGCACAAGAGCCGATTCGATAATCCTTCCAAGGCGTAATTAACACCAATACTTGACAGTTTCAACAATTATGTGTAAATTTGCAATCGCAAGATGAAAGAGGCATTATGCTTCCTTGTGTTGTCGAACCTGATTTTATTCGGTTTGATACAGTTGGAGCATAAAGCCTATTTTTATGCTTAGCGTATCGCTGATTCTTCATGGTTCCCATTCAGAAAGAAGCATTGCAGTTCCATGCCTTTGTACTAACTTAACTTACTTTTTGGAACTGAAAAGTAGAACTGCTATGATAAATAATAAATTAACACTGAGCGTCTTGGGTTTAATTGCCGCGACAGTCCTCACCGCCTGTGAGGGCAACAGCATTGAAGGAAAATGGACTGAGCCTGTTCCAGGCATGGAAAATCAGCTACAGGGTATACATTTGGAGGAAGGAGGTAAAGCTTCATCGATAAATATGGCTACCTTGCAATACGAGAACTGGGAAAAAGAGGGCGACAAACTAATCCTTTCCGGCAAAAGCATCGGCAACCACGTAACGACTTCGTTCAAAGATACATTTACTATTGTAAGCCTTAGCAATAATGCATTATCATTAAAAAAAGGAAGTCTGACCATCAACTACACCCGAGAATAATCTTGGGGAATGCACCGCGCTGATATTACCCACCAAGAATCGCGGTAATAGGCGAGTTTTCAGGCACAAACTGCACGACCCCTCAAAAAAATTTGCATGGTTAAAACCTTTGCCTTATCTTTGTGTTATAAAAGCAAAGGCAAGAGAGCCTCAACCGCCTCAAGACATACCACATCAAAGTAGATTGGGAAACTCGTCAATTTTTACTGAAATGCCGAGAACAAGCTTAGCCGACCGATGGCGGGCCTCGATTCCCGCCCTGCGCGGGGAAGCCTTAGAGCCGGAGGATTACAAAGGGCGGCGAGCACTCAAATCCTGTCTTTTCGGAGTTTCATCGCATCCTTTGATGTGGCCCTATAGAAAACGCTTCCCCGCTGGGAAGCGTTTTTTTGTTATGACCGGCGCGGAGCGTGGCATCATGCCACTAACTTAAGTCCGATTATTGATAAGATAAGAGTGGTGATGAAAAAGATGCGCCAGAATGTAGCCGGCTCGTTGAAGAACACAATTCCGACAATAACAGCGCCGACGGCGCCGATTCCGGTCCAAACAGGATAGACCGTGCCGACAGGGAGTCGTTCGGCGGCTTTGGCCATGAGATACATACTGAGCGAGAGAGCCGCAAGAAAGCCGGCCCACCACCATATCTGATCGTGCCCTGTGGCTGTTTTGGTCTTGCCGAGGCAGAATGTAAAGCCGACCTCCATCAGTCCGGCTAAGATAAGAATAATCCAGTTCATTGTCGACTGTATTTTAGTTATCCTAATCGAGGGCTGCAAGCAATCAGCGTATCGGGGTGTAGGCAAGATTCTCGGCGTCTCCTTCCAAGGTTTCTGCAAAATTAACAATAATCCGGCTCAAATACAAAACCGGCAGCTGACTGCAGCCCCCGGTAGTGCGGGCGGAAAGAAAAATCGGGCAGACGGGAAACAAAAGTTTTCCGGGCTGCCCGATTGTGGTATGTTGGCCGAAAGGATTTCAGAGGAGGGCCGTGGCGAGGACATCGTCGACGGTGTCGGCGTAGTGGAATGTTAGGCCCTCGGTGTAGCGTGCGGGCATATCGTCGATATCGCGGCGGTTGTCTTTAGAGAGAATGATGTCGGTGATGCCGGCGCGTTTGGCGGCGAGCATCTTTTCGCGGATACCGCCCACGGGGAGGACACGTCCGCGAAGGGTTATCTCGCCTGTCATGGCTATGCGGGGAGCCACAAGGCGACCGGTGAATGCCGACACAATGGCCGTGGCGATGGTGATACCGGCCGACGGACCGTCCTTGGGCACGGCACCCTCGGGGAAATGGACGTGGAGAGCATGGCTGTCGATATCGGCCATATCGATGCCGAGTTTGTCGGCATGGGCCTTCACCCACTGGAATGCTATGCCGGCCGATTCCTTCATCACGTCGCCAAGATGGCCTGTGAGCGTCAGGCGGCCGCCTTCCTTGGCTTTCGACAGCGATGCCTCGGCCATGAGGATAGCGCCGCCTACTTCGGTCCACGCAAGGCCGGTGACAACACCGGGGATTTCGTTGCCCTCGTAGTTTTCGGGCTGATAGGGGGCAAGACCGAGCATGTCGTAGAGATGTTCGGGAAGCACCTCCGCCGGGAATTCACGGCCCCGCTGGAGCGCAAGGACAACCTTACGGCCCACGGCGGCAAGTTTCTTTTCGAGCTGACGCACGCCGCTCTCGGCGGTATACTGGCGCACAATGGCGGCTATGGCCTCGTCGCTTATTCTCAGGGCTTCATCCGACAAGGCGAGTTCGCGCCGTATGCGCGGCAGCAGGTGGCGCCTGGCGATCTCTACCTTTTCCTCGAGCAGATAACCGTTTATCTCGATTATCTCCATGCGGTCGAGCAAGGGACGGCTGACGGTCGACAGAGTGTTAGCCGTGGCGATGAAAAGAACTTTCGACAGATCGAAGTCCACATCGACATAATTATCGTGGAAATGACAGTTCTGCTCGGGATCGAGCACCTCGAGCAGAGCCGCGCCCGGATCGCCCTTATAGTCGTGGCCGATTTTGTCGATTTCGTCGAGCACAAGCACGGGGTCGGCACAGCCGGCACGCTTCATGGCATCGACTATGCGGCCGGGCATGGCGCCGATATATGTGCGGCGGTGTCCGCGGATCTCGGCCTCGTCGTGGAGACCGCCGAACGACACCCGCTCGTAGCGGCGGCCGAGCGCACGCGCCACCGACTTGCCTATCGACGTTTTGCCGACGCCGGGAGGGCCTACAAGGCAGAGTATCGGCGCTTTTCCGCCGGGATTGTGTTTGAGCACGGCGAGCTGCTCGACAATACGCTCTTTTACCTTCTCGAGACCGTAGTGGTCTTCGTCGAGGATCTGCTCGGCTTCGCCAAGGGGTACATCCTCGGCCTTATATACGTTCCACGGCAGAGCGAGAAGGGTCTCCAGATAGCTGTAGAGGACAGAATAATCGGGAGTGGTGGGATTATAGCGGCGCAGCTTCTCGACCTCGCGGCCGAAAAGACGGCGCACTTCCGGGGGCATGAGGCTCTTTTCGGCCCGGGCCACAAGCTCGTCGGCCTCGTCGGCCTCGTCGCCGTAGAGAGTTTCGCGAATGGCCTCCATCTGCTGCTGGAGGAAAGCATTTTTCTGGTTCTCCTCCATGTTCTGGCGGGCACGCTTCATTATCTTCTCCGTGAGCTTCATGTGCTCGACGAAGGTCTGGACCTGTGTGAGCAGCCCCATGGCGCGCTCCTGGATGTTCGACTTTGCCAAAAGCTCGTTCTTTGCCTTGGAGTCGAAGGGCAGATTGGTGCACAGGAAGTTGACAAGCGTGGTATCGTTGTCGATCTGCCGCACGGCGGGCAGCAGATTTGTAGGATCGTTGACCGATAGAGCCTCCTCGGCGTCGCGGCGTATCTGCTCGCATGTAAGGGTAAGGTCGAGCGATTCCTTATTGACGTGGTCTTCGAGCGGCTTCACACGTGCGGTGAGCCACTGCTCGCGCGAGAGGCCGCGACCCATGATGCGGAACTTTCCGCGGGCGCGCACAAGCGCCAGATGCGCACCGTCGGGACGCTCGAACACGCTCAGCACATCGGCATAAGTGCCGTACTTAAAGAGGCCGGTGGTTACCGCCGGCGATTCCTCGTCGGCATTGAGCTGGCACACGATGCCCACGGGCACACTCCCGCTCTCGGCATACTGAGCAAGGGCGAGCGCGGTGTCGCGCCCGAGCTCGAACGATACCGTAAGATCGGGGAAAAGCACAAGATTGCGTGTCGGCAGAACAGGCAGATTGTCGTTGTCGGGTTCCTTGTCGAATCGAGTGAGATCTATCTCAATTTTCTTGAAACCCATGTCGATAGTATCTATATTATCTTTGGCCATAATGGTGGATGTGCAAAACAGAGTGCAAAGTTACGCTTTTTTTCTCATATTACACACATTCCGTACCGGCACGCACCGGCGCAGGGGTCAGATTATCTCAAGATTGTCGGCCAGACGCTGACGCACGACCTCGTACATCATCACGCCGGCAGCCACACCCACATTGAGCGAGCCGATCTTGCCGAACATGGGGATGGCGCTGCGTGTGTCGGCCAGGCGCAGGACCTCGGGAGATATGCCGACATCCTCGGCGCCCATCACTATGGCTACAGGCGTGGTATAGTCGCCCAGAGTATAGTTCTGCGAGGCTTTCTCGGTGGCGCACACTATCTGGCAGCCGCTGTCCTTGAGGAAGCGCACGGCATCGGCAAGAGAGTTCTCGCGGCATACGGGGATGTGCAGAAGCGCGCCTGCCGAGGTCTTGACGGCATCGGCGCCGACACTTACGCTGCCCCGGGTGGGAATGACGATGGCATTGACGCCGCAGCACTCGGCCGTGCGGGCCATGGCGCCAAAATTGCGCACGTCGGTGATACCGTCGAGCACCAGAATGAAAGGCAGCACGCCGTCCTCGAACATCGTCGGCACGATGTCGTGCAGGCGGCAGTAGGCCACGGCACTGAGGAATGCCACCACGCCCTGATGGTTCTTGCGCGTGATCCGGTTGAGTTTCTCGACCGGCACACGCTGCACGGGTATGAGATGCGCCTTGGCGAGTTTGAGCAGACGCTGGGCGAGTTCGCCGTTGAGGTCTTTCTTGATGAGGAGCTTATCGATGGTGCGGCCCGATTCGATGGCCTCGATGGCCGAATGTATGCCGAAGATATAGTCGTTGGAATCCACTGGGAAGTTAGAAATTAGTAATTACAAGTTAGGAGTTGCTGCGGTCGAGGAGCGAGCGGGCGGTGGCGAGGGCTGCGGGGTCGTCGGGCTTGCCGCTGAGCATCAGGGCGAGTTCGGCCTCGCGTGCGGCGCGGTCGAGACGGCGTATGCGCGTGGTGGTGCTGTTTTCGTCGTCTTCCTTGTATACCTTGAAGTGCACGCGGCCCATGGCAGCCACTCCGGGAAGATGGGTGATGCATATCACCTGCAGCGACCGGCTCATGGAGGCCATCATGGCGGCCATGCGGGTGGCCACGTCGCCCGAAACGCCCGTATCGACCTCGTCGAATATTATCGAGGGCAGATGCATGCGCTCGGCAAGGATGGCGCGTACCGTAAGCACGAGCCTCGAAATCTCGCCGCCGGAAGCGGCGCCTCCGAGGGGCATCAGGGCCTGATTCTTATTGAAGGCGAAGAGGTATTGCACCTGGTCGAAGCCGTCGTGCCCGAGTTTGCAGCGGGTAAAGGATATGTCGCACCGCAGATTGGGCATTCCCAGCGGGGATGCGGCCTCGCGGAGCTGTCGTGCGAAGACAGAAGCGGCTGCCGTACGTTTGTCGCTGAGCGCTGTAGCCAGAGTCACGGCGGCCTTTTTGGCGCGTTTGGCCTCGGCCTCAAGGCGTGCGAGCACGCGGTCGCCGTCCTCGAGGGTGGCGAGCTGACTGCCGAGACGGTCGCGGATTTCGATGAGTTCGTCGGCATTGGCCACATGGTGCTTGGTCTCGAGGGAATAGAGGCGGCTCAGCCGCTCCTCGACCTCCTCGAGGCGCCCCGGGTCGGCATTGAGCGAGCCGCGGTATTCCATCAGGGTATCGGCGATGTCGGCGAGTTCTATGCGGGCCGATTCGAGGCGCTCGGACAGATTGTGGAAATCGACGTCGGGCTCGGTGTCGGCATCGTCGTCGGCAAGGTCGATGGCGAGACTCTCGACAGCCGACACGGCCTCGTCGAGGGCCGTCTGCACATTGGCGGGTTCGCCGGCGAGAGGCGTAATGGCGCGGTCGATCTGCTCGAGAAGACCGTCGAGGTTCGACAGCGTCTCGCGCTCGTGCTCGAGCGATTCGTGCTCGCCGGGCTGCAGTTCCATGGCTTCGAGCTCGTTGTACTGAAATGCGAGATAGTCGGCATCGTCGCGGTTGCGGCGTATCATGTCGCGGGTCTCGGTGTACTGCCTGAGGCTGCGGCGGTAGACGGCGTAGGCCTCGCGGTAGCTTTCGAGCAAAGGCGCTGTTTCGGCAAGATTGTCGAGAATCTCGAGCTGATATTCGGGCGAGGCGAGCAGCAGATTCTGGTGCTGCGAATGTATGTCGATGAGGCGCACGGCTATCTGCCTGAGAACAGGCAAGGTAACAGGCGAATCGTTGACAAAGGCCCGCGAACGGCCGCCCGGCAGAAGCTCGCGACGCAGTATGCAGTCGCCGTCGACACTCTCGAAACCGAGTTCGGCAAGGATGCCGGCCACTCCGGGAGCGTCGACGATGCCGAAGACAGCCTCTATCACCGACTTACGCGCGGCATCGCGCACCACACGCATGTCGGCGCGCTCGCCCAGCAGCAGCCCCAGAGCACCGAGTATTATCGACTTGCCGGCACCGGTCTCGCCGGTGATGATGTTGAAACCGGGGTCGAACTCGATCTCTATATTGCTGATGAGGGCATAGTTGGATATGAGAAGACTTTTAATCATTTTTCAGCTCCTTTCTTCAGTTCTTCCAGACGCTGCTGCTCGGTGGGATAGATGGGCTCGAGAAGCTTGTAGACGGTCTCGCGCTCGCGCTGGGGCGCCTTGGAGTAGATGTTGACGAGCTCGTCGAGCTTGGCGTCCTTGAACATGGACAGCGCCACCGACATGGGCGCGTTGCTGTAGATTTTCTGAATGGCGTCGAGCGACTCGGTGACGGCTGCACGGCCTTTGTCGACCGAGGTCGACATTATGTCGAGACCCTGACGATGGTATTTGTACAGCAGCTCGCGTATGACCGAAGCGGGCGCATCGGTGAAGGATGCAAGCACAGCGCTGCGGTTCTTGGTGTCCTCGAAAGCCTTCCACCCTGTCTCGCCCGATGACTGCGCCATCTGCACGATCTGCTTGAGGCGCTCGAAATAGGGTTCGCCGCCGTTAGGCGAAAAGGAGTCGAAATCCACTGCGAGCACCAGGAAGGCATAGAAATTGAGGATGGCGGTAAGCTGGCTCTCCATGTTGTTGACGGAATAGACCAGCGGCTCGCCCTCGCGGTAGGTGAACTCGACCTTGGTGTCCTTGAAATTGATGAGAGTGGTGGTGTAGCTGCTGTTGTAGACCGGACGCGTGGACTGGATCTGCAGATCGCCCTTCACCACGTCGTCGGCGTACTCCTTGACGGTGAGGAAGAGGCGGCATTCGATCTTTTCGTTAGCCGCTATCTGTGTGTTGGTGAATACTGTGGTATTGAGGTATTCGGTCATAGCCTGCTGAAGGGTCTCGAACACCTGCTTGTAGGTGCCGTTGACCTGGTCGGTGTTTACTTCGACGGTACACAGCAGTTCCTGCGCCGCGGCGCCTGCCGGAGCGAGGCAAGCGAGGACACCGAGGACTAACGACCGGAGGAGAAATCGTAATACATTCATAGAGAGGCGATGAAATCGAGGATATCGGCTGCCACGGCCTTTTTGGACTTGAGAGGATAGTCGACAGGAGTGTCGGTGCGGGCCGATATGATGGAAATGCGGTTGGTGTCGGTGCCGAAACCGGCACCTTTGTCGGCAAGGCTGTTCACCACTATCATATCCAGGTTCTTGCGGGCAAGCTTGTCGCGGCCGTTGTCGATGGCATGGTCTGTCTCGAGGGCGAAGCCTACGAGAATCTGCCCGGGACGCTTCTCGCAGCCGAGAGTGGCGGCGATATCGGGATTTTTGACGAGCTGTATGCTGTCGAACTGCGCTTTCTCGCGCTTTATCTTGGAGTCGAAGACCTCGGCGGGGGCATAGTCGGCCACGGCGGCCGTCATGATGGCGATATCGGCGTCGGCGAACGCTTCCTGTGCGGCGGCGAGCATCTGCCGCGCACTCTCCACATCGATGCGGCGTATGCGGGAGCTGACGGTAGACAGCGCCGTCGGGCCGCTGACCAAGGTGACCTCGGCGCCGCGGGCGGCGGCCTCCTCGGCGATAGCATAGCCCATCTTGCCGGTAGAGAAATTGCCGATGAAACGCACCGGATCGATGCGCTCGTAGGTGGGGCCGGCCGTGACAAGCACCTTCTTGCCCGCGAGGGGCCCCGAGGCGGCGAAGAAGTCGGCAAGCACGGCGGCTATTTTCTCGGGCTCTTCCATGCGGCCGCGGCCACTGAGACCGCTGGCGAGTTCGCCGGTCTCGGGCTCGATGATGTGCACGCCGTCGGCGGCGAGAGTGGCAAGATTGCGCGCCGTGGTCGGATGCGCCATCATGTCGAGGTCCATGGCCGGAGCCACAAACACTGGGCAACGGGCCGACAGATAGGTGGTGACAAGCATGTTGTCGGCCACGCCGGTGGCCATTTTAGCCAGGGTGGAAGCTGTGGCAGGCGCCACAATCATGGCGTCGGCCCACTCGCCCAGCGACACATGCGAATGCCACTCGCCGGTATTGGCGCTGAAAAACTCGGTTATGACAGGGCGCCGCGACAGCGACGACAGGGTGACGGGCTGTATAAACTCGCGGGCATTGGGCGTCATGATCACCTGCACCTGCGCTCCGCCCTTGACAAGCTGCCGCAACAGCGTCACGCTCTTGTAGGCGGCAATGCCGCCGCTGATGCCGAGGATTATATTCTTGTCTTTCAGCATTTCTTAGTGCGGAGACGGATACGGGTGAAGACTTTCTTGGTGTTGCGGGGAAAATCGCCCTGCATAATCCAGCTGTAATAGCCCGGATCTTTTTCGAGAACTTCCTGGGCCACACGGCCCTTGTACTTGCCGAAATTGATGATCTCGCGGTTCTGATCGTCGTAGATCAGACGGCCGGCAATGTCGACATTGCGGTTTGCGCAGGCATACTCCGACAGAGGCCCTATCTCGGCGGGAAGATCGTCGTAGCGTTCGAGCTGAGCCAGAAGCACCTCCATGGTGGCGCGGGTGTCGTAGAGAGCGCCGTGGGCACCTTCGAGCTCCTTGCCGCAGTAGTAGCGGTAGGCGGCCACAAGCGTGCGCGGCTCCTTCTTGTGGTAGATTGTCTGGACGTCGATGAAACGGGCCTTGGAGAAGTCGAAATCTATGCCGGCACGCTCGAATTCGGCATCGAGAAGCGGAATGTCGAAGCGGTTGGAGTTGAAGCCGGCGATGTCGCAGCCCACAAGCTGCTGGGCCAGCGAGGCCGCCACCTGACGGAAGGTAGGCTCGGCGGCCACATCCTCGTCGGTGATATGGTGTATGGCTGTGGCTTCAGCGGGGATGGGCATCTCGGGGTTGATGCGCCGGGTCTTTTCTACGACATGACCGTCGGGGTGAAGCTTGACCATCGAAATCTCGACGATGCGGTCGCTTGCTATGTTCGTGCCGGTGGTCTCGAGATCGAAGAACACCACCGGGCGGTTGAGTTTAAGTCTCATTATCTGGTAATCTCGCAAGTTTTCAACTTGCTCACAGTGATGTAAAGTGAAAAGTGAAAGGTGAATGGTGAAGGTAATAGTACTATTCGGTATTATCTTCACTCAGGCGCAGCCTGAATTTCACTTTTCACCTTATTCACTTTAATTAAAGCCTGGGGGGGAAGTTGAATTAATTATCGATTAGAATTCGCCTACGGTCATGGGCATGAGGAGCATCAGCAGCTCGGTGTTCTCGGGCTCTTCGGCGGGACGGAAGATGCCGGGGCGCGCTGCGTCGCCGAGGTTCACAACCACGTCGCCACTCTTGATGGTAGAAAGGATCTCGACCAGGTAGCTGGCGCTGAAACCAATGGTGAGCTCGCTGCCTGTGAAGGAGCAAGGCACCTGCTCGCGGGCGCTGGTGCAGAGATTGTTGTCGTTGGTCTTCAGAAGAATGGCTTCGGGAGTGATGCGGAATTTCTCCAGACCGCCGTCGACCTCTACGAAGATGCCGACACGGCGCACGGCATTGAGAAGAGCCAGGCGGTCGACGGTGAGCACGAGCGAGTTGCGGGTGGGTATCACGCGGTTATAGTCGGGATATGTACCGTTGAGGAATGTGCACTGGAAGGTGAAATTGGCGCTTTCTATAACGGCGCTGCGGGTCGACATGGCGATATCGAGGGTTTCTTCCTTGGCGAACACATTCTTGATGATGGTAGAGGGCTTCGACGGAAGGACACAGCTTCCGGTAACGCCGGGTGCTGTACGGCGGTCGGTGTAGCGCACGAGCTTGCGGGTGTCGGTAGCCACAAAGGTGATGCTGTCGGGAGCGATGTCGAGCAGCACGCCCTGCATTATCTGGCGGTATTCGTCGTTGCTGACGGCAAACATAGTGTTGTCGAGACCGGTGATGATCTGCTCTGTAGCCACGCTGAAGCGGATAGGCCCGTTGACTTCGGGATCGGCCTTAAAAGCCGGGTACTGGTCACCGGGAAGACCCACGAAGCTGTAGTGGCCCGACGAATATGACAACTGTACTTCGAGGGTGTCTTCGTTGACATCGACTTCCACGCCCTGGTCGGGAAGCTCCTTGAGAAGCTCGACCAGACGACGTGCGCCCAGACAGAAACTGCCCGAGCCCTTGGCACCGGCCACTTCGAGGCGCGCGGTGAGGGCATTCTCCACATCGGAACCGGTGATAGTGAATGTGTCGCCGTCGAGAGTGAGAAGGAAATTATCGAGAATCGCAAGTGCGTTTTTGGAGTTGATAACCTTGCTCACGGCAGAAGCCGCATTGTAGAAGGCTTTGCTCGAAACGTTGAATTTCATGACTTTATATATGTTATAATTATTTTTTAGACCGGGACATGCCTCCATGGCATATCAATCTACAAATATAGCTATTTTTTCGCAACCCGAGAAAAAAATATTTACGCAAACGGCCCCGGATGCCTGTGTGAGACGTCCGGGGCCGGATATGCGTGGACTGAAGAGTGTTACTTTAATAGTGAAGGGTGAAAGGTGAAGGGTGAAGGTAATAGTACTATTCGGCCTTGTCACTTTTCACTTCAACTTGAGCTTGCGAAAGTTGAGTTACTTTACGAGGACCTTGGTGACGGTGTTGCCCTGGCGGCGGATATAGAGGCCGCTCTGCAGGTTGTCGCCGTCGACACGCATGCCGTTGATATTGTAGTATTCAACGGGAGCTTCGGCGTCGACTGTCACATTGCCGATACCGCTGGTCTTCTTGCCGGTAAAGGTTACATCGATAGGAATATTCTGGAAAAGCACACTGATAGTGAAATCGGCATCACCGACGGCGTTGGTAGTACCGGTAACATCGGCATCGGCAACGATTGCACCATCCATAAGCGAAAGGCCTTCGACTCTACCCACATACGATGTGACACCATTCGCAACAGTCATCTTGACGCCTGGAACGACAATATCACCAAGCGATGCAGGCCCACCCCCAAGGTCAAGAGTGAAATTGGGCAGCGAAATAGTGCACTTATCACCTCCCTCGGGAGTAATATGGATATTGGCAGCTTGATTTTCTGCTATATCGCCCAACACGGCGCTCTTGATGGTGAGGAAACCGGCGTAGATGTCCGATTCTCCGGCTTCTGCAGCCTTATAGTTGAGGGTGTAGACGTGCGATGTTTCGCCGTCAACGTCGGGGTTGTCGTTGGTCACGGTCACTTTCACGGTGTTGCCTTCGACAGTAACAGCGGTCTTCGATGTCTTGCCCTGGCCAAGGAGCTCGCACTCCACGTCTTCGGCAGCGGGAACGGCACCGGTGAGGTCGTAGGAATATACGTCGCTCTTGAAGTCGGGCACAGCCACGCCGCCTACCTTAATAGAAGCCAGACGCGAGTAGTATACGAACATCACATCGTCGACAGTGAGGGAATTGTCGCGGCCAACAACCTCGGCACCACCGAAGTAGTCGCCGGCAGCAAGAATTACATTTGCCATGGTGGGATTAGCGTCGCTCTTATATTCGAACGGATGAACGAAGCGGGTCCACTCAGCTGCATCTTCGGTAATCTGAGTATTGAGAACAGCGATGAGAGCTGCATTGTCGGTATGCTCTACATCGCCACCAAGAGTGGTTTCCATACCGAGAATATTACGGTCGCGGTTGACCATATCACATGCCGTGGGAGGCGTAAAAAGGCCGATAGCAGCAGGAACAGATTTCTGCGTCCAGCTACCAGTCCAAAAATAAGCCACTATAGTTGTGGGCTCCTCGGGTTTGTATGTCGCTGCCGTGCTTTCGTCTGCATCTTCAGGAGCGGCAACGCGCTCGCGCTTGTAGTAGAAGGCAAGTGCATCGGGGCGCGAAGTAAATTCGATACCGCCCCATACACCGCCGTCGTTATTGCTGCCCATCTGCGAAGTCGACCAAGTTGTACCAAGAGACATATAGCCGGGTACAATCTGAGTCGGCAGGAGGGAGTTGGGCGAATTGTAGAGTTTGATGGCTCGGGAGGAATTATAGCCTTCGACCTCGGCACCGGTGCGGGTAGCGCCAAGACCAACAGGAGTACCGTCATCGGTTGTTGTGGGCATACCGATAACATTGGAAATAGTCCATGATGCGGGACTGCACATAGGCGAGATCGCCTGTGTCTCCATGTCTATCATATTATAGACGGTGTTGTTCTCGCTTGTCCAGGGGGCCTTGGGCTCGAAAGCGCCTTCAAAGGTGCCATTGGGCAGCTGCTGTGCGGTAGCCGGCATGCCGGCTACGGCTGCAAAAAACAGAAAAGAGTAAATTTTTCTCATTTAGATTGGTGTTATTTATTTTATATTAGTTTCGTTCTAACTATTGGCGATCAGCCGATTGAACGTACAAGAATTGATATGTCACAATGTTAATATAGGTAGATATTATACGGCCTTATTATCCAATATTTGGCAAAATTACGAAAAAAAATCGGAAAAGAAGCTATTTTCAAAAAAACTCTGTCGAAGAAAGATTCTTTTTTGAGTCAGCACGCAAGCGGCCCCGGAGACCTTGCTTTTTGCAGGGATCCGGGGCCGGATATGAGCGAGCCGCGTCAGCGGCGGCATCGGACTATTACTTTACGAGGACCTTGGTGACGGTGTTGCCCTGGCGGCGGATGTAGAGGCCGCTCTGCAGGTTGTCGCCGTCGACACGCATGCCGTTGATATTGTAGTATTCAACGGGAGCTTCGGCGTCGACTGTCACATTGCCGATACCGCTGGTCTTCTTGCCGGTAAAGGTTACATCGATAGGAATATTCTGGAAAAGCACACTGATAGTGAAATCGGCATCACCGACGGCGTTGGTAGTACCGGTAACATCGGCATCGGCAACGATTGCACCATCCATAAGCGAAAGGCCTTCGACTCTACCCACATACGATGTGACACCATTCGCAACAGTCATCTTGACGCCTGGAACGACAATATCACCAAGCGATGCAGGCCCACCCCCAAGGTCAAGAGTGAAATTGGGCAGCGAAATAGTGCACTTATCACCTCCCTCGGGAGTAATATGGATATTGGCAGCTTGATTTTCTGCTATATCGCCCAACACGGCGCTCTTGATGGTGAGGAAACCGGCGTAGATGTCCGATTCTCCGGCTTCTGCAGCCTTATAGTTGAGGGTGTAGACGTGCGATGTTTCGCCGTCAACGTCGGGGTTGTCGTTGGTCACGGTCACTTTCACGGTGTTGCCTTCGACAGTAACAGCGGTCTTCGATGTCTTGCCCTGGCCAAGGAGCTCGCACTCCACGTCTTCGGCAGCGGGAACGGCACCGGTGAGGTCGTAGGAATATACGTCGCTCTTGAAGTCGGGCACGGCGACTCCGCCGACCTTGATAGAAGCCAGACGCGAGAAGTATACGAAAGTCACATCGTCGACGGTGAGAGAATTGTCGCGACCAACAACAGAAGCTCCGCCGAAATAGTCGCCGGCAGCAAGAATCACATTGGCCATGGCAGGAGCAGCATCGCTCTTATATTCAAACGGATGAACGAAGCGGGTCCACTCGGCCGCATCCTCGGTGATATTCGTGTTTATCACAGCAACCAGAGCAGCATCATCGGTATGTTCAACGGCACCACCCTTGGCTGTTTCCATGCCGAGGATATTACGGTCGCGGTTGACCATATCGCATGTCTTAGGCGTTCCGGAAAGAGTAATCGCCGCAGGCACATCCTTCTGCGTCCAGGTACCTTTCCACAGATAAGCAACGATGGTAGTCGGTTCATCCGGCTTATATGTAGGAGCTGTCGACGTACTTGCGTCTGCAGGCGCAAAAACACGTTCACGCTGATAGTAGAAAGAGAGAGCGTCTGGACGGTAAGTAAACTCAACACCGCCCCATGTACCACCATCGTTCTCAGAACCCATCACAGAGGTGGACCAGGTTGTTCCTAAAGTGAGATATCCGGGTACGATCTGAGTTGGGAGCGTAGAATTCGGAGCATTGTATATTTTTATAGCACGGTCTGAGTTGTAGCCTGCCACTGCTTCTCCTACCTGAGTAGAACCTGTCCATTTTCCGAAAAGCTTGACACCGATCACATTCGATATTGTCCAGGATTCGGGACTACAGAAACCTTTGGTCTCAGTGTTACCTGTACTTGTCCATGGGGCCTTGGGTTCGTAGGCGCCTTCGAAGGTGCCGTTGGGCACTTGTTGTGCTGTAGCCGATATGCCGGCTACGGCAGCAAGAAACAGAAAAGAGTAGATTTTTCTCATGAAATGTTAATGGGATTTATATAAGTTGTTTTTTCAGTTATCAATCGACTGGGTTGCAGGCATGTGTTATATTATGTTAATATAGGTAGATTTTTTACGGCTACATATTCTAATATGGCGCAAAACTACTAAAAAGAAATGATAACAATAACTTTTCCCTCAAAAATAATTTCGCTAAAAGACCATTTTTCAACATTCCGCACAATTCCGTAACCAAAAATACCATTTATGAGAGCACCCTACCCAGTCCACACGGTCACCTGAAAGACAGAAAATATATTTTACGAATATTTAGCAAACGAAATGTTTGAGATACAGCCGGATTTATGTACTTTTGCAACCCAATTTTACACATAACTATACTTAGAAAGAATTGAAAAGCATTCCACTCGCCACGAGCGTGGCCAAGTCACCGTCATTCGCACTTTCAGCGCTTCCGATAGTTACACTTCTTGTATCGCTTACCGCCATCGTAGCCTTTGTAGGCGCCGACGCCATATCTGATCTCAGTCCGTGGGTCCTTTTAGGGTCTGCCATCCTCGCTATTGCTCTGAGCGCCCTCACGCGCACCCTGTGCCGCCGCGGCCTCACGGTAGGATTCCGCCGAAGCGCGCGCCAGATACTTCCGGCCGTACCGATGCTTGTGTTCATAGCCATGGTATCGACCACATGGATGCTGAGCGGCGTTGTGCCGACGCTCATCGACTTCGGCATGCGCATCATCGATCCGACCTTCTTCCTTGTCACGGCCTGCGCCGTCTGCGCCGTCATATCGGTGCTCACGGGCAGCTCGTGGAGCACCATCGCCACTATCGGCGTGGCATTTATGGGCATAGGTACCGTCATGGGCTTCCATCCGGGGTGGGTTGCCGGCGCCATAATATCGGGCGCCTATTTCGGCGACAAGGTATCGCCTCTGAGCGATACAACCGTAGTGGCGTCGAGCGCCTGCGGCGTCGATCTCTTCGACCACATCCGCTATCTCATGCTCACCGCCATTCCGGCAATGGGCCTTGCGCTGCTCACATTCCTTATAGCGGGCCTGTGCATCGACGCCTCACCGGCAGAAAGTGCCGGCGAGATGCTCGGTCTTATTAACGGCACGTTCAACATCACACCGTGGACACTGGTTATACCGGCTGTCACGCTGACGCTGATAGCACTGCGCGTGCCTACCCTGCTCACTCTCTTCATAAGCTCCATGCTCGGACTTGCCGGAATATTCGTGTTTCAGCCCGGCATTACGGCCATGCTCGCCGGAGGCGGCTCGGCTGCGGAGTATATAAGAATGATTGCGCGCCTGTTATGGACCGAAACGACCTTCGACACCGGCCACGCCACTTTCGACAACCTTGTAGCCACCGGCGGCATTACCGGCATGATACCCACCATAGTACTGGTGCTCTGCGCCATGACTTTCGGCACGGCCATGATAGGTACCGGCATGCTCGGTGTGCTCACGCACAAGATAACATCGCGTCTGCGCGGCCGCTTCGCCATAGTAGGCACCACGGTCGGTGGCGGCCTGTTTATCAACGGCTGCACCGCCGACCAGTATCTGTCGCTGATAATCGGCGGCAATATGTTCCGCAACGCCTACCGGCGCGTCGGCCTTGAGCCGCGCCTGCTCAGCCGTACTCTCGAAGACTCGGTGTCGGTGACTTCGGTGCTTATACCGTGGAACTCGTGCGGCGTGACACAGTCGACGGTCCTCGGGGTGTCGACACTCACCTATCTGCCGTTCTGCGTGTTCAACTATCTGTCGCCGCTCATGTCGCTGCTGATGGCCTTTACGGGTTTCAAAATCAAACAGACAGTTTTCCGCCACTACTCTCTCGAAACAAGGGGCTGATTCACTCGACCATCTCAACCACCGATACCTTGCTCAGATGCAGGCGCGTCTGCAGGTACTCGGCGAGCTTGGTGCGCTCGGCGGCGGCAAAGCGGCCGCGCACGCGCACAAGCGCCACATTGGCCGTGTCGGTGCTCTGGTCGCCGGGCGAGGCGAACACGGTGGTTGTCACGGCAATATCCCGGATTTTAGGAAACAGCACTTTCACCTCGGGCGAAATCTCGGGAGCGGCGATCGCCGACGTACGGTCGGCCTCGAGCGCGCGCTGCAGCGAGTCGATGGTATTGCGCTGACGCGTGATAGTAGCCTGGGTAAGAGCATAGATATCGCTTATTGCCGACGGTTTTTCGTCGGTATTCTGATACGTTCCACCCTGTATTATCGACAGTTCGGTGCCTTTGAGACCGTAGTACTGGAGCTTGGCGGCAAGCTCCAGGTGCAGCGAGTCGGGAGGAAGCGGACGCCCTATGAGAGTGATGATGAGATGTTTCTCGCCATGGGTGATATAGGCCTTGCGGCTGAGCACCTGCGTGTCGGGGAAATCGCACTCGTGCTGTATGAAACGGTCGGCATTCATGGTAAACCGGCTGTCGCGCAGCATGTTGTAGGTAAGATAAATACTGGGCAGCATAGTTAGCACGGCCAAAGTGTAGACCACCTTACGCACACGGCGCGCACGGTCGGTGTCGACGGTGAGGCCCTTGTATTTCATCAGCTTCACGCCGATAAATGTGGCGAAAGCTATGTATATCGAATTGATTATAAAGAGGTACGAGGCTCCAAAGAAATAGTTGAGCTGCCATGTGGCCAGTCCGAAGCCGGCCGTACATAGAGGCGGCATAAGAGCCGTGGCGATGGCCACGCCCGGAATGACATTGCCCTTATTGGTACTGCCCAGAGCTATGATGCCGGCACCGCCGCCGACGAAACCAATGAGCACATCGTAGATGGTAGGCGAGGTGCGGGCCAGCAGCTCGCTATGCTGCTCGTTGACCGGCGATATGAGAAAGAAAATGGTCGACGCAAGCACCGAGAACACGGCGGCCATGAGAAGATTGCGCACACAGCGCTTTATGAGGTCGAAATCGTGTATACCCACCCCGAGACCTATGCCGATGATAGGGCCCATGAGCGGCGATATGAGCATGGCACCGATGATTACGGCGGTAGAATTGGTGTTGAGACCGAGCGATGCGATAAGGATGGCCAGAATGAGGATGAGGATACTCGTTCCACGGAACGACACGCCCTCGCGAATGTTCTGTTCGGCCTGCTCCTGCGACACCAGCTGCCCGTTGAGCGAAAAATAATTGACGAAGAAGTCGGAAATTTTTGTGGCAATATTCGATTTCATGGCACTCATTGTGATGAAATAATATCGAAAGTGAAGGGTGAAGGTAATAGTTCGGCCTTATCACTTTTCACTTCAACTTGAGTTTGCGAAAGTTGAATAATGTGATTATAACAAATACATTGTCTAAATGGTTTACCGCCGAAAAAACGCCCGCGGCAACGGGCTGATGAAGCCGTGCCGCGGGAGTATGGGTATCTGCGAAAGTTGAAGGCAATAGTACTATTAAGTATTATCTTCACTCAGGCGAAGCCTGAATTTCACTTTTTTACTTTATTCACTTCAACTTGAGCTTGCGAAAGTTGAATATGTTATCAGAGATAGCGCGAGAGGTCGGCGTTGCGCATGTCGCCGGTCTCGGTGAATGCCTCGTGGAGGGCGAACGAAGCGCGGAGCGAGTGGGGAGTCTGGCCGGCACCGTGGTTGAGGTAGTCGGTGAGCACTTCGCGGTACATGGGGTGAGCGCAGTTCTCGATGATTTCCTTGGCACGCTGCACGGGATCCTTGCCGCGAAGGTCGGCAATACCCTGGTCGGTGACGATGATATCGACAGAGTGCTCGCTATGGTCGGCATGGGCCACCATGGGCACGATGTTGCTTATGGCTCCGCCCTTGGTGATGGAGGGGCAGCTGAAGATGGAGAGGTAGGCGTTGCGGGTAAAGTCGCCGGAACCGCCGATACCGTTCATCATCTTTGTACCGAGCACATGGGTGGAGTTGACAGCGCCGAAGAGATCGGCTTCGAGGGCGGTGTTCATGGCTATGACACCTATGCGGCGTATTACCTCGGGGTTGTTCGAAATCTCGGCCGGACGCATCAGAATCTTGTCGTGGAAGAAGCTGATGTCGGAGAAGAGTTTCTCTTCTGTCTGGTCGGTGAAAGTCATGGAGCATGTGCTGGCAAATGTGCACTTGCCTTTCTTAAGAAGTTCGAGCACGGCATCCTGGATAACCTCGGTGTACATCATGAAGTTGGGCAGCTCCTTGCTTTCGCCGAGATCGTAGAGCACGGCATTGGCCACGTTGCCCACACCCGACTGTAGCGGAAGGAATTCCTTGGGCAGACGTCCGGCCTTGTATTCGCCTACAAGGAAACGGACAACATTCTTGCCTATCTGTGTGGACACCTCATCGGAAGCGGTGAATGGCTTCACACAGTCGTAAGAATCGGTACGGACAATACCCACAACCTTGGAGGGGTCGATCTTAAGGACAGGCGAGCCGATGCGGTCGTTGGCGGCGTAGATGGGTATCTCGCGGCGATAAGGGGGATCGAGGGGCAGATATACGTCGTGCATGCCCAGAAGAGCCTTAGGAAGCTTGGCGTTTAGCTCGATAAATATTTTTTTGGCCTTGGCTGCGTAAGTAGGCACATTACCGATACCACAGCCGAGAATCAGCTCACCGGAGTCAGTGATGTCTGCTACTTCGATTATAGCGAAGTCGATGTCGCCGTAAGTACCGTAACGCACTTCCTGAGCCATTTCCGAGAGGTGACGGTCGTTGTAGTGGCAGTCGTGCGAGTTGATGCGCTTGCGCAGGTCGGGCACATTCTGATAGGGTGCGCGCATATTGTATGCGTTGGCACGCGAAAGAACGCCGTCGACATGGTCGCTGGTCGAAGCGCCGGTAAACATGTTTACTTTGAAAGGTCTGCCGGCTTCATGCTCGCGCACGGCCTTGGCGGCAAGTGCTTCGGTGATAGCTTTGGGTGTGCCGGGAGCGGTAAAGCCCGAAAGGCCTATGGTGGCTCCGTTGTGAATCATTTCAGCAGCTTCCTGAGCCGTAATGAAATTGTATGCCATTGCTTTATGCGGTATAGTTAGTATTTTTATTTAGTTTAAGGTCAGAACTTACGTTTCAGAATCTCGCTCCATATTATAGCCTTGCGCAGATCGCCGCCCGGAACGGGCGGAATGGCGGCACGGCGTGCCGGAGCAGGCTCTACGGAAATATCGGCAGTCACACGGGTGCCCTCTTCGGGCAATACCGGGGACTCGGGCTGCCGGATTTCCTCGCGGGGAGCCGGAGCGGGCCCGGGCATGCGGAAAGAGCTTGTTTTCCGCAGCACGGGCTCATGCGGAGCCTGCGCGGGATGGCGCTGAGGCATGGTGACGGCCGCCGGGGCCGCATGACGCTGCGCAGGGCGGCGGGGCCTGTCGGCGGGTTTCTGCACGGTCTTCTTTTTCTCGCTCGCTTTCTCGAACAAGAAAATTATAATACCCAGTACGATGGGAACTATGACCGAAACAGAACTCGATTCCACGCTTTTTTTGTAATTTTGCACAAAAATAGTCAATCTTGTGCAAAGGCACAAATATTTTATGGACAACAACGACAACAACCTCTTATATATCGAGACTTACGGCTGCCAGATGAACGTCGCCGACAGCGAAGTGGTGGCCTCTATCATGGAAATGGCCGGTTACCGGCTCACCGACAGCATAGACAATGCCGACGCCGTGCTGCTGAACACCTGCTCTATCCGCGACAACGCCGAGCAGAAAATAATATCGCGACTCAAGGCCCTGGCAGCAGAGCGCCGTAAGCGCGGACGCCTGCTGATAGGCGTCATAGGCTGCATGGCTGAGCGTGTGCAGCGCGAGCTTGTGGAAAAGCACGGGGTGGACATTGTAGCCGGCCCCGACGCCTACCTCGATCTGCCTGCCCTCTTCGCCTCGGCCGAAAACGGAGTGCCGGCTGTGAATGTGGAGCTGAGCACCACCGAGACCTACCGCGACGTGATGCCGGCGCGCATTCCGGGCCAGACGGTGTCGGGCTTCGTGAGCATAATGCGCGGCTGCAATAATTTCTGCTCCTACTGCATAGTGCCCTATACCCGCGGCCGCGAGCGCAGCCGTCCCGTCGACAGCATACTGGGCGAAGTGGCCGATCTTCGTCGCCGTGGCTTCCGGGAGGTGACTCTGCTTGGACAGAACGTGAACAGCTATCTCGACGGCGACACCGATTTCGCCGCCCTGCTCGCCGCCGTGGCCGAGTCGGCTCCCGACATGCGCGTACGCTTCACCACCTCGCACCCCAAGGACATGTCGGACGCCATTATCGACGCCATAGCCTCGCATCCCAACATCTGCCGCCATATCCATCTGCCGGTGCAGAGCGGCAGCAATGCCGTGCTCAAGGCCATGAACCGCAAGTATACCCGCGAGTGGTATCTCGACCGCATAGCGGCAATCCGCAACCGCATACCCGACTGCGGTATATCCACCGACCTCTTCACCGGCTTCCACGACGAGACAGAGGAAGATTTCGAGCAGACTCTCAGCCTGATGCGCGAGGTCGGCTTCGACTCGGCATTTATGTTCAAATACTCGGAACGCCCGGGTACATTCGCCTCGCGCACCATGCCCGACAACGTGCCCGAAAGTGTGAAGATCGAGCGCCTCAACCGCATGATAGCCCTGCAGAACGAACTTTCGGCGGCCTCGAACCGCGCCGACATCGGACGCGAATACGAGGTACTGGTGGAGGGTGTGGCAAAACGAAGCAAGGAGCAGATGGTGGGCCGCACAAGCCAGAACAAGACGGCGGTCTTCGCCCGCGGCGACGCCAAGGTGGGCCAGCTGCGCCGTGTGCGCGTGCTCGACTCCACATCGGCCACCTTGCTGTGCGAGCAGGTGTAATCAGTTATATAGGTTTCGCAAGTTTTCAACTTGCTCACAGTTAAAAATATAGTTGAAAAAGTAAAAGGTTTAAAAAGTTAAGATAATGGTTTGGATGCCGATGGTAGGGATAAAGTCTGTCAGACTATAGATTCCGAAGGGACTATTATCTTAACTCTTTACACTCATTTAACCTTTTTCCACTTCAACTTGAGCTTGCGAAAGTTGAGTAAATTAAAATTAGAAATTAGAAGTTAGAAGTTAGAAGTTGTTGCTGCGAAAGCTCACTTCTAACTCCTAACTTCTAACTTGTAACTTCTAATTAGTGTTTAGTTCCCGTCTTCGTGAGGTGATTTGGTGAATGGGCAGCCGCGGCCTTCCCATTTCTTCCTTATGCTTTTCATTTTACTGCGGATAGAATTGCGGTCGGAAATACTCTGCCCTCCCTTGATGAGCTGAGTCTCATAGTCGGAATAGACTCGCGAGTCCGACATCCATGCCGTGCCGCAATCGTCCTTCTTTTTGTTGTTGGCGGAACTGTGAGCGCCCGGGCGCGAAGAACTTCCGCCCGATGAGGCAGCCCCCATACCCAACGATTCCGAACCCGAATAAGAACTCCCCGACGCACCCGCAGATGCGCCGCCCGAATGCATGGTCTGATACTGCGCACCGACTTCGACAAGGCCGCTCATAACTTCGCTCAGACCGCTCCAAAGTTCGGCATTGAGTTTGTCTTTTGCAGCCTTGTAGGCCTGGCGACGTGCGTTGAATACGTCGGACGATGTAATGTCGATATAAGTGTTGTCTTTGAAATTCACGACATTCCACGCTCCGGGGCCGTAGATGAAGATGGCCACGCCATTGTATGCGCCGTCGCGGATAGTGCCTATAAGCAGGGCGCCGTTTTTCAGCACCTGAAGCCCGAAACGATCGCGGCCTTCACCGCCTTCCTCACCCACATACAGGCCGTCGCTGTTTTCACTCATCGAGAAATATCTCGACATATCGGGATTGGGCGAAGGATATTTCCCGACAGGTTTGTCGTCCTCGAAGCGGCCGTAATAGATGAGGTCGCCGTTTGGTGCATAGCACGATCCGCGGCCGTTCTTTTTGCCTTTGATGAAGCTGCCGACGTATACACTTGCCCCCGGAGCATTTTCGATTTCATCGCCGGCTTCCATTATCAGCATACCGCGGCCATTATACTTATCCTTCGCGAAGTCGCCTATATACACGGCTCCCTTTTTGAGGTCAAGGATGCCCATGCCGCTGCGGGTCTTGTTGTTATCGGCATACTGCCCGAGATAGCCGCCCTTTACGCCGCCGGTCAGCAAAGTGCCGAGTTCATTCCCGGCGCCCCGGACCGACATCGTGAGAATCAATGCGGATATTACAGCAAGTAGAAGCCCTACTCTATTCTTCATAATACTGCGGTGGATTTACTTTCCAGTTTTTGGTATCTTTCGACACTTTCTGATATTCCTTTTCGCCATCTTTGGTCTTCATGAGATTGAGCTTATTGCCCGTGCCGTGCAGAAGCTCCACATAATAGACATCGCCGTCGGCAACATCGAGGGTAAGTTCGTCGTGGAAAGGCTTATCGAACCACTTGAATTCTCGGGCCAGTATTATACGGCCAGGATTTTTTACCACGATCTTTGTAACAGCGCGGCGATAGGTGTCCAGACCGCCGTTTTTGCCCTTACTCTTTAGTTCGAGCTCGGCAAGAGGAATAAGATTGCCGTTAAAGCGCACAAGCATGTTGTTGGCATACTTGAAATTGTCGAAAATATAAATAACGCCGGCAGCACCTTCTTCTGTCACATTGGCAGCGTTGGCTTCGGCCTCGGCCACACGGCGGGTATATTCGTCGGCGGTAATACCGTCCGCCTGCTCTTCGCTTCGGGCGATACTGCCCGAAACGGCACTTCCGGAAGCGGGCTGCGCCGGAGTGTTTTCCTCCTTAGCGGAAACTTCGGCTTCTTCGACAACTTCGGGGTCGCTATGGGACTTTTGCTTCTTTTTGCCGAACAGTTTACCAGAAATGCCACTGACGCCGTCGGCGACCTTGCGGGATGTGTTGGAGACAAAGCCTTTGGTCTTGTCGACAACATTATCCTCACCGTCAGACGATTTTCCGGAACGGCTCTTGAACTTAAGATCGTTGATCGAAACAAAACCCTTGACACCCATGAAATCTATCTGACAAAAGCCGCCGTCTATTTTGGAGACATTGATTTCCATGCCCTTACGCAGACTGCCTATGACTTCGGCCTTTTCGCTGTCGGCTTCTCTGACATCGGCCTTTTCGGACGACACCACATAGATATCGGCCGAGGCTGCTATGGTTGTCATCAACAATATAATGAATGACAGAATTATCTTCTTCATCGATGTTGGATACAAAAATTATAATGTGGATATATTTCTTAGAATTCCACCGATATGCGGACAGGGAAGTGGTCGGAAGGAGTGCGTGCCTTGTACTTGGTAAGCTTTATTTCCTCGGGGGCGTTTGCTTCTTTCTGACCCTGCTCGCCCTCTACGGGGGTGCGGTAGGTGTCGGTGAGAATGCCGTACTTCAGCACCTTCACATCAGGCGACACAAATATGTGGTCGATGCGCGATTTGGTGAATTTTACGGGCGAATAGCCGTTGTACGTTCCGGTGGCTTCGTAGACCATGCCGGCTACTTCGTGCGAGTCATCGAGGAGGTCGCCGTCGACAATGGTGGCGTAGGAAGGCGAGAACTGGTCGACATTGAAGTCGCCCGAGAGGAACATCGGCAGAGTGGCGCCGAGTTCGGTGAGGCGTTTTTTGACCAGCCTGGCGCTTTCGACACGCGCCTGCTTGCCGACGTGGTCCATGTGCAGGTTGAAGAAGAGGAATTCGCGGCCGCTCTCGTTGTGGCGGAAGTGCCCCCATGTGCATATACGCACGCACACGGCATCCCAGCCGAGACCGGGCTTTTCGGGTGTTTCCGACAGCCAGAAATCGCCATGGTCGAGCACGGTGAATTTGGTTGTGTCGTAGAAAATAGCCGAATGCTCGCCCTGGTCGGCGCCGTTGTCGCGGCCGACACCGATGTATTCGTAGCCGGGCAGCAGGCTCTTGAGGTCATCGAGCTGCTGCTTGAATCCCTCCTGGGTGCCGAAGATGTCGAAATCGTGGAAGCGCACCAGTTCGGCCACATGCGGAGCACGCACGCTCCAGCCGTTGCCGGCCTTGTCGTCGCCCTCGTTGAGCTGGCGGATGTTGTACGTAGCGATATTGAAAGAAGCCTTCTGAGCGAAAGCCGCGGCGGCTAAAGCCACCATCACCACAACAAAAAATAGCCTTTTGTAATTCATTATATACTAATAATTTGGTTTATTCCAGTCAGTTTTTAGCATCGAGATATCTCTTCATGGCTTCCAGGAAGTAGTAATCGGCATATGTAAGCGGCACATCGACCTCGCTGTTCGCCATCCGGTGTCCCACACTGTGCTTCAGCAGGAATCCGCCATTCGAGCCATCGGATACTCTATATTCGGGCGATGACAATGTCATTAACGCTCTTTCGGCAGCTTCGAAATACTTACGGGAATGCTCGCCGTCGACATAGCGGTACAGTTCCAATAAGGCCGAAGCCATGACGGCTCCTGCAGAAGCATCGCGGAGAGCCTCGGGAATATCGGGAGCATTGAAATCCCAGTACGGTATCATGTCGGCCGGCATATTGGGGTGGTTCAGCATATAATCCGCAATGTTCTGAGCAAAGTCGAGATAGCGCTTGTCTTTTGTCTCGCGATATACCATCGTATAGCCGTAAAGGCCCCATGCCTGTCCACGCGCCCACGACGAACTATCGGCATATCCCTGCGCAGTGTGCTTTTTCAGCACATCACCGGTGTTCTTATCGTACTCGAGCACATGATAAGAACTGAAATCTTCCCGGAAATGATTGCGCATTGTGGTATCGGCATGCTTCACGGCAATATTGTAGTATGTCGAATCGCCGGTGGCAGCCGTAGCCCAGAACAGCAGTTCGAGATTCATCATATTATCGATAATCACTGTGTAGTCATTCGGACCCCTATCCCACGATTTGATACATCCGACTGTAGGATTAAAGCGGCTCGCAAGCGATCGGGCACTGTTTATGAGCACTTTCTCATACGACTTTGAAGGGTTCAGTCTTTCAGCGTTACCAAAGCTGCAGTACATCATGAAGCCAAGATCGTGGGTACCGGTGTTGTATTGCTCTTTTTCCAGCAGTTTCAACATGCGTTGCGCTTCTTCATACATGGCCTCATTGCCGGTCTGCTCATAGAGCAGCAACAGACCACCGGGATAGAAACCGCTGCACCACCATCCGGAATTGCTTGTTTCCGATGCGTTTTTCCACGAATAATATGTTTTGGGAAATCGCTCCGGTTTTGTCGCCATAGTATCTATCAGGGCTGTATACTGTGCGACGGCATCCTTGAAATTCTCTTTAAGCGACTGCGTCAGCGGCACCGACGCTGTCTCCCCCGCTTTACCGGAAAGGCAGCCCGCAAACGTTATTGCAAAAACGAACAGCAATAATTTTCTAAAATTCATATATACTAACAATTTGGTTTATTCCAGGTCTCTGTCCTCGCCCTGTGCATCTGCTATCTTATGCCGCCTGAGGCGAGAAAATCGCTTTTGGCTCGCTCGATAAGCCGACGCAGAAACACATCGGTCTGGCAGATGAGCGTGATAGCTATATTGCAGATGGTTTCATCCGAGCGAATTTTGATTGCCTCACGATAATATGCTGAGTCATTATGCCGTGAACATGCATATCGTGCCTGCTGTCCCTTCTCGGAGTTTATATCCCATTTTTCAAGGTTTCGTACTCTAAGATAGTCCTCATAATCCAACAAAAGCTCTTGCAGACTTGCTTTAGCCACATTGAGAAGTTTTATCTCGGTTTCCTTGGATGTGGTCGAGGCAGTGCAGCCTTCGGCTATATTCTGTCTGCCGCTGCGAGCCGCCTGGATCATCTGGTCGACGGTGCGATCTCCTTTCGCAAGATATTTGTGCGCGAAGTAATAGGTAATATCGTAGATGCACTCTGCTTTCCGGAATGCGATCAGATTGCGATAATTGCCTTTGAGAGGGAGGAAATCGGGCGGCATTTGGCGTTAGTTTTTTTGGTGAGTATGGGTCTTATTAGTCTTATGGGTCCTATTAGTCTTATAAGTCTTATAAGACCTATATGGCTAATAGGACCAATTATTTTGCAAAGATACAATTTTTTTATTGTGCTTCGAGGTAGAGGACACGGCTGCCCCACTCGTTTTTGTCGGGCTTGTTGACGTTGTAGTTCTGCGGCATTTCGAGACCGTTGTCCATCAGATATTTGCCGGTGAACACCTTTCCTTCGTACGACAGCGGCTTGATGTCGATGGAGTTAAGCTCGGTTACCTTGTAAAGGCGGTCGGGGTCGAGACCGGCCATGGTAACGCGCGGGAGCTGCTGATTGCGGAACGACTCTGTCTTCCACCAGTAGTACACGGCCTTGTCTTTGGAAGGTGTGACATACATGAGCGAGGCGATGCCTTTGCCGTCGTAGGGCGATGCCAGACGGTAGATGTCGCCGTCGACGAGCACGGGGCGCACAAGGGCCTTGTACTGTCCGATGGCGCGGCGGCACATGTCTTTTTCCTGCTCAGTCATGTCGGAGGGCTGCATCTCCATGCCCAGACGTCCGCTCATGGCCACGTCGATGCGGTACTTCATGGGAATGCGGCGCTGAGTCTGATGGTTGGGCGAGGCACTGATATGGCTTGCCATGACTGTGGGCGGGAAGAAATAGCTGTCGCCCCACTGGAGGAACACGCGCTGAAGGGCATCGGTGTTGTCGCTCACCCAGAATTCGTCGAACCAGGGCATTACACCGTAGTTGGCGCGGCCGCCGCCACTGGCACATGCCTGGATGGTGACATCGGGATACTTGGCGCGTATACGGTCGAGAGTCTTGGCGAGGCCTTTGTGATAGTCGATATAGAGATGGCTCTGGCGGTCGGACGACAGATACTGCGAGCCATGGTTGCGCACGGCCATGTTGGCATCCCATTTTATATAGTCGATGTCGGGATAATTACTCATGAGGGTGTCTACGACTGTAAAGACGAGATCCTGCACCTTGGGATTGGCCATGTCGAGCACCAGCTGGGTACCACCGCGACCGTAGATGGGTTTGCGGTTCGAGGGCACGATGACATACTCGGGGTGCTGCTCGTAGAGCTCGCTGAGAGAGTTGGTCATTTCGGGCTCAATCCATATGCCGAATTTGATGCCTTTGGAATGCGCAGTGTCGATGAGGCCCTTAATTCCCGAGGGAAGCTTGCCGGTATCTACGGTCCAGTCGCCGAGCGAGGTCTTGTCGTTGTCGCGCGGAAACTTAACGCCAAACCATCCGTCGTCCATCACGAAGAGCTCGCCGCCAAGATCGGCGATATCGCCCATCATGTTGTTCATGCCTTTTTCGTCGATATTGAAATAGACGCCTTCCCAGCTGTTGAGAAGCACCTTGCGGGGCACATCGCCGTGAGCGATCTTGTGCTTGCGGGCCCAGCGGTGGAAATTGCGGCTGACACCGCTCAGACCTTCGTCGGAATAGCTCAGAGCGAGTTCGGGTGTGGCGAATACCTCGCCTTTGGCAATGTGATAGGCCGAATTCTCCTCGTTGATGCCGGCGAAGAAATGATGGTAGTCGGTATGGTCGGTGTCGAAGCGGAGCTTGTAGTTGCCGCTGTAGCAGAGCGCCGCGCCTATGACACGGCCGCTGTTCTCGGCCGGCTTGCCGTCGAGCGACAGCATGACCTCGGAATGCGCCGTGTGGGAGTTGCGCACGCCGTCCTTATTCTTTATCACTTTCATGCCGTGTGTCAGCGGCTCGGTCTCGAGGTGGCCTTCGTTGTGATTGGTGCCGTAGAGGTGCGACAGCCATACGTCGCCATAGCGCACGGGCAGATAGCCCGAGGCGAACTGCGTGAGGGTGACATCGCCTTTCTCGCCATGGCTGATCTCGGTCCAGGTCTCGATTACATCCTCGCCGGGATATGTGCGGTAATTCACATCGACGTAGAAGGGATAGTAAGTGTCGCGCAGGCGCACTGTGGTGACATCGGCGCCGTCGCGCGAGCTGCGATTGATGCCGTCGACCACCAGATCGAGAGTCATGTTGCCGTCGGCGTGCGTGGCTGCCACGGCGGTCTCGCCGGTAGTGGTCATGCCGTAGGCAGGATAGGCATCCTGAGCCTTACCGGCGGCCGAGCGGAGCTGCTCGTAGGTGTCTTTGTCGCTGATTTTGGCGCCGTAATACACATGACGCAGTTTTTTACCTTTTTTAGCATCGAGTATGAGTGAAGAAGAAGGTGTCGAGACCTCGACAATCTCGGCGAAAGCCGGTGTGGCGACCGCGACAATAAGAGCCGCAGCCGCCACACAGCCTGAAAAATGTCTATTCATCAGGATTTTGATTCAATGAGTAATTTTCCGAACACAGATATATCCCTGGCAGTAAGCAGGGGCGGGTTTTCGGCTGCGAGAGCCGTTTCGAGGGTTGTTTCACCCGAAAGAACAAGCACGCCGAATGCACCGGCATTCTGAGCCATGGCCACATCGGTGTAGATGCGGTCGCCGCACATGGCGATTTCGTCGGCGCGGAGGCCGTAGTGGTACATTATGCCCGAAAGCATGTCGGGGTTGGGCTTGCCTATGACCAGGTCGGGGCAACGGCCGGTGGCGTACTCTATGCACTTGCACAGCGAGCCGCAGTCGACCAGCACCGTGGGCTGGTCGGTGGGGCACACGCGGTCGGGGTTAGTGGCTATATAGGGCACGCCCTGTGAAGCCAGCCATGCCGCATGGCACAGACGCTCATAAGTGAGCGTGGTATCGAAGGCCACCAGCAGGAGATCGGGCTTGTCGGAAGGGTCGATAGCCGTCATGCGGTAGCCGGCTTCCTCGAATTCCTTTATCATCGAGGGTGTGCCCGTGGCGAAGATGCTCTTCACCTGGGGCATTTTGGCCTTGAGATACTCTATGGTAGCCACCGCTGTGGTGTACATGCGGTCGGGAGTGGCCTCGATGCCGAGTTTCTCGAGCTTTTTGAGATAGTCGGCACGGCTGCGCGTGGGGTTGTTGGTAAGAAAGGAATAGCCGATACCGTTATCGGTCAGTTCCTTGAGAAAATCTTTGGTGAAAGGGAACAGACGCGAACCCATATATATGGTTCCGTCCATATCGAGAGCCACATGCTTTATTTTGCGGCATGCCGCCATGAGCTCGTCGTGGCTGAGGGGCGAAATATAATCTTTTTCCATCAATCAGAGGTCTATATCTTCGTCGGATTTTTCTACTGCTTGTTCAAATTCGCCATGTTCGGCGGCTTCGCGTGCATAGAAGGCATTGGAGCGCTGATAGCCGTCGCGCGGAGCGGCCCACATGGTCACAAAAGTTATGGCACCGAGAATGCCCACGCCGATGATGAGATAGAACACCATATTCCATCCCCAGTGGTCGGCCACGATACCGATACCGATAGCCGAAAGGAAGGATCCGACATAGCCGAAAATGCCGGCAAGGCCGTTGGCAGTAGCCGAGGCTTCTTTAGTGGCATGGTTGGCCGAGGCGATGCCGATGAGTGCCTGCGGACCATAGATGAAGAAGCCGGCCATGGCGAGCACCACGATAGAGAGAACCATAGGCAGACCGGGGCACAGGATGAATATGCTCATGAAGATAACTGCACTGGCCATGCACACCAGGCACATGCGGTGTGCCTTGCCCTTGAAAATATGGTCGGTGCACCAGCCGGCGGCAATAGTGCCGACGATAGCGAAAATCTCGAACACACCTACCGACCATGCGGCATCCTCGATGCTCATGCCACGGGCCTCGGTGAGGAATTTAGGGCCCCAGTCGAGGATACCCATGCGCATCACATATACGAATACGTTGGCTATACAGAGTGTCCAGATCCAGCGGTTGGTCCACACCATTACCTTGAGGAACTTGGAGTGCGACGGATTGGCGCCGTCGGTCTTCTTGCCGGTTTTGGTGGCGGGAAGTTCGGGCAGACCTACGGAGCGGGGATCGTCGCGCAGACCGAAATAGAGCCATGCGGCACCTGCCACGGCAAAGCATGCGGGCAGCCAGAAACACCACTTCCACGCATCCCAGTGACGCGCGTAGCTCAGGATGGTCTCCATGTGCTCGGGCACGCTCTTGTCGAGACCGAGGTTCGCAGCGATAGTATTAATGATTTCGGGATTAGCACTGAGGTCGGTACCCATGGAACCCATGATGTAGCCGCAGACCACCACAGCCGATGCGGCGCCGATGGAGTGCGAGGTGTTCCATATCGACATCTTTGTGGCCAGTTCGGACGGATGTATCCAGCACGGCAGCAGACGCGCGCAGGGAGGATAGCCCACACCCTGGAACAGCTGATTTATGACAATAGTGCCGCCCATCAGGAGCACCAGCATATTGATGAAGTCGGGGCCCTGGTCGACACCCGTTATCCACGAGCTGATATTGACACCGAAACCGAATGCAAAGTTACTGAGCGCACACAACAGCAGACCGATGGCCATGACAGCACGCGCGCTGTAGCGGTCGACAACAAAACCGTTGATAAACCGCGACATGCCGTAGATAAGCGAACCGATGCCTATGACGATACCGAAACTGGTGTTCGAGATACCGTACTGGGCGGTAAGGCCCGGCATCGCTATCGAAAAGTTCTTGCGGACAAAGTAGTAGATGGCATAGCCTATCATCGACACGATGATAGTGCGCAACTGCCATTGCTTGAATTTCCTGACGACATCCGGCGACCAGTTGCCGTAGATATTCTCTTGAGCCATTGAAAGAAATGTTTATGATGGTTAGATTATAGGAATTATCGACATGACGAAGCCGCCAACCGAGTCTTCATATTCACTTCACGTTGTTAAGCTTTTTGGTGGCTTCGACGTCGATGGCCATTGCCAGAAGGCTTACGGGATTGAGCACGGGCACGCCTGTGCTCATCTCTATCTGCCACTTGCATGTCTCGCAGTCGGTAACCACATAGTCGACGCGGGCGCGCTCTATCTGGTCGAACAGCTCCTTGCCGATGGCCTGCGAATAGGGGTAATTCTCCTTTTTGAAGCCATAAGTGCCTGCGATGCCGCAGCAGAGCGAATCAATAGGCTCGAACTCCACACCCGGTATCATGCGGACGAGCGACGAGGAGTATATGCCCCACCCCAGCTTCTGCATGTGGCAGGGTGTATGATAGGTGACGCGACAGTGGAAATCGGGCTTGAAGGCGATTTTCACGTTGCCGGAGTCGAGAAGCCTGTAGATGAATACGGAAACGAGCGATATGTCGTCGCGGACATCGGCATTGTCCACATCGAGAAGATGTGGGTATTCGTCGCGCATGGTGAATATGCACGTCGAGCTTGCGCCCACCACCTCCATGCCGGCTTTAACGGCCTTGCGGATGGATGCGATGTTGAGTTCGGCGTCCTTGCGGGCCGAATCGATGAGTCGGTTGGAGATCTTGGCCACACCGCAGCAACGCTCTTTCTCGAGCAGTTCGACGCCGTAGCCGATGGCGTTGAGGACCTTTACGACGTCCTTGCCAAGCTGCGGGAAATTGTAGTTCACGTAGCAGCCGTGGAAATATGCTACCTTATTGGCGAAAACGCTCTGGTCGGGAGCCTTGGTGCGCATCCACTTTTCGAAGGTGGTGCCGCTGTATTTGGGGAAGGTGCGGTGTTTGTCGATGCCGAGCACCCCGTCCATCACCAGTTTAACCGGTGCCAGCCCGAGCATGGTATTGACCACCGGCGCCATGCGTGTGGCGCAGGAGCCCATGAAATCGGTGCTTGCCAGCAGGCGGTCGCGCAGTTTGGGCGACGATTTGTCGTAGCGTATGCGCGCCATCTGTATGATATCGCCGATGCGCACATTGTTGGGGCACGACACCTCGCACCGCTTGCAGTTGAGGCAGTATTTGAGAGCGTTGTTATAGAACTCGGCGTTTTTGAGGCGGTAGCGTTCGCCGTCGGGACCGGCCTGTTTCGGACCCGGATATGCTGTGTTGACAGCGGCCACGGGGCAGTACACGGTGCAGATAGTGCATTTGATGCACTGCTCGAAATCGTTGGCACTTATATTTTTAACTTGATATTCCATTGCAGTGGTCCTTGATTTATTTAACAAGCCGCGATGCCACTTCCATGGCCGTGACAACGGCCACACCGGCGCCCGAGCCTTCCTTGAGTGAATTGCATCCGCCAAGGATAGAGCCCACGGCATAGAGATTGCCGACGGTGCGGCCGTCCTTGCTCACGCGGAAGCCTGCATCGGTCTTCACGCCGAACTTAACGAAAGGCTGAGCCTCGAAAAGATTGTCGCGGAACCAGTCGGCGCGTTCGCCCTCGGTGACGACATCGACACCGAACACCGGCTCATATATTCGGTCGGGCTCGGCTACGAGACCGCGGCTGAAGAAGCTGCCTGTGGCAAGAATAAAGTTATCGGCTCGGAGACTGCCATGGCCGAGGTTTGCTGTATCGATGGCCACAAGCCGGTCGCCGTCCATATATCCTGCGGTAACATTGTCACCCAAAAGATAGGTGCCTCCGATTTTCTCATAATAGCGTCGGAGGGCCAGCTGCATGCGTACACCCTGCACCGAAATAGGATGTGTGGAAAGACTCATCACGTTCTTGCCGGTGATACGGCGCAGATCGTCGACGGCGCTCTGACCGTCGAGCCCGACAACGGCCGGTATTATTACCGATTCGGCCTTGGGTGCGGCGGTGACGATAGCCTTGGCGAGGCGTTCGAGAGCATCGCCGTGCATGATGCGTGCAATGCCTGGAGCACGCATCTCGGTGGTATTCTTGCGCAGATGCTCAAGCTCTGGAGTGGTGAGTTCGGCCACCTCGCATTCGAGACCGCAGCGCGCCAGATTGTCGGCTACAAAGCCCTGATAGAAATCGAGAAAACCTTTTATTCCCACAATGGCCGTCTTACCCCAGGTGGAGCCGTCGGGTGCCGGTGCGACGGCACAGTCGGCGGTCGAAAGCCATGTCGGCTTGAAAAGGCCCACGGGGGTGAGATAGTAGTGATTGGACTCTTCGCCGCCTACAACGGCGATACCGGCGCGCTCGAAGAGCGCTTTTGCCTCGCGGGCATGCCCGGCGACCTTGTCGGCACCGACCTTGGTGTAGGGGTGCGACCCGGGCAGCGACGCAAGATGTTCGAGCGGCTTGTCCACCGGATTGCCATCAGCGTCTCGGGAAAGGAGTCCCATCGAGCCGGAACTGAAATGAAGGGCACCCTGGCCCGTAGTGATTATGGCAGTGCGCTGTCCACGTTCCTGGAGTATGATACCCGCAACGAGTCCGGCCAGGCCGCCACCTATTATAATAGTATCGTAGTTCATTGCTTCTTGGCTTCTTCGTTGTTTTGATATTTATCCAGGCCGCACATTCCTTCGTAGAGCCACGATGTGAACTGAGCCTCGACCAGTGTCTGTCCCCATGCCACCGGCTTCATGCCTTTCCAGCGTTCGTTGACGAAAGAGGCAAGGTCGTAGAGTTCTTTCTGACGGCAATTGAGACGATCGCCGAGGATAGCAGCGGCGCGGCATGCGCAGAGACCGCCCTGGCAGGTGCCCATGCCCATACGGGTGCGCCGGCGCAGATTGATAAGATTGTTGACATGGAGCTGGTCGATGGCAAAATTGACTTCGCCCACCGACACGGCCTCGCACTCGCACACAAGGGCGTCGTCGACATCGCCGGTCGGAATCTCGCTCGACAGTGTGCCGTGGCGGCCTTCGGCGGCTTTCTGGTCGGTGCTCATGTCGATGATATGGTGCTTGCGGCTGTGAGCGTTCTTCGGTTCTTTGTTTTCGGAACCTGGCAGCGGGATTTCGGCAGTGCGGCACGGACGGCCTTCGATGCCGAGCTTCTTGCATACCATGTCGGCGGCCCATTCGGCCATAAGACGGTAGGTCATGAGTTTGCCGCCCGAGATGGTGACGAAACCTTCGATGCCGTCGCGCACAGCGTGATCGAGACACACTATGCCGCGGCTGATGCTGCGGCCAGAGGGGTCGTCATCGGAGGCGATGAGCGGACGCACACCGGCGTAGGCACGCAGGATGCGGGTGTAGGCAAGAGCGGGAGCGATCTTGGTACCCTCGCGGAGGAGGATGTCGACCTCGTCGGGGGTAACGGTCATATTGTCGATCTGATCGTAGGGTATGCGGCTCGAAGTGGTGCCTATGAGCGAAATGGTATCGCCGGGCACGAGAATATCGGCGTCGGCCGGTTTGCGGCAACGGTTGATAACCACATTGTTGACACGGTGACCGAAAATAAGGAGGGCGCCTTTTGCGGGGAACATATTGATTCTGGCACCTGCCATCTCCACGATATTCTGGCCCCATATGCCTGCCGCATTCACCACGATATCGCACTCCACGCGGGTCTTCTCGCCGGTGTGATGGTCGCGGAGCACCACGCCGCAGATGCGGTTGCCCGAACGGATGAAGTCAACAACCTCGTGATAGGTGAGGATATCGGCACCGTTCTGACGTGCGGCGAGGGCGTTGGCTGTGGTGAGGCGGAAGGGATCGACCGCACCGTCGGGCACCTTGACAGCGCCGATGATGTCGGGATTGACCGCCGGTTCCATCCTTATGGCATCGGCAGGGTCGATAACCTCGGCATTGATGCCTGCCTTGAGGCACGACTCAACGAAAGTTTTCTGATACTCGAGAGAATCCTCGGGAAGAGTAACAAAAAGGCCTCCCGTCTCCTCCACACAGTGTGCGGCGATGCGACGGAGGGTCATATTCTCTTTTATACACTCGGTGGCGGACTCGCCGTCGGTCACGGCATAGCGGGCACCGCTGTGCAGCAGACCGTGATTTCGGCCGGTGGCTCCCGCCGTGAAATCGAAACGCTCCACCAGAAGCACCTTAAGACCGCGCATGGCGCAGTCGCGTGCTGTTCCCGCTCCGGTGGCACCGGCACCGATGATAACTACATCGTAGTGCCTGGGCGGCTGTATGTTGTTTGTCATAACGAAGTGGTCTATAATGTGTTCAATGCAAGAAATTCCGTGTTTCGACCCGCGAACGCATAAGTTTCGCTTTTATAGCTCCGCTATTTCGGAACAAAAGTACATCATTTATTTTTCAAAAGCAAATAAATATCGGACTTTATATGCGCGAAAGTAATGATGAAGGGTATCGAAAGCGCCGCACGCGTCCTGCAAAACATTAGGTGTCAGTCCTTTTTCAAGTATGGTTCGAAGAAATTCCAGATAATTTCGGATGTTTCGATATCTTTTTTCGCCCACGAATGCTTCCCGCCCTCTATACGGTAGAGAACCACATCGGCTCCCGAGGGAGAATTGCCATATACAGTACGCACCACAGTCTTGCCCGACTCGGGGAGCGACGGCACGGTATCGGTGACTTCGGTCGTGCACCGGTTGTTGGCAGCTATAGCAGCAACAGCCAGGGGCACAGGGATGTAAGCGCCCCACCCTCCTTTGTTCTCATGGTCTCCGCCCCACATGGAGGTCTTGTCGGCAGTGCCGTGTATTTCCATAAAAGGCACCGGCGCCGTCAGCTTCTCGGGCAGATAGGTGCATTCGAATGTCAGACCGGCCACAGAAGCATAGGCACGGCAGAGCGTCGGATCGGTATAAGCGAACTGATAGCATAGATCGCCACCGTTCGACATGCCTGCGCAGAACACATTTTCGCGGCTGAGCCCGTAGCGGGCGCATACTTCATCGAGAAGATTGCGGAAATAGTCGGCTTCGTCGATAACTATCGACTCCTGAGGCGGATATCCCACCTTCCAGCCTTCCTTGCCACGTGAATCGGGCAAGCCATCGGGGTAACACACGGCGAAACCATGCCGGTCGGCAGCCGCATTGAGGTCGGCAAGCCATCGTGTTTTGGAGCCGTAGCCATGCACATAGACCACCAACGGAGCATCAGCACTCAGATTGTCAGGCTTATACATGGCGTATGTACGGTTTGTGCCCTTGTAATTAAAACTTTGTTTTTCCGGTTCGATTTTCTGTGCCGAAAGAGACAAAAAGCCAGTCAGCACGCACATTATTAATAATAGCTGTTTCATAGCGTAAGGTTTAGAAGCTGCTTCACAGCCCCAAAGTTATCCGAAAATGGCGAGACTGCAAAATTTTATTTCGAAATTTTCACATAAATATTTCGTTTTAGTTTCTTTTTTATTAATTTTGCACCAAAAGCATTCCTGTACAGCCATGACAATCACAAAAGAAGACCGCCATAAACTGATTCTCGACTCGCTGCACCGTCACGAAGCAATGCAGGTATCCGAGCTTGCAGCCCTTCTGGACGTGTCGACTGTAACAATACGAAAGGACCTCACCGAGCTTGAGAAAGCCAACAAGCTCTACCGCAGCCACGGCCGTGCCATCCTCATCAATCCCTATATCAACAATCGCTCGGTGAATGAAAAAGAGCATCTCGCCCGGCAGGAAAAAGAGGAAATAGGGCGCTATGCCGCCACACTCATCGACAAAAACGACAGCATAATCATAGCATCGGGCACCACGGTACTCGCTTTTGCCAGGGCGATTGTGCCCAAACACCGTCTCAATGTAATATCGGCGTCGCTTCAGGTATCGGAACTTCTTGGCGCCAATGAATCGATTGATATAATGCAACTTGGAGGCTCGCTACGATCGAGTTCGCTATCAGTTGTAGGCAAAGTGGCCGAGGCTCCGCTCTACGAGCTGTCGTGCAGCAAACTCTTCCTTGGGGTCGACGGCATAGACCTCGATTTCGGCATAACCACCACCGACATGCGCGAAGCCAATCTCAACAAAGTGATGATGCGTACGGCACAGAAAACCATAGTACTGGCCGACTCGTCGAAGTTCCGCCGCAGAGGTTTCAGCAAGATCGCCAACATCACCGATGTCGACATGATAATAACCGACAGCAACATACCCGACCGCGTGGCCCGTCAGCTCGAGGAAAACGGCATCGACGTCAAGATAGTAGACGTAGCTGCGGCGATACAATAAATCATAAGCTCAACTTTTTCATCTGCCCCGCACCCCTCCCGGCTGCGGGGTTTCTTATCCACCGACAGCAAAGATTTTTAACATAAAAAATATTGATTATATTTTGGCCGTATGGATGATTATTCATACTTTTGTTGCGCAAAGAAAGTTCCGATGTTTCGATTCGATACGCATGTATCCTTTTTCCAAACTCTAAAAATCTATCTCAAACCACTGTTTTGCCTATACGAATCGTTGCCAATCATCTCATTGTCACACCGCTCCGGCATCCATCCGAGGCTAATCCTTTTTGAACGAAAACATACAAAACTTCGAAGCAACTAAAAGCCATGACAAAACTTGCCAAAAGCTTTCTGCCGGCAATGCTGATTCTGTGTTCGGCCATCGATACTCCGGCGGCCGCCCCTCAGGGCAATCCCCTGGTATTCGGCAATGCGCGGCTTTCCATCATCACACCCCAACTTCTGCGTCTGGAGTATGCTAAAGACGGCAAGTTTATCGACGAGCCGACACTGTTCGCCTACGACCGGTCGAACATTCTGCCGGCAGACAGCATCGCAATCAAAGATCTCGGCGACGGCAGATACGAAATCACGACCTCTGCCCTCACCATAAACTATCACGATGACGGGTTTCCTTTCTCGACATCCAACCTGGCCGTATACTACACTCTCGACGGAAAGAAGAAAAAATTCACCAACCGCTTCCTGCCCAAAAACAACCTCGGCGGAACCGTCGAGACACTCGACCGTGTAACCAAGGAGATTCCCATGAACGACGGCCTGCTGAGTCGCGACGGATGGTATATGATCGACGACGAACGCTCCGACCTGCTCGTGGACGGATGGCTCAAGGCACGCGACACCGACAGCCACGTGCAGGATCAGTACTGCTTTATCTACGGAAACGACTACCGAGGCGCCCTTGCGTCGCTGGGAGCCATCAGCGGCAAGGTGCCCATGACACGAAAGTATATCCACGGAGTGTGGTACTGCCGCTACTGGGACTATACGGCCGACGAATTTCTCGACATTATCAAAGGCTATGACGAGAACGACTTCCCCATCGACAACATAGTGTTCGACATGGGATGGCACACCAACGACGCCACGACAGGCACCGGGCACAACGGACATCTGAACTGGAACGGCTACACCTGGAACAAAGAACTAATTCCCGACCCGCAGGCGCTCATCGACTCCATCCACGCGCAGGGTGTGACGGTGTCGCTCAACGACCACCCGCACGACGGCCTGCGCCCTCACGAGCACAACTACGCCGAGTTCGCCGCCGAACTCGGAGCTCCCGAGGGCACGGTGCCTCTGTTCGATCTTTCGGACCGCAACTACATGGAGAAGTTCTTCAAATACGCCCACCGGCCCAGCGAGGACATGGGCGTGGACTTCTGGTGGCTCGACTGGCAGCAGAACTATCTCTACCCCTATGTAAGAGGCCACAACACCACATCGCTCGCCTGGATCAACGAACTCTACTACCGCGACTCGCAGACCAACAACCGCCGCGGCGCCGGCTACAGCCGATGGGCCGGCTGGGGCGACCACCGTCACCCGATACAGTTTTCGGGCGACGCCCAGTCCAACTGGGAACTCCTCGCCTTCGAGGTAAAACTGACTTCGGGCAGCGGTCAGGGCGGATGCTACTACTGGGCACACGACATAGGCGGCTTCCGGGGCAAACCGAATCCCGAACTTACTGTGCGCTGGACACAGTTCGGCGCCCTGTCGGCGGCACTGCGCGTGCACTCGACCAAAGACGCCAAGCTCGACCGCCGTCCGTGGATATCGGGCGAAAAAGAGACACAGGCCATGAGGCGCATGTACCACTTCCGGTCGATGCTCATGCCCTATGTATACTCGAGTGTATGGCAGACACACAATACGATGGTGCCCCTCAACCGCAACATGTTTATTGACTACGGCGACCAGGCCGAATCGTTCGGGCAGCCCCAGCAGTTCACATTCGGCGACATTCTTCTTGCCGCTCCCATCACCACCCCGGGCGAAGGCGCCGATAAGACAGCCTCGCAGAAAGTATGGTTCCCGGCAGGCGAAGTGTGGTACGACTACTTCACACACGAGCGTAAGGACGGCGGCAACACCGAGCAGATAGCCAAGCCGCTCGACGAGTTCCCGCTCTATGTGCGCGGCGGATGGGTACTGCCCATGCAGCCCTACACTCCCCGACCCGCCACCACACCGCTCACCACGCTTGTGATGCGTGTATATCCGGCCGCCGGAGATGCCGCCAACACCTTCACCCTCTACGAAGACGACGGCATATCGCTCGACTATCAGAAAGGAATATACGCCACTACAGACCTCACATACGAGCAGGCCGGCAATAAAGCCACCGTGACCGTACACCCGGCGAAGGGATCGTATCCCGGCCAGATCACAAAACGCGCCTACCGGCTCGAGCTGCCCGCCCTCACGGCCGACACCAAAGTGAAGGTGAACGGCAAACGCGCCAAAACCGTCTACGACCGGGCCCTCGGCGCCCTCACTGTCGAGGTGCCGGCTACATCTGTAAATAAATCAGTAAAAATAGAATACGAACTATGAAAAACCGTCTTTTCCTTGTACTGACAATGGCGGCTGCATCGGCTTTCGCAGCATCGGCCGCCCTTCCTAAAGTGATTGCCCACCGCGGCTACTGGGATACCGAAGGCTCGGCACAGAACTCTATCCGCGCTCTTGTCAAAGCCGACTCCGTGGGATGCTATGCTTCCGAATTCGACGTGTGGATGACTTCGGACGGCGTTCTCGTCGTGAACCACGATGCCGACATCAACGGTGTGCACATCGAAAGCTCGCCTGCCAAGAAGGTGCTCGCCGAAAAACTCGCCAACGGCGAAAACGTGCCCACACTCGAAAGCTATCTCGCGCAGGCCGCCAAACAGCCCTCGCGCATAGTGCTCGAGCTCAAGACTCACGACAGCCGCAAGCACGAGCGCAAAGCCATAAAGGATATAGTGAAAATGGTGAAGAAATACGGCCTCGAAGACAAGACCGACTACATCACTTTCTCGAAATACGGTTTCCAGGATCTGATCAAATATACCCCTGAGGGCACTGCCGTATACTATCTGACCGGCGACTATATACCCTGGCAGGTGAAAGAGATGGGCGGTGCCGGAATCGACTATTCGCTCAAGGTGATGAAGCAACACCCCGAATGGATCAAAATGACACACGATCTGGGTATGGAAGTGAACGTGTGGACCGTGAACGATCCCGCCGACATGCAGTGGTGCATCGACAACGGTGTGGACTACATCACCACCAACGCCCCCGAGCAGCTCCAACAGCTGTTAGCGAAATAAGAGGGCGAAAGGTTTATAAAGTAATAAGTTGAAAAAGTTAAGATAATGGTTCCGGCGAAGGTTCCATTATCTTAACTTTTTCAACTTAATACTTTTTTGACTCTAAAATTACAGGTGCAGCTTGGCGGTGGCCATGAGGCTGCGCGGAAGAGAGGGGCCGTAGATATAGCCCGAGTCGCGCATGGAGCCTTTGTCGAAATCGCTCTGATAGCTGTTGAAGATATTCATCAGGCCGGCGCTGAATTCGAGGCAGGCAGTCTTATAGATATTCACTTCGTAGCTCAGTTTGGCACTGGCATCGAAGAAACGCGGAGTATCGACCGCCTTGTCGACCGGCGTGCCCGAGCCGGCGATATGCTGAACAAGCATCGAACCGGTATATGTGCCCGACAGCGAGGCCGTGAAATGCTTGTTGATGTTGTACGATGCATTGAAGAAGCCATAGAGATCGGGCGTGCGGAACATCTTCTTCACCGGCGCCACAGCGGGGTCCTCGCTCCAGTATTCGAGCTGCTTGTAGCGGCTGTTCTGCCAGGTGATACCGCCCTGCACCATCCACTTGGGCCATACCAGACGTAACTCGGCGTTGAAGCCGTATACGCGGGCGCCGCCGCCGTTGTAGCGTTCCTGCACGGCATTGCCCTCGGCATCGGTGTGGTCGAGAAGACGCAGTGCGAACACATCGCGCAGGTCGGTATAGAATCCCTCGACCATAAGATTGGCCTGCACGTCGCCGAGGCGGTGATAGAAATCGGCCGAGAAGCTGAAGCTGTTGCTGCTTTCCTGTTTGAGATCGGGAGCCAGAACCGTCACCAGGCGCTCGCCGCCGACTATGGCTATATGGAAGTCCTCGTCGTAGGCCTGGGGCGAACGGAAGCCTGTCGAGTAGGACAGGCGGAAATTGATGCGCTCCGACGGATTATAGCGAATGTTCACACGCGGCGAAACTATCGGATTGTGAATCATCGAATGCTTGTCGAGGCGCGCACCAACAAGAAAGCCCCAGCGGTCGGTGCGCCATTCATTCTGCGCATAGGCGCTGTATATGTTCACCTTCTGGCTTATGTCGTGATTATAACCGATGGTCACATCATGAAGATAGTTGTGGCTGTACTCGATGCCGCCGATAAACTCGGCCGGCATGAATATGACGTGCCCGAACTGCTGCGTCCACTGGGCGCCGGCCGTTGCGGTAAGGTCGTTTGTGCGGCCATAGGCGTCGGGGTCCATGTCGCTGCCGTAGTAGCTCTTGCGCCGTATGCTCTGCAGCGCCGTGAACACGTTGAAATGCTTGTCGCGGTCGTGCGACCACAGATCGTAGGCCACTTCGGCGCCGTGATTGTTGTGCTCCACCTGTTCGGCCACCATGGCCATGTGAGGCGGCTGGTCGATATTGTCGCCGCCGCGGCGATACTCGTGCGTGGCATGATACTCGGCCGTAAGACGCTGGTCGGGGGTGAATCGCATGTTGGTGCGCGCGCCAAGAGTCTGACTCTTCAGTTCCGGCACCTCGGTATAGCCGTCGCCGTCGTGGTCGTAGCCGTCGCGGTTGCGGCTCTGGCCGTAGACAGTAAGGCCGATTTCATTGTTGTGCCCCACGACCGAGGCATTGAAGGTGGTATTGTTGTCGAGCGCTCCGCTGATACCGATGGATGCCAACGAGTGGCTCACCTCGGCATAGTTCGCCGCAGGGTCCTTGGTGATGATATTGATAGTACCTCCGATTGCCGATGAGCCGAAGAGCGCCGACCCGCCTCCGCGCATCACCTCCACGCGGTCTATCATATTGGCCGGAATCTGCTCCAGGCCATAGACACCGGCAAGGGCCGAGAAGACCGGGCGCGAATTCATAAGAATCTGAGAATAGTGGCCGTCGAGGCCATTGATACGCACCTGGGTGAAACCGCAGTTCTGGCAGTCGTTCTCCACGCGCACACCCGGCTGATAATTGAGGCCGTCGGCCAGCGAGCAGGCATCGACAAGGCGGAAAATCCTGTCGTCGACCACACTGACAAGCGCCGGACTATGGCGGCGCTTGAGTTCGCTCTTGGTACCGGTGACCACAACCTGCTCGAGCATCATGGCGTCGGGCACTACCTCGAAGTTTAGTTCGAGTGTCTTGCCGGGCTGCAAGGTCACCTTCTTGCGCTCGGTGACATAGCCCGTATAAGCGGCCTCCACCTCGTATTCGCCCGGCGTCAGATGCCGCAGAGCGTAGTGGCCTGAGGCATCGGTGGTGGTGCCGACCCTCAGCGAGGGTATACTGATGATGTAGAAAGGCAGATGTTCGCCGGTCTCCTTATCGATTACATGACCGGTAAGATTCGTGTCGGCCGACTGGGCCTGCACGAACAGAGCCGATACTGCAAGGAGTACCGACATAATATATTTTGTCATAGGATAGTGTTTTTACTGAATTACGAAAATGTTGCCGGAAATCACGCAGCCACAGGCGGCGAACGGCCTTTTCTCAAATCGGTAAAAACAGGATTCAGCCCTATTTTGACGTGGAAAACCAAATATATCTTTCGCTCCGACACTCCGGGGATTTCAGCCGACGGAGTCCGGTCGACCGCAGCCATAGCCGCGTTGATATGCGCTATAGCCTGAAAAGCACACCCGGAATGCGAATGTGACGTACCCGGAATAAACGGATGTGAGTGGACTTCGGTATGGCCGTCGAAGAGTCGATGCGTATGGAAAAAGAGTGTATTTCCGCAAAAAAACATTGCGAAAAGTACCAGCAGAAACCAGGCTATATTACGCGATCTTCTCTCCATACCGTTTTGAAGCCGCAAAATTAGCAAAAATCTCCCATTCCGTCAAACAGCCATCAAAAACAGGCCGTTCACGGATTATTTATCCACCAATCAAGGCAGACGGACTACGATAAATAATGCCCGATAATGGCTGCGATCGCCACGCTCACTGCAATCAGCACAATCTCGTTGCGGATATACATGAAATGCTTGCGCCGGTTCCGCTCGCTCAGCTCGCGGTCGAACACACAGTCGCCACAATAGGCCGTAAGGACCCCGATGATTCTCTGCCGTCTCTTATGAAGATTGTCGAAAAAGACATAAGCCTCAGAACCGTCGTGCGCCTCCAGTACAAGATACATATGGTCTAAACGTCCTCTTTCCGTTGTTTCGCACCAATCGATATAGACTCTGCGATAATCGCTCCAGGGATAAAATGCTTTTTCACCACTGAATCCCAAAGAACTTCTTGTCCAGTATTTAATGCCCTCAGCGCCGATTTCGATTCGTTTCGGATTTTTTATCTTTACCAGAAGATCCCACAGCAGAATCATTAAAAAAGGCGCAGAGAAGGCCAGCAGAGCGCCAAGACTATAACGCTCCCGCATAGCTTCGTTGAAAATTAAAATAATAACCATAATGACCATAATCCACAACATGACTGTCATAGTCTGCTTCTCTCTGAAAATACCGGATCGTTCCATCGGCCTCAAAAATTACTACAGCAAAGATATAAATTCCACCCGAATTCCCCACCGGCCGCCCTAAAATAATAAAACAGACGCGGGGCTCGGGGAGAGCTGCGTCTGTTTTAGCAAGGATTTAATGGATTTATGCCGTTACTTTACAAGTACTTTCTGACCGTTGTAGATATAAAATCCCGGCTCAGGCCGGCCCTCTACCCTGCGCCCCGAAAGATCGTAATATACATCGGGCAAAGCATCGGGAATTTCTACCGACTCCACACCTGTAGTGACACCGCCCTCGATGGTGAACTGACACCACACATGGTCGTTTTCGGGCACACTTGCATTAGTGGTCGCTTCAACGAACTTTATATCCGTAATTTCTACAGGATATGTACCGTCTTCCATATAAGGTTCAGCAATGAATCCTATAGTAAATAGCAGGTCGAGCGGATTGCCGTCCTCGTCGTCGGGATAGTAATTGTCCTGATTCATAGAGTAGCTGATTACTTTCACCGTCACACTGTCTTCGAGCATATTGCACTGGATAGTGTGGGTGGAAGCGGCCCGGGCAGAAAGATGGATATCGTCGACCCACTCACGTCCCTGCCGGATCTTGGCAATTTTGACACCGCGCGGTACAAAGAATGCCATGTTGAATGCGGTAAATGTATCGACATCGCGCTGATACACTTTCAGGGTCGATATCGTTTTACCATCCGCGTCAAGTGTTATATCGTCGGCCCATACCTGCAGTGTCGACGATTCCTTGGTTATTACCGCTCCGGCTTCCTGTGAAAGAAAAGCCAGAATGCCGATAAGGAAGAATACTATTCTGTTCATTTGGTTTTAGAATATTTCCGTGTCCTCTCCTGACGGACACCTGTTTTTAAATAAATATAAGCGCATGTCACCACATCCTGCACATCGATGCGGCCGTCGCCGTTTATATCGGCAACTTCGGCATCGTACTGCGCCTTATTGCCAAGACTTACCTCGACGAGCATCACTGTATCGGAGGCGTCGACTTTGCGGTTGGAATCGGCATCGCCCATAACCTTACGCAGTATCGCGTCGTCCTGAATATTTCCGGCCTTATCGACTGCGAGAACGCTATAATACATATCGGCTTCGACCTTGTCGGCCGTATAGACGAACTTATCTGAATCAATGCCGTCGAGAAGCAAATTCCACAACAGTTCGCCGGCCCGCTGACCGTAAAGTTTTCTATACCATATTCCCGAACCGGCGTCGGAACTTTCAGCCTCGAATTCGAAGTTGAGATTGTCGGCCGTTCTGACCGTACGCATTCGTGCGGTCGGGCGCGAATAGTCGGTAGTATTTACCCAGCTGTCTGTGGCGATAGGATTCTCTGTATTGAAAACTATGCGTGCCGAGTTGGCAATCCGTGTCGAGTCAGGGAGATTGGTCTGAAGTCCGATTTCATATTCAAACTCTCCGATACCGCTGCCGTCGTAGTTCACAGGCAGTACACCATTCCACGGATTCTCGGCAATGTCCATTGTAAGAGGATCGAGAGTGTTGATTTCCACAATTAGAGAACCGTCTTCCGAAATATTCCATTCGGCCGAGGCGATGCTGTTGATTTCGGGACGCATATCGACTGTGACAACACCCGAAGCACCCTCTGCCAGTTCGACCGTACGACTTCCTATACTCAGCGACCGGGCACGGAATGTACCGGTGTCGAAGAGCTTGCTGTCGAGTTTGTTTTCAATCCTTATATACGAAGCCGGAGCGGTAGCCACTTCGGGCTCGTTCTCGAACTCTATGGTGTAGTCGATTCTCGCAACATCCAGTCCGATATGGTTTGAGCCGCCCGGGGCCACATAGCCGCGCATCTCGTTGGGATCGCACGGTCTGGGGATGTCGAGCGGATACGGCGTGGGGTTGGGATTATCGTTTTCGGCATTGTTCTGATTCCTCGGACGCAGCGAATTGTCGAGAGCATCGCCGAAAGCTCCCGGTAAAATACCGGCGCCATTCAGTATCGCACCCGGTGTCATGCCGTGAGGAATATTGGTATACGGCAGATCGTCATCATCGAGCAAACCGGGATAGGCGTCTCTCCAGGCATTGAAGCTGTTGTTGCCGCCGGCAAGGACTATGCCTCCGAGAGTGCAACCTATGCTTATGCCGATATTTCCGGCTGTTATGGCATTACCGCCTCCACCTCCGACCGATCCTCCTACTTCATTGGCGGTACTCTGGAAATCGCTCAGACGATTGTAATTGAAATTACTCTCACGAATTTTCACAGGCGCTTTTTCTGTCTCGGAGACTGAAAGGAAGCGTTTCACTTCCTGACTCAGCGGCAATCCGCACCACGCGTAGAAGTTCATTTTCTTGTCGGTGGACTTCAAAGCGAAAGTGAGTGTCTTGGTTTCGCCGGGTTCAAGCCATGGTATATACAAAGGCATATAGCGGCCTTCGACACCCTTTCCGAGAAGATTGTCGGTATCGTAGTATAGCGGTTCTTTTTTACCGGCGCTTTCGGGGACACCCGCAACCACAAATCTTCTGTACAGCTCTACATCAAGATTATCGTATGCCACATTGAATGGTACGGCCCACAGGCTGGTATTAGAAAGATTGGTAACGCTCACACTGAGGGTGTGAGGCAACTGGCGGACGGCCTGTTTCAGACTCACCTCTACCTTGGGCTCCACATATTGCAGCTGCTCGAGGACAAGGGCATCCGGCACTACTATCGTGTCGGTCTTATCGTCGGCATTGAATACGAGGCCAAGATCATATGCACCACAGGTCGCCCCGGAGTCAAAACCAAAATCGAAAAGCGCTTTCGCTCTGGAATGACCAGTAGTGACAACGCTGTCACAGCCAACGACTATATCGCCCTTGGACAGCCAAACCTTTTTCAGGCTTTCAAAGCCGTTTCCGGCAAGCGACATGATCATCAGTCCTTCGTTGGCGTGTCGCGAGGGAGTGTGTTCAAGCAGTGCGAAACGGTCGATTCTGTCGAGACGGAGATTGGTCGGCAGATTCTGGGAAACATCGTGAATCACCGCATAATGTGTGCCGTCTGACCGGGTATGGGTCCCTGCACCATTGACAATATCAATGCCTCGCGATGCAAACAGCAGTGAGCCGGAATTGTCGTATAAGTCGACCGAGGCGTTGCGGTCGGTTCCGAGTATCAGGCTGTCGCCATATTGTGCTGTGAACGAATATATCTTTATCTCATTGTCTTTAAAAGAACCCGTCATTTTAGCAATTCCGGGACTGATGGTATCTATGGCAGAGTCTATTTTCTGTCGGGTGTCGTGAAATGGCGACGAACTCACATTCAGATACCCGCGGTTATCGCTCACCAGCATATTAAAGTGGTTAAGCGGATAGATAACCGGCTTTTCATCCTCGACTGCGAAATAATAGTCGGTAGACCGGAAAGCATATTCTCTGACTGGGAACAGAGACACTATCGAAGCCGGAGTCTCGGGATTCTCGAGATTGAAACTTGCCTGATTGTCGATATCGTCGTTGATCCAGTAGCTATAGTTTTTAATACCTATGCCGCCCTGCGGTATTTTCACGAAATAGGCTGAGAAGGCCTGTGTCGTTACCGGCGGTTTGCCTGCAAGCAGGAAACGGATGGAATGCAGTCCGTCGGCCAAAGCGGCCACATCGATATCGGCATGGAGCAAACCATTGACAATACTCCCGACTGAATAACCGGACGGATCATTGTCGATGGTATAGAAACAGGTCATGCCGTCGGTCTCACTTTTTTCAGGAACTCTCAGAAACAATCCTTCGGCTATATCGGTCGGTATCACTCCGTCCTCTCCGGTGAACTGAACCGCAACGGTATGCAGACCGATCGAAAGTTCCGACGCGTCAAATTCAAAATGGAATGAGCCGGCGGCCGCGCCGTCCTGTCCGTCCACTACGGCGGGGATTCCGTCGATATAAAAGCGCGGAGTGAGACCGTCGGGACTTTTAATGCGCAGGAAATCTCTTGAAACCAACGATGCGTGTCCGTTGGAATCCACATACCGCACATGGACAGTATGCCGTCCCTCGGGCAGCGACGAGGCATCTATATCCAACGGGCCCGCACCTGTAAACACAGCCTGCGGAGACGCCTTGTCCGCGCAGTCGAACCAGTAGCTGTACTGCCCCGCCGCAAAAGAGACGCTGAAGATTAAGATTGCCGCCGTCAGCAGTAATTTACGTGTAATCATAATCCTGGTTTATTCGACGCCGGCCACCTCTATATCTATCGAAAGCTTACCGTCCGGGCTTGTTTTAGGAGCTACATTGAATTTTGTGATCCTCGGATTGGATGGCATGGGGCTGAATCCGATATTACCGTCATAGATGCCAATCTGAGTATCGTCGGATGAGGGAAGGGATTTCAGTTCGTCGGAGAGTTCATAGAAAGTGTCCTCCACATAGGGAGTTCCGTTGAAGGCAGAATTGGTATTGATAAGACCGTCCTGCGATTCTAAGGGGTTCACGGTCGTGCCAAGCACTACACAATAGTTGAACGAGAGATTTTCGACCGATCCGGGCACATTTCCCAGTACGCAGTTTACAAACTGCTGCGAACCGGCTGCCTGTGAAATATTATTCAGGATACAATTCTGAAAACTCGATTCAGGTCCCGACTCCACATCGCCGATAACAGAATTTACAGCCGTAAGTTTCAGCCATCCCGACGTGGTGCCGCGTGATATTTTATTTATCACATAGCTGTTTACCAGTGTTACATCTGAAGCAAACGATGTGCCCGTACCGGTCACATTAAGGCTGTTTAAAGTGCATTTGTAGAAATTGAGCGGAGTTTTCGAGCGGGTAAGCCTCACCTCGTTTTTGAAAACGACATTCTCGAAGTTTACAGCGTAGTTTTCAAGATTCTGATTGCCGACAATTTCCGAGGGGATATTGCTGACCTCGCCGCAGGGAAGGCCCATGCCGGCACCACGGATTGTAAGACCGTTTTTCAGCACTCCGTTTTTTCCCGATGTCACAGCATCGAACTGACCGGGAGAAAGAGTAATCACATCACCGCTGTCGGCCGCTTCCACCGCTTTGTTAAGGGCCTGGGAGCCGTAGAAAAAGTTTACTTCTCCCTTGTGCAGGAGAGTCGCAATCTGCGAGGTCTGTGCCTGAGACGACGTTGCAAGACCTATGAGCACTGCAAGAAAAACAACAATTCTATTCATTGTTCTGTAGCATCTCGTGTGCGAAGCCCTTGCACCGATAGTGAAGTTGATAATGAATTAGTTACAATACAAAATAAAAAGCGGAGCTTCTCACTGCGATCGCTCCACCTTATAGAGGTTCTGCTAAAAACCCTGCTTGCCGGAACAATAACAATGAGAAGCTCCGTGACTTGCTATATATCACACACGGTAAACCGACAACAATTGCTGTCAGTCTACCGGTGAGTTACAACACTCACAGAGACATTCACTGTAACGTCGCCTTTGACAAGCATTTGAAATTTAGCAGATTCCTATAAGGTCAAAGCAAAACGTAACGTGACGCCTTTTAAAATGTATGCAGTGCCTTTCGGCACATTGCTTTGCAAATATATGCGATTATAAAATCTTTTTCAAAACAAGCGCCCTGATATTAACACAAATTAACTATTTTGATAAACGGTTCAGTGGGAGATGGCGGCGGAGTCGAGGCGGGCGAAGTCGGAGGTGCGGAGGCCGGCGCGGGAGAGGGGGACACCTTCGTTGTAGTCGTTGACGTAGAGGCGGTCGGGTTCGCGGTAGGTAGGTTCGGTGAGGGCGGCCGTCGGGTCGTAGACAGCAGTGGTGATGTCGGCGAGCGACATCAGGGTGTGGAAGGCGCTCCGGCTCGACGACACATTTGCACCGGCGTGGGCGCGGGCGGCGGCCAGACGCCCGGGGTGACGGGCGGCATACCCTTCGGACATCCACAGTATCACCGGCACGTGGAGCTGCCAGTAGGTAGGCGTAGGCGAGGCATGGAGGAAGCGCTCGCGGTCGTCGTCGAATATATCCTCGCCGTGGTCGGTGAGATAGAGCATCGCTGCGGGGCGGCCGCTTTGCTCGAGTACCGACGCCACACTGTCGAGCACGGCATCGATATAGAGTATGGTGTTGTCGTAGGCATTGATAAGCGAGGAGCGGTTGGCGCGCTTGGCCTGCATGTCGTGGTCGGGTCTGAAGCGGCTGAAATCGGCCGGATAGCGCTCGGTGTAGTTGAAATGCGAGCCATAGGTATGAAGCACGGCAAATACGGGCACGCCGGCATTGCCATCGAGGAATCGACCGAGCGCACTGCAAGTCTCCATGTCGTGGTGGGAGCGGCCGTCTTCGGTCAGAAAATCGACGCTGTCGGCCTCCTCGCCGAAGAAATCTATGAGCGAACCGTTGTGCTGCTGGTTCGAAATCCACGCGGTGCGGTATCCGGCCTCGTCGAAAGCCGATATCACCCCCTTGACATTGTAGATAGAATCGCCGAAATGGTCGGCCGAGAGATGCGACATGAGCAGCGGCACGCTCTTGTGCGTAGTGTTGCTCTCGGAAAGCGCTTTGCCGTAGGATATGAGATTCTCGCGCCGCGACAGGCGGGGATTGGTCGGGCGCGGATAGCCGTTGAGCTGCCAGTTGTCGGCGCGCGAGGTCTCACCTATCACGAGCACTATGACCGGAGGCACAGAGTCGATACGGGCTTCGGCGCCGAAAGTGAACGGGGCCGAAGACGCCTTGTACTCCTTGGCAAGCGCCGTGCGGTAGGCCGCCATGCCCATGTTGTAGCTCACGTTGACAGGGAAAAGCTCGCGGTGCGGCCTGTAGCCCCCGGGGAGCACAAAGGCCACTACAAATGCCACCAGTCCGGCACATGCCACCGCGAGACCGGCGAAACCGGCGCGGCGTCGCGACGAAGCTGCGGTATATTCCTTTTTCACACAAAGCACTATTCCCAGGACTATCGGCGGCAGATAGAGCAGGCACACCACAGCTATGGCCACGCCGAGATTGCGCAGCAGTTCGGTCGCCTCATGATAGTTTGTGGTAACGACGTTGAGAAACATGTCGATGGCTATTATCGACTCGCCGTAGAGATAGATGAGCACTATCTGGAACGCGCACAGCACCATCACCGGAATCAGGAAGAGCGCCGTGCGCCCTACCCTGCGGCTCCAGGCCATCAGCAGGAGATAGACGCCGAGCGGCAAAGCCACATTGGCTATACGCGAGGCCGGAGAGTAGTACTGCTCGGTAATATCGAGTATGACGTTGGGCACCACCAGCAGCAATGGCAGCGCCCACATGAATATTAACGGTAGATATTTTATTATTTTTTTCATCAGAATGCCTCGTTGATACTGAAAATAAAGCCTGTCTGGTGGCGGCCGAAACCGAGGTCGAGGCGCACATTTACTCTCTTCTTGAACTCCCAGCGGTAGCCGATGCCGTAGTTAGGCAGAATCTTGCGCAGAGTAATTTCGGAGAATTTAGGGAAGATAGTACCGGCGCCTATCCATGCCACCAGGCCGTTGCGGTGCCATATATGCTGCCGCAGCTCAAGGCACACGTCGATCTCCGACTTGTCGCGGTAGCGGCCTTCGAAATATCCGCGCATATTGTCGCTGCCGCCGAGTGTCGACAGCAGTCCCCACGGAGTATTGCCGTAGGTCAGGCGCGAATGGGCCTGAAAAGCGACTATAGCGTCGCGCCACAGCGGCCTGTAGAATGCGAAGGTGAGCTCGGTGAGCGAGAAAGCATAGCGGTTGAGAAGAAAGCGCGGGTTGAAACGCTGGTCGAACCGCAGGAAAATACCGCGCGAGGCGTTGGTCAGGAAGTCGCGGGTATCGTACTGTAGGGTGACGCCCACGCCGAGATTGAACGTGCGGTCGTCCTCGCCTTCCCACAGCCACGGCTTGGCGAAATGGCGGCCGTTGATATAGTCGAATGTGGCAAACGGACCGAGATAGAGATTGTTGGCCAGACGCCACACCCATCCTGCCTGGGCCTGCGAATTGAGGTATTTGTAATTCGACTCGTTGTCGTCGTTTACATTGTTATCGTAGCCTATGCCCCAGAATTTTGTCGCCACCGACGAGAAATTGACGTCGTACTGCAGGCGGCCGCGGTCGTGGGGCGCTATGTGGGTGCCTCGCACGCCGAGCTTGAAGAACATGCTTGTGGTGGCGTCGAAATATATCGACACATCCGACGGCGGGAGCACCGTATCTGTCATGTCGGTGCGGTAGAGACCGGCCGCTACAAGCCCGATGCCGAATTTCGTGTCGGTGGAATAGTGAGGCCCTCCGATAAAACTTATGTCGAATTTCTTGTGTTCTTTCGGCTTGTTGGCATCTTCGAAGTACTCGATTATCTTAGTAATCAGACCCTTTTTAGCCGGCACGGTGTCGGCCGGCGCCTCCGAGAGAGAGTCCGTAGCGTTCTGTGCTGACATACAGACCGTTGCAGCTATGACATAAGATAATATGATGAAAGACCGTAGATGTCGCATATGGATGAATGTCTTGCAATATTAACAAAAATCTGCTAATTTTGTTACGTTGAAAAGTTATTTTCACCAACTTTATGGCTCAAACAGAAACAATCGACAACGATGTCTGCCGCATGCTCTGCTCTTTGGCAGCGGATTACGGCGTACGCGATGTCATAGTGTCGCCGGGCACGCGCTCGGCGCCTCTGGCGGTGGTTTTCAGCCGTTCGGCGCACTTCCGCATACACACTGTCATCGACGAGCGTTGCGCCGCCTTCATGGCTCTCGGCATGTCTCTGGCCACGGGACAGCCCGTAGTCCTGATATGCACATCGGGGTCGGCGCTGATGAATTACGGCCCAGCTTTGGCCGAGGCATACTACCGCCGCGTGCCTGTGATAGCCATCACCGCCGACCGCCCCGCCCGCTGGATCGATCAGCTCGACAGCCAGACCATGAGGCAGCCCGGCGCTCTGGCAGCCGTAGTGAGGAAATGGGTCGATATTCCCGTGGCGGCCGATACCGATGCTGCCCTCTTCACCAAGGCCAACCTCGAAGTATGCGACGCCTTCGACGCCGCCCTCGGCAACCGCCGCGGCCCGGTACACATCAACGTGCAGCTCGACATACCGCTCACCCCTATGACCGACAAAGAGCCGGTCAACAAGGCCCGGATCATAAAAGCGATTCGGCCGCAAGGCTCCCCAGGCGACTTCGACGAAATAATCGGGAAAATACGCGATAAGAAAATCGTAATAGTATGCGGCGACACCACTCCGGGCGAATGCGCCGCACTGAACAGTATCGATTTGCGCGGAATCCCTGCCCTTGCCGAGGTACAGGCCAATATAGCTCAGTCCTACAGAATCGGAACTTTCGACCGTCTCCTGCGGGCAGCGTGCGCCGACGGCCTCGAGCCGGATATCGTCATAGCCATAGGCGGAAGCATCGTTTCGGCGCGCCTGAAACGATGGCTACGCACCATGGGCGATAAAGAGATATACACTTTAGGGTACACCGACAACTCTACCGATACTTACAAGCGGCTCACGACACGGATAGAGTGCGATCCGCTGCCATTTCTGCAGGCACTCGCCGCGGCTGTTACTGAAAAGGAATATAGCCGCAGATGGCAATCGTTTGCCGAGGAATCGCAGCTAAAAAACGAGAATTTTGTAAGAACCAATCCTATAATGGCAGCCATCGGCAAAATCGCCGATAGATTCAGAGGCGACATCCATGTAGGAAACGGCTCGGCCATACGCTACGCCCAGATGCTGCGATGGAACGGCCCGGTCTACTCCAACCGCGGCATCAGCGGCATCGACGGATGCACCTCAACTGCGCTCGGATATGCACTCGCCGGCAGCGCGCCGACACTGCTCATTACCGGCGACATGAGCGCCGCATACGATATCGGCGCCCTTGGGGCCGCAGTGCCACCCCGTGGCTTCCGCATAGTGGTCCTCGACAACGACGGCGGCGACATTTTCCGCAATATAGGCACCACCGGCGGCCTGCCCGAACTCGAGCAACTCTTCACAGTGCCTCCGCGGCTGCCTCTTCGCCAACTCGCCGACGCCTACGGCTACCGCTACTTCGAATACAGTTGTCAGCAACCCGACGATTCCATAATAGATGATTTTCTGGACCCCGAAGGCTCACCGGCCATCATGAGACTAAAGATACAAAAAGAACACTCCAAGCATTTACTTTAAAATGGAAACAAATGCACAGCCGCGCAAGTGGCAGACCATAAAGGAATACTCCGACATACTCTTCGACTTCTTCGAGGGTATAGCCAAAATAACCATCAACCGCCCCGAGGTATACAACGCCTTCCGGCCGCAGACCAATGCCCAGATACTCGATGCCCTCGAATACTGCCGCGATACCCCCGAAGTGCGCGTGGTGGTGCTCACCGGTGCCGGCGACAAGGCATTCTGCTCGGGCGGCGACCAGAACTACAAGACACACGGCGGCTACCGCGATGCCGACGGCACGCCGCGCCTCAACGTGCTCGACATCCATAAATTCATCCGCTCGCTGGTGAAGCCCGTCATAGCCATGGTCAACGGCTACGCTATAGGCGGCGGCAACGTGCTGCAGGTAGTATGCGACCTCTCCATCGCGTCGGAAAACGCACGCTTCGGCCAGACAGGCCCCAAGGTGGGCAGCTTCGACGCCGGTTTCGGCTCGTCGTACCTCGCCCGCTGCGTAGGCCAGAAGAAAGCCCGCGAAATATGGTTCCTCTGCCGCCAGTATACCGCCGCAGAGGCCCTCGAAATGGGTATGATAAACAAGGTTGTTCCCTTCGACCGCCTCGAAGACGAGGTCGTAGACTGGTGCAAGACCATAATGATGCGCAGTCCGTTTGCCATCCGCATGATCAAGCGCGCGCTCAACGCTGAGCTCGACGGCCAGCACGGCCTCATGGAATTTGCCGGCGACGCCACCCTCATGTACTATCTCATGGACGAGGCCCAGGAAGGCCGCAACGCCTTCCTCGAAAAACGCGACCCCGACTTCGACAAATATCCGCAGTTCCCGGGATGATGCTCAAGGCCGAATGGGCGCCCTACCGCCTCCATTTCAATTTCGAGGCCCGCACGTCGCGTCAGGTAATGACGGTGAAAGACACCTACTTCGTGCGCCTGCACGACACATCGGCGCCGGGCCGCAGTGCCGTAGGAGAGTGCGCGCTGTTCCGCGGTCTTTCGGCCGACGACAGGCCCGACTACGAGGCCGTTCTGTCGGAAGCCTGCCGCAATCCTCACGAAGCGCTTCACAGTCCCTATAGCTCCATCCGCTTCGGTTTCGAGTGCGCTATGGCACGGCTGAACCGGGCTGCCGATACCGGCAACCCATGGCTCGGCGGCCAGACGGGCATACCCATTAACGGACTGGTGTGGATGGGCGACAAAGAGACCATGCGGAGCCGCATCAGGCAGAAACTCGATGCGGGATTCAGCATCATAAAACTGAAAATCGGTGGCATAAACTTCGACGACGAGCTCGACCTGCTCCGCGAGGTGCGCCGCAACTTCGGGCCCGACACCCTTGAGGTGCGTCTCGACGCCAACGGCGCATTCACCGCTGACAATGCTATGGAGCGCCTCGGGCGTCTGGCTGCATTCCACATCCACTCCATTGAGCAGCCGGTCAAAGCCGGACAGCCCGCGCTTATGGCCGAAATATGCGCCCGCAGCCCTATCCCTGTAGGCCTCGACGAAGAACTGATTGGCATGCGCACCGAGGCTGAGGTATCGCAGCTGCTGGCCGACATCCGACCCGCCTACATCATCCTCAAGCCGTCGCTCTGCGGCGGCCTGCGCGCTACCGACAGCTATATAGCCGCCGCCCGCGCCATGGGCATAGGATGGTGGGTGACATCGGCGCTCGAGTCGAACATCGGCCTGGCCGACATAGCCACCCATCTCACTGAAAACTACACCATCGACATGCCGCAGGGCCTCGGCACCGGACAGCTCTACACCGACAACATAGCCTCCCCGCTGGAAATGCGTGGCCCGCAGCTGTACTACAACCCCGAAAAGACCTGGGGCAATATCGACAATCTGCCATGGCGTTGAGGGGTTTTCTCGAAGAGTGGCATTCCGATAGCCTATACATAGAGGCGCATACATCGGGTTCGACCGGGCGCCCCAAGGCCATACGTCTGCTCAAGACCGACATGAGGCAGTCGGCTTTGGCCACAAACAAATTCTTCGGCATCGACAGCAGTTCGGTCCTGGCCACGCCGCTGAGTATGGACTATATCGCCGGAAAAATGATGGCCGTGCGTGCCGACGTCGCCGGTTGCCGCCTTATAGAACTGCCCGTGAGCAGCCGCATAGAACTGCCCGACACAACCTCCCGCATAGACCTACTTCCCATAGTGCCTGCGCAGATCGATTCTCTGCTTGAGCATAGCGAATACGCCGCCCGTATCGACGCCCTGCTCATAGGCGGTGCGGCTCCTTCGGCAGCTCAATGCAGGGCGCTCGCCGACGCGGGCTACAATGCTTTCATAAGCTACGGCATGACCGAAACTTGCAGCCATGTGGCCATAGCCCGCGCCGACGATCCGGGCCGCACATTCCATGCCATGCCGGGAATCAGTTTCGAAAGCGACGCCGACGGCTGTCTGACGATAGTGGCGCCGGCCTTCTCCTTCGGACGCCTGGCCACGCGCGACATCGCCGATATAGTGTCGCCGCAGGAATTCCGATGGCGCGGCCGTGCCGACGGCGTCATCAACTCGGGCGGCATTAAACTCTTCCCAGAAGAGCTCGAAGAACTCTACCGCGGCGTTCTCGGCGACCGCCCATACTACATATGCGCCGCACCTCACCCCCGGTGGGGCCAGTGCGTGGCCCTGATACTGGAAGGACCGGCAGATACCGCTGCTGTCGCCGCCGCACTGCGGAGCGCCATAGCCGATACCAGACGCCTGCCCAAAATCATCGGTACTGTCGCAGAACTGCCGCGCACCGCCACCGGCAAAATCGTGCGGCACTACCCTGCTCCATGAAGATATATCACCAAAAAACCGTATATTTGTACTATTCTAACACTAAACCGAAAGAACCATGATCAATCGCTTTATCCTCAACGAAGTATCCTACTTCGGCCCCGGCGCACGCCGTCAGCTGCCCGAAGCTGTCCGCAATCTCGGAAAAACCAAAGCCATGATAGTGACCGACCCGGGCCTTATCAAATTCGGCGTGGCCAAGATGGTTACCGACGTGCTCGACGAAGCAGGCATACCCTACGAAATATTCAGCGAAGTCAAGCCCAACCCTACCGTAAGCAATGTTCAGGCCGGCATCGACGCCTATAAGGCATCGGGTGCCGATATCCTCGTGGCTGTGGGCGGCGGCTCGGCCATCGACACCTCCAAAGGCATAGGCATCGTTGTGAACAACCCCGAATTCGCCGATATCGTATCGCTCGAAGGATGCGCTCCCACCCGCCACAAGAGCGTGCCCATCATCGCCATACCCACCACTGCGGGCACTGCCGCCGAAACCACCATCAACTATGTGATTATCGACGAGAAAAAGCAGAAAAAGATGGTATGCGTCGACCCCAACGACATACCCGCAGTCGCTATCGTCGATGCCGAGCTCATGTACAGCCTCCCCAAGAGCCTCACAGCCGCCACCGGCATGGATGCCCTCACTCACGCCATCGAAGGCTACATAACCAAAGGCGCTTGGGAAATGTCGGACATGTTCGAAATCGAAGCCGTCCGCATGATCGCACGCTACCTCCCGGTTGCCGTGGCCGAACCGCAGAACGCCCAGGCCCGCAACGGCATGGCCGTGGCACAGTACATCGCCGGCATGGCATTCTCCAACGTCGGTCTCGGCCTTGTGCACGGCATGGCACATCCGCTCGGCTCGCTCTTCGACATACCCCACGGCGTGGCCAACGCACTGCTGTTGCCAACCATCATGGAGTTCAACATGGAGAAATGCCTCGACAAATATCCCGAAATAGCCCGCGCCATGTGCGTCGACACCACCGGCATGAGCCGCGAGGAAGCCTCGCAGGCCGCATGCGACGCCGTGAAGGCCCTCGCCCTTGAAGTAGGCATACCCCAGCACCTCACCGAACTCGGAATCACCGAAAACGATATTCCTCGCCTGGCCGAACAGGCTCTCGCCGACGTCTGCACCCCCGGCAACCCCCGCGAAGTAAGCCTTGCCCAGATCGAAGCCCTCTACCGCCGGGTGCTCTGACCCGCCGCCACAGGTGAGTTGAAAAAGTAATAAGTTTATAAAGTTAAGATAATAGCCTCGGGGCCGGTCAACAGGCGTATATGCTTGTTGACCGGCCCCGAAACGGCTTAACAGCCTGACTGTCTAAGAGTAATATCTTAACTCTTTCAACTTAATACTTTTTCAACTTCATTCTTCGTTTAAGAAGCCTTGGCGGCGGAGGGCGGCGAGGATGTCTCTGGCGGCGCCTTCGTGGTAGTAGCTGACGATGTGGGCCACCCAGTCGTTGTCGGATTTGGTGCCGCTGCGGGTGCGGTTGTACTCGGCGACGGTGCTGTCGAAGTTGAGGAGTTCGGGCAGCATGTCGTCCCGGCGGTAGCGGTTATGGTGTATGAGCAGCGAGGTCGGTTCCTTGGGCTTCATGTCGGGCATCTCGGCGGGGATGCCGATGGCAAGACCGCACACCAGTGCCACACCTTCGGGCAAGCCGAGAAGATCGGCCACGACGTCGGGTGCCACCGTGCGGATATACCCGATAGGACAGGTGGCGAGTCCGCGGCTTTCGGCTGCCACAAGGGCGCTCATCAGCGCAAGAGAGGCGTCGATTACACCGACGGTATAGCCGTCGGCCATAGCCGGAAAACGGCCCGTTTCTATACCCTTGGCGCGGGCAGCGGTCTCGATCTTATGGTAATCGGCACAAAAAACCAGAAAATGATTACAGGTCTTTATCTGCTTCTGATTGGTGAGACCATAGATTTTCTCCTTAAGGTCCTGATCGTCGATATCGATAACGGTGAACTGCTCGCCGTTGTAACTGGTCGGGGTATTGCGTATGGCCTCGTAAATGAAGTCCATGTCGTCCTGCGAAATTCTGTCGCGGGTGTACCGCCGGCGGCTTCTGCGGAAAAGCAAGGTTTCGTCTACACTCTTCATAGTCATTATTCAGACAAAATTTAATTATTTATGTCTGAATAACACCAACCCCGGCAGCAAAGTTCTTGGTTAAGAGATTAGGAAGTTAGGAGGTTAGGATATAAGGAGGAAAGGAAATTAGGAAGAAAGGAAGTTAAGATATTAGGAAGGTTGGGAAAATATGAAGAGAGGGAAATAGAAAAATGTACTTTTAGACCTTACATCCGCCTTTTCCTCCTACCATCCTATTTCCTAAGCTCCTATCTTCCTCCCCTCCTAATTTTCTAATATCCTAACCTCCTAATCTCCTTGCCTACAGGAAGGGGGCGGTGGGCGAATTGCCGGCGGCTATCTGTTCGGGGGTGCCGGTGGCGATGATGCGGCCGCCGCCGGCACCACCGTCGGGACCCATGTCGATCACGTGGTCGGCCATGTTGATTACATCGGTATTATGCTCGATTACAAGCACGGTGTTGCCACGCTCGACAAGCCGCTCGAGGATATTCATGAGAGTGCGGATATCGTCGAAATGGAGGCCGGTAGTGGGCTCGTCGAGTATGAAAAGTGTGTTTCCGGTATCGCGTCGCGCAAGCTCGGTGGCGAGTTTGACGCGCTGATTCTCGCCGCCCGACAAGGTCGACGACGGCTGTCCGAGCTTAATATAGCCCAGACCGATATCCTGAAGCACTTTTATCTTGCGGAGAATGGCCGGAACGCCGGCAAAGAACTCAACGGCCTGATTGATGGTCATATCGAGAACATCGGCCACCGACTTGCCCTTGAAGCGGACTTCGAGGGTCTCGCGGTTGTAGCGGCGTCCGTGGCACTCCTCGCAGGGCACAAGCACATCGGGGAGGAAGTTCATCTCTATGGTCTTATATCCGTTGCCCTTGCATGCCTCGCAGCGGCCGCCGGCGACATTGAACGAGAAGCGTCCCGGCTTGTAGCCGCGGATTTTAGCCTCGGGAAGGTTGACGAAGAGATTGCGTATGTCGCTGAACACGCCTGTGTAGGTGGCGGGATTGGAGCGGGGCGTACGGCCCAGCGGCGACTGGTCGACGGTTACGACCTTGTCGATGTTCTCGAGCCCCTCGGCCGAGACATAGGGCAGCGGCTCGGTGAGCGAATTGTAGAAGCGCTGCGACAGAATGGGCTGCAGAGTGCCGTTGACCAGCGACGACTTACCGCTGCCCGACACCCCGGCGACAACCGTGAGTGTGCCCAACGGAAGCTCGAAGTCCACGTTCTTGAGATTGTGGCCCGTGCATCCGTGCAGGCAGATGGATTTGCCGGTACCCTTGCGACGCTTTGCCGGCACAGGCATCTTCTCGGCACCCCTGAGATATCGGGCGGTCACGGTGTCGGTGGCGAGCATCTCGGCGGGAGTGCCGGCGAAGACCACATTGCCACCCTTGCGCCCCGCGCCGGGGCCGATGTCGACCACATAGTCGGCTTCGAGCATGATGTCGCGGTCGTGCTCCACGACAACCACGGTATTCGATGCGTCGCGAAGCTGCTTGAGCGAATTGATGAGGCGGTGATTGTCGCGCTGATGAAGCCCGATACTGGGTTCGTCGAGGATATAGAGTACATTGACAAGCTCCGACCCGAGCTGAGTGGCCAGACGTATGCGCTGACTCTCGCCGCCCGACAGCGTGGCCGAAGCACGGTTGAGCTGAAGGTAGCCCAGGCCCACATCGACGAGAAAATGCAGGCGCACGGCAATTTCCTTGATAATTTCGGCGGCTATCTGGCGGTCGCGGTCGTCGAGGCGGTCGAGAACGGTCTTCGACCACTCATAGAGTGCCTCTATGTCGAGCCGGCAAAGCTCGGCGATGTTCTTGTTATCGACAAAGAAATGCAGGGCCTCGCGGTTGAGGCGGTCGCCGTTGCACTCGGGGCAGGTGCAGCGGGTGAAGAACTGGCCGCTCCACTTTTTCGACTGATAGCCGGCATCGTCGTCCTGCGACATTTCGATGTACTTGACTATACCGTCGAAAGTACGGAAGAAATCGAAGGTCGAAGCCGTGTTACCTTTCAGCGGAGGTACCGAAGTGGTGCCGTTGAATATCTCGTCGACAGCCTCGTCGGAAAGCTCGCGGAAAGGAGTATCGATGGTGAAGCCGAAGCGCTCGAGAATGGCGCGGATCTGCATGAAGATCACCGTCTCCTTATATTTTCCCAGCGGAACGAGAGCACCCTTGGCTATCGACAGTTTTTCGTCGGGCACAATCTTGGCGCGGTCCACAATATTGACATATCCCAGACCCTTGCAGCGTGGGCAGGCACCCTGCGGCGAGTTGAACGAGAAATTGTGCGGCGCCGGATCGTGGTACGATATTCCGGTGGTCGGGTCCATGAGCTCCTGGCTGAAATATGCCACACTCTCGTCGGAAACCTTATAGACCATCATCTCTTTGCCGCCCTGGGCGAGAGCGTTCTCCACCGAAGCGAGCAGGCGGCCGCGGTCCTTGGCCGACACCTGCAGCCTGTCGACCACAAGCTCGATGCTGTGGTTGCGGTAGCGGTCGAGGCGCATACCGGCGCTGATCTCCATAAGCTCGCCGTCGACACGCACACGCAGGAAGCCCTTGCGCACCAGTTGCTCGAACAGATCGCGATAATGGCCCTTGCGGTTCTTTACGAGCGGAGCGAGGATATATATCTTCTCGCCTTCATATCTGTCGACGATGAGGTCAACGATTTTCTCGTCGGTATACCTGACCATCTCCTCGCCCGACAGATAGCTGCGGGCATGGCCGGCGCGGGCATAGAGCAGACGCAGGAAGTCGTATATTTCGGTTGTGGTGCCGATGGTGCTTCGCGGATTGCGGTTGATGGTTTTCTGCTCGATGGCGATTACGGGGCACAGGCCGCCGATATGGTCCACATCGGGGCGCTCGAGGTTGCCGAGCATATTGCGGGCATAGGCCGAGAATGTCTCGATGTAGCGGCGCTGTCCCTCGGCGAAGATAGTGTCGAAAGCGAGCGACGACTTGCCCGACCCGCTCAGACCGGTAATGACAGTGAGTTTGTTGTGAGGGATGTCGACGTCGACGTTCTTGAGATTGTTCACGCGGGCGCCGACAACACTGATGCATCCGGTACCGTCGATGGTATCGGGCGTAAAATCTTTTTTACTATTATCTGTACTTATCGGATTGGTCATATGTGTCTATCGGTCGGTCCAGGCCGGATTGAAAGTTTTAGTGCCGGCAGTACGGCGCGAGAGCGATTCGGGCAGCGGTACACGCACTTTGTAGGTCTTACCCGATTTGTTAGTGAGGCTCTTGGCGCGTATCCACGGGTTCTCCTCGCGGAGCTGCGAATATGTTATACCCTGTTTGCGGGCCCATTCGGGCCAGTCGGCCACGGGGCCTTTCACTTCCACCACCTTATATTTGCGGGGCTGATAGAGCTGGTCGTCGCGCAGATGGAAACCATACTCGGGAGCGTTCTCCATCACGGTCTTCATGGCCATGATGCGGTAGGGATAGCGGGTTGTCTCTTCTACAAGATAGAGGTCGAGCGAGTTGTCGGCGCTCTGGCGGTCGAGTTCGTTGGTTATGCGGGTCATGCCGCCGTTGTATGCCGCCATTACCGAGGGCCAGTTGCCGTAGCGAGCATAGGCCTTCTTGAGATAGCGCGCGGCGGCAGCCGTGGCCTTTTCGATGTTGTAGCGCTCGTCGACTTCATCGTTCACCTCCAGACCATATTCCTTGGCAGTCGAGGGTATGAACTGCCAGAAGCCGGCAGCCTTGGCCGGGGAGTAAGCGCGTGGGTTGAGCGAACTCTCCACACAGGCGAGATAAAGAAGGTCCTGGGGCACACCGTTTTCCTTGAGAATCTTCGACATCTCGGGGAAATAGCGGTTGGCGCGCTTGATTATGAGCATGGTGGTGCCGTGGGTGTAGACCACGCTTGCCAGCTCGCGGTCGAAGCGCTCGTAGCGGTCGACGGGGTCGAGATCTATTTTCTCGCCGCAGAGAGTCACCGCTGCGGGCACCTGAGGCGAGTATACATCGGAGAAAACCGCCGGCGTACGCTGGGCGGTCATGGGAAGAGCGGCGAGCATTGCTGCCGCTATGGTCGAAATTATGGTCCTGTTCATTGTTCTGTTTCGGTATCGCCCGCGGCAGTGCCGCCGGACTTGAAGTTGATTATATTGATGTCGCCGGCGCGGTCGTAGCGTATGCCGTCGGCGCCGACAGCTTTGATGACATAGTAGTAAACGCCCGAGCCGACGAATTTCCCTCCGCTTTTGCCGTCCCAGCCCTCGGCGGGGTCGGTGGTGGAGAAGAGACATTTGCCCCAGCGGTTGAAAATGTGGCATTCGAACGACACCAGCGACTTATAGCTTACCTTCCACAGGTCGTTGACGCCGGGCGACGATTCGGGCGAGAAAGCGTTGGGTATCTCGAGGCGCGACTCGCCTATGGTCACCTCGTAGGTGGTGCCGGTGTACTCGCAGTCGCCGGCGCTGTTGTTGGCCACGAAACGCACATAGGTGGTGCCGCTCTCGGTGAATGTATAGTCGAAAGCCGGTTCACGGAAGCTGTTTTCGAGGATATCGAATTCGGGCGAGTGCGATATCTGCCATTCGGTGAATATGGCGGCATCAGTAACGGCGGCCTCGAAGTGCACATCGCACGGCGCGCTGCCGCCGAGGGTGCCGTCGCCGCTGTCGCCCGAAGTCTGCTCGTTGTCGGCGACGGTGCGGTTGCTTTCGGCGCGGGTCTCGGCATCGACGGCCGTAGTGGCATAGTATTCGCTCTCCACGCTCACGGGGCTGCCCCACTGTCGCAGGAAGCGGTCGCCCTCGAGGCGGAACGACGTATCGCACAGCGGCGATTCGATGGCTGCCGAGCCCGATATGCCGGCGAGCTCGCGCTCCACCACAGCCGGCGAGTAGGCGAAAGCATCGTTATCGAAGGTGAGCGTGGTATACCCAAGCCGCAGTTCGCGCGACAGCTCCATACGGCGGCCGGTGACACTGTAGTACGGTATGGGGGCGGCATCGCCGTCGACCACTATGAGGGTGCGGCCGCAGTCTTCGGCGGGAGCTGCCGTGAGGGCACGCACATCGAAGCGATGTCGCGAATAGTCCACCACCCAGAAACAGTGGCGCGTGGTACCGTCGTCGATAATATAGCCCATATCCTCCCCCGCAAAGGGCACACTCCAGCGGTTACCGTCGCGGTCGGCGGCAATCTCCTCGGCATAGGCGCCCCCGAGAGTGCTGAAGCGCGACCACACCACGCGGTCGCCCGTGGCCGTATATACTATGCGGGCGGAAGCATCGTCGCCACTGAGCACATACACAGCTTCGAGTCCGCTCGACATTTCGGGGCGGATTTCGACAGCAGCGTGTGTAAGACCTGTAAAATCGAGCGCCCACAAACCCGTGAAGGACGCAAGGGCAGCTAAAAAAGCAAAAAAACGACGGCTCATATCAATATTGTATATCATACAAAATTACAAAAATTTTCTCATTCGTGCAAATCGGCCGATTGCCGCCTATCAGCCCCGGAAAGGAGCTTAGCGAAATCCGACGGAAACAGGGCAAAAATATGGCCGCAAAGTGGCCGAAACTTGCAGGTCTGACAATTTATTCATAATTTTGTATTCGCAGACCGTCTCGCAGATCACGCCAGTAGGGAGAGGTTCTATCGAACCGGGCCCGGGTCTGGGGTCGAACGGAGCGGGATGTAGTTGACATACATAAGAAAGCGTTTATCCGCGCTAATTCTTGACTGCTTGAAATTCTCGCAAAATTTCTGTCTAAGTCAAGGGTTGAGCAACGGTAGATGCCCGTGGATATGTGATTATCTTGCTTTCGGCATGATATTCCGCGAGGAATATAGCCGGATGCATCGATTGCATATACTGGCGTGGGCTTCTGCGTTGCCGTCCGACTTAGACAAGGCAATGCGAGAAGCCTCAAGCAGTAGGACGGCAACAGATACAGATTCCTACGCTTTTTTTCGTTCAAACCTCTATATTGCCGGCGAGTGGAGTCCGCGGCCCGCTATTCCCGATGAGTGATTGCGATTCCTCTCCATGGAGCGTGCTCCTTGCTCGACATGCCGTAGGGCGCCGCTCCGTCATGGACCGCTCGGCGGGAGTGACGCGGCTGATAGATGAGCTGCACCGGATTCTGCCACAGACAGAGGCCGGATGCGACGCCGAAGCCAACTTCCTGAAAGCGCCGATGCGGTATATCTATGTATGCAACAAAACCTCAGGACCATTAAACATACCTGGCGAGACACACCGCATCACTGCCCTGACCGAGTGCGAACTCACATTCTGTCAGAACCACGACAACACCTTAAGGCTCCGATATTTCGTGCAGCTCACCCACGGGCTGCTGATACATGGCATATCGTGGGTGAAGGCATCGCCCGAAATCCCCTTTTGCGACGCTGATTTCAGGCCGGTGCTGGAATTCGTCACCGACCGGCTGCTTGCGGCTGAAAGCAGCGCGGCCACACCGGCGTTCCCGCAGAAATATGGTATATGGGACGGCAGGCGCCACCGCGTGGGATGTATGCACAATTTTGTAGTAAAAGGTTTCGAAGAGCGCAGCCACATCATGAGCGGTGCAGTAGCCAACAAGATGCTGTATCTTCTTCGCCGGGCCTACGCCATGTTTACGGAAAACGAAAAAACTATAATCAATCATATCCACACATTAGTGTCCACTAAAAAATCATAAGAGTACTTTGAAATAATTGAAATTCAATA
>URMS01000011.1 GCA_900548975.1 uncultured Porphyromonadaceae bacterium
GCAGATTGTCGAGGACGAGATAACCCGGATTAAGAACGACCCGGAGCTATGCCACCTGATAAAAGAGGAAGAATAACCGATATTCTTTCCTGACAGACAGTATTTTTACTAATTTTGCAGACAAAGAAATGATTATGAATGAAAACCAAAATACGGAATGGAAAGAAAGCTGGCGTGACGAGTATCTGAAATGGATATGCGGCTTTGCCAACGCCACAGGTGGCAAGATATATATAGGTATGAATGACAACGGTAAGGTAGTCGGCGTTGCCGATGCTGACAAACTGCTGGAGGATATACCGAACAAAGTACGTGACGTGCTGGGTATTATCGTGGACGTGAACCTGCTGGAAGAAAACGGGCTGAAATATATCGAGATTGACGTACCGCCTTATTCCAATCCTATCAATTACAAAGGTCAGTACCACTATCGCAGCGGCAGCACGAAACAGGAGTTGAAAGGTGCGGCGTTGAACCGTTTTATCCTGCAACGTACTGGCAGGCATTGGGACGAGTTTCCCATAGAGTGGGCAGGCATAGAGGAACTTTCCCCAAGCGCATTAGACCGTTTCCGCAAGGAAGCGGCGAGAAGCGGTCGTGTGGACGAAGATGTGTTGAAAGATACTACCGAAAATTTGCTGCACGATTTGCGGCTGATTGACACCCAAACCAACCGCCCGACCCGTGCCGCCTTGCTGTTGTTCCACCCCGACCCGGAACGCTTTGTAACCGGGGCTTATATCAAGATAGGTTTCTTCCGGGATGATAAGGGTAACTTGGAGTTTCAGGACGAGGTTCACGGCTCTTTAATGGAGCAGGTGGATAAGGCAATGGATTTGATAAAGACCAAATACCTGATTTACCGCATTTCATACGAGGGCATTTCCCGGCGTGAAACACCGCAGTTCCCGGTGGAAGCTGTCAGGGAATCACTGATGAATTGTGTGGCACATAAAGACTATGCCAGTGCCGTACCCATTCAGATTAGCGTGTTCCCCGACCATATCACCTTTTGGAACGCCGGGCAGTTGCCGGAAAGTTGGACGACCGAAAAACTTTTTGAAAGCCACCCGTCCTCTCCCTATAATCCGTTAATCGCCAACGCCTTTTTCAGAAGCGGGGATATTGAAAGCTGGGGACGTGGCTACAAGCGTATCTTGGAAGCTGTCAGTGCATACAAGTTGTTGCCGCCCAAACTTGAAATGTTAAGCGGTCTGATGATTACCTATTATACCGATATACGTTCGCAGCTATTGGCGCAGCGGGTGGATGAAAGGTATATTTCAGTTGTCGAGTATGCAGCCAAGAACGGACGTGTCACGAACTCGGACGTACAGAACATTTTGGGAGTAAGCAAGCCTACAGCATCCCGCATACTCCAACAAATGAATGGTTGGCTGGAAATGCAGGGTAAAGTGGGAAAAGGAACTTATTATGTTCCTAAATGGCTCACTAACGTATCGCAGGTATAATGCAAATTTTAATAAGTCGTTGATTATAAGGCATAAGGTCTATAATTAAATGGCTCACAAATGGCTCACCCAAAGAGAGTGATTAACTTCGCTCTCTTTTTTTATGCCCTTTTCCAATACTGCAACCAATGGTTGCGGAATTTCATCCCACCCGGACAAATCGGGACACCACAGGACAAATTCGGACAGCCCTTGTCGCCCATCCAAATATAGCATATTTAGTCGCTACCTTTGGACGGGACTATTCCCGTAACCACTAAAATTCCAATTATTTATGGCAAACAGAATGACCCCGCCCGAAGAGGGGCAGGAAAAAGACGTGCTGCTGGTCTTGGATAAACAGCAGGGCAAGGTGAGTGCCGTTAAGGGTATCGAAAAGGACGGCAATTTGCAGACCGTGCCACCCACTACCGGGCACGGCGGCGAGTTCATGCAGGTGGACAAGAACAGCGATGTGTTCAGCAACTTCATTTCCAACTTCTACCGCAAGTATCAGGACACTTCCGGGCTGGAATTGTTCAGCGTCAAGGCTTCCGAAGCAGAGCGGGACGCAAAGGCAATCGAGGACAACCACCGTAGCCCTACACCGGAGGGCGACAAGCGGGCTGAAATGCTTCGAGTTCCGAAGCCCGACTTCCACGAGTTCAAGCAGGGCTACCGCTTCGACCCGGCAAAAATCGACTGGGAAAACCTGAAAAAAGTCGGCATCACCGCCGACACCCTGAAAAACACGAAGGACTTCGACCGGGTAATGCGCGGCTACAAGTCCCGCAACACCTACACCGTTTCGGGAACAGTGGGCGGTTTCTACCTCAAACCTACCGATGTCAAGCTCTCTTTCTATCAGGCAAAGGACGGCACGGTAGTACCCAAGCTGCACGGTGTGCAGCAGGACGAGAAACTGTTGCAACGCCCGTTCCATGAACACGGGTTCACCAAGCAGGAACAGGGCAACTTGCAAGGCACTGGCAACTTGGGCGGCATCGCTGAAATCAAAGACCCGAAAAGCGGCGAGCAAATCCCCGTGTTCGTCAGCCGGGACAGGTACACGCACGAATTGGAGTATATGCGGGCGGACAAGTGGAAATGCCCCGACACCATTTGCGGCGTGAAAGTCAGCCCGGAGCAGAAAGCCGCCTTTGAAGCCGGGCAAGCGGTGAAAATGGAAAACCTGCAATTCAGGGACGGCACGAAGCGCAGTGCCTATTTGCAGGTCAGTGCGGTGGAGCGTGGCTTGGAGTTCCTGCCGAGGTCTGCCGTCCAGTTCTTGCAGCAGGGACAGCAGCCCGCAGAGCAGCAGGTAGCCGGGATAAAGGACGGCAAGGGCGTTGAGTTCAACGGTCATGTGCAGCTCGGCGCACAGGGCAAATCCCCCGACAAGGTGCAGCCGAAAGACGTTACCCCCGCCGCCGAGAGCCGGACACAGGTAGCGGTCAATTCGGAGGGCAAGACCAACGAAGCCACCAAGCAGGGCAAAGAGCCGCTGAAACAGGGTCAGCAGAAGCCCACCGCCAAGCAGAAAGAGAAGCAGGAGAAAGCGCAGGACAAGAGCCTGAAAGCGGACAAGCCCAAGAAGTCCAAAGGAATGAAAATGTAATATCCACCATTAAAAAGTAAAGAATTATGATTGCATTGATAGCAGAGAAGCCCAGCGTGGCAAAAGACATCGCCCGCATCATCGGGGCTACCGGGCGTAATGACGGTTATCTTTCCGGCAACGGGTATATGGTGACATGGGCGTTCGGCCACTTAATCCAGCTTGCCATGCCGGAAGCCTACGGCGTGGCGAACTTCCGCAGGGAGAGCCTGCCCATACTGCCGCCCGATTTCCAGCTAATCCCCCGTCAGGTGAAAGCGGAGAAAGGTTACAAGGCAGACCCCGGTGTTCTGAAACAGTTGAAAGTGATAAAGGAAGTGTTCGACCGGTGCGACCGGATTATTGTCGCCACCGATGCCGGGCGTGAGGGTGAGCTAATCTTCCGCTACATCTTCCATTACCTGAACTGCCGGAAACCATTTGTGCGCCTGTGGATAAGCAGCCTTACCGACAAGGCAATCCGTGAAGGGCTGGAAAACCTGCAACCGGGAGAATGTTACGATAACCTCTACCTCTCCGCCAAGTCCCGCAGCGAAGCGGACTGGCTGATAGGGATAAACGCCACCCAAGCGTTGAGCGTAGCCGCCGGGCAGGGGGTGTTCTCGCTGGGCAGGGTGCAGACACCCACCTTAATGATGATATGCAGCCGCTATTTGGAGAACAAGAATTTCGTACCCGCCAAGTTTTGGCAACTCAAAGCCCATACCGCCAGCGGGGGGATAGTTTTCACCACCCAATCTACCGCCAAGTGGGAGCAGCAGCCCGAAGCCATAGCCGCCCTGCAACGGGTTAAGGATGCAGGGCAGCTTGCCGTGAAATCCGTTGAGAGGAAAGAAGCCAGCCAAGAACCGCCGCTTTTGTACGACCTTACCACGCTGCAAAAGGAAGCCAATACAAAGCTGAATTTTTCGGCTGATAAGACCCTATCCATAGCGCAAAGCCTGTATGAAAAGAAAGTGATGTCCTACCCGAGAACCGGAAGCCGCTATATATCGGAGGACGTTTTCGATGAAATGCCGGATCGTATCGCCCTGTTAGGGCAATACCCCCGCTTTGCCGGGTATGCCGCCGGGCTGGGCGGCACACCCCTGAACCGCCGCAGCGTAAACGATAGCAAAGTGACCGACCACCACGCCTTAATCGTTACCGAGAACCTGCCCGGCGAACTTTCCAAAGACGAGCGGGCGGTTTACGAGCTGGTAGCCGGGCGTATGCTGGAAGCCTTTTCGGGCAAGTGCGTGAAAGACGTTACCACCGCCATATTGTCGGCGGGAGATACCGACTTCACGGTAAAAGGGTCTGTGATGAAAGTAGCAGGCTGGCGTGCCGTGTTCGGCGAGCAGGAAACATGCGGGGATGAAGAAGCCGCCAGTCTGCCGCCGCTCCAAGAGGGCGAAAGCCTGCCGATTTCCAACGTGGAACTGTTGGAGAAGCAGACCAAGCCGAAACCGCTGCACACGGAAAGCAGCCTGCTTGCCGCAATGGAGAACGCCGGAAAGGAACTGGAAGATGCCGAACTGAAAGCCAGCCTGAAAGATGCCGGGATAGGCACGCCCGCCACCCGTGCGGCGATTATCGAAACGCTTTTCACCCGCCAGTACATCGTGCGTGAGAAGAAGAACCTTGTGCCTACCGACAAGGGGCTTGCCGTTTACAGGATTGTCAAGGACAAGAAGATTGCCGATGCCGAAATGACGGGTATGTGGGAAACCGCCCTTTCCAAGATAGAAGCGGGCAGCATGGATGCCGACACGTTCCGAAAGGGTATCGAGGTGTACGCCGCCCAAATCACGGCGGAACTGCTATCGGTGCAGCTATCTGTCGCAACTGGTGAAACCTGTCCCTGCCCCAAATGCAATAACGGGCGCATCCTGTTCTACCCGAAAGTGGCGAAGTGTTCCAACGTGGATTGCACGCTTACCATATTCCGCAACAAGTGCGACAAGCAGCTTTCCGACAAGCAGATTGTCGAGTTGGTGACGAAACGCAAGACCGGGCTAATCAAGGGCTTCAAGGGTAAGAACGGCAAGGTTTTCGATGCTTCGCTTGTGCTGGACGAACAGTTCAATGTCGGTTTTTCATTTCCCGAAAAGAAAGCGAAACCGAAGAAATAGCCTATCTTTGCTACTGAAATTTCATTGTGATAGGTTTTGCAACTTATAATAATTGAAATTTTAGTGGTTGCGCCCGGCGGGAACCGGGCGCATTTTCAAAAAACTTTTCAATTTTTTTCTGTTATAACTTCCTAATATACAAAAAGAGTTACCTTTTTGTAACTATCTTACTGTCTTGTAACTTCTTTTTTTATACTAAGTATATTTATATCTTTGCAATCGAAAAAGATACTTAATATATCATGTTTACCGCATTGGTATATTTGTTTGGTGTCTTAACAATACATTATTAACTAATAAAAAAAGAATTATGCACTACACTGGAACTATTTGGCGACCGCCTTACGAAGCATACTCAATGCTCATTCAAGTAACAGCTGGATGTACTCACCATTCCTGCAAATTTTGTACTTTATACGAAGATTTACCTTTCAAATTCAGGCTATCACCAATTGAAGAGGTAAAATCGGATTTAAAGGAAGCAAGTTATTATTATAGACACGCACAAAGGGTGTTTTTCACAGGTGCAAACCCATTTGTGCTTAGTGTGAATAAGCTTAAAACACTTGCGAAAATGGTACATCAATACTTTCCTGCTTGTCAGAGTATAGGGTGTTTTGCACGAATTACGGACATTACCCCTAAATCTGTTACAGAATTAAAAGAATTGCGAGAACTCGGATATGATGGAATTACAATCGGAGTTGAAACCGGATATGATGAATCTTTGATTTTCATGAGAAAGGGATTTCTATCAAAGGACATCATTGAGCAATGTAAGAAATTGGAAGAAGCAAATATTACCTATAACTTCTTTTATTTGACAGGAATTTATGGTAGAGGAAAAGGCAAGATGGGGGCAAAGGTAACAGCAGAAATTTTCAATCAGCTTCATCCGCAAATAATTGAATCTTCAATGCTTACAATTTATCCAACTTCGGAACTGTATAAGGAAATACAGGCTGGTAACTGGAAAGAAGAAACTGAAATTGAGAAGTTGGAGGAAATGAAGACTTTGATAGAAAATCTTAAAATTGATGCTCGATTTGTAACGGATGGGGCATCCAACTTAATTCAAGTTAGAGGCAATTTGAAAACAGATAAACAAAAAATGATTGCTTTTCTAAAACAACAAATAGCAGAGCAAGACGAAGCTTATTTGAGAAGCTATCGTGAAAATCTGCCACATCTATAAAATCTATCTAATGAAAGCGGATATTAGAGTTATAGTAAAAGGTGTTCAACAATATGCTGATTATATTGACGAGATAGTGACTAATGCTATTGGAAAATATTCAATTGTTAATGGTCTGCATATTGTTGAATATCGAGAACTATGTAAAGGTGGACATATCATTGAAAACAAATTGGTAATCAGTAATAAATCTGTTTGTTTATACCGAAGTGGAAGTTTGTTCTCTGAAATGTCTTTCATAGAGGGAGAATGTACGGAATCTGATTATATTAATACAGATGGAGAACTCAATGTAAAAATCAAAACATTGTCTTATCATCCTACAATTGGTGATAACAATATTCATATTGAGTTGAATTATGACTTATTCATAAATAACCAGTTCCTCTCGAATAACTCCCTTACCATATTTGTTAATGAAATTGCATTGTAAACTATAATATTATGACTTTATGAAAATAAGAATAATTGATTTGTTGAAAACAACTACCTATAATATTAATGTAAGCGTAAACGGCTGGGTACGAACGCATAGACAAAGTAAAAACATTAGTTTCATTGCAATAAATGATGGTTCAACTATTCATAATCTGCAAATTGTGGCTGAACATGAAAAGATAAAAAAAGATTTTCTTAAATTGGTAACTACCGGAAGTGCCATTCGGGTAGATGGTATGTTTGTACTATCTGCTGGAAATCAGCAGCATAGAGAAATAATAGCCCAAAATATAGTTTTATATGGCACTGCCGACCCACAGGAATATCCTTTACAAAAGAAAGGACACTCGTTAGATTTTTTGCGGAATATTGCTCATTTGCGGATGCGAACAAATATTTTTGGAGCGATATTTAGAGTTCGTCATAATTTAGCTTTTGCTATACATAAATACTTTCATGAAAAAGGTTTTTTCTATTTTAATACTCCCATAATAACTACATCTGATGCAGAAGGAGCAGGAAAATTGTTTGAAGTAACAACGGGTGATAATCAAGATTTTTTTGGTGTCCCGGCGAATCTAACTGTATCAGGGCAATTGGAGGGTGAACTGGGGGCTTTGGGATTAGGAGCTATTTACACATTCGGACCAACTTTTAGGGCTGAAAACTCGAATACTTATCGACATTTAGCTGAATTTTGGATGGTAGAACCCGAAATGGCGTTTATTGACATCAACGATAACATGGATTTAGCGGAGGACTTCTTGAAATATGTAATTCGCCATGCTATTGAAGCGTGTGAAAGTGATTTGATTTTTTTGAATAATACAGTAAATAGTGGTTTAATCGAAAGGTTACATTCAGTAGTAAATAACAAATTTGTTCGATTGCCATATTCACAAGCAATAGAAATATTGAAACAATCAAACAGAGAATTTGAAATTCCAATAGTGCAAGGCATGGATTTAAGCTCTGAACATGAACGTTTTTTAGTTGAAGAATGTTTTTGTTGCCCTATCATTGTTACGGACTATCCTAAAGAAATAAAAGCTTTTTATATGAAGTTGAATGAAGACGGTAAAACTGTACGAGCAATGGATATTTTATTTCCACAGATAGGAGAGATAATAGGAGGTTCCGAGCGTGAATCAGATTATCTGAAATTACGCCAGCGAATGGAAGAATTAGGTATGAATGTGAAACAATTATGGTGGTATCTTGAAACACGAAAGTTCGGAACTGTTCCCCATGCAGGATTTGGGTTAGGATTTGAAAGATTAGTGTTATTTGTTACAGGAATGTCAAATATTCGTGATGTGATACCATTTCCACGTACACCGAAAAATGCCAATTTTTAAATCTTTTAAGTTTGAACGGTGCAAAAATACATCAATGAAATATTACTTCGCATTAATGAAGAAATGGAATTGCGTGGTATTGATGAGAATATCAATACAGAAGATGCATTATATATGATAGACGTTATACGTCCATTGTTTGAAAAATTGCGAGAAATGACTATCGCATACGAATTTCAGAGTGAACAAGAAGAAATTCATTTTTTCAAAGAAATAAAGCCAGATATTCTTGGTAGGTACATATTCTTTCATAAAGTTGTTAGAATTGAAATGAAACGTCCTATTGGCAGTGATGATGTACAGAGAGAATATCTTCATAGCCAATTAAATAGTCTGAAATATTTTTTTGACCAAAATCTTGATTTTTACCAGTATTACCGTTCAAGAGCAACGCATTTAGATACTTATTACTTTGTTCGATATAAAAGTAACTTTCGGTTATGTTTAGATTGCAATTTTTTGGACAAAGACCCTGCTTTTTCAACCGGATTTGACTATAAAGTGGCAAAAATATTATCTAATGAAATGTTGCGTATATATTTAAATCGCCAGTTACAATTATTAGATAGAAAAACGCAGATTGCGGAAATACGAACTTCGCTTTCAGATTTTAGTTTAAAATGGACTGGCTCGAAATCTGAAGCAATAGAATGGGGATATGGATTGTTTGCTGCAAAATCCTTGAATTATGGAAATGCTACGATAAAAGAAATTATGGCGTTTATCGAAGCAGCATTTGGCATTGAATTGGGAGATTACTACCGAACCTATTTAAGTCTTAAAAATCGAAAGAAAGACCGAACTGCTTTTTTCACATTCATAGTAGAGCAACTGCAAAAGCGTATGGATGATGATATTCTGTAGATAAGATATTTAGCCTATTAGAAAACTACCATGTTATTAGCAACTTGGTAGTTTTTCTTTTTATACAGACTGGCAATATGAATAGGACTGAAATATGCAATTTTCTCTGAAATTCACTCCAAAAGACATTGAAAATAATTTCAACCAAGTTGATATAATCTTGTATTTTTTATCTTACAGAAAGATGCAATTTTGCGGCAAATCAATTAGTTATCATTTATGGAAATAATAACATTCGAGTCCAAAGCCTATAAGGAACTGGACAACAAGATTACCGCTATTGCCGATTACATCTTCAACCATGCGGAAATGGCAAAGCAAAGTGAAGAAGATATGTGGGTGGACAGCTACGAGGTTTGCACGTTTCTGAAAATAAGCGAAAAGACCCTGCAACGCCTGCGAGTGTCGGGTACTATCGCCTATTCCAACATCAGGGGACGCTACTTCTACAAGGTCAGCGAGATACGCCGGATGCTGGAAGAACGTCTGATAAGGAGCAACAAGGAGAACATCGACAACCTGATAACCAACCACCAACTGTATGCTAAGGAAAGAGGAAATCTTAGAAAGAACAAGTAACGGGCTGGCGGTATTCAAACACTACCTGCCCGGCAACTGGCGCATAGGTCGCAACTTCCTTAACCCGCTGTACGAGGACAGCAAGGCTTCCTGCAACATCTACTTCGACCGTCATAGCGGTATGTATAAAATGAAAGACTTCGGTAATGACAGTTACAGTGGCGACTGTTTCTTCTTCGTGGGGCAGCTAAAGGGGCTGGACTGTAACCGGGCGGCTGACTTCGTGGAAATACTGGAGATTATAGACCGGGATTTGGACTTGGGGCTGGCTTCTGACACTCCGATTTCCGTTTCTCCTGTAACCGTCCGCCGGGCAGTTCCGGACAAACCCGAAGAAACACCCGAAAAGCCTGTCAAGCCCTACCAGTTTCGGGAACAGAAGTTTCCGCTTGCCGAACTGGTGTACTGGCAACAGTATGGCATCACGCCCGAACTGCTGGAGCGTTACAAGGTCTGTTCGCTCCGGGAGTACCACAGTGAAACGGCAGAGGGGAAACCGTACACCTACACTTCATCGGTGGCAGAACCTATGTACGGCTATAAAGGCAAACAGCACATCAAACTGTACCGCCCGTTCTCCACGCCCCGCTTCCTCTATGGCGGCAACTTTGGCGAAAACTACTGTTTCGGGCTGGAGCAACTGCCCGCCAAAGGTGACACGCTATTCATCACGGGCGGCGAGAAAGACGTGCTTTCGCTGGCGGCACACGGTTTTCATGCTATCTGTTTCAACAGCGAAACGGTAACTATCTCGCCTACGCTGGTTTATCGGCTGACATTCCGTTTCAAACACATCATCCTGCTTTTCGATATGGATAAAACGGGAAAAGAATGTTCACGCAAGCAGGAAAAGCTATTGGAAGAATTTGGCGTGAAACGCCTGTTACTCCCGCTTCCGGGAACGAAAGAGGAAAAGGACATTTCCGACTACTTTAAAGCCGGGAACACCCGTGAAGATTTCCTGAAACTGTTTATCGAATTTTTAGACAACCTGTATAGCGACACATTGATTATGCTAAAATCGTGCGAAATAGATTTCAACAACCCGCCCGCCAAAGCGCAAGAGATTATTTCGGCGGGTGACGTTCCGTTAGGAACACAAGGCAACCTGTTCGGCATTACCGGGGGTGAGGGAACGGGAAAGAGCAATTATGTAGCCGCAATTGTGGCGGGCTGCATCTGTCCGGTTGGTGCGGAAGTAGATACGCTGGGCGTACAGATAACCGCCAACGGCAGGCACAAGGCGGTCTTGTTATATGATACCGAACAGTCGGAAGTACAACTGTTCAAGAATGTAAACAACCTGCTGACACGCGCCAAACAGCCGGACAAACCCGATGAACTGAAAGCATTCTGTCTGACGGGTATGTCACGCAAAGAACGCCTGAACGCCATTGTGCAGAGTATGGATAAGTTCTATTACCAGTACGGCGGCATCCAATTGGTCGTCATTGACGGCATCGCAGACCTTGTAAAGAGTGCCAACGATGAAGCGGAAAGCGTGGCGGTGATAGATGAACTTTATCGGCTGGCGGGTATCTACAACACCTGTATTCTTTGTGTGCTGCACTTTGTACCGAACGGCTTGAAGTTACGGGGACATTTGGGTAGTGAGTTGCAGCGCAAGGCGGCTACAATCCTTTCGATAGAGAAAGACGAAGAACCCGCCCAGTCGGTGGTAAAAGCTCTGAAAGTAAGGGACGGAAGCCCGTTGGACGTCCCTTTGATGCTCTTTGCATGGGACAAAGAAGCGGGGATGCACGTGTACAAAGGGGAGAAACCCCGTGAGGAAAAGGAGAAGCGCAAGGAAAGGGAACTGGTGAATGTCGCACGTGACATCTTCGGTCGGCAGACACGCATCACCTATATAGACCTTTGCGAGCAGTTGCAGCAGGTCTTGGACATCAAGGAACGTACTGCAAAGAGTTATATCCGCTTCATGCGGGAAAGGGACATCATCACCAAAGACACAGCAAACCAAAGTTTCTTTGTTGTAGGTTCATATAATCTTCAATAGAACATAACACCCCATAAACGTATGGACGAAACTTGTGTGGTTCATGTGTTTGTGTCCTGCCATGTTGTGATAACACGGCAGGATTTCTATTATTTGCAAGGTTATTCCAGTGATTTTTACTACTTTTGCAAAAGTAACATAAGAAAATAACGGCGATTGAACAGCTTCGGCTGTGATTTCGTCTTTATATATAACATATACGTTCGCCGAACGTCCCAATGCGAAAACTGGCACTTTTCAAAACGAGGGGATATTCAGCGCAGGATATGCTATGTTTTATCATAGCGTGGTCTTGCCTGTTCCTCGTTTGGGTATTGCCAGTACCTCGCATTGAAGCAGTGTAAGAGCCACGCTTCTTTTTTTGGGGGGTATTGGCGGGCAGTTATCAAAGATTATTAACTGTTAAAACCAATATTTATGGGGCAGATAAAATCATTTATAGCACTATCTCTTGACGGTTTTATTGCGTCTGTCGATGGAGAATTGGATTGGATTCCACAAAGCGTAAGGGCGATACCTAAAAGTTTATTTGAAAATGCTTCTTGCTTATTAGTCGGTGCTAATACATACAATTATCTTTTTGAGCATTTAGATGGGCAAGTTTATAAAACAAAGCCTATTTATGTCGTTTCACATTCCGATTATAATATACTCCCCAATAGCAATATTTCATTTCTTACTGAAAAGCCATTGGATGCAATAAAAAGATTGAAGCAGCACCATGAAATATTAGTCATCGGAAGTGCTAAATTATTAACGGAATTAATTCAATTAGAATTATTGGATGAAATAACTATTTGCCATATTCCGGTTTTTGTAGGAAAAGGAATAGGCTTTATCGGAGAAACATTTGGTTCTTATTGGCAATTAGTAAAATGTCAATCAAATAAGGGCGCAATATTTGCGACCTACAACTATAAGAAAAAGCAGGATGATTAACTATCCTGCTTTTTCTTAATTGATTCCATTTTATTACGATGTTTCAAAATTTCATCGGAATGTTCCAATGCCCACTGAATAATTCCATCTAAAGGCAGCATAAGACTTTCACCAAGTGCTGTAAGGCTATACTCTACTTTAGGAGGTATTTCGGGGTATAATTTACGATTTACCAACATATCCGCTTCTAATTTTTTCAATGCCGTAGTCAGCATCTTTTGAGATATGTTAGGGACATTGCGCATTAATTCATTAAAACGCATTGTCCCATTTTTTTGCAATAAGACCAGTATTCTTAAAGACCATTTATCACCAAAACGGTCTATAATGCCACACGCTGGACATACCGCTTCTCTATAATGATTTTCTTCCATATTTTTTATCTTTAAATAATTGTCAATCAACAAGAGTTACCTTGTGGTAAGCATCTTACCTTTATGTAAGTTCTTTTTTTATACTAAGTAACTTTATATCTTTGTTTGCGCAAAAGTAACTAAATATATTGGAAATACAAAATTTGGTGTGATTATAAAATGGATAAATCAATGGAATTAAAAAGAATGCAATTTACTGGCTCTGTTTGGAGACCGCCTTACGAAGCAAATTCACTATTGCTTCAAGCCACTATAGGATGTTCACATCATAGGTGTAAATTCTGTAGTTTGTATAAAGACATGCAGTTTAGAGTTGCTTCCCGTGAGGAAGTTGAAAGGAATTTAGAAATAGCCCAGCTATATCAGCCAAAAGCACGAAGAGTATTTTTGACTGGTGCAAATCCGTTTGTACTTAGCTTTGAAAAACTGAAAATACTTGCCACTTTAATAAAGATATATCTTCCGGAAGTGCAAAATATCGGCTGTTTCGCTCGAATTAGCGATATAAAACAAAAGACAATAGAGCAATTGATGGAATTACGTCAATTAGGATATGACCGAATTTCTATCGGGACAGAAAGTGGAGATGATATTACGCTGTCACAAATGAATAAAGGGTATTCTGTTATGGATATTGTTGAACAATGTCGAAAATTGGAGAATGCTGGCATTGAATATAATTTCACATATTTGATTGGGCTTGCAGGAAAGGGGCAAGGGGAGCGCAATGCTATTAATACGGCTGATACCTTTAGTTTGTTGCATCCGTATATTATCAATGTGCTTTCTTTAACCGTATTTCCCGATACAGTTCTTTATGAGGAAATAGGAACGGGGACATTTGTTGAAGCATCGGAATATGAACGGATAGAAGAAATGGAAATGTTTATAGAACGATTCCAACCGTCTAATTGTGTTCATCTTTTAGCAAACACTGTATCTAATCCCATACCTTTTATTGGAGTTCTACCCAAAGAAAGAGAACGGATATTAAAAGAAATACAGTCCATTAAAAATAATTTCAGGGAAGAGGATTTAAGAGATTATCGTAAACGCATAAAATCGTTATAATGGCAAAATTAGAAACAAAAATAAGTGGTATTGATTTTAAAAATCCTGTAACAGTTGCATCGGGAACTTTTGGATATGGAACAGAGTTTTCAGATTTCTTTGATGTGTCTTTATTAGGAGGAATATTTGTAAAAGGAACAACGCTATATGCGCAAGAGGGTAATCCGTACCCTCGAATGGCGGAAACTCCATCAGGAATGTTGAATGCAGTTGGGCTTCAAAATAAAGGTGTAGATTATTTTGTGAATAATATATATCCGACAATAAAAGACATAGATACAAATATGATTGTAAATGTTGGAGGAACGACCATCGAATCTTATGTAAAATGTGCCGAAACAGTAGCCACATTAGATAAAATTCCGGCAATAGAGTTAAATATAAGTTGTCCGAATGTAAAACATGGAGGTATGGAGTTTGGAGTAACAACTAAAGGTGCAGCATCCGTTGTTAGTGCAGTCAGACAGGTTTACAATAAGCCGTTGATTGTTAAGCTATCCCCAAATGTAACAAATATTGCAGATATAGCTAAAGCAGTAGAAGATGCAGGGGCAGATGCTATTTCTATGATAAATACAATTATGGGGATGGCTATAGACATAAATTCTCGTAAACCTATCTTATCTACTGTAACTGGTGGGTTGTCCGGCTCTTGCATCAAACCTGTTGCATTACGAATGGTTTGGCAAACATATAAGGCTGTTAAAGTTCCGATTATAGGTTTAGGTGGAATATCATCATGGCAAGATGCTATAGAATTTTTCCTTGCTGGTGCTACCGCTATTCAAATAGGGACATATAATTTTATAGACCCGACTATAAGCCTAAAAGTAATAAACGGCATCAATTCATATCTTGACGAAAATGGTTTTTCTGATATACAGGATTTGACAGGTGCATTAGGAGGGATTTAAGCCAAAATCTTAGTGCAAGGTGCAAGTATATATTTATATATATAGCTTGCACCTTGCACTAACCGCAGAATATTTATATTCAATGATTTGCATATTTCAAAAGAAAGCCATATCTTTGAACCCGAAAGTTAGGCAGACAAACAGCGGTCAAAGTCGGACAGGCTTAACGGTTGAAAATCGTTACTGTTTCGTTACCTATTTGAAATTTTGAAAGCAAAGTAGCTGAAATATAAGCGGTTAGAGTTGTGGGTTCAAAGCCCTGTCTCTCCGCCAAGCAAGCAGCCTCACTGGGGCTGCTTTTTTTGTGCCCGGGAGAGAGGGATGAAGTGTTTCGACGGAGTTAAAATCGAGGTCGGAAAAAGATATGTCCATAACTTGCTGATTTATGTAGCGAAGTTATGGACCGTATGATGTGCGCGAAAAGACGCCTATTTTACAAGAAAATCATAAAACGGGGTATAGTAGAAATTGTTCGGTTGTAGATAAAGCTTGTTATTCTTGAAATCAATAACAATGTTAAACCGCTTAAGAAAATTATTGCCAATCATGCCGTCAATATCTTCTTTGCTTTGCATTCCAGTTGTTAGAGTAGAGAATGCTCCCGCTATTTTGGGCATTATATAAGGCCCGACAATCACTTCATCAAAAAATACATTTTTCAATTCGCCGCTACCTCCGTCTGAACTTGCAATGCGAGAAATCGCAAAAGGTTTCTGTGTTTCAAGAAGATTGTTTTTATTTACGAAGGGGGTATTTAAGTCTATTATGCGGTCGGAACCGGTATCTACTTCAAGTAGAAGATTATGAGTTCTACCATTCAGTTTGACATTAAGATTGATAAACGGCACATCATATTTATATACAAAAGGAATTGACACATAGGAATTATCAAAATTGAAAGTGTCTTTGGGATAGCAATATATTTTGAAATCGTCATAATTTATTTCAATATTGAAGGCAGACAATCCGTTGAGACCGAAAACTCCATCCCAATATTCGGGTGGATACGGTATGTGTGCGCACCCGGCTTTGTCATATTGTATAGAACCGACTTTGACAGAATTGTCGTTGCTGTACTGTATGGAATTTTCGCCGGAAGTTCCCAAATTATCAGCAACTTCTCCGTCGTGAATAAAACCTTTGAGTTTTGGAGAGTTTGTGTTAAGAACTATTGAAGATGCGCCGGTGTCAACGAGGAATCGTAGAGAATCAGACCCATTTACAAAGGCGGTAATGTATATACGGCTGTCTCCGGCTATGGCAAATGGTATTTCTCCAATAGGTGTATCTTTTATCATTCTTGCATTTGCGTTGAATGACATCAATACGAAAATGAATACTCCGAAGAAGTGTTTTATTTGTGATTTCATGGTGCAAATTTACGAATAATCTACGAGGTGTCACAGAAATACTTCAAGGTTGTTGACGCGGAATATACAGCAGTCGCGTATCTTGCGGCACTCGCCGGAGGAAAGTATCTTTACGTTCCTCCAGCCGCCTTATGGCGGTCATACCATAGGCTGTGTTTATATTCAACCGCCGCCGGCGGTTGCTGCGCCATTATATTGGAGCGGTACCGCGCTCGTGGCGTTGCGAAAGAACCACCACAAACAGCCAATATACTGCAAATAAGCCGAATAAATAGACAAACCATACGAAACCATATTTAGTCGCTTATTTTTAGCTATATTTGCAGAAACTAACTATTCCGACATATGACTACCATTCTTTATGCACACCCCTATGCGGGCAGCTTCAACCATGCTATTCTGGAGACCGTAGTGGCCAAGCTCGAGGCTACAGGCCGCGAATGCCGCGTACTCGATCTGTATGCCGACGGCTTTAACCCCGCTCTCGAGGCCGACAGTCTGCGCCTGTACAGCAACAGCGAGAGCGCCGATCCGCTTGTGAACAAATATCTGGACACGCTCATCGCCTCCGACGAATTCATCATGATCTTTCCCATCTGGTGGTCGACGATGCCCGCTATCGTCGACGGTTTCTTCGACAAAGTGATGCTTGGCGGCGGCAAGGCTTTCGGCTACGATGAATCGGGGCGCCTCGTTCCCGCACAGATCCATATGAAGCGCACGGTGATGATATCGACCTCTGAGGCTCCGACCGAAATCTTCAAGCCGTTTTTCATGGGTTATTTTGCCGACAACGTTCTCGCGACAGTCGGTATGACAAATGTAGAATGGTACAATTGCCCAGCGACATCGCACGGCCCGGCCGAAAACCGCGAGAACTTCCTCGCCATGGTCCGCGAACTGATCTGAGATAATTAGAAGTTAGAAATTACAAGTTAGGAGTTAGAAGTTGGCTGAGCCACCACTCCTAACTCCTAACTCAAAATCGTCCCGGAGGGACGATATCGTGTATAGCCCCGGGCAGCGCCCGGGGTTGCGACGATATGATATATTCAGTTCCGGAGGGACGTCTTGTGGGTCATATAGACGCACCACAAGACGTCCCTCCGGGACTTTTGGTGACGGGTCCTCCGTGTCCCCGGGCGTTGCCCGGGGTTATACACGATAACGTGCCTCCGGCACTTTTGTAGTTACAAGTTAGGAATTAGGAGTTAGAAGTGGGAGGCTGCCTTTAGCGGGCGCCGGCAACTCCTAACTCCTATTTTCTAATTCCTAACTCAAGTTGTTACAAGATACAAATTAGGAGTTAGAAGTGGCGGTGCTGCCAACTTCTAACTCCTAATTTGTAATTTCTAACTACCCTTAGTACTGAATAAGGGAGGTAACTTCGGCGTCGGCCGGGAGGGCGGCGCGGCCGTTGAGGGCGGAAAGCTCGATGATGAAGTTGATGTAAATCTTTTTCGGGTTGAGGCTCTTCACCAGTTTATAGGCAGCTGCCATGGTGCCGCCGGTGGCGAGGACATCGTCGTGCAGCACCACGATATCGTCGGGGCCGATGGCATCGCGGTGTATCTCGATTGTGTCGGTGCCGTACTCCTTGGCATATTCCTGGCGGATGGTGTCGGCGGGCAGCTTGCCGGGCTTGCGGCAAGGCACGAAACCGGCTCCAAGCTCGAAAGCCAGAATAGATCCGCCGATGAAACCGCGCGATTCGATGCCTACGACTTTGGTGACACCCTTATCGCGATAGAGCTGCGAAAGATCCCAGCCGATAATATGGAGCGCGCGCGGATCCTTGAACGCTGTGGTGAGGTCCTTGAAGAGGATGCCCTTGCTCGGGAAATCCTGGACGTCGCGGATTTTGGACTTGATGTATTCCATTAAATATAGTTTTATAATTATTTGATTTTCGAATGATTGAGTCTAAATTGTTTCACGTGGAACATTATTCAGCGGTTCATAAGTAACAGCAGGATACTCACATCGCTTGGCGAGACGCCGGGAATCCTCGAAGCCTCGCCCACACTTGCGGGCTTGTGGCGGTCGAGCTTCTGTCGGGCTTCGGTAGACAGAGCCATAATCTGCGAATAGTCGGTATCAGGCGATAGCTTCACGTCTTCGAGACGGTGGAGCTTTTCGGCCACGAGCCGTTCGCGGGCAATGTATCCTTCGTATTTGATAAGTATTTCGGCAGCCTCTACGATTTCGAAACGGCGATTTTCGGGCAAAGAATCGACCAAAGCCGCCAATGGCTCGACGAACGGCGCTATCGAGAGGATGGAAAGCTGAGGACGCTCGATGAGCGAACGGAGTTTCACGCCCTGGCGGAGTTCGCTCGTACCTGCATCTTTGAGCAGGGCCTCGACATCGGCGGGGCGCACGGTGAGCGTATCGGCAAGTTCTATGATGGCGTCGCGGAGACGTCGTTTTTCTTCGAGGAGCGAATAGCGGTGTTCGTCGGCGAGACCGAGGGCATATGCCAGGGGGGTAAGGCGCATGTCGGCATCGTCCTGACGAAGCAGGATGCGGTACTCTGCACGGCTGGTGAACATGCGGTATGGCTCATCGACACCTTTGGTCACCAGGTCGTCGATAAGCACACCGATATAGGCCTGGTCGCGGGCGAGCACGAGCGGTTCTTTGCCCAGCAGCTGAAGAGCGGCGTTGGCGCCGGCTACCAGTCCCTGGCCTGCGGCCTCCTCATAGCCGGTAGTGCCGTTGATCTGTCCGGCGAAGAACAGACCGGGCACAAGCCGTGTCTCGAGCGTGTGGCGAAGCTGTGTGGGGTCGAAGAAATCGTACTCTATGGCATAGCCCACACGGTAGAGCTGGGCGTTCTCGAGGGCCAGGACAGTAGATATAGCGGCTATCTGTATATCCATGGGCATCGACGAGGAGAAGCCGTTGACGTAGTATTCCTGCGTGGTTTCGCCTTCGGGCTCGAGGAAGAGCTGATGCTGTGTCTTGTCGGCGAAAGTAACGATTTTCGTCTCTATCGACGGACAATAGCGCGGACCGATACTCTGAATCTGGCCGTTGTAAAGCGGCGAGTCGGGCAGCCCGCGGCGCAGTATAGCGCAGGTCTCCTCGTTGGTATACACGGTGTAGCACTCGCGCTGACGGAGTGTGCTGCGCACCTCGGGGAGGTATGAAAAATGATGGAAATCGTCGTCGCCGGGCTGTGGTATGGCCTTGGAGAAATCGATAGTGCGGCCGTCGAGGCGCATGGGCGTGCCGGTCTTCATGCGGGCGGCGGTGAATCCGAGAGAACGCAGCTGCTCGGTAAGACCGTGGGATGCCGGTTCGGAAATGCGGCCGCCTTCGAACGACACACGCCCTATATGCATCAGGCCGCCGAGGAAGGTGCCGTTGGTGAGCACTACCCTCCCCGCCCGGAATGTCGCGCCCTCCGAGGTGTGGACACCGGCGAGGACATTGCCGTCGAAAACAAGCGAATCGACGTTGCCCTGCCACAACGACAGATTGGGAGTATTCTCGAGAATCTCGCGCCAGAGGGCCGAGAATTTATTGCGGTCGGCCTGTATGCGCGGGCTCCACATGGCCGGGCCCTTGCTGCGGTTGAGCATGCGGAACTGTATGCTCGTGCGGTCGGCCACGATTCCCATCATGCCGCCGAGAGCATCGATCTCGCGCACGATCTGGCCTTTGGCAATACCGCCCACGGCCGGATTGCAGCTCATCTGCGCGATTTTGTTGAGGTCCATCGTCACAAGAAGTGTACGCGCACCCAGACGCGCGGCCGCATGGGCCGCCTCGCAGCCGGCATGGCCGGCGCCTACTACTATTATGTCGAAATCGAATCGCAAAACAATAATTCTTGGTTAGTGAACATCATTCGCCGAGCATGGCGAGAGCCTTTTCCTCGGCAGCCTCCATGATCTCGCGCTCGCCCGGACCCTTGTCGTTGATACCGCACAGATGCAGCACACCATGGATAATGACGCGGAGCAGCTCGCGGTCGTAGTCCACACCGAGCATCTCTGCATTGGAACGCACAGTGTCGAGCGATATGTACATATCGCCCCGCAGCATGGCAGCCGTGCAGGTATCGAAGGTAATGATGTCGGTATAGTAATCGTGACTCAGGAAGCGACGGTTGACGTCGATAATCTCCTCATCGGAGCAAAAAATGTAATTGAGGGAACGGACAATTCGGTTGTAAGAAGCCGCAACTTGGACAATCCATTGCTCAAGCTGCTGATAATCAAGCTTCGGGGTGTCAACACCCGAGGCAATCCATTGAAAAGCGGGCGTCATATCATTAAATTACTTGCAAAGATAAATAAAAAATAGGAAAAACACCGCTCACAGATTGTTCAAAAATAAAGAAAGCGTAACGCGAGCGCAACATGTTGAACAACATTGATTTAGACGAACAGAACACGCTTTGAGAATCGATTTTTCAGACTCCCCTGCCCTACCCTCGGGTAAAAATACGATTCTCAGTCCATTTTTTTGTATCTTTACCACAAAAAGAATATGCCCAGGCTGAACGACTTCATGGAGTGCCCCGATCTGGCGCCTTTCTACAATTTCTGTCTTGCAAATGGCGCAACGGTAAAATACGACAAAGGCTGCGCTTTTGTCGACGAAGGCTCGCTCTGTCGTTACATCGCCGTAGTAAAGTCGGGATATTTCAAATATGTGGTCTTCGACAGTGGGGGCGACGAACACACTACCGGATTCTCTTTCGAAGGAGATATCGTGACAGACTATGTGCACTCTTTCCTGTACTCGCAGCCCTCGACCACATCGATAGTGGCAGGCGCCGATGCCGAAGTCGTGAGAGTGCCCATTGCCCGGATGCGCACATATATCGAAAACACCGATCCAAATTATTTTACGCTCGCGGCCTCCGTTCTCCTGAAGGAAGCCTACAGCCGGTATATCGACATGCATCGCTTCTCGCCATTGGAACGGTACGAAAAACTTTTGGAACGTGTCCCCGGACTCCTCACCCTCGTGCCGATGCAGGAACTGGCATCCTATCTGGCGGTTTCTCGCCGGCAATTCCAGCGCATCCGCGCACAGGCGGGACATTTGTCCCACGACAGATGAAACATATACCGTAATTTTGGGGAATAAAATCCCCCGGATATGTTCAGGAAATTAGCGACTGTAGGGCTACTGATAGCATCGGCCCTGTGCACTCCCACCGCGGAGGCTGCCAAAATATATCAGCTGGCCAATGCCCGCGTCTACCACAAAGGCGGCCCCATAAGCGAATATACCACAACCACAGGGCTATCTATGCCACGCAAAAAGGATGCCCTTCATCCGGTGGAAAACGTATATACCAAAGCGCAGAAGAAAAGCGCCGAAATAGCCCCGGCCGATGTCGACTCGGTTGTGGCATGGCTGCCGACACAGCCCGACAAGCGCTATACATTCGTATATCTGCCCAAATACGGATGGTGCTTCCTCCTTGACAAAGCGCCGCAATCCACCGCTTACGTCTATTCCGACGGCGGCTACCGCATCCGCCCCGACGGCGGTCTGTGGTTCTTCGACACCCAGAAACTGATTGTAGAACGCGACGGCAAGACCGCCGATCTGAAGAATTTCTTCGACATGAAGCCCGATAAATTCGCCCGGGAAGTAGCCGGAATATCAGGCGGAGACACCGCTCTGGAAGCTCGCCTGAAATACCTTCTGGGCCGCGAACATCCCGACAATTACGTGCGTGTGGTGAAGATGGACGGCGACACAATCTTCGGCTATCTCCACAACGATGCCAAGACAATAGCCAAAAATCTCTTCTCGAAATCGGGCTCGCTGCAGCAATATATCAACATCAGCGAGGAGCCCGACAGCAAGCGTACGCGCTACTCCGCCGACGACGTCAGCGAGATACAATGGTTCGACAACAACATCGCGCCGAATACGAGGGTATCGATGTCGATGAATGCCCCGCGCATGTTCAAGGCCAAGAACTATACCCGCGGCTTCACATGGCTGTGGGACCGGCGTCCCGGAGGCTGTATAGTCAAATGGGAAGCATGGGAGACCAGCGGCGGCAGAAATCCCGTCAGCCGCCTTGTCCCTGTGGTAAGTGTATATTTCGAAGGCGCCAAAGGCGCGTTTATGCTCTATTCCAACGGTTCCGTAAGCCTTGCCCTGCTCTACCACTACATGAAGGACGCGGCACCCGAATTCCACAAAATGCTGAAAGAATACTATGGCGATAGCCCCGATGCGAAGGCTCACATCAACGAGATCAAAGACAACCCGTCGACCATCCTCATACTATACGAAGAATACCTCAGGACTCACGAACCTATAGACGACCGGCCCGACGCCAAAGTGTCGGACGACGAAAAAGAAGACAAGGAAAAAAAGTAAACAATGGCGGCCCTTCACACCGTGCATCTAACATTTGAAAAGGGACCCAGGCACAGCAATTGAAAAAGGACCCACCCCATGGGTAAGTTTAACCTGGACAGTGTTGATAAAACAAACCAACATCAACGCGTCCACAAAATGTTACACAAGGAGGAAAAGACATCCATCATTCAGTCTTATCGCCGCGAAGGGATGAGCATGAGCCGCAAGACGGTACGCAAGTATCTCCGGGAGTTCGAAAAATAGACGGGTCCCGCTCCCACATCCGGGGAGGTTGACGACTATCTTCTGACAAAGCCGAAGTACGACAGCAGCGGTCGTGTTCGGCGTGTGGTGACCGAAGAGGTGCGCCCGCGGATTGACGGCTTTATAGCCCGCAACCGGGAGAATGCGGCGGTCGGGCTGAGGAGAAATGATTCACTTAAATAACAATGTGTCACAGGGTGTCGGCAAATATGGACGGATAGAAGGATCCGCTATCCATAACATTAAAAATGCAAGTTGATTAAGTTTATTTTGAAAATTTATGCTATCAGCCCCGTTGTAAAAAACTTTTGCATCATTATAGCTAAAAGAGAGATTGCCATCTTTTATAATGTCTAGTTCGTAATATATCGGATTATATACTCTATTTTTTAATGGCGTTAACAAATGAGCATTATTAGTCAAAGAATCAATCCCCCAACAGATTGTATTAATGTTATTTTTAATAAAGGATAAAGTGTCAGGTATATCTTGATTTGCGTAATCAATATGGTTCCTTGTTGTGCCGTTATAAAGATGAATTTCTGAAGAATCCGATACTATTAAGGACCATATAATTCCATGATGTCCGGTGCAATAGAATATATAATCGTTTTTATTGATAGATATGCCTTGTTCGCTCATCAGTGATTGTATCCATGCCCGCTGTTTGTCAATGTCACAAACAGTATTTGTAGATTGTGCATTGACAAACAACATCGAAATAATGAATATAAATAGAACTGATGAGATTAAACTTTTCATTATCTAAAACTCGGTAAAAGAGAACAACCGGGGAATGCGCCATTTGTAACATGGTTTTCGCCGGTATTAATAAAAGGAATTCCCATTACTCGCAATATAAGGTTTTCTGTTTGAATAGCATCTACATGCTGGTTTAAATCGCCTCTACCAAGCGCTAACGATCTTCCATGTCCTATTATTTCATGCCCCGTGGTTACTGCTCTACCGTTAGGATGAAATGACGACTTTTTGAAAATTAATGAATATGTTCCGTTATTAGTGGGGGTCGTAAGCCCACCGCCACCTTGATTTTTGATAAAGGCTACAGGGAACCCGCCATTTACATCTAGAATGGTAGATGTTGGTAAATCAGGATGGTCGAACAATGGTGCAAATACTTTTTCAGCCGAATAGGATAAATTCCCTGTGTCCTCTATATATTCGACTTTGTGCACGTCATCAGAATTAATCGTGTTGACTACCATCTGAACCAATGCCTGCTGATCTTCGTTTAACGAGATACCACTAAAGGTAGCAGAAAGTGCTTCTGACGATATCGGAGCAAATGATTTTCCATTTTGTTTCTTGCCAGATTGCACTATCAGATTCCTAAAGTTAGCAAATTCATCGCCCGGGAACATTGCTCTAAAGTCTTCAACAGCCATTTTAGCATCCTTTTTGGTCACACCTTCAATTACACATCCAGTCGGGTCAACACAGTTGACTGGATCTCCACCACAGTAAGAATATGGTGATAAATGAGGATATGCATGACTACTTAGAGGATAAAGCAGAAGTGATATTACTAATAATTGTATTTGTTTCATTTTGACAGTGATTTTTCTTGTATTTTTTGAGCCTCTATTGCTTGCTGTTTTCGTCGTTCTCGGATTTCTTCGGTTTCCTCAGTCATATACGTTTTGTCAAAGCCCCGTTTCGTTTCATCCATCAAATGTATCAGATATGCAGCATAATCATCGACGATATTTCCGGTTATTACGAGATAATCTTGAATTATTCTCTCAAGCGATTTGCCTCGAATTATCCAGGCAGTCGGATTCATGGGATAAAATTCAAGAGAGCGACTAGCACAGTAATATGTAAACTCATCGTAACGATTGAACTTTTCACAATATCCAAATGCAAGTTCAGCCATCTGACAAGCAACTGTTTCGGTATCTGTCAGAGGTGTCATGTATGTTCCGACCTGGACAGCGGAATCGCAAATTTCAAAATCCTGCTTAATCCACCATGACGGATTCATCTGATTGGTTGTCAATTCGAGATTTATCCATTCTTCCGGCGTAATATTATCTTCATCTTTATACATAATGTAGCAATGTCGCGGAGCGTGGGCTAATGACGCCTCGACGTTTAATTCACTTGCAAGGATTTTATACATCCAAGGGAGTGAACGACACTGCCCTTTATGTGTTTTTAGCGTTCTGCTGACAAATTGACATTCCCAAGGCTCTTTGTCCATTGAAAAAGTTTCAAAGTCATAGGTGTACGGAGTATATCCATTCCCGGAAAATGGGCTGACAATATATGAGCTGATTGCCATTTGCATACCTGTTTTGTATGTATGGAGCTTATTTACAGCGTAGAAGGAGAGTATAAATCTCTTTATTCTATCTATCTCATCGCAGAAATCAGTTTTATAATCCAATTTCCCCTCATAATATGCCCATTCCGCAAGAAAAACGGCTCTCTTTATTGACAGACTGTCTCGTCCCGCAAGCATATCCGACATTTCATTAAAAGCAGACACATAATAATCCTCAGCTGTCATTGATTGCGCTTTTACCGACAGCTGCAGCGAAAATAATAGAAGATATAGCCATAACCACCTCATATTGCAAATTTAATAAAATCATTTGAATAAGTGTATTTTCAGAATATGTTATACAACATCAGTTCCAAGGCGAATAACCGAATCAATTTCTTCAACCAGATCAAGAACAATGACGACCACTGCGTGATAATGTCCCACGACCAGTTCGGCAAGATACCGCAATCGCTGGAGATGGAGCAGCAAATCCTTCAGGCGGAACTTGATACAGTTGATGAGAACCTCGAAGTGGTGAAGCAACAAGGGCATGATGTGTCGCGTGGTATACTCAAAGGTCTTATCAAGCGCAAGGAAAACCTTACCGCAAAGATTGCCACTATCCAGTACCAGATGGACCAGAATAAGGATGCCGTCGTTGACTTCAAGCAGATGGGTATCGACCACATATTTGTGGACGAAAGCCATTATCAGAACTTTTTGCGGCTACCGATTTTTACGCATATAGCATTGAATTTTAATGATTCAGCTATTGCATTAGTTCCGATTAATTTTATGTTGGGTCATTCACCAACTAAAACATTAAATGATAGCATCAAGATTGAAACCAAAGTTCCCGATGCTCCTTCAGACCATGAAGGACATCGGCTACGCTGGCGCCTACATCGGTGAGATCAGGCGTCTTGGCCATTGGATTATAAGCCAGGAGGGCGCTAATCGATGGAACGACTACTCCGAGATTGAAGCCGTAATGAGAGAAATGTATCACAACCGCCACACCTTAACCAACCATCTCATAGTTCCTCCCGATATGACAACCTGAGTGTGGAGTTCACACCGGGAGGCTATTTATATGTTCATAACTTTTGCCCTGAGACATCGTCGTTAGTGATGCGGGCTGCTGTTTTCTTCACAACCGCATTGAGCGAGCCAAACCTATAACTGAACGATACGCCGAAATACGATTGGTGATACGATGTCTGAGTTTGCTCCGATATGAGGTCGGAATTGATTCCGTAGTTGCAGAATACCCGCGTACGCGGTCCGAAGGGACGATTGGCGCTGACACGCACAGTCAGCCGGTCTTCCTTAAGGAATGCGCGCTGCAGGCTCAGTCCATAGTGAATGCCGTCGGCACCCATTTTTGAATAGGAGTAGACACTGCCGATATTACCGCTATACCAGCTTCCGTAGACGCGAAGCTGAAGCTTCCAGGGCAGTTTCTGCGAGATATTGATATAGGGATTTATAATCCCGCGGGTCTCTCTAAGACCGACCGACGGATATTTGTAGCTGTTGAGACCTCCCCATAGATTCATCATCACCTGGGTCTTCGCGAACGGCGACCACTGGCAGTAGAGGCTCACATTGAACTGCCGGGAGTGATTGATATTGCCGTAGGTGTAGTAGGTATGCTCGTCGACAACGGTCTTGAACTGACCGATGTTATCGTTGCTGAAATTGGCGCCGAGAGTGAAGTCGAGATTGAATTTGGCCTTGATGAGGCTGTAGTTGAAGTTTATCTGATTCTGTGTGGAACTCTTGAGGTCGGGATTGCCCTGACTCGTCACCAGCGGTGTCTCGTTGACCGTGGGATCGAGGTAATAGACGCCGGGACGGTATATGCGGCGGTTGTACGAAATCTTGATGGTGTTGGCGTCGTCGGGATTATAGCTCAGAGCGACATTAGGTGCGAAATCGCTGAGATTGCTGCCGAACTTGCGTGCGTCGCCTATGAGATATTTGGCCGAAAGGCGCGAAAATTCATAGCGGAGACCTGCGCGGGCGCCGAATTTTTTGAGCTTGAGACGGTAGTCGAAATAGGCTGCGCCGATCGAAGTGCGGTGTATGAAATCGTCCTCGGTCCCGTTGGCACCGATATAGTCGCGGCGGGTAGTGGAGTGGTTGTTGCGATGCACGAATTTGCCGCCGACATCTACCTTGTGCCTGTCGCCGACGGGCCGCGTCCAGTCGAGCTGCACCGTGTGCTCGGCGTATTTCAGATGCGAATCGGCATCAATGCCCGTATAGGCCATGGGCGGATTCACCATATCGAAGTATTCGGTCTCCTCTGCCCTCTTCTGATTGGTGGTGCTTATCTGGTATGATAGCGTTATGGTCTCGCCCTTGCGGCGGGTGCTGCGCTGATAGTTGGCCACACCTCCGAAATCGAGATAGCGGTTTTCGCGATAGCCCGTGCGGCTGCGGTAGCTGTAGACCGGCGAACCGTCGGCCTCCGACAGGCTTGTATAGGCGGTGCTGAACGGATCGGAACCGGAAAGATAGAAATTACCCTCTATAGTTATCAGATTGAGCGTGTCGGGCTCATAACTGGCCTCAAAACCGCCGTATCCGGCGTTGTTCCGGCTGTAGCCGTCGGTCGTGGTATAAAGCTCGCGCCCGCTCGACCGATAAGTGCCTTTCTGCCATGTGCTGTATTCCGACTCCCGTCGGTCGGTATTGTAGTATCCGCCGTTGAGAGAAAATGTCACCTTGTCGATCTGAGATGTCAGCCAGAGATTGGCCATGGGCACAAGGTTGCGCGTGTCGAACCACAGATTGGCATTGCCCATCACGCCCTTCAGAGCCGTCTGGGTGTCGGTGACTATATTCAGTATCGCACCCACGCCTTCGGCGTCCTCGCGCGCTCCGGGGTCGGTAATGACCTCTACTTTCTTAATGCTCGAAGCCGGGATGGCCTTGAAAATATCCTTGGCGTTATTGGTAAATGCGTTGTTCGGGCGTCCGTTCTTGTAGATCCTGAAGTTCGACGAACCGTTGATAAGTATCGTTCCGTCGGCCTCTACTGTCACCATCGGCACCTTTTGGAGTATCTCGCTGAGGGTAGATGTGGGAGCCTCGCTGTCGGCCTGCACATCGTAGCCGATGCGGTCGATTTCCTTGACCACGAGCGGCCGCTGGGCCGTCACCGTGATTTCGTTGAGGCTCGTGGACGATGGCAGGAGCACGATCTTGCCGAAGTCGGCCGAAGGCGCCGTCTCCGATAGCGTAAAGCGCCGCTCAGCGGGCCGCGACGTCATGCCGACCAACGACAGCCTGTAGTCGCCCGGTGCGGCGAGAGAGGCGTTTATGAGGCCGTCGTCGCCTGTTACGGCTCCGGCTACAGGCCGCACGGTATCCGGCAGGGCGAAAATGCGCCAGGTCACGAAACTTTCGGCATTGCCGAGGCTGTCGACGGCAGCGGCGCTGACGCGATAGTCGGCCGCCCATACCGCCGCGGGAAGAAGAGAGAGAAACAGAAAGGAGCTAAAACGTGTCATGCCTATTAGACACATGTACTATCCCGTTGTTACACCTGCCTGCTAATTACTATAAAAAAAGTCGCACCAGCAACTGAACCGATGCGACCATATCGGACTGGATAAGTAAAATGTCGTGTTATTCGCCTACCGACTGTACGAAGTTGAGCGAACGGTTGTCGACCTTGCTGTCGCCCAGAAGGAGGGGCAGGGCGTTGTTGCGGCGGCCGATGCCGAAGGTCTGGTTGAAGCGCTGGCCATACTCGGCTTCGTTGAAGGGACGGTTGTCGGTGTTGATGTCGGTAACCTGGAATACAACGACAGCGCGGTTGCCCTTGACGGGGCCTACGAGCTTGCCCTTGGGTGCGGCTGCGATGGCACCCTGGATGCCGCTTTCGGCATAGCCGATGCTCACGGGCATCACGCCTGCGAGAGCCACATCGCCTTCCATTTTTTCCGATTTCATAACGCCTGCATAGCCTGCGATGTCGCTTGCCTTGCCTGCGTAGTCAGCCACAAGCTTGTCGGCCTTCTTGCCGTTGCGGGCCTGGGCGCGGAGCTGGTTCACTACAGCGGCGCTGTTCCAGGGCATGTAGTCGTCGTATACGTCGGTCACGGCGAGAGCTATGAGGTAGCTCTGCTTGTCGTCCTGCAGCATGGGCGATACCTGGCCCTTGTTGGCCTCGAGGGCCCACTTGACAAAGCGGCGAGATTCGGCGGCGTTGCCCACGCCGGTCGAGGATGCGCTCACCTGGTCAGTGAGAACGGAGTATCCGGCAGCCTCGGCATTGGCTGTGAAGTCGGCGGCCGAGGAGTTGTTGCTTACATAGGTGCGGAGATCGCCCGAAAGCTTGTCGATAGTAGCCTGCGAGGGATCTACGGTATATTCGATAGTGGCGATGTCGTAGTAGCTTACGGGGCTGTTGCGCTTGTTGACCATGTAGACGCCTTCGACAGGCTGACCCTGCACGGTGTCGTTGATTACAAAAGCCTTGCCGATAGCGGCTGTGGCGAGCGCGTTCTTCATACGGTCGGTGAGACCGATGCCTTCCAGAGGAGTCCATACGCTGTCCTGACCCTGTACGTTGGCGCCATCGCTGATTTCAGCGGCGGTCTTGCCGGAGTTGATCAGAGCGGCGATGCTGTCGAGGCTTGTGCCGGGGACAGCCTGTACCATGCTGATGTTGATGGAGTCGATACCGGTGGTTACGCCGTTGAGCTTGGCGATGGTGTAGGTGTCGGCCTCCTGTGCTATTACGGCAGCCTGGCCGGCGGTATGTTCGTCGAGGAATGTCTTCAGACGGTTGTCGCGGATGGCCGAGCGGGGCACGTTCACGTTGTTGACGATGAAGTTGGGATCGTTGGCCACGCCCTGTGTGCCTTCGGTCTGGTTAAGAGCCATCACGGCGTTCTCCACAGCCTGCTGTGCGGCAGTGCGGTCTTCGGGCGAAGGCTCGACGGGCACATAGATGTAGCTTACCTCGCGGGTCTCTTCGTCGAGACGGTAGTTCTGCTTCTGCGAATCCCAGAGGGCTTTTACATCGGCATCGGAGAATTCGATCTGGTCATCGGCTACGGTGCTTGCATCGACAGTTACGAACTCGATGTGGCGGGTAGTGGCGTTATCGTCGTAGAAGCTCTTGGCGTCGAGATTGTTGTAGGTATAGAGACCGGTTATGAGGCTCATCAGTTTCTGATTGAGCATGGTGTTCTCCATTTCCTTTTCCTGGTTGGCCCAGATGCGGCGCAGTTCCTCGCCGGCCTGCGGACGGAGACCATACTTGGCCGGATTCATCATGGCGTCGTATACGGCGGCACCGCTCACTTCGGGGAGCTGGAGCTGCTGCGACAGATACATCACCATCTGGTATGCGGCGGGGTGCATGTTGGGGCCTGTGAGGGCGTCGGAGATTTCCTTGTCGGTAACAGTGATACCGAGTTCGTCGTATTCTTTCTGGAGGAGTTTCTCGGTGAGGAGACCCTGAACGACAGTCTGCGAAAGCACGTCGTTGCTATAGTCGCGGCCCTGGTTGCGGAGCTGCTCTCCGGTCTGGGTCAGACGGTTCTGATAGTCCTGATACTCCACTGTCACACCACCGGCCTTGGCCACGGTAGTGGGAGAGCCGAAATAGGTGCGTCCTGAGGTGAGGAAGTCGCCCAGGATGAATGCAAGCAGTGCCACGATGATGATAATGAACAGCAGCACCGACTTGTTTCTGATTTTCTCTAAGGTTGCCATTGTATGATAAGTGGTTTAATATTTTTCGGATAAAAGCGCACAAAGATACGGTTTTTCCGCCAAAAAATCAAAACGGAAACCCCGAAAACACCCCCTCCGGGTCATTATTTAGGCATTATTAGTGCCGGTGGGGCAAAAAAGCGGCGAAAAGGGCGTTGAACCGCAGGCAAGCGTCGGACGTTTAGAGTATGTATACTTTTGACTTATGTTAAGATTTAGAGAGAATTTCAGAGTATGTTTGGATATTGAGTGAAGGAGTTATGGGGTTCCATAACGACTGAACGAAATCTTCAAACAGACCTGAAAGACCTCTAAAGATTTCATAAAGTTAAAAGTAAACATACTCTTAGACAAAAAAGCGACGACATGAAAAGAATCGTTTCAACAGCATTACTGACCCTGACGTGCGCCGGGATGGCCACGGCCCAGGGCTTTGTCAACGTCGGCTACGCCGGCGATGGATTCGCATTCTCCATCGGTACGCCGGTCTATCCGACTGTCGTAGTACCTGCGGCTCCCGCTGTGGTACCGGCAGTGATTCCTCTCATGCCCGGCTACGACGATTACGGGCACTACGACAAACACATGCGCAAGGCCCGGAAATATGCCCGGAAAGCAGCCAAGCACTATCGCAAGGCCGTCGGCCGTCCGGCTCCGGTACGCTCAGGCGCCATGATAGCCACACCTTTCGGCACCGTATATCTCGGAACCCCGGCCCGCTACGACTACGACGACGATGACTGGGATGACGATGACTACGAAGACTACTACGAGCACATGCACAAAAAGCACAAGAAGCACAAGAAGCACCACCATCACGATGATGATTAGGAAATTAGGAGACTAAGAGATTAGGAATTTAGGAGGGTAGGAAGATAAGACTTTAGATGCTTATTGCATAACCATAAAAAGGATTTGGGATATTGGAGGCTTGCAACCGCAATGCTCCAATATCCCAAACTCTATAATCGCTGGCTCTTAAGCTCCTAACATCTTAGCAGCTTAGCCCCTAACCTCATAGGTTCTTAGTATCTTAGTATCTTAGTATCCTAGTCTCCTAATTTCCTAGTCTCCTAGTCTCTTAATTTCCTAGTTTCCCAACCTCCTAATCTCTTAGAAGAACGCGGCGCGGACGGCGTCGACAGCGTCGAGTTTTTCCCAGGTGAAGAGTTCGACCTCGCGGGTGAAGGGGGGTTCGTAGTGCGAGGCGAAGGTCTTGGTGACGGTGCGGGGTGTGCGTCCCACATGTCCGTAGGAGGCAGTCTCGCGATAGATAGGATTGCGCAGTTTCAGACGCTCCTCTATCGCTCCGGGACGCATGTCGAAGAGCTTGTACACGCGGTCGGCGATTTCGGCGTCGGAAAGATCCACATGGGCTGTGCCATAAGTGTTTACATTGAGGCTCACCGGCGCTGCCACGCCGATGGCATATGCCACCTGCACGAGCACTCGGTCGGCGACGCCGGCTGCTACAAGGTTCTTGGCGATATGACGTGCGGCATAGGCTGCCGAACGGTCGACCTTCGAAGGATCCTTGCCCGAGAACGCACCGCCGCCATGAGCACCATGGCCGCCGTAGGTATCGACGATTATCTTGCGACCGGTCAGACCGGTATCGCCGTGCGGGCCGCCGATCACAAACTTGCCGGTCGGATTCACGAAAAGCTTATAGTCAGTATCGAACATCGCCGAGATATTGGCGTCGAGTTTCTCGCGGAAGCGCGGTATGAGGATGTCGCGCACGTCGCGGCGTATGATTTCGAGCATTTTCTCATCGGCTTCGGCCTGGCTGATACCCTCTTGGGCGGCGTCGATAAACTCGTCGTGCTGAGTCGATACCACGATGGTGTCGATACGCACGGGGCGGTTGTTCTCATCGTACTCCACTGTCACCTGACTCTTCGCGTCGGGGCGCAGATAGGTCATGTCGACGCCCTCGCGGCGTATTTCGGCAAGCGCCATCAGCAGTCCGTGGCTCAGCGCAAGAGTAAGCGGTATATAGAGGGGTGTCTCGTTTGTGGCGTAGCCGAACATCATGCCCTGGTCGCCGGCGCCCTGCTCGGCAATGTCGCCGCGCTCGACACCGCGGTTGATATCGGGGCTCTGTTCGTGCACGGCAAGAAGCACACCGCAGCTGTTGCCGTCGAATCGCAGATCGGAGCGGTTGTAGCCGATCTCGTTTATCACACGGCGAGCTGTCTCCTGGAGGTCTATATAGGCCTCGCTTTTGATTTCACCCGCCACAACGACCTGGCCGGTAGTGACAAGTGTCTCGCAGGCAACCTTCGATTGCGGATCGCGGGCCAGAAATTCGTCGAGCACTGCATCGGAAATCTGATCGGCCACCTTGTCGGGATGGCCCTCGGATACGGATTCGGAAGTAAACAGATAATTCATCTTTATTGAAGAATTTAGAGAGTGTTTGAATCAATACATATAAAAAATTGCACCGGACTCGTCGGGCGAGCGGTGCAGCACAGGAAAACTTAAAAACCGTGTATATATAGACCCGGTACAAGGGCCGGAGAAACGATTTTAGCATTTTTTCGAGTGGTTGCAAGCAGCCAAATCTGTCCACATGCAATCGCGTTTCCTTGATTGCGCCGCAAAATTACGCAAAATTTTCTTACCAGCAAGCCAATTGCATCCTTTTAACATTGCAAACCCGATATATTAAGATTCAGCACCCTATCTTTACCGATGAGAGAGGTGTGGTCAAGGTTATATTTATGCGTCCGAATTTATCGTATCACAAGAATGACACGATAAACGGCACGATAAATGGCACGATAAATGATACGATAAATGATACGATAAATGATAAAATCTATAATCGCATCGTTTCTACACCGGGTATCAGTGCGGTAGCTTTGGCCAATGAATTTGGCAAAAGTATTATAACCATAAAAAGAGCTCTGAAAATCTTGGTGAATCTAAACAAGATAGAATACCGAGGTTCTAAAAAGACCGGAGGTTATTTCAGTCTGTAATAATCTACGGATTTTCTATCAGAAGTCGTTGAGGAGGGGATCGTCGTCGCCTTCCGAGCCGGGCAATACCGGTTCGGGAGCTGCGGGTTTAGGGGTCGGTTTGGGGGCCGGCTTCGCGGCGGGTTTGGCTGCCGGTTTGGGAGCCGATGCAGGCTCTGTCGCAGGTGCTTCTGCCGGTGAGTCAGCGGGTTCTGTCGGGTTTTCCTCGGCTTCGAGGGCCTCTTTTATGGCCTCGGTATTGGCTTCGGCCTCTGGTAGAGTCTCCACATCTTCGGGCAGCAGCAGATCGGCCTGAGTGTCGATGTAGTTCTGCTCCTCGCGGTAGCGGAAGTATTCCTCGAAACTGCGACCCTGCTCGAGCAGCACACGGAAGTCGTCGTCGCTGATGGCAATGGGGCGCACGCCCGGCGGCAGACGGAAATCGGCCGACGAGGCCATGACCTTGCGGTAGTGGTTGAGCTCGTCCATGTTGTCGAATCCGCGCACTATTATCATGCCCAGACGTCCAAAATTCATGGTTTCAAGGTCGAAATCCTTCACTACAAAGGAGCGGAAGTTGTGGCGCGCTATCTCGAAGAGGAGCTGCGGCGCCGATACTTCGTCGGTGGCGAAAGTGAATATGAGCAGCTGCTTCTGCGCCGGGTCGAGGGTGAATGTAGCCAGCGAGTCGGATGCGGTGAGAGTGCTGTCGTTACTAAGCCGAAGATCCCACAGCATGGTGCGCATGTTCGAGCCGCCCTGCTGCAGCTTACGGCCCTGAGCCATACCCTTGAGCCATGCCGAGGCTATGGGGGTTAGGTCGGTGTCGGGATAGCGTTCGAGCATATCGCGGAGCACGGCATTGAATTTCTCGGGTTCGCGGTCGGTGACATAGGCAATAGCGTCGAGGAACATGAATTTCGGCATGAGCTTGCTCATTGGAAAGTCGGAGTTCATCTTGCCATATGCTTCGTGCACCTCGGTATTGCGGTCGGCAAGATAGGCCTCGTATGCTTTCTCGTACATGGCGAGCTGCACGCTGTCCATGCGCCGCAGATTGTCGATGTAGTCGGGGTCGCGAAGTGCGATTCCGTACTTCGATTCGGGAAATTCTTCGAGCACAAGACGCCTGTATTTCTCGGCCATAGCACTGTCGCCCAGACGCATATACATCAGGTAGAGATTATAGTATGTATCGAGGCGGTAGATATTGTCGGGATAGCCCGTGAGGAGTCGGTCGAACTCCGAGGCCGCTGCCGGATAGTCCTCGAGCTTGTCCTTGAGTATCAGGCCCATGTTGTAGAGGCCTTCCTGTATCACCTCCGAAGCCGTCACTTTTTCGGCATCGGTCTTGGGTATCTGCGCCAGATAGTACTCGGGATAATGCGGGTCGTTTGCCTTGGCCGCATCCGCGGACGCCGAATCGGCCGGAGCGGCGCTGTCCTCGCCGGCAATGGCGTCATCGGTCTGTCCGCCCTCCTCTGCTCCTTCCGAAGCGCTGTCGAAATCGTCGGTGTTGAATGTGGTCTTGTTTCGGCGGCGCCAGTCATCCTCGAGTTTACGTGAACCCCAGCGCTTCTGGAAGTCGGTGCGGCCGGCATTCTTTACCGATGTGTTGTAGAAATACCACGAATTGTCGGTGTTGAGATTGAACTGCTGCGTTGTATTGTCCTGCAAATTGTTAGGCTGTCCCTGCTGATTTGCAAGATACTCCTCGCGCCGCGCCTGCTCGGCCTCTTCCTTCTCTTTTTTCTTCAGCTCTTCGATGATTTTCTCTACCACGGCGAGTTGCTGTTCGGGCGTCATGGCGGCCAGACGCAGCAGCGAGTCCTGCAACTTCACATTCTGAGAATAGACTGCGAGCTCGTCGAGCACATCGCTGCGGCGCTTGAGCGAGTCGTAGCCCGGATAAGTCTTCGGAAGGACGGGCACGGCCTCGGAGTAGCAAGGCTGTGCCAGATCGTAGTCGCGACGCTCGAAGTATAGGCCACCGAGTCGCAGCTGATTGATAGCCTTGTCGATGCCGTTTCGGGTCGATTTCTCATTGGCCAGCACATAGTTCTCTATTGCATGCGCCGTGTCGCCACGCGACAGATAGAGGTTGCCTATGGCATAGTATATCTGGTCGAGGTACTCTTTGTTACGGTCGTAGCGGGTCATGCGCCTGAGGGCACTGACCTCACGACTTATGTCGGCGCCGTCGAAGACCTCGCTCTGCTTGATGCGCGCGTTGAACTTCGTGCGGTACGATGCCGACGATGATCCTTCTGCCGCCCCATAGGCCTTATAGGCCCTCGCACGGTCGCCCAGACGCTCGTAGAGCTGCCCGAGCAGGAAGTTCAGTCGTGTTTTCTGCGCGCCCTTCGCGCTTTTCACGGCCTGCTCCAGATAGGGGACAGCCTTCTCGTAGTCGTTGGCGTGAATATAGTAGTCGGCATATGCGCGGGCATAGAGCGCGCGCAGCTTGCTGGAAGTCAGCTGTTCGTCCTTGATGCGCGTCAGTATCATCTCGGCCTCGAACTGCCACCCTAAGGCTATGTAGCACATAGCCTGCATCAGCCTGGCCTCCGTCACGGTGGCCGGGAGCCATCCGAAGTGCTTGCTGATGTAGAAATAGGTCGATGCCGCGCCGAGGAAGTCGCCGTTGTAGTACTGGCTTCCGGCCATCAGCATCCACGAATTGTGCAGAAAGGGGTTGTACTCGTCGCGCTTCATCCACTCCTTGTACTTGGGGTCGCGGCTCTTGCCGGCCTTTTTTGCCGGTTTTTTCTTGATGGAGCGCACCTGTATGGCCTTCTGCGCCTTTTCGATGGAGCGCGTGAAGTCGCCGGCAGGCTGAGGCGCCGTCTCGTCGGCCTTTGCCTCAACCGGATGTACGAATACCAGCCGCGAGTAATCGTCTTCGTACTTCGACTCCATGTCGGCGAGCGTCTCGCTGAAGTGAGTGGCGCCGTTGTAGTGTATGTTGTAGCGGGTAATGAACTCCTGGTATCTGCGCGAGGCTGCCGTATTCTTGCGGGGCGAACACGATGCAAGCGCAGCCACGGCAAGCACCGCAGCAAGCGCACGCAGCAGTATGTGGGCCGCCCGCATCCTCATGCCGGATTCTCCTTCGACGAGGGCGGATACGCTATCCGGGAGTGATAGATAGTCATAAGACGCTTTATGAAAGCTTCCTTGATCATGGCCACATCGCGGAACGACAGTGTCGACTCGTTGTGCAGCCCGTCGGCTATCTGACTGTCGACTATCTTGTTTACGAGCCCTGTGATGGCCTCGCGGGTATGCTCCTTGAGCGAGCGGCTGGCGGCCTCGACCGAGTCGGCCATCATAAGCACCGAAGTCTCGCGCGACTGCGGGTTGGGACCGGGATATTCGAAGGGTGTCTTGTCCACTTCCTCGCCCGGATGATTGTTGCAGTAGGTTATATAGAAATACTTGGCCATGCCCGCGCCGTGATGCTCGCGGATAAACGACTGTATCACAGCGGGCAGCCCGGCCTTGTCGGCGAGCTTGAGGCCGTCGGCCACATGGTTCACCACAATCGAGGCGCTGCGCTCTGGCGGCAGGGCGTCGTGGGGGTTGACACCGTGCTGATTCTCGGTGAAAAATGCCGGATTGGCCAGTTTGCCGATGTCGTGATAGAGGGCGCCGGCACGCACAAGCTGCACGTTGGCCCCTATGCGCTGTGCGGCATCGGAGGCAAGGTTGCTCACGGCGATGGAATGGTTGAAGGTGCCCGGACACTCATTGGACAGGCGCAGCAGCAGCGGATTGTTGATGTCGGCAAGTTCCACAAGCGTAACCACTGAAATGAAGCCGAACACACGCTCGGCGGCGAACATCAGCACGTAGGCCATCGATGTAAGGGCGGCATTGACGGCCAGGAAACATACCATGCGCCAGGTGAAGGCCTCGAGCGAGCCGTTCATCAGCAGTTCGAGCGCCACATAGGCCACGATATAGGCAACTGCCACCACGCCCGAGGTGCGGAGAAGCTGCGAGCGGCGGCTGAGCTCGCGCAGGCTGTAGACAGCCACTGTCGAGGCACAGAACTGCAGGAATATGAATTCGAGGGCGAAAGCCGTGACACCGGCGCAGATAAGAGTGAGCACCGAGGTCACGAATATGGCCGTGCGGCCGTCGAAGAACACGAGCACCAGTATCGGCACTATCATCATCGGGGTTATGTAGATACCCTGGGCTATGAAGTAGTTCAGGCCGATGGACAGCAGGAAAAATACCGTCACCAGTATGAACATGAAGAGCACCGCCCGCAGATTGTCGAATATTTCGGGACAGAAGAAGTAGAAATACACCTGCAGCAGCCCAAGCAGCAACGCCACATAGAGGAACTGCCCGAGCAGCATAAGATATTTGCTCTGATTCTCCTTGCTGCTGAGCTGCGACACCATTGTCTCGTAGGTGCGCAGATTGGTAAAGTCCTGGCTGGTAATGACGGCGCCCTTGTCGATTATCGTCTGGCCCTGCAGGATTATGCCCTTGTCGGCCGTGAGGGTGAGATAGTCGTACTCATAGTGGCGGCGGCACTCTTCCTCGTTGCGGGTATAGTTGGGGCGCAGAAGATTCTGCAAATTGGCTCGGCCGAAATAGCCGTGAAGCTCGGGGTCGGTGATCACCGAGTCGAGGTATATGTACACGTCGCGCGGCGAGCTGAAAGCCGCGGTGCTCATTTCCGAGAGTATGTTCTTGTCGAGCACGCGTACATGGGGCAGACGGCCGGCGTCGATCTCGTCCTTGGTGCTCATGTCCACCACACCCGAGGCATAGACCTTGCGGAGCTCGGCGCCGAGACGGTGCTTGTAGGGCGAGTCGGGCAGACGGCTCACGATTGTGTCGATCATCAGCTGGTTGAGCTCGTAGATAGGCACGAAACGCTTGTCGAGAGTGTCGCGGGCGGCCTCGATGGTCGCCGAATCGGGATGCACGGGAATGTCGAAGGGAGCGATGAGCTTGGCGTAGTTCCACGGGCGCCCCTCCTCGTAGTTGAAGCGGTTGGCCTCGGGGTGCGGATAGAAGTATACTATCACTATGGTCGCTGCCAGTGCTATCAGTATATGCCGGAATGTGATTCTGCTGGTAGTTTTCATTGTCGTGTCAATGTATTCTTGTGGCGGAGCGCACGCCGTCGACGCCCTTGGCGCTCGCACACAGGCGCTCCACTACCTCGACGTCGCGCACACGCACCCACAGGTCGCAGGCGAAGACCTCGCCGCTGGCCTCGATGTTGAGTTTGCGCAGATCTATGCCGAGTGTCTGCGATATGAGAAAAGTCAGTTCCTGAAGTATGCCGTGGCGGTCGATGCCCTCGATGTGCACATGCGCCGAGAAGCGGTTGTCGACCTTGTCCCACTCGGTGGCCACTATGCGCGAGCCGAACCCGGCCTTGAGCACCTGCGCCCGCGGGCAGTCGAGCGAATGAATTTCAACAAGTCCGTCATCGTCGACATAGCCCATCACATCGTCTCCCGGAATTGGATTGCAACACGGTGCCATCTTGAAGTTGGCATTGCCGTCGACAGTCGACAGACGGTATACCTGCTTGGTGTTGACAGTATTGACGGGCTGCACAGGCACCGGGAGCGACGACTCGCTCTTCTTGCCGAAGCTCAGCAGCTTCGAGAAAAGCCCTGAACCCTGTTTGGGCTGTGCGGCGGCCTTGCGGAGAGGTTTCACCAAAAATTCGCCAAGCATTATCTCCTGAGCGGCGATCTGACGGCACAATTCGTCGCGGTTACCCACATGGAACATGCCCTGCATCTTTGTAATCACCATATTGGTGTCGGGGATATCGTGCTCGGCAAGCCATGTGGTGAGTATTTCGTTACCCTGGCTTATGAGAGGCTGGGCCGACCGGCGCAGGGCCTGGCGCAGGCGCGTGCGACCCTTGGCCGTGACCATGTAACTCTCCCACTCGGGCTGAGGCACCTGTGTTTTCGACGTAAGCACCTCGGCCTGGTCGCCGCTGTGAAGCTCGTGCTGCAGGGGCACGAGCTTATGGTTCACCTTCGCGGCGATGCAGTGCATGCCTATCTCGGAGTGGAGGGCAAAGGCAAGGTCGAGCACGGTGGCGCCGGCCGGGAGGGTCATGGGTTCTCCCGCGGGAGTGAACACCACTATTTCAGAGGAGAAAAGATTGAGTTTCAGAGTACTCAGGAAATCGATAGCGCTCGGTTCGGGATTATCAAGGATATCCTTGATGGTCTTGAGCCATGCGTTGAGTTCCGATTCCTCATCGCCCTCGCCGATCTTGTATTTCCAGTGGGCGGCAAAGCCTTTTTCGGCAATTTCGTCCATGCGGCGGCTGCGTATCTGCACCTCTATCCAGTTTCCGTCGGGACCCATCACTGTCAGGTGAAGTGCCTGGTAGCCGTTGGCTTTGGGAGTCACCACCCAGTCGCGTGTGCGGTTGGGATGCAGCTGATAGAGGTCGGTGATTGCCGAATATATGCTCCAGCACATGTTCTTCTCCTTGCTCTGGTCGTCGCACTCGAAGACTATGCGCATGGCGTAGAGATCGTATACCTCTTCAAACGGCAAATGCTTATTTTCCATCTTGTTATAGATGGAGTATACCGATTTGAGACGCGCCTTGGCCTCGTACTTTATGCCGAGTTCGTCGAGCTTGGCCTTGATAGGCAGCGAGAAATCGGTGTATACCGCCGTACGGTGGGGGCGTGTGGCCTCGATTTTTTTCTGTATGTCGGCGTAGATGTCGGGGTGCTCGTGCTTGAAACTGAGATCCTCGAGCTCGGTCTTGATGGCGAAGAGACCCAGGCGGTGCGCCAGCGGTGCGTAGATATATAGCGTCTCGCCCGCTATCTTATAGCGCTTGTTGGGAGCCATCGAACCGAGGGTGCGCATATTGTGGAGGCGGTCGGCCATCTTGATGAGCACCACACGGATATCCTCGCTCATGGTGAGCAGGAGCTTGCGGAAATTCTCGGCCTGCACCGATGCGCGGTCGCCGAAAATACCGCCCGATATCTTGGTAAGACCTTCGACAAGCTGCGCTATCTTAGGCCCGAAATTCTGCTCTATGTCCTCTACGGTGTACTCAGTATCCTCAACAACGTCGTGAAGAAGGGCCGCGCATATCGATGTGGACCCCAGGCCTATTTCCTGGAGCACTATCTTTGCCACCGCTATGGGGTGAAGGATATAAGGCTCGCCGCTGCGCCGACGCACACCCGTGTGAGCCTCCTTGGCAAAACGGTAGGCACGCTCTATTATCTCCACTTTCTTGCGGTGATTGCTGCGGAGATAACAGTCCATAAGGTCGCGGTAGGCCGCCTCGATCATGCGGTCGTCCTCTTCGGGGCTATATGTAGCTTTAGCGTCCATATTACTTACAAGCCAATTAAATACAAAGATAGCAAAAAAGCCACACTTCCCCAACTTTTTAACATTAGCTAAGACCTATAAGACCAATAAGTCTAATAAGACTAATTAGTCCCATAAGACCCATAAGTCCCATTACTCCGGCAGCCATGCCTCGTCGGTCTCCGCAAAGAGCAGCTCCGGGGGCACCACGGCGGCGATGTCGGGGCGCGGCGCTCCCAGCGACACGCCTATGCCGGCGGCGGCGAGCTGAAGGGCGAGCTCGGGCTTGCCGCGGAAGCCATGCACTATCCACAGACTGTGCGGCGAAAATGCGCGGTGAAGCTCCATAAGACGCCCGTAGCGCCTCACGCAGTGCACGACCAGGGGTTTGTTCATTTTCGTGGCTATCGCGGCCTGACGCGCGAATACGGCCTCCTGTACTTCGGGGCTACCTCCGCGCAGGGCATCGAGGCCCGCCTCGCCTATAGCCACCACACGAGGGTCGGCAGCCAAGGCTTCCAGACGTTCATAGAGGACCTCGGGAATATCGCCGGCCGTGCTCCACGGATGTATGCCCACCGAGTACCATGCCGAGCCGTATTCGCCCTCGAGGACGTCGCCGGGCTCGACGGAGCACACCATGCCGGGGCCTGTGCGGCCATGGGTGTGGATGTCGGCAAAGCTGTGGATATCGGGAGTCATGGTACCGGGTCGTAGCCGCTGCCGCCCCACGGATGGCAGCGTGCAATGCGCTTAATGGCCAGCCAGGAGCCGCGCAAAGGGCCGTGCTTGCGCAGGGCCTCGAGTGCATACTGGCTGCATGTGGGCGTGAAGCGGCATGCCGGAGGTGTCATGGGCGATATACACGCCCGGTAGAACAGTATCGGCAGGCACATAAGCCACACAAGGGCCTTATTGAGATATTTCATTGTCGGGAGAGGGGGAGGCGGGGTTTTCGGCGGCATAGTGTGCCGCAAGCGCGCCGAGGATGCGTGTCATGGCCCGCTCGACCGAGCGGTAGCTCTTGAGCCGGTCGGCCACATACACAAAGGCCACATCGAGGCGCACGCCCTCGGGCAGCGGATAGTTGCAGCGGTTGAGACGGTAGGCCTCGCGCACGCGACGGCGCATGGCCACACGGTCGACGGCATGGCGCAGACGTTTCTTGGGCACGGATATGAAGAATGCGATCGCCGCGTCGGACGACCGCATATTGTCGGTGCGCGCCAGCGCGCGCAGTGGATAGGCCAGAGTGCTGAACTCCGCTCCGCCCGCTCCGAAAAGTTGTTCTATGGCGCGGACCGAGCAAAGTTTGTCTTTTTTGCCGAGGCCGTATTTTTTCACGTTTTAGCCGTTGTTTCGGGCAAGGAAGAGGTCGAGGGCGGCCGTCATCGACGGTGCCTCGGGCGACGGTGCCTCAAGATCGAGACGCAGCCCGGCATCGGTCACAGCCTTGGCTGTGGCGGCACCGAAGGCACCGATCTGCAGATCGCCCTGATTGAGGTCGGGGAAGTTCTTAAGCAGCGATTCTATACCCTGGGGGCTGAAGAATATGAGCATGTCGTAGTCGAAGGGCTCGTCGGGAGTGAAGTCGTTGCTCACGGTGCGGTACATTACCGCAGGGGTGCAGTCGAGCTTGTTTTCGGCGAAAAGACCGCTCTCGGAGCCGTTGTTGACGTCGCTGACGGCGAAGAGGAATTTCTCGGTCTTGTGCTTGAGCATGGAGGGCACAAGGTCGGCGAGCTTGCCTGTCTTGGAGGCGAATATCTTGCGTTTGCGGTATACTATGTATTTCTGCAGATAGTTGGCCACTGTCTCGGAGGTGCAGAAGTACTTCATGGTCACCGGGATAGTGATGCGCATTTCCTCGCAGAGACGGAAGAAATTGTCGACAGCTGTCTTGGCGGTAAAGATGACAGCGGTAAATTCAGCAATATTTACTTTCTGGGCACGGAATTCTTTTGCGCTCAGTCCCTCCACCTTTATGAAAGGACGGAATACAATCTCCACACCGTATTTCTGACCTATCTCGAAATACGGCGATTTATCGGAAGCCGGTTTAGGCTGGGATACCAGGATTTTATTAACCTTCACTTTGTCAGGGGTTTAAAATTATGATCACGCGGCCACAAGCGCTTCTGAATAGCTTAAAACCGCGTACAACGCCAATACAGGAATAATTTCTAAGGCGCAAAGGTACAAAATAAAATAAAGCAACGACCCCATTTGATGGTAAAAAATTCTAAAGCCCTTGCCTATGAATATCACTTTACCGGCCAGAAAAAGGCCTCCACAGCCCCACAGAAGAGGGTAATGCCACTGCGGCACGAAGAGCAGCAGCAGCACCGGCACCACCAGGGCCAGGCCCGTATATGCCATTGTGGCGGTGAACCCCGCAAGCCACATCGAGCGGCCCGACGGCGTACTGAAGGCGTAGCCTACCGTCGAGTAAGCGCAGTACTGGAATATGTAGTACCCCGCCGCTACGCCTATGCCGCACAGTGCCCCCGCAAAGGTCGGCGAGGCGCTTTCGGGCTGCGAGCAGTAGAGTGCCAGACCGCCGAAAACTATCGTAACAACGGCCAGGATGAGCGAAGCAAGGAATGGGGCGCCATGGGTGTCGTCGAAGGCGTTCTGACGCCGCCGCACGCTCCACAGCGCCGTGCGGTAGGAGCGCAGGGCGCGCCGTATGCCTCCCGCGCCGAGACAGCCCAGCAGCAACGTGACAACCACAAGAACCCCGATAGGGTCGAGGTGCCCGAACGACGGATGCAAGGCCTCGGGCGCCAGGCCCTCGGCATGGCCGGCATGCGCCTCGGCATATTCGCGGGCGGCCACTATGCTGTCGGCCCATTGCTGTTCGGCAATGCGCTCGGCCTGCTCACGGGTCAGTATATGCGGCGCTATGGTGTCGGCGCCGATAGAATCGACTATAGCGGTGGATATATGCGGCGCGGCCCCCTCGACATACTCGGAAGGGTAAGGCAGCCGGGGGTCGATCCACTGCTGCGGCACGCGCACATGCAGGCTGTCTGCTGAAGGCATAGGCTGGTCGTGTGGGGTTAGGGAGTAGGGGTTATAGGTTGTAGGACTAATAAGACTAATAGGTCTAATAGGACTAATAAGACTTATAAGACTAATAAGACCAATAAGCCCCATCGGTTAGAACTTGGGCGAGAAGTCGGTCGTGGCAGGGGCGGAGAGGGCATACTCCACGGCTTCGCGGGCGGTGGAGACTACGCGGTAGAGTCCGCGGTGGTCGGGGCGCATGAAGCCGCGTTCTATGGCGGTCTCGAGCATGGAGATGAGCGGGTCGTAGTAGCCCTCGACATTGTATATGGCGATATTGCCGCCGAAGAGACCAAGCTGACGCCATGTAATGGCCTCGAAAAGCTCCTCGAAAGTGCCGATACCGCCCGGAAGGGCCACCACACCGGTAGCAAGCTCCATCATGAGCGCCTTGCGGCTGTGCATGCCGTCGACCACATGCAGCTGGCTCATGCCGGTATGGTGCCAGCCGCGGCGCTCCATGAATTCGGGTATCACGCCGGTAGCCTTTCCGCCTGCGGCAAGCACGGCATCGGCGACCTCGCCCATGAGACCAGTACGGCCGCCTCCGCATACCAGCGAGGCGCCCGCAGCGACTATCTCGCGGCCCAGAGCGGCCGCAGCGCTATGATACTCCGGCGCGAGAGTGGCCGACGATGCGCAATATACTGCGATAGCTTTCATCGATCTATTTAAATGTTTATAAAGTCAAGCAAGTTTAAAGAGTTAAGATAATAGCCCTTAAACCATTATCTTAACTTTTTAAACTTTTTACTTTTTCAACTATATCTTTTACTGTGAGCAAGTTGAAAACTTGCGAAACCTAATTCTCGGAAGCGGTGCGGAGGAAGGCCTCGATGCCGGCTACGATTTTTTCGGCCATGAGGCGGCGGTAGTCGGGATCGGCGAGCATTTCCTCTTCGGGAAGCGACGACATGAACAGGCCCTCGACCAGCGCGTTGGGATAGTCGGTGGGACCGTTTAGCGAAAAGTTGAAGTTGCCGGTCAGTCCGAAATCCACCAGGCCAAGACTTATCATCGAGCCATGGATGGCCTCGGCGAGAGGCAGATTGAACAGATGCTTGTAGTAGACGCTCGTGCCCATGGGAATCAACGGATTGCCCGACGAATTGTTGTGCACGCTCACGGCCAGGTCGACCCCGGCTTCCTTCCATATGCGCTTGCGCTCCGACATCTCGGGGCCGGTGTCGCCGTCGCGGGTCAGCACCACGGTGGCACCCTTGGCGCGCAGTATCTCGGCGGTTTTGAGCACTATATCAAGGTTCACATCCTTCTCGAGCAGACCCGAGGGCGAGCGGGCGCCGGGGTACTTGCCGCCATGGCCGGCGTCGAGACCAATCTTGAGGTCCTTAAGGGCGAGCGAGGCCGGACGATGGCGCACATCCACCACGAGCGAATTGCGGCTGTAGTACACGCTGTAACCCCAGTTGTATTTGTCCTTGAGGCGGATATAGAATGTCATTACATCGTTGTCCTGATGTATGTCGACGAAGTTCACAATGCCCGGAGTGCCCTTGCGCACGAGCCAGTTGGTATTGTTGGTCACGCCGTAGAGCGACACCTTCAGCACCTGAGGCTCTATTTCGGTGACGCTGCTGTAGGCCACGCGGCGCGGCAGATTCACCAGCAGGCGGTCGCAGTTGCCGGCATTGCTGAGAGTAGCCGAGCCCGAGTTGACCACCGCGGGGTCGAACTCACCCTCGTGCACATAGCTCTTTGGCACATAGGCCACATTGTTTTCCGACAGGCGTACACGATATAGCGAACCGTTCTCGCCCTCGAGCACCAGTCCGATATTTTCGTCGAGGAAGCCCATCTTGGAGCCGCCCAGACGGTCGCCGCCGTTGCCGTACTGCAGATATGCGCCCGAGTCGGTGAGGGCATAGCGGGGAGTGTCGTATATCACGTCGTGGCGCACCTCGGCCAGCGTGGCCGGTTTGGGTTCGGTGAGCACTACGGTGCGCTTGATTTCGCTGGTTCCGCCGGCCGTCTTCACCTTTACGGGAATGGTGTTGCGGCCGTCCTTAAGCTTGATTTCGGCGCCGAAGGACCCTGTCTTGTACACGTGCGCCTCCTTGCCGTCGATCCAGGCACGCGCGCCCGGCTCGGTGATGCCTATTACGTAGTAAGTGCTGCGCACCACGGTATCGGGCTGCCCCTTGTCGCCATAGATACGCAGTTCGGGCTTGGCCGCGCCCGCACCCAGAGCCATTACAGCGGCCACCGCCGCCAGTATCATCTTCTTCATATTTCTTGGTGTTAAAAGAGTATTGAGTTGAAAAAGTTAAGAGATTAGTTCATTCTCTCAGTACCATTATCTTAACTTTTTAAACCTTTTACTTTTTCAACTATATTTTTAACTGTGAGCAAGTTGAAAACTTGCGAAACTAAACTTATTACTTTTATTTCCCGACGGCACGGAGAATGGCGGCAGGGATATCGGTGTTGTTGTTGAAGCCTTTGAGAGCGTCGGCCCCGCAGCCGATGGCGAATACGGGCACCACATTGCCCGAATGGCTCGTGGTAGTGAAGGCCAGGCCGGTGGCGGCGTTGAACATGTCGAACACCTCTACCGCAAAGGCGTTGAAATTGGCATAGAGGGTCTGCTGGTCGGCGGTGTTACGCTGCTCGAAGGTGGCGTCGAACATTTTCTTCAGCTTGGCCTCGTCGGCCTCGTTCACGGGAATACGGCTGAAAAAGCCCATGTTTTCCGACAGATACTGCTTCATGTCGTCCCAGGTGAAGATGTTGCGGCTCTTGAGCATGGCCTTGCAGAAATTGCTGAATTCCTCTTTCGACACCTTCTGATAGTCGATATTTGCCAGACCGCCCTTGCCGCCGCGCGGCTTCACTATGGCCATGCCGCCGGTATCGTGGTCGGCGGTGACGACAATGAGGGTTTCGTCGGGATGCTGACGGTAGAAATCGAAAGCCACACCGAGGGCCTGGTCGAAGTTGAGAATTTCCTTGATGGCGGCGCCGCCGTCGTTGCCGTGGAGGGCATGGTCGATATTGCCGCCTTCGATCATCATGAAGAATTTATGGGGCGAAGTGCGCTCAAGCTGCTTCAGGGCTGTTTCAGCAATAAGAGGAAGCGTGAGAGTACCTTCGATAGAATCGATAGTATAGCCGATATTGTGTTCCGACGAACCCTCGTTGTTGAGCAGGAGCACGCGGCGCGACGCCATTTTAGCTATTTCTTTGGGTCCGCGCACTATCTGCACGCCCTCGGCGGCGAAGCGGTCGAGCAGATCGTTGGGTTTGCCGTCGGTGGTGGTGCCGCGCAGACCGGCGCCGGCCACAAACTCATAGCCGCACGACGCCATGTCGCGGCCTATCTCGTAGAACATGCCGCGATTGGGCACATGGGTGTAGAAAGCACCGGGAGTGGCGTCATCGGGAGCTACGGAGGTGGCTATGGCCACACCGTAGCCCATGTCGTGAAGCTTCTTGGCAACCGATTCCACAGCCACGGTATCGGGATTCATGCCAAGCATGGAGTTTTTGGTCTTGAAGCCGGTGGAAAGCGCCGTTCCGGCGGCGGCCGAGTCGGTGATATCGGCATTTGCCGACCATGTCTGCGACCAGCCCACTACAGGGAACTGCATCATGTTCAACGGCTTGTCATTGCCAAGGACAATCCGGTTGTAATTCTGAGCCGCTATCACAGGGCCCATACCCATACCGTCGCCGATGTAATAAAATATATACTTCGGCGCCTTGGCCGCGGCTCCGAGCGCAACGGCCATAAACAGCAGAAACAGATAATTGCGGTAATTCATATATTTTAGGTTAAAGGTTTGCGGTTAGGGGCGGGGAGAGAGGGGCGTGCCGGAGGGAGGTCTTGAGGTGCATCCGTCGCCCAACGTACCTCGCTCCTCTCCCCTCTCATCTATAATTCCGATGATGGCATCGGCGATGCGGCGGTCGTTAGCCAGACGCGGAACCTTGCGCTGGCCGCCGAGCTTGCCAGTAGAAGCCAGCCAGCGGTCGAAAACACCAGAAGGCGCCTCAACAATCTCCAGACGGTCGAGAAATATGCCGCCGGAGCGTTTTGCCTCATAGTCGGAGTTGACGCGCTGCAGCTCGCGGTCGAGGATGTCGGCGAAAGCCTCCGCGCCACAGGCAGGACGCCGCGTCCACTCCACAATCCACTGGTGACGGCCCTTGTGGCCTCCGTCGGCATACACGGGAGCCGCCGTATAGTTGGCCACCGAGGCGCCGGTGAGGCGGCAGGCCGCGGCAAGGGCCGCCTCGGCGTTCCACACCATCAGCTCCTCGCCGAAAGCATTGATATAGCACTGTGTGCGCCCGGCTATCGATATGCGCAGCGGCTCCACGCTCTCTATGCGCACGGTATCGCCTATGGCATAGCGCCACAGACCGTTCGGAGCGCTTATAATAAGCGAGTACACACTCCCCTGCTCCACCTTCCATGCCGGCACCGGAGCCCCGCCGCCAAGCGGCTCGAACTCGTAGAACACCCCTATGTCGGGCAACAGACGCATACTGCCGCCCTCCGCGGTGTCCTGCACGGCAAAGAAGCCTTCGGAGGCGTTGTAGTTCTCCACATAGCGCATGCCGGGGCCGCAGAAGGCCTCGTACTGGCTGCGGTAAGGCGCAAACGATATGCCGCCGTGGAAAAACACCTCGAGATTCGGCCATACGTCGTGTATGCGGTCGGTACTCGCACGCTCCATGACGCCGCGGAGCACCGTCATGAACCACGACGGCACCCCCGATATGTTGGTGATGTCGCTGCGGAGCGACTCTTCGATAAGTCGCGGAAGCTTGGCTGTCCAGTCGGCCATGAGCGCCGTATGCTTCGAAGGCACACGGAACAGATTGACCACCGGATTGATATTGTCGATAAGCGATGCCGACAGGTCGCCCACACGCACTCCGGCGGGAATGTCGCGAAGCTCGTTGGCGAAACTGCCGCCCAGTATAAAGCTCTTTCCGCCAAAAAGGCGGCTCTGCGGATACAGCGCCAGATAGTGGGCCACCGAGGCGGCGGCACCGCCGTAGTGGTTCACTCTCAGCGAAGTATCGGTGATGGGTATATATTTGCTTTTACCACCAGATGTACCGCTCGACTGCGCATAGCGGCGGCATACGCCGGGCCACAGCACATCGCGAGCGCCCGCCACCATCCGCATCACATCGGAGCGGATGTCCTCGTACTGCACCACAGGCACTGCCTGCGCGAAATCTTCATAGGCGCCTATGCGGTCCATGCCGTAGCGGCGTCCGTAGTCCGTCGACGCTCCATGGTGCAACAGCCATGCAAGCACGGCGCGCTGCGTACGCTCCATGCCATCGGGATCGGCCCACAAAAGCGAGGCGTTGGCTCGGCGCCTGAATGCCGGACGTGCCAGTGACGTAAGATTAAGCATACGCAAAAGTACGAAAAAAAGTTAGAAGTTAGGAGATAGAAATTAGAAGTTAGGGGCGAGGGGGCAACCGCCCCCGGCGGTTGAATATTCACACAGCCTATGGTTTGGACGTTCGTCAGAACGGCCATACCATAGGTCACCATCCGTTTCGGTCAGCCAACCGCATGGCGGTTGAATATTGGCATATAACGTCGGGGTTATTCAACCGCCATGCGGTTGGTTGATTGATTTGCGCCGAAAACCTATGGTACGTGGCTGCGCCCCGAACCATAGGCTATGTGAATATTAAACCGCCAAAGGCGGTAACACCGGTTTCCAATAAAAAAACGCCCGGGGAGACCGGGCGTTTTCATATTTTGGAAAAATAGAATTATTATTTCACGAGGACCTTGGTGGCCTTGTTGCCCTGACGGCGGATATAGAGGCCGTTCTCGGGATTAGCCACGCGCACACCCTGCAGGTTGAAGTACTCAACAGGAGCATTCTCATCCACAACAATACCCTCGATACCGGTGGTAGTAGACTCGGTGAACTCGATAGGATAAGCCTGTACAGTCGTGTTATACAAAGCTACAGCAGCTTTGACATCGTATGTGCCGGCGGGTACGGAAGCTGTCGAGAAGCTATTGCGGAAATTGATTGTTGTCGCAGCGGCTTCGTCGCCTTCGGCATAGGTAACAACTTCAGGTGTAATAGTACCGGTGAAGTTGCCAGATGCAGGAGTATCTTCAGCGAAGACAACATTTTTGAGAATAACGATCTTGTTGACATCAGCAGCAGTAATAGCAGTTACCTCGGCGGGTTCGGGAACTGCAGCTGTCTCGGTAACTTCGGGAAGGGCGCTTACAGGCTTGATTTCAGGAAGTCCATTGAAAGGAGCATACTGACCTTCCCATCCAGCGGGAATCACATCCCCGGCCTTTAAACCTGAATTAAACATAAACACAAGAGTCGCTTCGCCGGATTCGGTCACTGCATAGATACTACCTTCATTAACAAAGGTTACAATGAGATCAAAACCAATTATACCTTTATTATTTTCACCAATGGCATAAAAGTCATCTACTGTCACATATTTCTTAACTACATTAAGAATATAGTAAGCAGAACCGGCATCAAATTCAGCTGTAGCCTCAGATTTTGCAGTAATAGTGGTTGTTCCTACGCCAACCAGTGTTAACGCACCGTCAGCACCGACTGTAGCGACTTCAGGATTGCTTGAAGTATATGTTACATCAAGATTGTGGGGGTTTTGGAGTTTAGGAGTTTCAAAAGTGTCGCCAAGTGTAGCTGTATAATTTATAGTTTTGTATGCTAGTTCTGCATCCTTGAGGCCACCTTCAATTTCTTCATAAGTAACTTTAAGAGTAGTTATAGCATAGTTACCACCTGTCTGAGTCATGGTAATAACCGGGTTTTTCACATTGCCATTCCATGAATAGGTCTTATTATTACTTTCAACTGTTACACCGTCAATTTGAACGGTAGTAAAATTAGATGCCACCGCCATTTCAATGCCAGTAATATTGGCATTCTTGGCAGCAACTGCAATTGTAGCATTTCCTGATCCTGTCTTATATACACGAAGGCCATCAGACCAAAGACGGAAACCATTACCGCCAGTCTTGGCAAATGTCAGAGTCACTCCTTCACTGGTAGCAGTTGCTTCTGTAATATAAGTACTACCTCCTCTACTACCAAGATCATAAGTATTTTTTACAAAATCGAATGTTACATCGACTGCAGTACTATTGGGATCGACCACTTTAATGGTATAGGATGCTGTACCGGCGTTGTATTCGTCGTTTGCTTCTGCAGTTGCTGTGATAGTGGCAGTACCTACGCCTTTTATTTCTACTGCACCCGTATTTTCATCGACTGTGGCTACAGCCTCATTGTTTGTTTCAAAGATAACTTCAGCTGTGGTGGCCTTTGTGAGTTTCGGCGCTGTGAAAGCTTCACCGAGATTTACATTAAATTCAGTTGTTTCACCGAAAGAGAGACCTGCATCTGCTTTTACTACACCTGTAGCCGGTTCAATTGTAATAGTCAGCTTATTTACTGCTTTATTACTTTTTGTAATATTACAGCTAAATTTAACAGATTCCTCATTACCTGTCCAGGTGTCGGCGGTTAAAGCCTTATTATTGTAATTAAAGCTGCCGTAATTATTATTTCCAAATTTCACGCCGGTAACTGTATAACCTGGAGCGGAAATTTCCATAGCAGAGCTTGTATAGAAACGCAGACCATCCTTCCATAGGCGGGTGTTGCCTGTAAGTTTAATAGATACAGCGCCATCCGTAATAGTAGTTGGATCAGGATTATATTCACTTGTAGTACCTGAAAGACGGGTCATGCCATAAAGATCACTGGTTCCGTCTCCGACGAAGTCAAAGGTGACTTCGTCTGCAGAGGCGGCGAAGGAGAGGCCGACCACTGCGAGCAGTGAAAGTAGAAGTTTTTTCATACGCATTTATTTATAATTGGTTTAATGAATATGAGAGGGGGTTGCGAATCCCCTCTCTGTTGTGGACTGTCAGGATATTATTTGGCGTCGACGTAGCGGCGCAGGAATATTTCTGTGGGGAAGTGGTCGGAGTATCCGCCCAGGTAGCTTCCGCCCGAGTAAGTACGCTTGGGATATCCCTGGCGCGAGCCTTCGGTGTCTTTGAGAAAGTCGAAGTTGAGTACTTTGGCTTCGTAGAAGTGCCAGCGGTTGTCGGGCACATTCACAAGATTGCCCGATATTATTATCTGGTCGAAAAGATTCCACGAACTCTTGTAGGCGAGCGTGCCTATGCCCTGATCGAGCTTGCTCCACCATGGGTTGAAGAAGCCGTGCGCCTCCACGCCTTTCGATTTCTTTTTGGCTCCGAGAACCACGGCGCAGCTCTTGTCCTGAGGATCATCGTTGAGGTCGCCCATTATTATTACGCCCATCTCGGGATCGATGTTCCACAGCGAATCGGCAATCTGTTTGCACAGAGCTGCGGCTGCCTCGCGGTTGGGCGACGACTGCTCCTGTCCGCCCAGGCGCGAAGGCCAGTGATTGACAATCACGGCGATACGCTGTCCCAGCAGCGAGCCAACGACACACATTTGGTCGCGGGTGCGGTAGGGAATGGTGGTGAGGCGGTGGTTTGTCACGTTCTCTACGCGGAAATAACGCTTGTTGTAGATCATGCCTACGTCGACACCGCGGGCGTCGGGCGAGTCGTGGTGCACTATGCCGAGATCGAGGCCCTTGAGTTCGGGCTGGGCAATGACATCTTCCATCACCGAGCGGTTTTCTATTTCCGACACGCCGATGATAGCCGGTCCGAGGGGAGTGACGCGAGTCTTGAACTGCGATATGGCATAGGCTAGATTGTGCACTTTCTCATTGTATTTGCGGCTGTCCCACTGGCGTGGTCCGCCGGGAGTGAACTCCACGTCGCGGCCTTCGGGATTGTTGGGAATTGTATCGAAAAGATTCTCGAAATTATAGAAAGCTATGCCGGCAACCTGCACCTTGCGGTTGTTATCGGCAGCATTCATGGGCAAAACTGCTAAAGCCATCATTACGACGGCTATGATAGTATAGACGTGCTTCATACGTTGAGATAAGGTGTATCTGATAGCGCAAATGTAATCAAAAAAATCACAACCCCCAAAAATTTTTTAGAACCGAGGGACGAGGGGCGGGGAACGGGAAGCGAGGAGAACCGCCTTGGCGGTTCAATATTCACACAGCCTATGGTTTGGACGTTCGTCAGAACGGCCACACCATAGGTCTTGCGCCATCCATAAACAGCCAACCGCATAGCGGTTGAATAACCCCGAATGTATTTTGCATAAACTATTGCGCATATCCGGGTTAATAGCTATATTTGCCACATGGCTAATACATTATCTAAAATATATCTCCATATTATTTTCGCTGTAAAAGGACGATTCAGCGTGCTCCCCACACATAGTCTTCCGAATATACACGCATACATAGCAAACACCGTACGCAGCCTCGGGCATCAATGCACTATTGTAGGAGGAACCGAGAATCATGTGCATATGCTGATTGAATATAACATTCAGAAGCTCATACCCGATCTTATCCACGATCTTAAGATAGCCACTTCGAAATATATAAACAATAATCGCATGGTTGCCGGCAGATTTCAATGGCAACGAGGATATGCCGTCCTGTCATATTCCAAGTCAGCGGTGCCGGATCTCATCAATTATATAAAAAACCAATATGAACATCATAAAGGGCGCTCACTGACAGAAGAAGTCCGACTGTTTCTGGACCGTTACGAGATAGAATACGACAATAAATATCTATTCGACGATTAGCATAGTGGTATTCAACCGCTATGCGGTTGGCTGACAGGAATGCGGCGAAGACCTATGGTACGAGGTCTGCGCCCCCGTACCATAGGCTGTGTGAATATTGAACCGCCAAGGCGGTTCCCCTCGCTCCACGCCCCTCGTCCCTCGCTTCTAAAAAAATTGGTGTTTTATTTGCAAATGTGGGGGCTTTTTTACTAAATTTGACCGCTTTTACTCTGCCTGTCGCGCAGTATGTAGCACTACCAGGCGTTAACCTTTGAAATTCAAACGACAATATATACCGTATACACAATACACCGGAAAAAATCACACTTATTTAACAACATGCGACAAAGACTTTTTCTTCTGGTACTTCTGTCGGCCCTCTGGCCGGCATTGTTAGCATCGGCGGCCACGGTAGTGGGCGTTGTTGTGAACGGAAGTACGGGCAGCCCCCTGAGTGGCGCCTATGTATCGGTCGGAGCGGACGGCACGCGTGCGACCACAAATTTCAACGGACAGTTCCGACTGGAAACGGCAGACAACACCGATGCGTATATCGTTGTGACCTGCGACGGCTTCCAGAGCGCCGGCCTCGACGTAGCGATAGGCGCCGGCACTGTAAATGTTGGCGAAATACGCCTCACTCAGGATAATATCGGCGAAGACTTCTACGGCGACGCCAACGACCTGATATTCGACGAAGCCGTGCTCGATGACGACGAAGGCTCCGCCCAGAGCATTTCGGCTCTCACCGGTGCCAACGACAACATCTACTACAACACCGCATCCTACAACTTCGGTCCGATGTACTTCCGCTACCGCGGCTACGACAGCCAGTACCAGAGTGTGTATATCAACGGTATCAAGTTCAACGACCTTGTCCGCGGCCGCTTCAACTTCTCCACCCTTATGGGCATGACAAGCCGCGCATTCCGCAACAAGACCACCGCAGTGGGCATGGACGCCGCCAACTACGGCTTCGGCGACATCGGCGGCTCGGTGAACTACAACACCACCACCGACCTCTATGCTCCGGGATTCAACGGTTCGGTGGCCTTCACCAACTCGAACTATATGTTCCGCGGAATGGTGACCTACGCCAGCGGCCTCAACAAACACGGCTGGGCCTACACCGTGAGCGCCATCGGCCGCTATGCCAAGGAAGGCGTGATGGAAGGCACATTCTACAACTCGGGAGGCCTGTTCCTCTCCATCGAGAAGCTTATCAACGCCAACAACACCCTTACCCTCACCGCATTCGGCGGTCCCACACAGCGCGCCACCGGCCGCCCCACCTATCAGGAAGCCTACGACCTGGCCGGCTCCAACCTCTACAACCCCGACTGGGGCTATCAGGACGGCAAGAAGCGCTCGGCCCGCATCACCGAGACTTTCGACCCCACTGTGATCCTCAACTGGATATACAAGAAAGAGAACACTACGGTGAATACCGCCGCCGCTTTCCGCTCGGTATACTACAACCGTACCGCCCTCAACTACTACAAGGCACTCGACCCCAACCCCACATACTACCGCTATCTGCCCTCCTACTATGAGGACGACAGCGAGATGTACGACCTTTACTACGATCTGTGGCGCAACAACGAGTCGTTCCGCCAGATCAAGTGGGACGATCTCTACCAGATCAACTACCTCAACAATGTGCAGAACGAAGGCCTCGCCGCCGACAGCCCCGACCGCAAGGGTTCGTCGTACATCATGGAGAACCGCATCAACCACCAGCTCAATGCGATGTTCAACACCTACATCAACACCCGCATCAACTCGGTGCTCTCGCTGCAGGGCGGTCTGTCGTTCAACTACACCAAGAGCTCGAACTACAAGACCATACGCGACCTCCTGGGCGGTGAATTCTGGCTCGACATCGACCCCTTCAGCGACCGCGACATCGCCATCGCTCCCCAGAATCTGCAGAACGATCTCGACAATCCCAACCGCCACGTGACCAAGGGCGACCGCTTCGGCTACGACTACGACATCCACGCCCTCCGCGCCGAGGCATGGCTCCAGAACGTGATCAACCTGCCCAAGTGGGACATCAACTACGGCGTGCAGATGAGCTACACCCAGTATCAGCGCGACGGCAAGATGCGCAACGGCCGCGCCCCCAACAACTCGCTCGGCAAGAGCGAAATGCTCCGCTTCGACAACGCCAGCATCAAGGCCGGCGCACTCTATAAGCTCGACGGCCGCAACATGTTCTCCGCCCACGTGCAGTACGGAACCCAGGCACCGCTCTTCGACGCCGTGTTCATCGCTCCGCGCGTGAAGAACACCGTGGTCGACAACGTCGAAAGCGAACGCATCCTCTCGGCCGACCTCGCCTACATATGGAACTACCGCCGCTTCCGCGGCAGCATCACCGGCTTCTACACCGGTGTGAGCAACGCCATCGAGCGCAACGGCTTCTACGACGAGCGCTACACCACCTACACCAACGTAGTGCTGGCGGGTGTAAAACGCGCCTACAAGGGTGTGGAACTCGGCATGGCTTACAAGATTACCCCGAGCGTCACTGCATCGTTCGCCGGCATGTACTCGCGCTTCCAGTACAAGAACAATCCCAAGGGTACCCGTACATTCGAAAACGGCCTTTACCCCGACACCACCCAGACCGTATATCTCAAAAACTACTATCTGGGCTCGACACCCCAGTACGCCGCCAACCTCGGCATAGACTGGGCCGCTCCGAAGAGCTGGTTCTTCAATGTCAACGCCACATGGCAGGGCGACGCCTACGTGAACCTCGCCCCGGCATACCACGAAGCTCTTCCCGACCTGCCCACCGCCGACATATGGAACGGCAGCACTCCCACCGAAGGACAGCTCATTGCCAAGATCGAAGAACTCTCCACACAGGACAAGCTCAAGAACGCATTCACTCTCAACGCCTCGATCGGCAAACTCATCTACATCAACCGCAAGGTGAGCATGAACGTGAACCTCAACCTCAACAACATCCTCAACAACAAGGATGTAGTGACCTACGCCTACCAGCAGGGACGTCTCGATACAAAGAACTACGACCGCAGCGCATATCCCAACCGCTTCAGCTACGCCCAGGGATTCCGCATGTATCTCAATGTCGGCATTCGTTTCTGATTCCGCCGGGTGAACAAGTTAAGAAAGTGAAAAAAGTTAAGATAATAGTACTTGCTCAATAAACTAATCTCTTAACTTCTTCGACTTAATACTCTTTCAACCCATCACCAACATAAACAACAAATGAAAGCAATACATAAATATATAGCAGCGGCCGGTCTGCTCTGCTCGATGGCTCTGAGTTCGTGCGACGACGACTTCGCACGTCCGCCGATTGTAGCCCCCGAGTCGCCGCTGGCGGGCATGGAGAACACCACCATCGCCCAGTTCAAAAACATGTACTGGCAGGACGCCAACAACTATGCCGCCTCGATAGGCAAGACTGTCGAAGGCAAGGACATCATCATCAAGGCACGCGTCATAAGCTCCGATGCCACCAGCTGCCTCTACCAGTACCTCTACGTGCAGGACGAGACAGGCGCCATGACCATAGCCGCCCGTCAGCTCAATTCGTCGACCAAGCTCGCCACCCAGTACGGCTACGGACAGGAAGTGTACATCAACGCCACCGGCCTCTACGCAGGCCGCTATGCCGGCCTCTTCCAGATAGGCAGCAGCACCGACGGCAGCAGCACCACCTTCATCGACAACAGCGTGCTCCTGGAGCACGTGTCCGCCAACGGTCTGGGACAGCCCGATAAAATCGACCGCTACACCGTCACCATCCCCGAAATGACCGCCGCCCTCTCATCTACCGAGGAAATAATGAAGTACCAGGCCCATGCAGTACGCATCGAGAACGTGCACTTCACCTCGCCGGGCCAGGCATTCATCCCCGTATCGGGTCAGGACGCGTCCATCACCTTCGCCGACGCCGACGGCAACACCATGATAATCCGCCTCAACCGCTACTGCACCTTCGGCAACACCAAGGTTCCCGGCGGCACTGGCACCATATCGGGTGAACTCGGTTTCTTCAACAACGTATGGCAGATGACCATCAACAACATCGACGACCTCGAAGGATTCGACTTCGACAACACCGATACCCCCGACACTCCCGACGAGCCCACCGGCGAACCCGAAGGCGAAGGCACCGCCGCAAGCCCCTACAACAGCCTCAAGGCCTACGAAGTGACCAAGGCGCTCGCCGCCGACGCCACTACCGAAAGCGAATACTATGTCAAGGGCAAGGTGAGCGCCATCAAGGAACTCAGCACTTCCTTCGGCAACGCCACATACTCCATCACCAGCGAAGGCACATCGCAGGCATTCGACATATTCCGTGGCTACTACTTCAACGGCGACAAATTCACCGCCGAAGATCAGCTTAAGGTAGGCGACGAAGTGGTGGTATGCGGCAAGCTCGTAAACTTCAAGGGCAACACCCCGCAGATGGCCCAGGGCAGCCGGATTATCAGCATCAACGGCCAGGGCGGCAGCGAAACCCCCGACACTCCCGGCGACATCACCGCCGAAGGCGACGGCTCCGAGGCAAATCCCTACAACACTCTCGGCCTCCGCGCTCTCAATCCCACCAACACTCAGGAGGCCGTGGCCACAGGCGTATGGCTCAAGGGCTACATCGTAGGCTTTATGCCTACCGGCGGTACCTCGACCACTCTCGCCGGCACCACATTCGGCACAGCCGAAGCCGCCACCACAAATATTGTGGTAGGCCCGACACCCGACTGCAAAGACGTCAATCTCTGCGTGGGCATACAGCTGCCTTCGGGCGCCGTACGCAACGCCCTCAACCTCTCGACCAACCCCGGCAACCTCGGCAAGGCCGTGACCCTCAAGGGCGACGTGATGAAATACTGCGGCGGTCCCGGCCTCAAGAACACAAGCGCATACACCCTCGACGGCCAGGGCGGCGACACCCCCGACACTCCGGTCGAAGGGCAGCTCTTCAGCAGCCTCTCGGATAAGGACGCCGCACTCTCCACCGGCTGGACCATCGAAAACGTAACCACCGGCGGCCTCGAGAACGTATGGAGCTGGAAGGTATACAACAACGCCGGCTATCTCAACGGCAGCGGCTTCGCCAACGGCGCCGCCACAGCCACCGAAGCCTACGCCATCTCGCCCGTAATCGACCTCACAGGCGCCACAGGCATAGCCATGAGCTTCGAGCATGCCGCCAAATTCCAGACCACTCTCCGCACCCTCTGCGGCGTAGTCGTACGCGAGGAAGGCGCCAAGGCATGGACCGCTCTCACCATCCCCACATGGCCCGAAGCCGGAGCATGGACATTCGCCGCCAGCGGCTCTATCAGCCTCGAGGCTTATGCCGGAAAGAAGATACAGATAGCCTTCAAGTACGCTTCGAGCGCCGACGGCGCCGACACCTGGGAAATCAAGAATCTCGTGATCACCGGCAAGAAATAATTTACTCAACTTAGTTGAAGTGAATAAAGTCAAAAGAGTGAAAAGAGTTAAGATAACAGGTCCTTCACAACCGATATCTTTCCTCCGGAAACCATTATCTTAACTTTTTAAACCTTTTACTTTTTCAACTATATTTTAAAGTATATATACTATGAAATTAAGACAATATATCGCGGGATTCGCAGCTCTGGCAGCACTGACATCGGTCACCACGGCCTGCCAGGACGATATCGACGCTCCCGCTATGGAAGTGCCTGTGGCCAAAAGCACTCCCAACACCACCATCGCCGAGCTCAAAGCCCGCTACTGGCAGGAGGCCGACAACTATGCCGCCACAATCGGCAATGCCGACAATCCCGAAGAGCGTACCGTGATCCACGGCCGCGTAGTTTCGTCCGACGAGGCATCGAACGTATTCAAGAGCCTCGTAATTCAGGACGAGACAGCCGCACTGGCATTCTCCATCAACTCCTATAACCTCTACCTCAACTACCGTGTGGGCCAGGAGATAGTGATGGACGTCACCGGCATGGAAATAGGCAAGTACAGCGGCCTTATGCAGATGGGCTCGAAAAGCTGGTACGACCGCGGCAACACATGGCAGATAAGCTTCATGGCGCCCGAGTACTTCAGCAGCCATGCCGAACTCAACGGCGTGCCCGATGCCGCCAAGGTCGACACCATCCAGGTGCCCTCGTTCAGCTACATCGGCACATCGCCCGAAGAGCAGCAGAAATGGCAGAGCCAGCTCGTATGCCTGCAGAACGTATCGTTCCAGGAAGGCGGCCAGGCCGTGTTCTCGAGCTATCACAGCTCGGGCGAGAACCGCGTTATCACCGATGCCAACGGCAACACCATGAACGTACGCACCTCGGGCTACTCCACATTCTGGAACACTACCCTGCCCGAAGGCAACGTCGATCTCACCGGTATACTCAGCTTCTTCAACAACGCATGGCAGTTCATCCTCATCGACGGCAACGCATGGAAGGCATCGCCCGAGCGTCCCGGCGCCAAGGACAATCCCTACTCCGTCGACGAAGCCGTACAGGCTCAGATCGACGGCATCACAGCTCAGGGATGGGTCAAGGGCTATATCGTGGGCGCTGTCGCTCCCGGCGTTGAGGACATCACCTCTGCCGACGACATCGAATGGGAAGCTCCCACAGTGCTCGCCAACACCCTGGTAATAGGCCAGACCCCCGAAACCCGCACCCTCGACCACGCTTTGGTGATATATCTCACCTCGGAATCGGCCTTCGAGCAGTACGGCAACCTCCGCGACAATCCCACTAACCTCGGCAAGCAGATACTCGTACACGGCACCCTGGCCAAATATCTCGGCACCTACGGCATCACCGGCAACAACGGCTCCACAAACACCTTCGAAATCGAGGGCGTAGAGGTTGGCGGCGGCGAAATAGCCGCCGGAGCCGGCACCAAGGAGTCGCCCTACAACGTTGCACAGGTTGTGGCTCTCAATCCCGGCAGCACCACCACAGCAGTTGAAACCGGAATATGGGTGAAAGGCTACATAGTAGGCTCCATGCCCACCGGCGGCAGCTCCACTACCCTCGCCGGCACATCTTTCGGCCTCACCGACGCCGCCACCACCAATATAGTGATAGGTCCGACAGCCGACTGCACCGACCCCTCCAAGTGCGTGGGCGTACAGCTGCCTACAGGCACCATCCGCAACGCCCTCAACCTCTCGGCCAACCCCGGCAATCTCGGTAAGGTAGTGGCTCTGAAAGGCGATGTAATGAAGTACTGCGGCGGCCCCGGCATCAAGAACACAAGCGAATATGTGCTCGACGGCTCCACCACTCCCGACGTTCCCGCCGGTACTCCCGAAGGCGACGGCACCGCCGCCAGCCCCTACAACAGCGTCAAGGCCCTCGAGGTAGCGAAAGCTCTCGCTTCGGGCGCCACAACCGACGCCGACGTATATGTGAAAGGCAAAGTTTCCTCCATCAAGGAACTCAGCACTTCCTTCGGCAACGCCACCTACTCCATCACAAGCGAAGGCACCAACGTGGCTTTCGACATTTTCCGCGGCTACTACTTCAACGGCGACAAATTCACCTCCGAAGACCAGCTCAAGGTAGGCGACGAAGTGGTGGTATGCGGCAAGCTCACCAACTATATGGGCAATACCCCGCAGATGGCCCAGGGCGGCAAGATTATCAGCATCAACGGCCAGGGCAGCGGCGACACACCCGTTACTCCGGGCGATGTCACCGCCGAGGGCGATGGTTCCGAATCCTCTCCCTACAATACCGTAGCCCTGCGTGCACTCAACCCGACGAGCACCACTGTGGCCGTGGCAAGCGGCGTATGGCTCAAGGGCTACATCGTAGGCTCCATGCCTACCGGCGGCAGCTCCACTACCCTCACAGGCACTTCTTTCGGCACAGCCGACGCCGCAACCACAAATATTGTGGTAGGCCCGACTCCCGACTGCAAGGACGTCAATCTCTGCGTGGGCATACAGCTGCCTACAGGCGATATCCGCAATGCCCTCAATCTCTCGGCCAATCCCGGTAACCTCGGCAGGGCCGTTACCCTCAAGGGCGACGTCATGAAATACTGCGGCGGTCCCGGCCTCAAAAACACCAGTGCCTATACCCTCGGCGAAGGTGGTACCACACCCGACAATCCCGATAAGCCCGACGTACCCGATACACCCGATGTTCCTGTCAATCCGGGCGAAGCTGTCAATATCACTATCAGCCAGATTGCCGACGTTATTTCCGCTCCCGTGACAGTCAGCGGCTATACATTTACTGCCGACAAGGCTTCCGGTGCAACCGCTCCCGCCATCAACGGCACCACTCTGCGTCTCTACGCCGACAATACCTTCACCATCGCCGGTGCTTCCATGGCCAAAATAGTGTTCACGCTCAATACCTCGACAGGTTCCAGGCGCTACACCACTTTCACGCCCAATACCGGCACTGTGACAGAGCAGAAATCTGACGACACAGCCATCACCTGGACAGGCTCTGCCACAAGCGTCACATTCACTGTCGGACACGACGCTACATTAGGCTCCGACGGCGCCTCAAAGCGCGGTCAGGTGCATATCTCTGACATAGCTGTTTACCCCGCGAACTAATACACAACTGTCTTGACTCTTCCGTGAACGGAGAGTCGCCAACAAGCAACCCCCGGGTGAGAAAGCCGACCGGCCCCTTCACCCGGGGGATTGTTTTTTCAGGCGAAAACGAAATGTTTTGCCGCGAAAATGTTAAATTTCGGGTCGAAAGGCCTATATTTAACAGTTATTAATATTTATTTTCAGTTTTTCAAACCATAATACCGAAATTGTTAGTATCTTTGCATCGGATTTAAAAGGGTTTACCCCGTTTAAATTAGATTACGTTTTGTTAGACTCACAATATATACTTGAATTTTGGTTATGAGGGAGGTGCGTTACTGTGAAGTAGCGCACTTTCATTTTATTTCGCTTAACCCTTTCCCCATCTATCTCTTGCTTGACCCTACTACAAAAAAAGCATAAAAAAGCCCGGCATATACCGGGCTTTTAAACATTGTGTATTAAACCTTATTTCACGTATACCTTAGTGGCCTTGTTACCCTGACGGCGGATATAGAGTCCTGCCGAAGGATTGTCTACACGCACGCCCTGAAGATTGTAGTACTCTACCGGAGCATTTGCATCGGCCTCAACTCGGTCGATACCGCTCATACCGTTGTTGTAGTGGAGCACTATCTGCTCGTTTGCGGCATTGTAGGTCGACGACAGACGGAAGAGAGCCGCCGGTATTATCACATAGTAGTCTACGCCGTCCTCAAGAGTTATAGGCATGGCATAACCGTCGTATTCGTCGCCTGCGAATATCGAGAGGCTCGTACCGGATGTAGTTCCGCCTACAGCCCACCATTTCTCAACCGGTATTTCAGTACCGTCTACACTGCCCTTCATCACCTTTATATCAGCCAGCTTGGACGACTGGAGATTCACCTTTTCGGCAAATGTGAAGCTGAGAGTGCCTATCTGCTCTATGGCCTCACCGTCGGCGGGAGAAACCGATGTTATTTCCACCTTGGGAGCCACATATTCGCCCATATAACTGATGGTCATAGCTTCGTTAAACGCACCCGACGCATCCTTGCAGATACCCTCGGGGATAATGACGAAGTACTGTTTGCCCTGTTCCATATTGAAAGGAGTGAGGAAACCGTCGTAGTCGGCAGGCCATACACGCAATTCGGTCTTGCTGTCGGAGGTCAGATACCATTCATCGACAGAAATTGCAGTGCCTACAGGCACACCGGCAACGAGGCTGCCTTCGATAACCTTGACGGCCGGACGGGAATTCACAATGGTCATGTCAGCTGCGAAAGCCATCGAAATGCCGTCGAAAGAACTTACCTTATCGTTTGCAGCAGGATAGATCTCTGTCGGGTAAACATGGGCAGCAAGACTTTCGTTGAAAGTGGAGAACACACTCTTCCACAAAGAAGCCTTGTATGCGTCGGCAGCTCCGACGGGAATATTGCATACTGCCGAAGAAGAAATATTGAAGAATGCACTCTCGTCTACATCATACCAGTCTTCTATTTCGGGGGGTGTCATACCCTCGCAGTTGACAGTAACAAGCGCCGTGCAGTTCCAAAACGCGCGCAGGCCAATATACGTCACACATGCGGGAATAGTCACCGATACAAGAGATTCGCACTGGGCAAAAGCAGCCTCCTGTATCATAGGCATGGCCGGAGGAAGCACCACATTGGTGAGTTTGGTACCGGCAAAGGCCTGTTCGCCTATAAAGACAAGGCTTTCGGGCATGTTGATTTCCGACAGTTGCGATTTGCAGAAAGCAAATCCGTCTATAGCGCGGAATTTATTTCCTACTGTCACTTTCTTAATACCGGTGCGGTCGAATGCCTCGCCGCATATACCGATACACTCCGACGGAAGTGTAAGCTCGGTCTTTGTGCATTTTGCCGGGAAAGCCACCAGAAGGGTCTTGTCGGCATTATAGAGAACATCGTCTACGACGGTAAAGCTCTTGTTGGCCGAATCTACGGTGAATGTAGTGAGGTTAGTACCGGAGAAAGCGCCTGCCCCTATAGTTTCTACATTCTGTCCTATGTTAATCTGTGCCAAAGGAGCATCATAAAAAGCCTCTGCGCCGATTGTCGTGACACTCGAAGGAATATCAATAGAAGTCAGAGCCGTTCCAAAGAATGTGTTATCGCCGATAGTAACGAGTCCTTCGTTGAGTGTTACTTCAGCAAGAGAGGCACAACTGAGGAAAGCACTCTTACCAAGTACTTCGAGACCGGCAGGGAGAACGACCTTCGTCAGAGGCACCTTGTAGAAACAGCTCGGACCTATTTCCTTGAGGGTAGACGGGAATTCCACCGACGTCATATCGTCGCAACGGAAGAACGCACTGTCATCGATAAATTCAAGACCTTCGGGTAAGGACAGAGGTCCCAACTTGGTATATCCGAAGGCATATCGTCCTATGCTCTTAAGACCTGTACCCCATTTTATTTCAGCAAGATTATCACAGTCGTAGAAACCCTGTCCCTTGATTTCGGTTACTGTGTTGGGCAGTTCCACCGATTTGACATTGCTCCAGTAGAATGCTTGTTCACCGATAGCCGACACAGTCAGTTGATCGCCCCCGATTTCCACTGAGGCGGGAATCACAGCATTCAGAACTGTTTTGTCCGCTTTGCTCACCTCTGCCTCGGTGTCAGAAGTGGCGGTATAGGTTATACCGTCCAGTACAACGGTATCGCCTACGGCTGCATAGCAAGTCGTGCCTGCAAACACGGCCAGAATAGAGAGTAAAGTTTTTTTCATAAGCAGATAATTATGTGGAATGATGAAATGATACGAATCTAATCGTTTTCAAAATTATACAAAAAATCGTTCGTTCGGCATACTTATATGTTAATAAATACAAAATTTATCTTTTTGCTATAAAAATGCTTTTATAACCACGTTCAACAAGTCTCTTTGCTATCAATATGCCGCAATAATATTACTTTGGTATAAACTGTGGTGAATAAAACATAAAAATTTGGCTAAGACGCGGGCATTTCGTAATTTTGGGTGTTAAACACACTGACATGGAACATCCCGAAAACGACTCCCAATACCTCGGTCTCACCGTCAACGGCGGTGTGGCCCAGCCGCCGATAGTGAACCCCTATCTGGCCAAGCGTCCGCGCCGCAAGCCCCTGCCATCGGCTTCAGAACTGGTCGAAGGCATCCTCAAAGGCGAGATAACAGCCCTGAGCCGTGCAGTGACCCTCGTGGAGAGCCTCGCTCCCGAGCATTATGCCGTGGCCCAGGAGGTGATAGAGAAGTGCCTCCCCTACTCCGGCAATTCGCGCCGCATAGGCATCACCGGTGTGCCGGGCGCAGGCAAGAGCACGAGTATCGACGTATTTGGCCTCCACGTGCTCCGCGACGGCGGCAAACTGGCCGTTCTGGCCATCGACCCCTCGAGCGAGCGCACCAAAGGCTCCATACTGGGCGATAAAACGCGCATGGAGAAGCTTTCTGTCCATCCCGGAGCATTTATACGCCCCAGCCCGTCGGCGGGTTCTCTGGGCGGCGTAGCGCGCAAAACACGCGAAACCATCGTACTCTGCGAAGCCGCCGGCTACAACAATATATTCGTAGAAACCGTCGGCGTGGGCCAGAGTGAGACGGCCGTACACTCGATGGTCGATTTCTTCCTGCTCATACAGATCGCCGGTGCCGGCGACGAGCTGCAGGGCATCAAACGCGGCATCATGGAGATGGCCGACGGCATAGTCATAAACAAGGCCGACGGCGACAACATAGGCCCCGCACAGCTCGCCCAGGCACAGTACCGCTCGGCACTGCATCTCTTCCCGCCTACGGCAAGCGGATGGAAACCCGAAGTACTCACCTACTCCGGCTACTACGAACTCGGCATACCCGAGGTGTGGGACATGATCGACCGCTATTTCGCTTTCGTAAAGAAAAACGGATACTTCGAGCTCAAACGCCAGGAGCAGGCCCGATGGTGGATGTACGAAACCATCGACGAACAGCTCCGCAAGCACTTCTACGACAATCCCACCATAGCAACCCTCCTCAAAGGCGCCGAGGCCGACGTACTCGCCAACCGCAAATCGAGTTTCGCCGCAGCCGCGGCTGTCCTCGACCAATATTTCAAGAAATGAAACATATACTCGCCATTATTGCCGCCTGCATCCTTCTGGCGCTTCCGGCAGCAGCCAGGACACCGGGAGAGAAAGTGGGGCTGCAGTTCCCCGAAATAAGCTACGATTTCGGCACCGTCAATGCCGAAGAAGGCTATGTGGTGCACGAATACACCTACGACAACGTGGGCGACGGCCCTGTAGCCATAATATCGGCCATAGCAAGCTGCGGATGCACACGCCCCGAATACACCCGCAAGCCCGTGGCGCCCGGTAAATCGGGCAAAGTGAAGGTAACTTTCAATCTCGCCGGCCAGAAAGGCGAAATCAACAAGGACATAAAACTGCGCCTGCGCGCCGCCAACGGCAAGAGCGAGCAGGTGACACTGCGTCTGTCGGGCGTGGTGGTGCCTCCGGCCAAGAAATGACATAACACCAACGAGGCGACGCCGTCGCGGAGTCGCCTCGTTGGTATAAACCAATCATTATCACATTTCTTGCAATGGAAAAAGCTAAAGTGCTTTCGTGATATTATAACATCGGCCCGGTTCAGTTGGTTCGATATTTTGTCATTGATTTGTAATAAATATTTATAACCAACTGAATAACAGACTAAAATAAAAACAGACTTTTAAGTAATTAACTTATTTTAGCCGTACCGTGCTATAAAAATACACACCATATGCGCTAAATTTGCATTATAAGAAATAAATACAAACACAAATATACAATGGCAAAGAAAGAAAGCTCCAAAAAGAGCGACGCACCCAAAGACCCGCAGGCCGCACGCCTCGAAGCACTCGAGCAGGCCATGGGACGCATCGAGAAAGCCTACGGCCGCGGCGCCATCATGAAGATGGGCGACGAGGTGATAGAAGATATCGAGGTGATCCCCACGGGATCCATCAGCCTTAACTACGCCCTCGGCGTAGGCGGCTATCCCCGCGGCCGTATCATCGAAATCTACGGCCCCGAATCGTCCGGTAAGACCACTCTGGCCATCCATGCCATAGCCGAAGCTCAGAAGCGCGGCGGCATAGCAGCCATGATCGATGCCGAGCACGCCTTCGACCGCTTCTATGCGCAACAGCTCGGCGTAGACATCAACAATCTGCTCATAGCACAGCCCGACAACGGCGAGCAGGCCCTCGAGATAGCCGAACAGCTCATCCGCTCCAGCGCTGTCGATATAGTGGTGGTAGACTCGGTGGCCGCTCTTACTCCCAAGAGCGAGATAGAAGGCGAAATGGGCGACCGCAACATGGGTCTGCAGGCCCGTCTCATGTCGCAGGCTATGCGAAAGCTCACAGGCACTATAGCTCGCACCAACACCACCTGCATATTCATCAACCAGCTGCGCGAGAAAATCGGACAGATGTTCGGCCCCACGGAGACAACTACCGGCGGCAACGCCCTTAAATTCTACGCCTCTGTGCGCATCGACATCCGTTCGCGCAACCCGATCAAAGACGGCGATGACGTGCTGGGCAAACGCGCCTATATCAAGGTAGTGAAGAACAAGGTGGCGCCTCCTTTCAAGCGCGCTGAGTTCGATATAATGTTCGGCGAAGGTATATCGCGCAGCGGCGAAATCCTCGACCTCGGTGTGGAATACGGCATCATCAAGAAGAGTGGTTCGTGGTTCAGCTACAACGGCGACAAACTCGCCCAGGGCCGCGACGCCGCCAAGCAGATGCTCGCCGACAATCCCGAACTGTGCGAAGAGCTCGAAGCGCTCATCATGCAGGCTCTCAAGGACGCCGAGAAAGACCGCGGACGCCGTCCTCTGAAGAAAGCTCCGTCCGTTTCCGACGAGCCCAAAGAAACCGACAACGATGACGATGTCGACGATGTGGAGCTCGACGACGATCTGCCCGATGATTTCTCTATCGAAGAGGACCTTTGAGGTAGTTAGAAATTAGAAGTTAGGAGTTAGTAGTGTGGCTTTCGCGCCTTCAACTACTAACTCCTAACTTGTATCTTGTAACTTCTAACTATTCACAGTTTTTTCCGGTATGCACGGCGGCGGCGGTGCTGACGGCGCTCGAAGTATTCCCATTGCTTCTGTACACTTTCGTTACCTTCGAGCTCGAGATTGCTTTCCGCAAATTTATATCCGTTTTTGATATACTGCGGTATGAGATCTGCAAAAATAAGAGCGTTCACACCACGGCTCTGATATTCGGGCTTCACGGCCACGAGCAGAAGATCGACTACATCCGACTTTCCGCGGATAGCCTGCAGCAGGGGCCACCACCCGAAGGGGAAAAGCTTGCCTTTGGACTTCTGCAGCGCCCGCGACAGCGAAGGCATGGATATGCCCAGAGCTACGAGCTTACCGTCGGAATCGACCACAAGGCATACATCCTCGAGACGCAGCACATCGATATACGATTTGATATAGAATTCGATCTGACGCGGTGTCAGAGGCACGAAACCGTAGAGATTGGCATAGGCCTCGTTGACGAGCTCGAATATAGCCTGGCCGTATTCCTTCTTTATCTTTGAGCGCGAGGTATATTTTTTTACCGACAGACCGTATTTTTTAGCCACGATATCGGCTATGCGGGCATATTTCTCGGGTATGGCGTCGGGCACTGTCATGCGGTATTCCACCCAGTCCACATCCTTTTTATAGCCCATGCGGTCCATATGCTCGGGGTAGTAGGGATAATTGTATATGGTGGCCATGGTGCCGAGCTCGTCGAAACCGTCTATGAGCATTCCTTCATGGTCCATGTCTGAAAAGCCCATAGGGCCTACTATTTCGGTCATGCCGCGGCTGCGGCCCCAGTCCTCGACAGCGGCAAAAAGCTCGTCGACCACTTCCTTGTCGTCGATAAAGTTGACGAAACCGAAGCGCATCAGTTTCTCGCCCGTCTTCTCGTTGTATGCCTTGTTGATTATGGCGGTTATGGCGCCTACGGGTTCGCCGTTGCGAAAAGCCATGAACGACTGCGCGTCGCAGAAATCGAAGGCCGGATTCACATCCGGCGACAGAGTGCCTACTTCGTCCATTATCAGCGGAGGAACATAGCAGTCGTTTCCTTTATACAGATCTATGCCGAACTGCACATACTGGTGCAGCTGATCGGACGACGCAGCGATAGGATGTACGTAAACCATTTTTTAATGAATAATTAATAATCTCCCAACTATTAATTCTAAATTATCAGTCCAATACCGGGGCCGGGCTGTACGGCGATTTGAGCCATATCACCAGCAGAATCATAAGGACCACAAATACCGTCACCAGCACCACCAGACCGCGCGAATTGCGGCCCTCGAGTGCCAGATGCAGCTGCTGGAGGTCGGTATACCGGCGCGCAGGATTGGGATGTGTGCATTTACGCGCCACACGGCGCAGAGTGGCATCGTTCTCACCAAGAGCGTCGAGCACCTCGGTGAGCACTTTGCCGTAGTTATAGATATCGTCGGCTATCGACTGCTTCGACAGCGACGGACGCTGCTCGAAGCCCACATCGATAAGCTTCAGATTCTCTATATTTTCTGTGAAGATAATGTTTTCGGGCCGCAGGGGAGGGTGCACTATATGGTTGAGCTCTATATACTCAAGTGCATTCACCAGCTGATGGCGCAGCTGCTCCAGATGGTGGTGCGTCACTTTGCCGTCGGTCAGAAGCTTTCTCAGGGTATTGCCGTAGACATCGTCGCACACTATCGAGCGGCCGATTCCGGGTATATCCTCGAAATCGTTTATCATCACGATATTGGGGTGCGCCAGGTTGTAGCGCACATCGAATTCTTTTTCTATCATGGCCCGGTACTGCGGATCGTCGCGGTACTGCGGCTTGAGGGTTTTTATCATCACCCATTTGCCAAATTTCTTGGCCGTGTAGATGTCGTAAAACTCCTCGTCCCAGGCGGGAAGATGTTCAATTTCTGTCCAGCGGCTTTCTTGCTCCATTATTGTTTTTATTCGTCGTCTTCCTGCTCACGGATAGGTATTTCGCGGGCAATCGACTGATCGAGTGATATGAGTGTTTCTGTGCCGGTAACTCCCGGTATCATCTGTATCTTCTTGTTCAGAAGCTCCATCAGGTGCTCGTTATCGCGGGCATAGAGCTTTATGAGCATGGTGTAGGGGCCTGTGGTGAAGTGGCATTCCACGATTTCGGGAATTTTCTCCAGTTCGGGCACCACCTCGCGGTACATGGCGCCGCGTTCGAGGTTTACACCTATATATGTACATGTGGCATAGCCAAGTATCTTCTGGTTGACGTGATAGCCTGAGCCCGTTATCACTTTGAGGTCTATAAGGCGCTGCAGACGCTGATGTATTGCAGCACGCGACACACCACATTCCAATGCCACGTCTTTCGAGGGGATACGGGCATTGTGCATTACGATTTTTAAGATTTTCCGGTCAAGATTATCTATTTTCTCAAGCATAGGTAATATAGTGTACAGATGAATATTTGTGCAAATATAGCATTTTTTCGCATTTTGTCCAAATATTCTTAGCTTACTTTGTCATTATTTCACCAAAAAGGCCTAAAATCAATCATTCTGCCAGATACAGACAAGCTTCGGGACCCTTGTTGAATATGAGATCGAGAATACTCAGTCCGGGCACGAATCCTTTCTCGGCCTGGCGCAGCTGCCAGTATGGCGGCAGGGGTCCGAGCACGGTGGCAAAATCGGCGCGACGGTAATCGACCGTCTCGGCGCCGTCGGCCGCGTCGACAAACGATATATCCAGAATATCGCGCACAAGCGCGTCGGCCCGGGCGCACAGTTCGGTCACCGGCATGCCCACCACATCGCGCGACAGCAGCGGCAGAAAGCGGTCGATATAGAATTCGAAGAATGGCGTGCGGCTGTAGGCCGTAGCGAGGGCATTGGGCATCGAGGCCCACCATTTGCCATGCTCCGATACCACGGCATCGCGCCAGCATACGGGGCCGGCGGGTTTCGACACCGGCACGGTGAGAGTCTGTATGCCCGGAGCGTCGACGATATCGAAACGGTGCACGCTCTTCATGCGCTTGTCCATGCGCATGCCGTCGTCGATGCGCACGTTCTCGTAGCGGCTCATCAGACGGTAGTATTCCACACGGCCGAAGAGCTGCGGGGGCAGCAGAGCGCATGCGCCGGGACGGAGCAGGGGATAGTGCCTCATTTGTCGGGATTGGCGTCGCGGAGTATGCGGTCGAAACGTATCTTGCCGTCGAAGAGCCCGCGCTCCTGGTCGAAGGATGCGAGAACTATCATGGGTGTGCCCACTATATGGTCTTCGGGCACGAAGCCCCAGAAACGCGAATCCTGCGAATTGTCGCGGTTATCGCCCATCATGAAGTAGTAGTCCATGCCGAAGGTATAGGTGCCGGCTTCCTTGCCGCCTATATATGCTTTGCCTGTGGTGCTGTCGAAGTAGGCCTCAGGATGATTCTCGTAGTTGCGGATGCAACGCTCGTAGATGGTCCAGTTTTCGGGTGTCAGCTCCACTGTCATGCCCTTGGCCGGAATGAGCAGACCGTCGGCGCCGCCGTAGTTCGACAGGGTCCAGTCGGCGGCCGTACCGAAGGGGAAGGCATACGAATTGGCATCCTCACCGGCGAAGTACGATGCGATATCGTTGTACTTCACTTTGTCGACCATCAGGCCCGAAGCCTCCATCGATGCTATCATAGCGGCGGTGAGCGGCGCCATATAGGCGTAACTGGTATGGGGTGCCTTCTCGAGGAAGGGCTGCAGGTTGACACGCGACGGCGTCATGGGCTCTATCATGCTGATGTCGGACTGAGCTATGCCCAGGTCGCGGATATCGGTCTGGTCGAGCGGACGCGAGGTGGCGAAGACATAGTTGAACTGCACGTTCTCGGGAAACTCGCGCATCTGACCGTCGATATACAGTGTATCGCTGACAATCTTCAGACGCTGTCCGGGCAGACCCACGGCACGCTTCACAAAGTTCTGACGACGGTCGACGGGGCGGTATATCACATCGCCGAAGGTGGCCTTGTCGGCTTTTATTTTATCGCGGCCGTACTGCTGCACCAGCAGGTCGTAGTAGAGCGGGGTGTCTTCGAATTTGGTAGCCACGGTATCGCCGGCCGGGAAGTTGAACACCACGATATCGCCTTCCTCCACATTGCGGAAGCCTTTGAGACGGCGGTATTCCACCGCCGGGTTGTCGAGGTACGATTTTACACCGAAAATCTTGTTATGAACAAGAGGGAAATGCACCGGTGTCATGGGCACACGCGGACCGTAGACCATCTTGTTCACCCAAAGGTAGTCGCCGGTAAGCAGAGTTTTCTCCAGCGAGCTCGAGGGTATCTGGTAGTTCTGGCCCACGAAGGCAAACACGAAATACACCAGCACAAGAGCGTATACGATAGCATCGACCCAGCTCATCACGGCGCGGACCGATTTCGATTTGCTCTTCTTCCACCATGTGAAAGGTATGTATCCGGTAATGTAGATATCGAAAAGAAGAAGCTCGAATATCGCCAGCCACCATGTGTGCATCCACACCACCCAGGCCAGGAAGATGAGGCTCACGAGTCCGAAACGTATCCAGCGGGTGGTTTTCACTTCCCTGATGCGGCGTTTGAAATCGGCCGCCGCATTTGTATCTTTTTTATCCATCTGATGTCCTATATTATTTTAAATCTGATGTCCTATATATTATAGATGTGCAAAAGTAAGAATAAAACTCTGAAGAGACAAGTATGAACATCGGCGCGGGGGCGCCCCCCGGTTTTTCTTCGTGTTGCATTGTCCGCATTCCGTCGGCACCGGCGGGGAGCGGAGGCGGGTTTTCAACACAGTTTATTTTTATTTATCTCTATATTTCATTAAAAAGATTTTTTCAAAACAAATTTTCAGGAGGAATAGTAATGGGTGTTGAAAAGCTTGATAACTTTTCTGGCGATCTCTTGCATTTATAGGTTGTTGAGCATGAATATGAGGTTGTCTACGGTTTATTAACATCGTATATATTTGAATACAAGGGTTTAGATATAGTTATAAACATGGTGTTGAAAACCGGTTCCGTTGATATTTTTATAACTTTTCGACGTTGAGAAACCCTGTTTTCGCGGTTGATAAGTGCTTGATACAAGTTTTGTAAAAACAGTGGGTAAAAATTTGGAGTTGAGGCCCGATAAGCTGTATAATCGGTCGGAGCCTAATATGCAAATCAAACTTGTTGTTAGTTACCGAAAGCTATTGGAAGGTTTTGAACAGAGTTTTCAACATATGTTGATGAATTTGGCTATGTAGCGGTTTTTGAGTACTTTTGTGAGAAAAACAGATGTTGATGAAACGTATAGCTTCACTATTGATATGCATAGGCAGCGTCGTGGCCGCGCAGGCTCTCGATGTGGTATGTGAGGCCGGTTTGCTCAGCACGAAAATAAGCGATCCGCAGACGGTGACGGATCTTGTCGTTACCGGCAGTGCCGATGCTTCCGATTTCTATTTTATCGACAGGTGCATGCCGGCTCTGCGGTCGCTCGACATATCGTCGCTCGATATAAGGGAGTATACCGGCGAGGCTCTCGGCGGCCGGCGGCATTATGCCGGTGGCACCATCCCGGCCGGCGTTTTTGCCGGAAGCAACATCGCCTCGCTGTCGCTTCCGCGCGATTGTGCCGTGGGCGATTTCGCCTTCTCGGGATGCCCTCTCAGAGAGGTGACGCTTCCTGCCGGGACGGTTTTCGGCGACGGTGTGTTCGCCTACTGTACGGCTCTTGAAAAGGTGAGTGTATCGGCCGGTGTGTCGGTGGGCCGTAGTGCTTTCCGCGGCTGTGTCGCTCTTGCGGCCGTCGACGGTTCCGACTATCTGTCGGCTGTTCCCGCGTCGGCTTTCGAAGACTGTGCGGCGCTTGGCGCTTTTGCTTTCGGCTCCGGTCTGCGGTCGGTAGGAGAGGGGGCTTTTGCCCGCACGGCTCTTGCCGAGGTTGCTATGGAGGAATGCACCTCGCTCGACAGCATCGGTGCATGGGCTTTTGCCGGCGATGCCGCTCTTGTCTGTGTCGCTCTTCCGGCACATCTTGCCGCGGTGGGCGAAGGCGCTTTTTTCGAGTGCACGTCACTTAGCGGCATAACACTGCCCGACGGCATGACATCGCTGCCTCCCTATGTGCTCAAGGACGCGGCGGCCTTGCAGACATTCGCACTTCCCGCCGCGACCGAAAGGGTGGGGCAGTATGCTCTTATGGGTGTGTCGGGAGTATCGGCTATCGAACTTCCGGCCTCGCTTCAGATGCTCGATCACGGAGCCATGGAGGGCATGAGCTCGCTCGCTCATATCGATGCTGCTTCGCTCACTGCCGTGCCCTCGCTGGGCGACGACGTGTGGGCTTCGGTGGAGCAGGGCAGTGTGCAGCTTCATGTAGATCCGTCGCTGGCGCAGTCGTTTCTCAGCACACCGCAGTGGCAGGAATTTAAAATCGAAAACACTTCTACTGGCACCGGTGCCGCAACCGTGGCCGACAAAACTGTTCGCGCCGCCTTTGCCGGCACACTGCTGATAGTGGAGAGCACCGGCTGCGACCTGTCCTCTGTCGAGGTATACGATGTGTCGGGGCGCACTCTTTTCAGTGTCGCCGCCGATTCTACCCGCATGGGCATCGATACGTCGCACAGCGAGGCCTCTGTCTATATTGTCGCCTGCACGCTTGCCGACGGTACGCGTGGAACTGTTAAAATAGTACGCTGATGGGAAAGAACAAACTCAAGAAATTTGCCGAAATGAAGACCATCGATCTGGTCTTCCAATATCCTTTCTCACGACTTAAAGAGGAAGGTTTTCCTCTGCGGGGGCGGTGGGGTGCCGATTTTTTCGGCAATGACAATCCCATAGTGCTCGAGCTCGGATGCGGCAAGGGTGAATATACCGTGGGGCTGGCGCGTCAGTTCCCCGACCGCAATTTCATAGGCATCGATATCAAGGGCGCGCGTATGTGGACCGGTGCCTGCCAGGCACGCGACGCCGGCATGACTAATGTGGCTTTCATACGCACATCCATCGAACTGCTCGACAGTTTCTTCGCTCCCGGCGAAGTGGCCGAGATATGGATCACATTCCCCGACCCGCAGATGAAGAAAGTGCGCAAGCGTCTCACCGGCACACGGTTTATCGATCTCTACCGCCGCGTGAGCCGCCCCGACGGTATTGTCAATCTCAAGACCGACAGCCCCTTCCTCTACGCCTATACTTCCATGATGGCGGCCCACAACGGACTGCAGGCCATCGAGGCCACCGACGATCTCTATGCCACCATATCGCCCGACAATCCCATACTCAATATCCGCACGCACTACGAAAACCAGTGGCTCGACCGCGGACTCACCATCAAATATATCCGTTTTCCGCTTGGCGACTCGCCTCTCGAAGAACCACCGGGCGCCGAGGAACTGGAGCACGATACCTATCGCAGCTATTCCCGTGGCTACATCCAAATGCCCGATCTGATGCCCGATGATGTAGAGTTGAAAGAGTGAATAAAGTGAAAAAGTTAAGATAATAGTTTTTATAATTAGAAATTACAAGTTAGTAGTTAGAAGTTATCTTCCTACCTTCATAATTTCCTAATCACTTAATTTCTTAATTTCCTAATCTCCTACCCTCCTAATTTCCTAAAACTATGGATTTGTATCCTTCTCTGATAACCAATGCCCTCGCCACGGTACGCTATCCCGGCTCGGGTAAAAATATAGTCGAACTCGACATGGTCGCCGATGACATACGTATCGCCGGCAATCATGTGAGCTTTACAATCGTATTCGACAAAGCCACCGACCCATTCAAGGCATCTCTGCTCAAAACAGCCGAAGCGGCTATAAAGCATGCCGCCCCCGGTGCCGAGGTCGAAATCAATACTGCCGTCCGCCATGCCGCGCCTGTAGTCGAGAAAGCTCCCGTGCTGCCAGGTGTGAAAAATATCGTGGCGATATCGTCGGGCAAAGGCGGTGTCGGCAAATCGACTGTCGCCGCCAACCTCGCCGTGGCGCTTGCCGCCGAGGGCTACAGCGTGGGACTACTCGATGCCGATATTTTCGGCCCGTCGGTACCCAAAATGTTCGGTCTCGAAAATGTAGAGCTGTATATGCACGAGGTCGACGGCCGTAATCTTATTATCCCTGCCGAGCGTTATGGTGTCAAGGTGCTGTCGATAGGTTTTGTCATCGATCCCGCAAGCGCTGCCGTGTGGCGCGGCGCCATGGCCTCGAACGCACTGAAGCAGCTTATCGAGCAGGCCGACTGGGGCGAACTCGACTATTTCCTCATCGACATGCCTCCCGGAACGAGCGACATCCACCTCACCCTCGTACAGACTCTGGGCATAGGCGGAGCCGTGGTGGTGACCACACCCCAGCAGGTGGCACTGGCCGATGCCCGCAAGGGTATAGCCATGTTCCGCGACCCCAAGATCAACGTTCCCGTGCTGGGTCTTGTCGATAACATGGCATGGTTCACGCCTGAGAAGCATCCCGACGAACGATACTATCTTTTCGGTGACGATGCCAATGTCGACGCCCTCGCCGCCGAGTACGATGTGCCTGTGCTCGCGCGCATACCCCTTGTAGCCGCCGTAGGCGAGCATTCCGATGCCGGCAAGCCCATAGCCCTTGAGAATACCATGTCGGCCCAGGCTTTCGTGCATCTGGCCCGCGAGGTGGTCGATGCCGTCGACCGTCGCAACGCCTCTCTTCCTCCCACTGAAAAAGTACATACGAAATGAAAAACCGAGTCCTGGTACTCAACGGTCCCAACCTCAATCTGCTCGGACGCCGCGATCCGGCACACTACGGCTCCATGACCATGGACGCCATTCTTGCCGGCCTGCGCCGCCGCTTTGGCGGGGGTGAGATAGAGTATTTCCAGAGCAATTGCGAGGGCACTCTCATCGACCGCATACACAGCACAGGCTTCGATGCCGACCTGCTCGGCATAGTATTCAATGCCGGCGCCTACACACACACCTCGCTGGCACTTGCCGACGCCATCGACGCCGTGGCCGTGCCTGTGGTGGAGGTGCATCTGAGCAATGTCTTCGCGCGCGAGGAGATACGCCGCCGTTCCATGATAGCGCCGGTATGCATAGGTTCTATATCGGGCTTCGGAGCCGAGTCGTATGCTTTGGCCGTGCAGGCTCTAATCGACCGCGACAATGAAAATTAAAGGAGGCGAATCCATGCTTGTGGGGCTCGACGGCAAGCGTGCCGTCGAGAACAATACCGGCCTGGGCAACTACAGCCGCTATACCCTCAATATGCTTTCGATGGCTTTTCCGGGCACGCGCTTCCGCCTGTATGCGCCCCGCGAAAAGGAAAACGACCGTCTGCGCCCCCTTCTGGCCCGCGAGAATATCGACATCAGCTATGCCTCCACGAGCTTTGGGGCTATCGGCAGAGCGCTGTGGCGTACTGTCGACATGCCCGTGACCCTCGGTCGCGACGGTGTGACAGTGTACCACGGCCTTTCCAACGAGCTACCCCTTACCATAGGCCGCGTATGCCCCTCGGTAGTCACTATCCACGATACCATCTACCGCCACTGCCCTGCCGACTATACGGCCATCGACCGCCGGCTCTACGACTTCAAATATGGCCGCTCGGCGCGCATCGCCAACCGTGTAATCGCCATCAGCGAGTGCACCCGGCGCGACATCATGTCGTACTACGACATCGATCCGTCGAAAATCGATGTCATATACCAGGGCATAGATCCCGTATTCACCCTCGACATTCCCACTGTGAAGCGTCAGGAAGTGCGGGCGCGCTATAAGCTTCCCGACACCTACATTGCCTGTGTGGGCACAGTGCAGCCGCGCAAGAACCAGCTTCTTGCCGTGCGTGCCATGGAGCGGCTGCCCGAGAGCGTACACCTTGTCATTGTAGGGCGTATGGGCGGCTCATATGGTGCCGAGGTGAAGGCCGAGATATCGCGGCTGGGGCTTTCTGACCGTGTGCTGCATCTTGAGGGAATACCTTTTGCCGATCTTCCTGCCATCTATGCCGATGCTGCCGTGAGCGTGTATCCTTCGCGCTATGAGGGTTTCGGGCTGCCGGTGGTGGAGTCGATTACCGTGGGTACTCCTGTAGTGGCTGCGACCGGCTCCTGTCTTGAGGAAGCCGGCGGCGACGGTGCCCTGTATGTCGACCCCGACGATGTGGCTGCCCTTGCCGAGGCCGTGCGGCATATCATCGACGACCGTATATACCGCGACAAGCTCGTGCGCCACGGACAGAAATACGTCAAAAAATTCTCGGCCGACAATTTCGCCAAAGCCGTCATGGCATCGTATCATAAAGCAATTCTCGCTTTTTAGCTATTAATCATGGAAGAAAAGAAAAAAACGCTGCTCGTGGTTGGTGCCGGCGGATTTATCGGAGGTTTCATAGCTTCCGAAGGTCTCCGTCGCGGCTACGATGTGTGGGCAGGCGTGCGCGAGTCGACCTCGCGGCGATATCTCACCGATCCGGCGCTCCATTTTGCAGTATTCGACTACGACGAACCCGCCACGCTGCTCGAGCAGATACGTCGGTATGCCCCCGAAGGCGGCTGGGACTATATCATATACAACCTTGGCGCAACCAAATGCGCCAATTTCGCCGACTTCAACCGCATAAATTTCAATTATCTGCGTAATTTCGGCGAAGCTCTCACCGGCGCCGGTATGCTGCCTCAGAGATTTCTTTATATGAGTTCGCTCAGCGCTCTGGGCGATGCCGATTATCTCGGTTACGAGCCTATCACGGCGGCCACTCTGGCACGGCCCAATACACGCTACGGCCTTTCCAAAATCAAAGCCGAGACATGGCTTGAGACTAATCCGGCCATACCCTGGATTATATTCCGTCCTACGGGCGTATACGGTCCTCACGAGCAGGACTATCTGATGATGATAAAGTGCATCGACTCGCGCTTCGACTTTGGTGTGGGCTATAAGAAACAGATGCTCACCTTTATCTATGTCGACGACCTTGTCGGCGCTATGTTCGACGCCCTGGCCTCGCCCGATACCCTGCATAAGAAATATATCATCAGCGAGCCCCGGGCCTATACACAGAGTGAGTTCCGGGCTATTGTGGCACGTTCTCTCGCCAAGAAATTTGTCATACCGGTCAAGCTGCCTCTGTGGGCAGGCTATCTGGCCTCTGTGGTGGCTGAGAAATGGGGCGCGATACGGCTCAAGCCGTCGACTCTCAACCGCGACAAATTCAAAATCATGCGGCAGCGCAACTGGAACTGCTCTGTCGACGACGCCGTCCGCGATTTCGGTTTCCACGCCGACTATCCCCTTGAGCGCGGTATCGAGGAGACTGTCAGGGCATATCTCATAGAAAAAGAAGCTAAGAAATGAGCGGAAAATACAGCAACATGCCTCTGTGGGCAAAGATTCTGATTATCGTGTCGGCCCTGCCTGTGTGCGCCTATCCGTGGATGCTCGTCAATGCGGGTCCGGGACAGGATGTCAAGGTATTTCTGTGGCTCTATCCCTTCTATGTGCTTGCAGCCGCAATATGCGCATGGATCTGCTGGCCAGAGCGCCGCGAAATCGCCTGGATACTCATCATCATCATGCTCCTCACCCACGCCGGCATGTTCTACCTCACCTTCGCCTGACCCTCCTGTGCCCCACACCTCCCGCGCCCCACGCTCTGGCTAAAGCCATAGCCGCAAACAAACCTTCGTAAGCTAATGTTTGTAAGCGCTTATGGCTTCAGCCATAAATAAAAAAGAAAAATGACAGAAGAGCTATTAAACGACTATATCGAGGCACACAGCGGGGCCGAGCCCCCCATGCTCCACAGCCTCTATCGACGCACACACCTCACGCGGCTCTATCCGCGCATGTGCACCGGCCACGCTCAGGGGCGCCTCCTGGTAATGCTCACGCATATGATACGCCCGCACCGCATCCTCGAGCTGGGCACATTTACCGGCTACTCGGCACTGTGCTTTGCCGAGGCTATGCCTCCGGGCTGCTCCATCGATACCGTGGAGATAGATACAGAATATGCCGACGATCTGCGCGAACTCTTTGCATCGTCGCCTCGCGGTGCCGACATAAGGCTGCATATAGGCGATGCAAGCCGCCTTATCGACGGCATAATGACCGACGGCACTCCTGTCGACATGGTATTTATCGATGCCGACAAACGTGTATACTCCGAATACTACGAGGCGGTGATGCGCCATCTGCAGCCGGGAGCATTTATTCTTGCCGACAATACCCTCTGGGACGGCAAGGTGCTCGATCCCGCCGCCCGCGACCCTCAGACGCAGGGTATACGCGCTTTCAACGATCTCGTTGCCGCCGACCCGCGTGTCGAAAAAGCCATCATCCCCATCCGCGACGGCTTAACGATTTTGAGAGTTAGAAATTAGTAGTTACAAGTTAGTAGTGCTTCAACTCCTAACTTCTAACTCCTAACTTGTAACTCCCAACTGCCCTCACCACTCCGTAGCACAGTGCCGAGGCAAGGACCATAGGCAGAAGCAGGGTGAAATTGCCTGTCATTTCGGGTGTGAGGAACATGGCCATGAAAGGCGCCCGTATCACGCCCGCAAATACCGCGCACATGCCTATCAGAGCAAAATCGCCCACCGGCAGCGAGCATCCGAGCAAAGTATTTGCTCCCGTGGCGAAGAGCAGACCAGCAAGAGATCCGGCAAACAGCGTGGGTGCGAAGTCGCCGGCGACACCGGCGTCGGTGGTGAGGCCCACAGCCAGGCCCTTTACCGCGAGTATGCCTCCCACTATCAGTGCAAGATGTCCGAAACCGCGCCCTATATCCAGCGGCGTGCCGTCGTACAGCGCGGTTACATGGCCGTTGAGCATGCGGTCCATTACGCCGTAGCCTTCGCCATAAAGCGCCGGAAAACAGAACAGCATTACGCCCAATAATGCTCCGGCTACGGCTATTCTGAGCCACTGAGCCTTCATTGCTGCCAGCATACGCCTGGCGAGCGACACACATTGTGAGTAAAAAAGCGAATAGATTCCGGCCGCCACTCCGAATACGGCCAGTGCCGCGTAGGCTCCGGCGCCGAATGGCTCGGCCGAATTGAGGAATACGTCGAAAGTGAATCCCGTGAAGATATAGCACGTCAGTGCCGACGCAAGGCATGCCAGCAGCAGGGCAAGCACCGTAAAGGTGGTGAAGGGCAACTGCAGTATCTCCAGTGCGAAAAGCATGCCGCCCACCGGAGCCTTGAATATCGCCGCTATGCCCGCTCCCGCACCGCAGCCTATGAATATGCGCACCTGGTCCGGAGTAAGCCCCAGCCGCATGGCTATATTTCCGCTTATCGATGCGCCGGTAACAGCTATAGGTCCTTCGGCACCGGCCGAACCGCCGAAACCGAGCGTGAACACATTGGCTATTATAGGCCCGAATATCAGTTTTTTATTGATGGCCCACCCTCCTTTGTTGAGAAAGTGAACCAGCCGGTCCGTGCCACCCGAAAGCGGTCGGCGCACCACATAGCGGCAGAACAGCCCCGCAAGCGTCAGACCTATGACAGGCAGAACGAGCAGTGTCCAGTTCACCGAGTCGGAGAAATGTCCCATCAGCGCTCCCGAAACAAGAGCGATAAGTTTTTTGAGTATTACGCAGGCCAGTCCTGTGCTCAGTCCGGCGACAGCGGCAAGAATCATGATATATGCCTTTTCGGGCACATAGCGATGATATAGCCTTATCCGGGCTATGATATTGAAACGATGTCGCTTGCTGTTCATTTCCACAGGAGATGCATATATTTAAAATGCTTCCTGTGGTAAAAAGGTTTAGATAGAGGACAATATATTGCGGTAATAATGGTCGTAGGCGTCGACGGTGTGCGATATATCGAATCGGCGTACATAGTCGAGGGCCTCGGCCGCGCGTGCCAGTGCGGCAGGATAGTCGGCCATCAGCGAAGCTATGGCATCGGCGAAACTGCCGGCGTCGCCGTTTTTGCCCGACAGGCACAGCCGGCCGTTGTCGGCCACTTCCCACGGCCCGTCGTGCTCGGTAAGAATCAGCGGTAGCCCGGCGGCCATTCCTTCGGCTACGGTCAGGCCGAAGCCTTCGTAGCGCGACGGATGTATCATGGCATCGTAGTTGCACAGATGTGAATAGATATATTCGCGGTCGCGCAGTCCGGCGAAATGCACGCGATCGGCCACGCCTTCGTCGGCGGCAAGCTGCTTCAGCGCATCGAGTCCTGTGCCGGTGCCGATAAATGTAATTTCTACATTCACGATACCGCGGCGTTTCAGCTGTCCGAGTGCCATAATGGCAATATCCTGCCCTTTCAGTTCGGGTGTCAGGCGTCCTACCTGTACCAGACGGAATATCTGGGGCTTTCTATCCGGACGTCGTATCACATCGGCTATAATTATGCCGTTTGGCACGGTATTTACTTTAGCACCGGGAAGCCGGCTTCTGATATCATCGGCCACAATATCGGTTATGGCTGCCATTGCTACTCCGGCCGAATATTCCATCGTTATATTCAGTGCATGCACGGTATAGATCATGCGGTTGCGGCGCACACGAATCAGACGGCAGAATTTTTTATGGTGCACATGCACTATGTCGGGGCGCAGGCGTGCTATGAGCATATTGAGACGCGCCATCATCAGAAGCGGTGCCGACCCCTCGCGGCGATGGAAGCGCACTATCTTTACCTTTGGGGAGATAGTATCGATAACCTGCGCTGATTCGCGGTCGTTGACAATGAGCAGAGTCGCCCTGTCGCCGCGGGCCACCTGGGCGTTCATTATGTCGACGAGCATTGTCTCTGTTCCGCCAACCTCCATGCTGTATGTGCAGTGCAGTATGTGCATTTATTTGCTTTGCAGAAATTTATAGATTTCGTATATGCGGGCGGCCGTATGGTCGTCGTCGAGTCCGAGTTCCATCAGACGTTCGCGCGGATCCTTACCCTTTATTTCACCCCGTATTACGCTCATAACCCTGTCGGCAAGAGCGGTGCTGTCGTGCGAGGGAGCAACAGCCGAATCGCGCACGCCATCGAGGAGAACACCGACATCACCCACCGGTGTGCTTATCACCGGCAGATTGCAGCCCATGGCCTCTTTGACCGTCTGCGGCGAGCCTTCCGATATAGATGTCATAAGCATCATGTCGGCTCTTTGCATCGCTGCGGCTATTTCCTGACGGCTCATATTAGCCAGCTCCAGGGTGTCGATTTCGAGGCCGTGCTGTGTGCGAAGACGCTCCACCGTTTCGCAGAACAGAGGATAGTTCTTGACGATGCGTGTGCGTGAGTTTGGAAAGAGAATGGTGAAGTGTCGTCGCCCGGCCATGGGCTTGCGCGGCTCGCCGGGGCAGAACACGGACGGATTGACCGAGCACGGTATCTGCCGCACGTCGCTGCAGCAGGCGCGGGCCATGGCGCTCATGCGGTCGTTGAGGGCTATGGCTGTATCGCAGCGGCGCAGTATGCGGTGCGTGAGAGCCACCTGCACGCTTTTACCCTGTTCTGGCTGTATGTCGCCGCCGTGCAGGGTTACGACAACAGGTATGTCCGGTTTTCCGCAAAGAAGGAAGAGACCGGAAGGTCCATAGTGCACATGCACGAGGTCGTAGCCGCCCTGCCGTATCTTGCGGCGCAGCACCGGGATATCGCGGAGATAGTTCAGGCGGCTTTCGTTGCCGCGGATATAGAACACCTCCGCTTCAATATCAGTGAAGTTGCGGACGAGGGCCTCGATCTGTTCTTTCACAAAAATACCGTACCAAGGCATCTGCGCCGTCGGATACATATTTGTGACATATAGAATTTTCATTTTCAGAAAGGCGTGCAAGGTCGGTTTAAAGTGCAAAAGTAGGCATTTTTCGGTAATTCGGGCAATTTTTGCTATCTTTGTATCGCCTAAATCGCACTAATCCTATGACCGACGACAACATAACACCGCAAAATCCCGAACAGCCGTCAGAAGGCGTATTTGCCCCCGTGGCCTCCGACTACAGCGAGGCCGACATCCAGACACTCGACTGGAAAGAGCACATACAGCGCCGCCCCGGCATGTACATAGGAAAGCTTGGTGACGGCACCAATTCCGACGACGGCATCTATGTGCTGCTCAAGGAAGTGCTCGACAACTCTATCGACGAGTACATGATGGGCTTCGGTCGCCAGATTACCGTCGATGTCGATGCCCTGTCGGCATGTGTGCGCGATTATGGCCGCGGCATCCCCCTGGGCTCGCTGGTCGACGTGGCGTCGAAAATGAACACCGGCGGCAAATACGACTCGTCGGCATTCCAGAAGTCGGTCGGTCTTAACGGCGTGGGCCTCAAGGCGGTGAATGCGCTGTCGACCACTTTTGAAATAATAGCCTACCGCAACGGCAGCCGCAAGCGCGCCCTTTTCGCCATGGGCAATCTCATAGAGGAAAGCGACATAGAGCCTACCGACGAACCCAACGGTACTTTCGTGCGCTTCACACCGTCGGCCGATATTTTCCGCGACTATGCATTCCGCGACGAGTTCATCGAACCGCTGCTCAAGAACTACACTTACCTCAACACCGGTCTGGCCATAGTATTCAACGGCCGGCGATTCATATCGCGCAACGGTCTGAAAGATCTTCTCAACGCCGCCCTCACCCAGGAGCCTCTCTATCCTATCATCCACCTCAAGGGACCCGACATCGAGGTGGCCATAACACACGTCAACCAGTACGGCGAGGAATATTACTCCTTTGTCAACGGTCAGCATACCACTCAGGGCGGTACACACCTGAGTGCTTTCAAAGAGGCTGTAAGCCGTACGTTCAAAGACTATTTCAACCGCAATTTCGAGTATTCCGATATCCGCAACGGCATGGTGGCGGCCGTGGCCGTGCGTGTGCAGGATCCGGTGTTCGAGTCGCAGACCAAGACGAAGCTCGGCTCGCGCGATATGGGCCCCGACGGACCTACCATAGCCAAATATATAGGCGATTTCATCAAGAAAGAGCTCGATAACTATCTGCACCGCAACCTCGATGTGGCGGACATCGTGCTGAAGAAAGTGCAGGAGAGCGAACGCGACCGCAAGGCCATGGCCGGTGTGCAGAAAAAAGCCCGTGAGACAGCCAAGAAAGTGAGTCTCTACAACCGCAAGCTCAACGACTGCCGCGTACACCTCAACGACGCCCGCGGTTCCGACGAAAAGAAAGAGGCCACAAGTATCTTCATCACCGAGGGCGACTCGGCCGGCGGTTCTATCGAAAAGGTGCGCAATGTCGAGACTCAGGCTGTGTTTAAACTTCGCGGCAAGCCGCTCAACTCCTATGGAGCCACCAAGAAAGAACTGTATACCAACGAGGAATTCAGCCTCCTGCAGGCTGCCCTCAATATCGAGGACGGTATCGACGGTCTGCGCTATAATAAGGTAATTATAGCCACCGATGCCGATGTCGACGGCATGCACATACGCCTGCTCATGCTCACATTCTTCCTGCAGTACTTCCCCGACCTCATCAAGAAAGGGCATGTATATGTGCTTCAGACGCCCCTCTTCCGTGTGCGCAACAAAAAGACCGCCAAACGGTCGGGACGTGCCAAAAAGGACGATGCCCCCGACGATACCGTATACTGCTACTCCGACGACGAGCGCGTGGCCGCCATAAAGCGTTTTGGCGACAATGCCGAAATTACACGATTCAAAGGTCTGGGTGAGATTTCGCCCGATGAATTCCGCGACTTCATAGGCGAGAACATGCGCATCGACCGCGTGAGTCTGCGCAAGGACGACGGTGTGGCCGAGGTGCTCGAATTCTACATGGGCAAAAACACAATGGAGCGCCAGAACTTTATCATCGACAACCTCGTAGTCGAAGATGACACCCACATCGATTTAGGAGATTAGGAGGTTAGGAATTTAGGAGGATAGGATATTAGGAAGATAAGAAGGGAGGAGATAAGGAATTTAGGGACTAAGAAATTAGGAGGGTAGGAAGGGAGGAGGAGAGGATATTAGGAAATTAGGAGAGTAGGAGGATATTTTTTGTTCCTATTCTCCTAATCTCTTTTAACCCCTTAACTTCCTAACCTCCTAATATCCTAATCTCCTACCCTCCTAATGCCCGGTAGGCCTGGGGCGACATGCCCATGGTGCGGCGGAATAGGCGCGAAAAGTATGCAGGATCGCTGATGCCCAGGCGAATGGATATTTCATTGATTTTTAGGTCGGAGAGTTCGAGGTAGGCGCATGCCTGCTGCACCTTGGTGCGCATGAAGCAGCTCATCGGCGACATACCTGTCTCGGCACGGAAAAGCGCCGAAAAACGCGACGGCGAGTAGCCGAAATGCGATGCTAACTGCCCGAGGGTGAGAGGCCGGTTCACATTCTCGCTCATATAGTGCATCACACGGTCGACAAGCGACTTCGATGCCGCATGGGTCGTAGCGATATGGCGGTACTGCTCGAGCATGGTGAAGGATGCCAGATAGTGCCACAGGCACATCGACGCATAGGCCTGATAGCCCGGCACCATGGCCTGCGAGAAGGCGTCGTAGATCTCTTCGAACAGTCGCAGCCGCTCGCCCATACGCGAGTTGTCGGCCGCTTCTATGGTGCCGCGCACCGGAGCGCCGTCGGCAAAGCGGGCGGCCTGTGTGCCGCAGAAATGCAGCCAGTAGATGGTCCACGGTTCGCTGTTGTCCGAGCCGAAAGAGTAGGGCATGCCGGCGGGAAGTATCACAAAGCTGTTTTTAGGAATAATGTGCTTGTGACCGTCGGTTTCGTACCATCCGCGGCCGTCGGTACAATGCAGCAGCAGCCAGTAATCGCAGCCGTCGGGCTTCGACACGCTATGATACTTCGCTTTCGGGAAAAATCCTATTTTTCTCACATATAGATTGTTTACCGCAGGGTCGGTGCACAGCCGCGACAGCAGTGTGTCGGGTAGCGCGAGCACCCGCTGGCCCTGAAAACTTTCCTTGATGTGTATCATAGTAAGATTGTCCAAGTCATTAGCAACAAAAGTACATATTTTTTTGCTAATTTCGCAATACCTTTGCGGCGTAATCAATCACCGACAATGAGAAAAAGCAATTACGACAAAAAACCGGCCACTAAAATCGCCGGAAATATATGGCAGGGCAGCGACGCCATCGTATCGGCGCTTGCTCCGCTGCGCGATGCTAAAAAAGGCGTATGGGTAGTGGAATGCTATCAGGGTGTACACCACGATGAGCTCAAGGCGCTTTTCGGTGCGCTCGCTCCCGACCGCTTCATCGACACCGCCGATCTGATGCGCGATCCCGCCGACATCGCCGCCATGACACACACCTACCTCACCGACGACCGTCTTTTCGGACGCCGTAACACTCTCGATTTCCCGGACTTCTTCGACGCTGCCAAAGTTGCCGCACTCGATATCAATCCGGGAGAATTTACCATAATATACGGCCACGGAGCGGCAACCATAGCTCCCGATGCGGCCCTTACCATCTATGCCGACATGCCTCGCTGGGAGATTCAGATGCGCTCGCGCCGTCACGAGGTCACCGGCATAGGAGTCGACAATGCCGCCGACGCCCCTTCGGTGCACTACAAGCGCGGTTACTTCCTCGACTGGGTGATATGCGATGCCCTCAAGCGGCGCATAATGGACCGTGTCGATTTCTGGCTCGACAGCACAGAGGCCGGTAACCCCAAGATGATCGATGCCGATACTTTCGCCCGCGGTCTTGACGCCACTGTAGCGCGGCCTTTCCGCGTGGTGCCTTTCTTCGACCCCGCTCCCTGGGGCGGCCAGTGGATGAAAGAAGTGTGCGGACTCGACCCGTCGCAGGCCAACTACGGCTGGTGCTTCGACTGCGTGCCCGAGGAAAATAGTCTCTACCTCGATGTCGACGGCACTCTCTTCGAAATGCCGTCGAACAATCTTGTATTCGGCCGCACACGCCGTCTGCTCGGCGCTCCCGTCGAAGCCCGGTTCGGTCAGGACTTCCCCATCCGCTTCGACTTCCTCGACACCATAGGCGGCGGCAACCTCAGCCTGCAGGTGCACCCTACCACACAGTATATCCGCGAGACATTCGGCATACCCTATACTCAGGACGAGAGCTACTATCTGCTCGACGCCGAGGAGGGTGCCACCGTATACCTCGGCCTTAAGACAGGTGTCGACTCCGAGGCCATGATAGCCGCCCTCAACCATAGCCAGGCCACCGGCGAGCCTTTCGATGCCGAACGCTTCGTCAACAAATGGCCCGCTAAGAAACACGACCACTATCTCATCCCGGCCGGAACCATCCACTGCTCCGGTGCCGGCGCCATGGTGCTGGAAATCAGCGCTACCCCGAGCATATTCACATTCAAGCTCTACGACTGGGGCCGTCTCGGTCTCGACGGGCTGCCCCGGCCCATCAACATCGGCCATGGCTCGCATGTGATACAGTGGGAGCGTCAGACCGATCTCATACGCTCGCGCTTCATCAACCGCGTGGAGCCTGTGGCCGAAGGCGACGGCTGGACCGAAGAGCGCACCGGCCTGCATGAGAACGAATTCATCGAGACACGGCGTCACTGGTTCACCGGCACCGTTCCCCATAATACCGGCGACGGTGTAAACGTATTCAATGTAATAGAAGGCGACGAACTCATAGTCGAAAGCCCCACCGGCGCATTCGAGCCCTTCATTGTGCACTATGCCGAGACATTCATAGTGCCCGCTTCCGTCGGCGAGTATACCATCCGTCCTCACGGCCCCTCCGAAGGCAAGCGCTGCGGCACCATCAAAGCCTTCGTCCGCTTCCACGCCTAACCTATATAAGGAAGCTAAGAAATTAGGAAGTTAGGAAATTAAGAAGCTATGAAATTAGGAAGTTAGGAAATTATGAAAATAAGCTATAACTTCAGCACTCCTAATATCCTAACCTCCAAATCTCCTACCCACCTATCCTCCTAATATCCTAATCTCCTATCCTCCTAATTTCCTAATCTCCTATCCTCCTAATTTCCTAATCTCCTAATCTCCTATCCGCCTAATCTCCTACAATGAAAACCATACTCACTCTCGATGCCGGAGGCACAAACTTCGTATTCTCGGCCATGAACGCCGACGGCCGCGCCGCCGACGAAGTGACGATGCCTTCGTGCGCCGACGATCTCGACGCCTGCATCGGAAATATAATAGCCGGTTTCAGCCGTGTGCGCGATAGTCTTGACACCGCTCCGGCGGCCATCAGCTTCGCCTTCCCCGGGCCGGCCGATTACCCTGCCGGCATCATCGGCGACCTGCCCAATTTTCCGTCTTTCCGCGGTGGAATAGCCCTCGGCCCTATGCTCGAGGACGCTTTCGGGTTGCCTGTATTCATAAATAACGATGGCAAACTTTTTGCCTACGGCGAAGCCCATGCCGGAGTACTGCCCGATGTCAACCGACGTCTTGCCGAGGCCGGTTCCGACCGCCGCTACCGCAATCTCATAGGCGTTACCCTCGGCACAGGTTTCGGTGGCGGCGCTGTGATCGACGGCAAGCTTCTGCTCGGCGACAACGGCACCGGCGGCGACCTGTGGTGCCTTCCCGACTCAATAGAGCAGGGCTGCATCACCGAGGAATCGGTGAGCATACGCGCCGTCCGCCGTGTCTATGCCGCTCTCTCGGGCGACAAACGCCAGCTAACACCCTACGACATCTTCCTCATAGCCGAAAAAAAGAATCCCGGCGACAGCGCCTCCGCCCGCGAGGCATTCGCCCGTCTGGGCCGTGCCGCCGGCAACACCCTCGCTACCGCAGCCACCCTCATCGACGGCATTATAGCCATCGGCGGAGGCGTGGCCGGAGCAGCCAAGTATATAATCCCTGCGTTGGTCGGCGAGATGAACTCCGACCTCGCTCTTGTCGACGGTACTCCCGTGGCCCGCATGCAGAGCCGGGTGTACAATCTCGACGATCCCGCCGATTTCGCTCTCTTCGCTGCCGACGATACCACACGCATCGCAGTGCCCGGCAGCGACCGCACTGTTTCTTATCGCCGTGCCAAGAAAACAGGCGTGGCCATAAGCCGTAACGGCGCCCCGGCTTCCATATCGATGGGTGCTTATCTCTATGCAATCAATAATCTCTAATACTATGATGAACACACGCTTACTTTTTGCAGCTGCACTGCTGGGCTTCGCCGGCGGTGCCATGGCCGAGAACGTGAGTCAGTACGTCGAACCGCGTATAGGCACCGCTCACTGCCGGTGGTTCCACATCGCACCGGGCGCACTGCCTTTCGGCATGGCCAAGCCCGGACCGTCGACGAACGGCCATCTTGGTAACGAACAAGGTTGGGAGGCATCGGGCTACGACTATCGCGAGTCGAGCATCGAAGGTTTCCCCTGCATCCACGAGTTCCAGCTCGGCGGTATTTCGCTCATGCCCACCAAGGGCGCACTGGTGACAGTGCCGGGCGAAGTCGACAATACCGACGGACAGGGCTACCGCTCCTTCTTCGACCGCGAAGCCGAGACCGCCCGTCCCGGATACTACTCTGTGCTTCTGAAACGCTACGGCATACTCGCCGAGCTCACCGCCACCGAGCGCACCGCCTATGAACGCTTCACCTTCCCCGAAGGCGACGACAACCACATACTTTTCGATATCGGCAACCGTCAGGGTGAAAGCGGCGCTGTTTCCGATGCCCGCGTAGAACTGCGTTTCGACGGTTCGGTAGAAGGCTATGTGGTTACACAGCCTGAATATGTCAAAAAATATCAGGCCGGTGCCGAAGTTCCCATCTACTTCTCGGCCGTGGTCGACCGCCGGCCGTCCGCTTTCGGCACCTTCAACGGCGAAAAGACCACTCCGGGCGCAAGCGTGGCCGAAGGCCCCGGCGCAGGACTATACATGACATTCGATACCGAGGGCGATGCTACCCCGGTGACCGTGAAGATAGGTCTGTCGTACACATCGGTCGACAATGCCCGTCTCAACCGCCTCGCCGAGAGCCGCGATCTCGACTTCGACGCAGCAGCAGCAGCCTCGGCCGCCACTTGGGAGGACATGCTCAGCCGCATTACAGTCGAGACACCGTCGAAAACCGATAAAGTGAAGTTCTACACCGGTCTCTACCACGCCATCCTTGGCCGCGGACTCGCCAACGACATCAACGGCGCCTATCCGCGCAACGACGGCACTACCGGCTACATACATGTCGGAGCCGACGGCAAGCCCGAATATAATTTCTACAACACCGATGCCGCATGGGGCGCTCAGTGGAATCTGTCGCAGATATGGGCTCTGGCATATCCAGAATACTTCTCCGACTACGTGAGCACACATCTGCGTGTTTTTGCCGACAGCGGATGGCTTGGCGACGGTATAGCCGCTTCGCGCTATGTATCCGGTGTTGGTACCAATCTGCTGCCCGTCATTATTTCGGGCGCATACCATGCCGGCATACGCGACTTCGACACCGATCTCGCCCTGAAAGCCTGCCTCAAGAACGAGCTTTGCGGCGAAAACCGTCCCTTCGGCGCCGGCAAATCCGATACCGACCGCTTCGTGAAGTACGGATATGTGCCCCATGCCGATGATGGCAGCGGTTTCGAGGAAGAATTCCGTTTCTCGGCCTCGCACACCCTCGAATATTCCTATAGCTCATGGGCCACTTCGCAGCTCGCACGCAGTCTCGGTAAAGATGAGTATTGCTCTCAGCTCGACTGGCTTGCCCGCGGCTGGGAACGCATATACGATCCCGAGGCCGGATTTATGCGTCCGCGACTGGCCAGCGGTAAGTTTATCGATAATTTCAATCCCATGCAGGTGTGGCGCGGCTTCCAGGAAGGCAATGCCTGGCAGTATACTTTCTATGTGCCCCATCAGGCCGACGAACTCATAGCCAAAGTAGGTCGTGAGCGCTTCACCGAACGTCTCGACAGCATTTTCACCGTGTCGCAGGACAAGATATTCAGCGGCGGTACCGAAGTGGGCGCTTTCGCCGGCCTTCAGACCCTCTATAATCAGGGCAACCAGCCTTGCCTCCACATTTCGTGGCTCTTCAACGAGTCGGGCCGCCCCTCGCTTTCGCAGAAATGGGTGCGCGCCATCCTCGACCGCTTCTACGGCATCGACGGCATCCATGGCTATGGCTATGGCCAGGACGAGGACCAGGGCCAGCTCGGCGCATGGTATGTGCTGTCGTCGATGGGTCTCTTCGATGTCAAGGGCTTTGCCGGTCAGAATCCCGACATGGCCGTGGGCAGCCCCAAGTTCGACAAGATAACCCTCCGTCTTTCGCCCAAATATCATAAAGGCAAGGAATTCGTAATAACCACCGAGGGCAATTCCGACAGCAACGTATATGTGGCTGAGGCAAGCATCGACGGCCAGAAACTGTCGAAACTCCGTTTGCCGCTCGACCGTATCACAGCCGGCGGACATCTCCATCTCAAAATGAGCTCAACACCACGCGACAACTATGAAGACTGATACAGCCGCCGCTTCGATGCGCCGCGCCATGCCGGCGCTCCTCTTCGGATTCTTTGTAATGGGATTCGTCGACCTCGTCGGCGTGGCCACCAGCTATGTCAAGGCCGACTTCGACCTCTCGCACACCATGGCCAACACCCTGCCTATGATGGTATTCGTGTGGTTTGCGCTCTTTTCCGTGCCCACCGGTCTGTGGATGGGCCGCCACGGGCGCCGCGCCACAGTGGCCATATCGCTCGGTGTGACAGCCGTGGCCATGCTTATCCCGGTGATATATTACAGCTTTCCGGTGGTGCTCGCCGCATTCGCTCTTTTGGGCATTGGCAACACCATACTGCAGGTGTCGCTCAATCCCATGGTCGCCGCCGTGGTCAAGCCCGACAAGGTGGCCAGTACCCTTACTCTCGGCCAGTTTATCAAGGCCATATCGTCGATGCTCGGTCCGGTTCTTGCCGGATGTGTGGCAGCGGCTTGGGGCGACTGGAAGCTTATATTCCCTGTCTACGCCGTAGCCTCGCTGCTGTCGCTCATATGGCTGCTGACCGCTGTTCGCCCCGATAAGAGCGGGGCTGCCGACGAGCGCCAGAGCACCTCGCTCGCCTCGGTCTGGGGACTGCTGAAGAACGCTAAGATAGTGTTGCTCTTCTGCGGCATCCTCTGCACCGTGGGCCTCGATGTGGGCATCAACACGGCCATTCCCAAGCTTATGATGGAGCGCTGCGGCCTGCCGCTGCACGAGGCCGGCTTCGGCACAAGCCTCTACTTCTTCGCCCGTACACTGGGTGCGCTTGCCGGTGCCTTCATTCTTGCCCGCACAAGCCCTTCGGCATTTCTGAAAATTACGATAGTGGCCGCTCTTGCAGCCACAACCGCTTTCATGTTTGTCGACGGCATGTGGCTGCTGGGTACTATCATAGTGATAATCGGCGCCATGTGGGCCAATGTGTTCTCCATAATATTCACTTTCGCCCTCGAAGCCGCTCCCGACAAGAGCGACGAGGTATCGGCCCTGATGATTATGGGTGTGGCCGGCGGCGCTCTGGTGCCCCCGCTGATGGGTCTTGCGGCAGATGCCGGAGGCCTCACCATGAGCATAGTCCCGCTGTGGATCTGCGTGGTCTATGTGCTATTTCTCGCTTTCCGCCGGAAGTAAAAGAAAAATTGCAGAAGAAAGCTGCGGTAGTCTCTTTGGTGAGGCGCCGCAGTTTTTTTTGTCCGAAGCCATGGAAATTGCTAATTTTGTGTTTCAGAATTAAGCGGGTAATTATATATGAGCGGAGTAAAGCCAAAAAAAGCGCTTGGTCAGCATTTTCTCACCGACCTCGGTGTGGCCGACCGTATAGCCTCGACACTCGATGCCTACACCGGCGCCGAAATACTTGAAATAGGGCCCGGCATGGGTGTGCTCACCCGTTTCCTGCTCGAAAAACACCCTGCAGCCAAGGTGACGCTCGCCGAAATCGACACCGAGAGCGTCGAGTGGCTGCACGCTCATCTGCCCGAGCCGCAGCCCCGCATCGTAGAGGGCGATTTCCTGCAGATGGATCTCGACGCCCTTTTCCCGGGTGAAGAGGATTTCTGTGTAATCGGCAATTACCCCTATAATATATCGTCGCAGATATTTTTCCGTGTACTCGACTACCGGCGCCGCATAGTGTGCTGCAGCGGCATGCTGCAGCGCGAGGTCGCCGAGCGCCTGGCTGCCGCCCCCGGCACCAAGGCTCGCGGCATACTCAGTGTGCTTCTGCAGGCATGGTACGATGTAGAGTATCTTTTTACCGTCAGCGAGAAGGTGTTCAATCCGCCGCCGAAGGTCAAGTCGGGGGTGGTGCGCCTCACTCGCAACGGCCGGCAGAGTCTCGGTGTCGACGAGGCCCTGTTCCGCACGGTGGTCAAGACCACTTTCGGCCAGCGCCGCAAGACTATCCGCAACTCCGTGCGCAGTCTGCTGCCGCCGGGTGCCGATGCCGGGACCATGCCCTATGCCGCCATGCGCCCCGAGCAGCTGTCGGTCGAACAGTTCGTCGAACTCAGCGCTGCCGTTGAGGTTGCGCGTAAATCCTCCTGATTATGAAAGAATTTACCGAGGACTACCTCGACAGCATGGCTCAGATCATCAAGGCCGACGATAAGGAGAAGGCCCGTGCCGAGCTTGCCTCGCTGCACCCGGCCGATATTGCCGAACTATACCGCAATCTCGATATTCAGGAGGCCGAATATCTCTTCAATCTGCTCGACGAAGAAAAAGCAGCCGACGTGCTCATGGAGCTCGACGAGGACGACCGCCTGAAGCTCCTCAACGCCATGCCCGTCGAGGAAATCGCCAAGCAGATCGACCACCTCGATACCGACGATGCCGTCGACCTCATACAGCAACTCGACCAGGAGGAACGCGACGAAATCCTCAGCCACATCGACGACGTGGAGCAGGCCGGCGACATCATCGACCTTCTCAAATACGACGAAGACACCGCCGGCGGCCTTATGGGCACCGAGATGATTGTGGTGAACGAGAACTGGTCGATGCCCGAGTGCATCAAGCAGATGCGCCTGCAGGCCGAGGATATGGACGAGATATACTATGTATATGTAGTCGACAACGACTACCGTCTGCGAGGCACTTTCCCCCTCAAGAAGATGCTCACACACCCCTCGGTGTCGAAGATAAAGCACGTCATGGAGACAGATCCTGTGAGCGTGAAGGTAGATACTCCCATCGACGAGGTAGCCCTCGACTTCGAGAAGTACGACCTTGTGGCCATGCCCGTGGTCGACTCCATAGGCCGACTTCTTGGCCGGATCACCGTCGACGACGTCATGGACCAGGTGCGCGAGGCAAGCGAACGCGACTATCAGCTCGCTTCGGGTATCTCGAGCGACGTCGATGCCGACGACTCGGTGATAGCGCAGACCAAGGCCCGCATACCCTGGCTGCTCGTCGGCATAGCTTCGGGTCTGCTGGCCTCTGTCATTCTCGGCACCTTCGAATCGCAGCTCCAGGCTGTGACGGCTCTGGCTTTATTCATACCCATCATCGGCGGTACCGGAGGTAATGTCGGTGTACAGGCATCGGCAATCGTGGTGCAGGGCCTGGCCAACGGCAGCCTCGACATCAAGAATTTCGCGGCTCAGCTCGGCAAGGAAATACTGATAGGCCTCCTCAACGCCACCGTTATCTCGGCAGTGGTATTCGTCTACAATCTCATCACCATGCCCGGTGAATTTGCCGTCACCATATCGGTGGCAGTTTCGCTGTTCATAGTGGTGATGTTTGCGTCGATGCTCGGCACCATAGTGCCACTCACTCTCGAGAAACTTCACATCAATCCGGCACTGGCCACAGGCCCGTTTATCCAGATATCGAACGATATCGTAGGCCTTATTATATACGTCCAGATTTCTACCTGGTTCTTACATTCTCTGGCCGGAATTACCTTCTGACAACTATCCGAAATTTTTTTTGTTGTCCGAACAATCTTTTTTTGTGGAATATTGTGCAAAAAGTCAGCCTCGGCTGGCTTTTTATGTTATTTTGCTTTGCATATATGCGCTTTTAGACTATCTTTGCGACCATAAACCAAACAAAATTATTTCACTACACAATTCCATCCTTTTTTATGAAAAAATTATTACTGTCCGCTAAACTTTTTTAGAATCTAAAAAATTAGGGCTGGCACCTA
>URMS01000012.1 GCA_900548975.1 uncultured Porphyromonadaceae bacterium
GATATATCCAAATAAATCAGTCAGTGGTAATTTCATTGTTTTTTCTGTAATTGGTAATAATACAGCAGGATGTCCGTAATATCTATAATCTTTGGCGGCTTTAGGTTGGTGATACGCGCGCTTTCTATGGTGATCGGCGAAATCGAATCTCTATCGTTTGGCTCATGCAATAACGACCATCAACATGAAATAAAACAGAGGGCCGTCCGGTGATGTGGCGAAACGAAATACAGCAGAAAGATCTCATGATTGGTCGAGGATTAAGGTGATGATGCAAATATAGGCAGTAATATTGTGTTTTCCAAATGTTTTCGGGGACATTTTCGGGAATTTCGGTGCTTTTTCGCAGTGGCAAGAACCAATCGGCGGGATGGCTTGTTTAAATTTCATTAATCAAACTTTAGCAACTATGATGAGAAAACTGATTGCAGAAGGTGTGGGAACCATGTTCCTCGTTCTTCTGGCCTGCGGCAGCGCAGTGCTTGCCGGTCCGTCGATAGGCGGTCTGGGCATAGGCCTATGTTTCGGCCTCGTTCTTGTGTGTCTGTGCTATGCCATCGGCAATATTTCGGGTTGCCATGTCAATCCGGCCGTATCTTTCGCCATGTTCCTTGCCGGACGCATGAGCGGAAAAGAATGTGTGGGCTACATCGTGTTCCAGCTTCTGGGCGCCACCATCGGTGCCGGACTGCTTTTCTGGTTCATGAACATGGCTCCCGGCTTCAATTTCGGTGGCACGACTCCTCCCGACAGCTATCTTGCCACCAATGTTCTGCAGCCCGGAGCGACCTCGGGCATGGCTCTTCTTAGCGAAGGACTGCTCACATTCTTCTTCGTACTCATCGTTCTTGGCGCCACCGATCCCTCGAAGGGCTTCGGCAAGTTCGCCGGTCTGGCCATCGGTCTGGCTCTTGGCCTTGTCAATATCGTTGGTATTCCGGTCGACAACTGCTCTGTCAACCCGGCCCGCAGCTTCGGTCCCGCAGTTTTCGATCCCACCGCGTGGGGCGACTTCTGGATTATGGTCGTAGGCCCGGCAATCGGCGCCGTTCTCGCCGTCCTGTGCTGGGTAGCCATGGCCGGCGCCCGCAAGGCAATCAAATAGGAAATTAGGAGACTAAGAGATTAGGAAACTATGAGACTAAGAGATTAGGAAACTATGAATTTAGGAGATTAGGAAGTTGGGATTCACAAGCCCTTTTCTAATCTCCTATTTTCATATCTCACAATCTCTCCTCCAAACTTCCTATCACCCTAACTTCCTTCCCTCCTAATCTCCTTTCCTCCTATCTTCCTTCCCTCCTAATCTCCTTCCCTCCTATCTTCCTTTCCTCCTAACTTCCTTTCCTCCTATCTTCCTTCCCTCCTAATCTCCTTCCCTCCTATCTTCCTTCCCTCCTAATCTCCTTCCCTCCTATCTTCCTTTCCTCCTAACTTCCTTTCCTCCTATCTTCCTTCCCTCCTAATCTCCTTCCCTCCTAATCTCCTTCCCTCCTAATCTCCTTCCCTCCTAATCTCCTAAATTAAAGCCTATAAGGATAACGGCGAGGGTGAGGGCCTCCGCGGCCGGGATGGCGAGCCACAGGCCGGTGGCACCCAGGACAATCGGCAAAAGGATGAAACCGGGGATCAGGAACACAACTCCGCGGAGCAACATATAGAGCGTAGGCTGAAGCGCCTTTTCTATGCTCTGATAGTAACCGATAAATGTGATGTTGATGGCGAAGAACAGGGCGCATGTGCCAAGCAGCGGCAGTCCCTGGGCGGCAAGAGCGTAAGCCGGAGCGGTCTCAGGCAGGAAGATGCCGGCAAGTACCGACGAACCGCCCCACATGCCGCACGATATCAGCACACCGCACACCGCAGCCGTGAGCAGAGATATCTTCAGGGCGGTGCGCACACGAGCGGGCTGCCCTGCCCCATAATTGAAACTGATGATGGGCTGTGCCGCCTGTGCCACGGCGTTGTTGATAGAGAAGATAATCGGGAAAAGATAGCACCCTACACTGAATGCGGCCACGCCGTCCTCGCCCAGATACTTCATGAACATAAAATTGCCCGTAACCATCATTATGCCGAGCGCGAGTTCGGCCAGGAATGTGGCGAAGCCTATCCGTGCCATATAGCCGGTGTTACGGAGCGACAGCCTCAGCGATTTCACACTCATCTTCAGCCGGTAGAAACGCAGTTTATTGGAAAATGCCACGAAGTACACCAGCACCATCACTCCGCCGAGTCCACAGGAAATCGATGTGGCTATCGAAGCTCCGCGGATGCCCATGCCAAGCGGGAATACCATGAGCCAATCGAGAAATATATTCACTACCGCCGCCACTATCTGCACTGTCATGGCATAGCGGGGCGAACCGTCGAGGCGTATAAGCATCATGCCCACGCACTGGGCGTAGAAAAAGACAAGCCCCGGCAAAAGCCACAGCAGATAGTCCGTCGCCTCGCGTTCGAGCAAAGGACTGCAGCCCAGAATATAAAGAACCTTGCGGGTGAACAGCAGCGAGACCGCTATCACCACGCCGAATATCACCGCACCGGCCAGATAGGCCTGTGTCATGATGATGCGGGCGCCTTTCTCGTTGCCCTCGGCGAGACGGATGCCGCCGACCACCGAGGCTCCGATACCGAACATCAGCCCGATGCCGGTGCACAGCAGAAACAGCGGCGCCACAATATTTATGGCCGCGAGAGCATTGCTGCCCACACCGTGCCCCACGAACATGCCGTCGCATATGTTGAGCGCCGAATTGAACACCATGCCGATAAGCGTAGGCACGAACAGCGCTCTGAACAGAGCACCGATCTTGTCGTTTCCGAAATCAAGTCTGTCTCGTTTCATCCCGTAAGGTAAAAAGTGAATAATGTGAATAAAGTGAAGATAATAGTTCTTTGGGCGAAGGGCTGCTTGGGTGTCAAGGCCATTATCTTCACCTTTCACCAAAACAGCCCGCAAAGATAGGACTTTTAAACGACAAAAAAGAATTCCGCAGGCCTCCGTATAGCGAAAATGAGCTATCTTTGCACCCGTTATGGCAGATATATCGCAGATACGTACCGGCGGGAAGCTCACTCTGGGCCAGCAGGCCGCGCTCACAGCCAAGCTGGCGTGGCCCGCTATCGTGGCGCAGCTGTCGACCATCCTCATGCAGTATATCGACGCATCGATGGTCGGGCGACTGGGCGCCGACGAGTCGGCTTCGGTAGGACTTATGAACTCGAGCCTGTGGATGTTCTGGGGCGTATGCTCCATGATCACCATGGGATTCTCGGTACAGGTGGCCCATCTGCTCGGTGCCGGCAAGGAGTCGCAGGCGCGCGACGTACTGCGTCAGGGCATCGTGGCCTGCCTCATCGCAGGCTCCATAATGGCAGCCATAGGTATCGGCATCGCCTTCCCGCTGCCTCACTGGCTCGGAGGCGCCCCTGCCATATGCCACGGCGCCTCCGTATACTTCCTGACATTCGTATCGGCCCTTCCCATCCTCACCCTCAACTACCTCGCCGGCGGCATGCTCCGCTGTGCCGGAAACATGACGGTGCCCGGCATCCTCGGCGTGGGCATGTGTCTGCTCGATGTGGCGTTCAACTTCTGCCTCATCTTCCCGACACGCGACCTCACCGTGGCCGGAATATCGTTCACCATGCCCGGAGCCGGTCTCGGAGTGTTCGGAGCCGCCCTGGGCACCGTCTGCGCCGAAATAATATGTGCCGCCGCCATGATGGCCTTCCTGTGCCTGAAGCAAAAAGATCTGCGGCTGCGCGGACAAGACGGAGGCAACGGCTACCGCCCCACCCGCCCCGTTCTCAAGAAAGCATTCAGAATAGCGCTGCCCATGACAGCCGAACATATTATATTCTGCGGCGCACAAATCACCATCACACTCATTGTGGCTCCACTCGGTGTAGTTGCCATCGCGGCAAATGCCTTCGCGGTCACCGCCGAAAGCCTCTGCTACATGCCCGGATTCGGCATAGGCGAGGCCGCCACCACACTTTGCGGCCAGAGCTACGGCGCGGGGCGTCCGGCCCTGGTACGCCGCTTCTGCTACCTGTCGGTATTCCTCGGTATGGCCGTAATGACAGTGATGGCAGCAATAATGTACATCTGCGCTCCCTTTATGATGGAAATAATGACCCCTGTGGCCGCCATAGCGCAGGCCGGTACCGAAGTGCTCCGCATCGAGGCCTTCGCAGAACCCATGTACGCCGCATCGATAGTGGCATACGGCGCCTTTGTGGGGGTGGGCGACACCCTTGTGCCCGCGGTGATGAACTTCGGCAGCATATGGCTCGTGCGCATCCCGCTTGCCGCCATCCTGGCTCCGACACTCGGGCTGCAGGGCGTATGGATAGCCATGGCCGCCGAGCTGACATTCAGAGGCATAATCTTCCTTGTGCGCATGCGCGGACGCCGATGGCTCCGCCCCGGCCGCACGCCATCCGACCCCGAACCGCTTCCCGAAGTGTAGGAACCGGCACGGATTTCGCATTCTCGCGATTTTTGCGTACATTTGCAGATTGAAACTGATAGCAAATGATATCTGTCAATAACCTTTCGGTCGAATTCAGCGCGCAAGTGCTGTTCGACAATATCAATTACGTAATCAATCCCAAGGATAAGATAGCCCTTGTCGGCAAGAACGGCGCGGGCAAGAGCACCATGCTCAAAATCATAGCCGGTCTTCAGAAGCCCACCGGCGGCAGCGTGGCCATACCCTCCGACGTCACTGTCGGTTATCTCCCCCAGCAGATGGTCCTGGCCGACGACACCACCGTGCTCGACGAGGTCCGCAAGGTCTTCTCGCATCTGCAGGCCATGCACGCGCGCCTCGATGCCCTGTCGGAAGAAGCGCGCACACGCACCGACTACGAATCGGCCGGCTACCAGAAACTTATCGAAGACATAGCATCGCTCACCGACGCCGTCGCCATAGCCGACAGCGACAACAACGAGGCCGAAATGGAGAAAACCCTCCTCGGTCTGGGCTTCGAACGCTCCGACTTCAACCGCCCCACATCGGAGTTCAGCGGTGGATGGCGCATGCGCATCGAGCTTGCCAAGATCCTTCTGCGCCGCCCCGACGTGCTGCTGCTCGACGAGCCTACAAACCACCTCGACATCGAGTCGATACAATGGCTCGAGAACTTCCTCATCACCAAAGCCAAAGCAGTGATGTTGGTGAGCCACGACCGCGCATTCCTCGACAACGTCACCACCCGTACCATCGAGATAAACCTCGGACGCATCTACGACTATGCCGTAAACTACTCGAAATTCGTCGTCCTCCGCGACGAGCGCATCGAGCAACAGATGCGGGCCTACCGCAACCAGCAGAAACAGATCGCCGATACCGAGGAATTCATAGAACGCTTCCGCTACAAGGCCACCAAGTCGGTGCAGGTGCAGAGCCGCATCAAGCAGCTTGCAAAGATCGAACGCATCGAAGTCGACGAACTCGACACCTCGCACCTCAATCTGCGCTTTCCGCCGGCTCCGCGCTCGGGCGACTTCCCCCTGATTGTCGAAGACCTCGGCAAGGCTTACGGCGACCATCAGGTATTCGACCACGCCACATTCACACTCCGCCGCGGCGAGAAGGTGGCGTTCGTCGGCAAAAACGGCCAGGGCAAATCCACGCTCGTGAAGTGCATAATGGGCGAAATACCCTTTACCGGGACCCTCCGCTTAGGCCACAATGTGAAAATAGGCTACTTCGCCCAGAACCAGGCGCAGCTGCTCGACGGCGAACTCACCGTATTCGACACCATCGACCGCGTGGCCGTAGGCGACATCCGCACCAAGATACGCGACATCCTCGGAGCGTTCATGTTCGGCGGCGAGGCCTCCGACAAGAAAGTGAAGGTGCTCTCGGGCGGCGAGAAGACACGCCTGGCCATGATAAAGCTGCTTCTCGAGCCGGTGAACCTGCTCATCCTCGACGAGCCCACCAACCACCTCGACATGAAGACCAAGGATATCCTCAAGCAGGCTATCCGCGACTTCGACGGCACAGTTATCGTCGTGAGCCACGACCGCCAGTTCCTCGACGGACTGGTGGAGAAAGTCTACGAATTCGGAGGCGGCAATGTCACCGAATGCCTCGGCGGCATCTACGACTTCCTCGAGCGTAAACGCCTGTCGTCGCTCTCTGAACTCGAAATGAAGCAGAAACCCGAGCCCAAGGTCGAGAAAGCCCCCAAAACACAACCCAAGGCGGCTCCCGAGGCCGCAGCCCCCGCACCCAAGCTCAGCTACGCCGAGCAGCGCGAGCGCGACAAGACCATCCGCCGCGCCGCCAAAAAGGTGGAGGAAGCCGAGAAGGCCGTGGAACAGCGCGAGGCCGAAATCGCCGAAATCGAAGCCAAAATAGCCGCCGGAGAGCTCGACAACGACATTTACACCCGCCATGCCGCAGCCGTAAAAGAGCTCGAAAACGCCATGAGCGTGTGGGAACTGGCGCAGATGGAGCTCGACGAACTGAAATCCAGATAATTCCAAAACAACAAATAAACCAATATTTAAAAACAATGCGCAGTAACATCTATTTCATTGTCGGCGCAATGCTTGCAGCCGGTCTCGCTACCGGCTCGTGCACCCGACAGCAGGCGCCCAAAGGCATCGACGCCGCCAATCTCGACACAAGCGTCAATCCCGGCGACGACTTCTACGACTATGCTTGCGGCGGCTGGATGAAAGCCAACCCCCTCAAGCCCGAATACTCCCGCTTCGGAACTTTCGACCAGCTCGGCGAAAACAACCGCGAACAGGTGCGTGAACTCGTTCTCGGTCTCGACCGCGCTACAGCCGAACCCGGCTCGAACGCTCAGAAAATCGCCGACCTCTACGCCATGGGCATGGACAGCGTACGCCTCAACGAGCAGGGCATCGAGCCCCTCAAGGCCGACCTCGAGCTCATAGCCTCCACTCCCCGCGAAAAAGTGGTTGACCTCATGGCTACACTGCCCGGTCTCGACGTATTCTTCGATACCGGCGTGCAGGCCGACCTCAAGAACTCCGACATCAACACCATGTACTGGGGCCAGGGCGGTCTCGGTCTCGGCGACCGCGACTACTACACCATCAAGTCCGACCGCAACGACCAGGTACTCGCAGCCTACCGCACATACCTCACCACTCTCGCCGGTCTTATCGGCTACGACGAGGCCCGTGCCAAGGAATTCACCGACAACGTACTCGCCATCGAGACCGAACTCGCCGGCAAGCAGATGACACGTACCGAAATGCGCAACATCGCCGCCTGCTACAACCCCACCACCGTAGCCGAGCTCGCCAAGAAATATCCCAACGTCGATCTCAAGGCCTACTTCGACCTCCAGAACCTCGCTGTCGACTCCATCGTTGTCGAGCAGCCCGCATACTACGCTGCTGTGGCCGAGGCTCTTGCCAAGCAGTCCGATCAGGTCCTCCGCGACTATATGACAGCTTCCTACGTAGGTTCCGCCGCCAACTATCTCGGCGACGACTTCATCAACGCCAACTTCGCCCTCAACCAGGTAATGTCGGGTGTCGAGGAGCAGCAGCCCCGCTGGAAACGCGCCCTCGCCGTGCCCAACGGCATCCTTGGCGAAGCTCTCGGTCAGCTCTACGTAGAGAAATACTTCCCCGCTTCCTCGAAAGAGAAGATGCTCACCCTCGTAGGCAATCTCCAGACCGCCCTGGGACAGCACATCGACAATCTCACATGGATGAGCGACTCCACAAAAGCCCGCGCACACGAAAAACTCGACGCTTTCACCGTAAAGATCGGTTATCCCGACAACTGGCGCGACTACTCCGGCCTCGCCATCGACCCCGAACTGTCGTACTGGAAGAACATCCAGAACGCCATCCTCTTCAACCAGGCATACTACAACGCCGACTACGGCAAACCCGTCGACCGCGCACGCTGGCACATGTCGCCCCAGACCGTCAACGCCTACTACAACCCCACCACCAACGAAATCTGCTTCCCTGCAGGCATCCTGCAGGCTCCCTTCTTCGATCCCGAGGCTGACGACGCCGTCAACTACGGCGCTATCGGCGTGGTTATCGGCCACGAAATGACTCACGGCTTCGACGACCAGGGCCGTCAGTTCGACAAGGACGGCAACTTCGCCGACTGGTGGACAGCAGCCGACGCCGAAGCCTTCAACGCTCTCGCCGACAAACTCGTAGCTCAGTTCGACAGCATCGAAGTCGCTCCCGGCACCAAGGCCAACGGCCGTCTCACCCTTGGCGAGAATATCGCCGATCAGGGTGGTCTCCGTGTTGCCTACACAGCCTACCACAACGCCCTCGGAGACAACGAAGGCGAAGTAATCGACGGCTTCACCCCCGACCAGCGCTTCTATCTGGCATATGCCAACGTATGGGCCGGCAACATCCGCGACGCCGAGATACTCCAGCGCACCACTTCCGACCCCCACTCGCTGGGCCGCTGGCGCGTCGACGCCACTCTGCGCAACATCGCTCCCTTCTATACCGCATTCGGTATCACCGAGGGTCAGCCCATGTTCATGCCCGAGGCTGAGCGCGTGGTTATCTGGTAACAACACAATTTCATAAAACATAACGAGGGGTCGGGATAGTTGTAAATACTGTTATCGTGACCCCTCTTAACTCCTCGACAAAATGAAAAAAATATTCAGGAACTGCCTTGCGGCAGCCGCAGTGCTACTGGCAGCAGTAACCATAGCATCGTGCTCCACCAAGAGCAGCACACCTTCGGCTCTTATCGAACAAAGCCAGCGCATCGACGGCGAACTGAGCTCTCTAGCCGCCAACAGCCCCCACTACCTCGCAAAGGCAGGCGCCGCTTATGCCGACGGCATCCTCAGCGTCGACATCACATTCGCCGATGCCGCCGTCGTACCCGCCGACTACTCGCAGGCACTGGTAGAGTATGCTGTTTCAGCATGGCTCAAAACCCACCTCGGCGTCAACCTCGACACCACCCTCAACACTCTCTCGGCCGAGAAAGGTTCTCTCAAAATCACCTTCGCAGGCGCCGACGGCACAACCAAAGACTTTACCATCGGCTCAGCACGCCTTAAAAAGCTGTTGGTACTCAAACCCAGCGAACTCGGCTTCTCCGAAGTAAAAGACAATGTGGCGCTGATCATGGAAAAACGCTGCGCCGAGTACAAGGACGCCTACAAAGCCACCGAAGCTTCGTTCGAAATCACCGGCGGTTTTGCACAGTACACCCTCGTATTCGAATCGGCCTCGATGTTCTCCAATCTCAACCAGGACAGCCTGCGCGGACGCTATCAGAAGGTACTTCAGGCACAGTATGCCAACTACGGCGAGTGCGCACCGTTTGTCACCGACATCATCAAATCGCTCGGTATCGACGGCTACCGCTTCGTCTACGAAGGTGCCAACGACGCATCCAAGACACTGAAAGCCGCTCTTCCCTGGCGCCTGTTCGAATAAGGGAAAGACAATCACCTTAAACCCCAAAAATATGAATATAGTAGACCGCTTCCTGAGCTATGTGAAGTTCGACACCCAGAGCGACGAACTCACCAACCTCACGCCGTCGACTCCTGGACAGATGATTTTCGCCGAGCATCTCAAAGAAGAGCTCGAAGCCATGGGCCTGTCGGAAATCTCTCTCGACGAAAACGGATACCTCATGGCCACTCTGCCGGCCAATACCGATGCCGACGTACCTGTGGTAGGCTTTATCGCCCATCTCGACACATCGCCCGACATGTCGGGGCGCCACGTATCGCCCCGCATCGTTCAGGCCTACGACGGCGGCGACATAGTGCTCAACGCCGACAAAGGCATAGTGCTCTCCCCGGCTGAATTCCCCGAACTGCTCCACTACGTGGGCCAGGACCTTATCGTTACCGACGGCAACACCCTGCTCGGCGCCGACGACAAGGCCGGTATCGCCGAAATAATATCGGCTGTCGACTATCTGAAGTCGCATCCCGAAATCAAACACGGCAAAATCCGCATAGCATTCAATCCCGACGAGGAAATCGGCCAGGGCGCACACAAATTCGATGTCGCTCAATTCGGTGCCGACTGGGCCTACACCATGGACGGCGGCGAAATCGGCGAACTCGAGTACGAGAACTTCAACGCCGCTGTGGCCCGTGTGACCTTCGAAGGCCGCAACGTTCACCCCGGCTACGCCAAGCACAAGATGATAAACTCCATGCGCATAGCCAACCAGTTCGTCATCATGCTTCCCCGCTGGGAAACTCCCGAGCATACCGAAGACTACGAAGGCTTCTACCACCTCGTGTCGATGGAAGGCACCGTGGAAAAGACCGTGCTCACATATATCGTGCGCGACCACGACCGCGACCGCTTCGAGCGCCGTAAAAAAGAACTCGAGCACCTCGCCCGCAAAATCAACCACGAGTTCCCCAACTGCTGCTCCATCGAAATCAAAGACCAGTACTACAACATGCGCGAGAAAGTGGAGCCGGTGATGTATGTGGTCGAGATTGCCGAAGAGGCCATGCGCCGCGCCGGTGTAACGCCCAAAGTGCAGCCTATCCGCGGCGGAACAGACGGCGCCCAGCTGTCGTTCAAGGGCCTCCCCTGCCCCAATATTTTCGCCGGCGGTCTCAACTTCCACGGACGCTACGAGTTCGTGCCCATCCCCTCGATGGAAAAGGCATCGGAAGTGATCGTCGAGATAGCTCGTATTGTCGCAGACCGCCGTCGCTGATATGGACAGTAAGCCGATTCTCGTTGTTGTCACCGGCCCTACGGCGTCGGGCAAGACCGAATTGGCTATACGCCTCGCCGAACATTATCATACCGAAATAATATCGGCCGATTCGCGGCAGATATTCCGGGACCTCCCCATAGGCACGGCCGCGCCCACTCAGCAGGAGCGCAGCCGTGCTTTTCATCATCTCGTGGGCACCCACGCGCTCGACGCCTACTACAGCGCCTCGCAGTTCGAGACGGACGCTCTTGCCATTCTGCCATCGATATGGGCCAAAAGCCCGGTGGCAGTGGTATGCGGAGGCTCCATGATGTATATCGACGCCCTATGCCGGGGCCTCGACAACATGCCCACTGTCAGCGACAGCACCAGGGCTTATGTGCTGTCGATGCTCGAAGCTCACGGCCTCGACGGAGTGTTGGCGCAGCTGAAAATCCTCGATCCTGATTACTGGGAAGAGGTCGACCGCAATAACACACGCCGTGTGGTGCACGCCGTCGAAATAAGTCTCGAAGCCGGAGTGCCCTACTCATCACTCCGGACAGGACGCCACGCCGACCGACCTTTCCGCACCATAAAATTCGCCATCGAGCGCAGCCGCGACGAGCTCTTCGGCCGCATCAACGCCCGCGTCGGCCGCATGATAGCCGACGGCCTAGAGCAGGAAGCCCGCAGGGCATTTGCCCGGGGACATTTCAACTCGCTCAACACGGTAGGATACAAGGAAATGGCCGCTTACTTCGACGGAACAATGGACTTCGACACCGCTGTAGCACGCATAGCCAAGAACACACGCGTCTATGCTAAAAAACAGCTCACATGGATGAACCGCGATCCCGAAATAATACGTCTCGCCCCCGACGAAGCCCTCGCCGCATCGATAGCGGCCATCGACTCACTCCTAATATGTAATTTGTAACTCGTAACTTGTAATTACCAACTCTCAATGGATACAAGAGAAAAACTCATCGACCAACTCATCGATCTGTCGTTTGCCGAAGACATCGGCGACGGCGACCACACCACACTCAGCACCATCGGCCCCGACGCCATGGGCCGCCAGCATCTGCTTGTGAAAGAAGAAGGCATTCTCGCAGGTGTGGATATAGCGCGCAAAGTATTCGAAAAATTCGATCCGTCGCTCAAAATGACCGTCTTCATCGAAGACGGCGCTCACGTCAAGCCGGGCGACATAGCCTTCGTGGTCGAAGGCCCCGTACGCTCGCTGCTCCAGACCGAACGCCTCATGCTCAACATTATGCAGCGCATGAGCGGCATAGCCACCGTCACCGCCAAATATCAGGAAAAGCTTGCCGGACTCGACTGCAAGGTGCTCGACACCCGCAAGACCACTCCCGGCATGCGTATCCTCGAAAAAGACGCCGTGAAGATCGGCGGCGGCCACAACCACCGCATCGGTCTGTTCGACATGATTCTTATCAAGGACAACCACGTGGACTTCGCAGGCGGCATCACAGCTGCCGTGACCAAAGCCAAGGAATACTGCCGCGAAAAAGGCAAGGACCTGAAAATAGAAGTCGAGGTGCGCAACACCGACGAAATCAAGGAAGCCCTTGCCATGGGCATCGACCGCATTATGCTCGATAACTTCACCCCCGAGCGCACTGCCGAGGCCGTGAAACTCATCCGTGCCACAGCGCCCGGAGTCGAAATCGAGTCCAGCGGCGGCATAACCCTCGATACCCTCCGCAGCTACGGCGAAGCCGGTGTCGACTTTATATCTGTGGGAGCTCTCACCCACTCTGTCAAAGGCCTCGACCTCAGCTTCAAAGCCTGCTGACAACACACATACTCAACAAAAACCGCGCGGCAGCCACATGGCCTCCGCGCGGTTTTATTTGCATAAATACCAAATTAAGTACCGGATTAAATACCGGATCGGTCGCAGTAGTCGAGGAACGCACGGTTGACCATCTTGACACCGCCCGGTGTCGGATAGTCACCCGAGAAATACCAGTCACCGGGGCAGCCCGGCACAGCCTCGTGCAGCCCTTCGATACTCTGGAAAAGGAGGTCGACACGGGCTTGGATTTCGGGAGGTGTGAGCATTTCGGCCATTCTGGCGGCGATTTTCTCGTCGGAAAACGGCGCATAGAGCTTCTTGACAACATTGTACTGCCTCACGGCCGGCAGGGCGAGATTGCGCTCGGCCTCGGCGCGGGCTTCGGCGAGCATGCCGGCGCGGCCGGTGCTGTGCAAGAGCGATATCATAGCCCGGAAAGCGGCGAGCTCTTCCAGACGCGGCATGTCGATACCGTAGTAATCGGGATAGCGCACCTGGGGCGACGACGACACCACGATGATGCGACGCGGCATCAGACGGTCGAGGATGCGGAGTATCGACTGGCGCAGCGTGGTGCCGCGCACTATGCTGTCGTCGATAATCACCAGTGTGTCCTTGCCGGTGCGTATGCAGCCGTAGGTCACGTCGTAGACATGTGTGGCGAGGTCGTTTCGCGAGCTGCCTTCGGCAATGAAAGTGCGCAGTTTAATATCCTTGATAGCTATTTTCTCTACCCTCACCTTCCGCTCGAGAATTTCGTCGAGAACCATATCGGAAACCGTCCCGTCGGCGACCAGACGCGCTATCTCGGCGCGGCGTCCGCGGTCGAGATGTCGGTTGAGTTCCTCTACCATGCCCAGGAAAGCCACTTCGGCGGTATTGGGGATGAAAGAGAACACAGTCGAGTCGAAACGGCCGTCGACCATGCGCAGCAGCGGCTCCACTATATTGGCGCCCAAAGCCTTGCGCTCGCGGTAGATATCGGCGTCGCTGCCGCGCGAGAAATAGATGCGCTCGAACGAACAGCGCGCGTTGGCAAGAGGCTCGAGAATCTGACGTATCTCCAGTGCGCCGTCGGGAGCCATAAGCATGGCGCTGCCGGGGGCAAGCTCATGTACATCCTCGCGAAGGACGTTGAAAACGGTCTGTATCACCGGCCGCTCCGACGCCACGACTATGACCTCGTCGTCGGCGTAGTAGAACGCCGGCCGTATGCCGTGCGGATCTCTCAGCACAAACGACGAGCCCGATCCCGTGGTACCGCAGATAGTGTAGCCGCCGTCCCACAGAGGCGATGCGGCCTTGAGCACGTGCCCCATGTCGAGACCCTGCTCTATCCGCGATGCCAGTTCAGGATCGCGGTAGCTGTCGCGGTAAAGACGGTAAAGCCGATGGTTTTCCTTATCGAGGGCGTGGCCTATCTGCTCGAGCAGCAGCACGGTATCGCTGTAGATGCGCGGATGCTGCCCGGTGGCGACTATGTCGTTGAAAATCTCGTCGACATTGGTCATATTGAAATTGCCGCACAGCATCAGCGCCCGCGAGCGCCAGTTGTTGCGGCGCAGGAACGGATGCGTGTACTGAAGACCGCTGCGGCCGGTGGTGCTGTAGCGCAGATGGCCCATGTATATATCGCCTACGAAAGGCTCGAAAGCGGCTACTTCGTCGGCATCCTTGTCGTTGAGGTGCGGATCAACAGCGCGGCCTACCGTAGCGAAAATCTCGTCGATGGCGCCGGTGCCGAGAGCGCGCTCACGGTACACATAGTCATGGCCGGGAGGCGTCGACAGCTTCACCACCCCTATTCCCGCGGCCTCCTGACCGCGGTTGTGCTGCTTTTCCATAAGCAGGTACAGGCGGTCGAGGCCGTAGGTATAGGAACCGTACTTTTCCCTGTAGTACGACAGCGGTTTGCGGAGGCGTATCATCGCCACACCGCATTCATGCTTGAGTGCTTCCATTTACCGGATAAAGAGAAGCTCGCGGTATTTGGGCAGAGGCCACATTTCGTTATCGACGAGCAACTCGAGTTTATCTATGCTGTAGCGTATTTTTTCCATCTGAGGCTGCACGTTATCGTGGTATGCGATAGCTTTGTGGCGCTCGTCGGTTATGGTATTGGCCTTCTTGCGGGCGTCTACCATGGCATGCACGGCCGTGCGGATAGTTGCCACGTGGCGGGCTATCTTCTCTATCACCTCGAGATTACCCTGGCTCATGGAGCCGGCATCGGCGCCGAAGAGCTCCTTGAGCTTGCAGGCGTTGTCGATGAGCATGCTCTGGTAACGGGTAGCCACAGGTATGATGTGGTTGAGGGCAAGGTCGCCGAGAACGCGGGCCTCGATCTGTATTTTCTTGGTGTACATCTCCCACTTCACTTCGTTGCGGGCCTCGAGTTCCACGGGCGAGAATACGCCCGTGCGGCCGAACATTGCCACGGATTCGGGCGCGAGATATGCGTCGAAGATCCTCGGTGCCGATGTCTCGCAGTCGAGACCGCGGCGGGCGGCTTCCTCTTTCCATTCGTCGCTGTAGCCGTTGCCGTCGAAGTGTATGGCCTTCGACTGCTCGATGAGCACCTTGATTTCGGCAAGAAGAGCGTCGTCGAGTCCGGCTCCGGCGGCACGGCGCTTCTCTACCTTGGCGTAGAAATCGGCGAGCTGGTCGGCGACGGCGGCATTGAGCGCTATCATGGCCGAGGCGCAGTTGGCCGACGAACCCACGGCGCGGAACTCGAAGCGGTTGCCGGTAAAGGCGAAGGGCGAGGTGCGGTTGCGGTCGGTATTGTCGATAAGTATCTCGGGAATCTGAGCCAGACCGGTCGAATAACCTTCCTTACCCTTGAGAACCGAGAAATCGGCACTGTCGCTGGCCAGAATGGCCTCGAGAGCCTGCGACAGCTGGCTACCGGTGAAGATCGATATGATGGCTGGAGGAGCTTCGTTAGCGCCAAGACGATGTGCGTTGGTAGCCGACATTATCGATGCCTTGAGCAGAGCGTTGTGCTTGTGCACGGCCGCCATTACATTGACTACGAAAGTTATAAACTGGAAGTTGTCGCGCGGAGTCTTGCCCGGAGCGAAGAGCTGTGCGCCGCGGTCGGTGCCGAGGCTCCAGTTGTTGTGCTTGCCCGAGCCGTTGACACCGGCAAAGGGCTTCTCGTGAAGCAGAACGCGGAAATTATGCTTGCGGGCCACCTCCGACATCACCGACATCAGCAGCAGGTTGTGGTCGTTGGCAAGATTGGTCTCCTCGTAGATAGGAGCGCATTCGAACTGATTGGGAGCCACCTCATTGTGGCGCGTCTTCAGAGGAATGCCCAGCCGGTGGCAGCGAAGCTCCAGATCGAGCATGAATGCCTCCACACGCGATGGAATTGCGCCGAAATAGTGGTCCTCGAGCTGCTGGTTCTTGGCACTTTCATGACCCATGAGGGTGCGGCCGGTGAGCATCAGGTCGGGGCGTGCGCTGTAGAGGCTCTCGTCGACAAGAAAGTACTCCTGCTCCCAGCCAAGATAGGAAACCACGTGCTTCACTTCGGGGTCGAAGTAGCGTGCCACGGCAGTGGCGGCCTTGTCGACACTGTTGAGGGCGCGCAGCAGCGGAGTCTTGTAGTCGAGGCTTTCGCCGGTATAGGATATGAAGATAGTCGGTATACACAGTGTTTCGTCGAGGATGAAGGCAGGCGACGATATGTCCCAGGCTGAATATCCGCGGGCCTCGAAGGTGTTGCGGATGCCTCCGTTGGGGAAACTCGAGGCGTCGGGTTCCTGCTGCACCAGGAGTTTGCCGGAAAATTCCTCGACAACTCCGCCTTTACCGTTGTGTTCGATAAAGGAATCGTGCTTCTCGGCAGTGCCGTCGGTCAGCGGATGGAACCAGTGGGTGTAGTGGCGGGCACCGTTGTCGATAGCCCAGCGGCGCATACCGTCGGCAATGCTGTCGGCGAGCTCGCGGCCAAGCGGCTTCTTGTTTTCAATAGCGTCGATGAGCGCATTGTACACATCCAGAGGCAGGTATTCGAACATTTTCTTGCGGTTGAACACCAGCTCTCCATAGTACGCCTCGGGGCGCGAATCGGGGATGTCGACAGCCACGGCCTTGCGGTCGAAAGCCTCTTCCACCATTTTGAAACGAAGTGAGGTAGACATATATCAGTTATTCAAAATAAGAGATGTTCACAAATAAAAAACCCGGTCGGGCGGCGGTGCTCAATCGGGTGGCGGTGGCAGGCAAGGCAGGCGGCAGTAGCGCGGAGGCGTTTAGATTCCGACTCGAAACCGTTCATCTTGCGATGAGGTTCGGACGGTACGGAGGTGAAAATTTCAGACCTCACTGCTATTCTATGGTAGCCGTGTTCCATTGCCTTAGAAATACGGCGCAAAATTACATCTTTTTCCATTTCCCGTCAAAAAATCGGCACTTTTTTTTCAAAAAAATTTTCGGCCACGTACACCCGGTCCTCCGGTCCTCTGCCATGTTAATTTTATATAAGTTCCGGACGGTTTTAGCGGCGTATGCGATTTTTTTATTATCTTTACAATTCGAAACAAAACACTTACTTACTATATCACCAACCATGACCAAACTACCTGTTTTAGTTCTACTTGGTGCCGCGGCTATAGCCCCTGCGGCAGTCGGTGCCGCACGTCCGGCACATCCCAAAGGCGAGGTTATACTCCACGCATGGAGCTGGAGTCTCGACACCATCGCCAACAACATGAAGAAGATAGCCGACGCCGGCTACGACTATGTGCAGACCTCGCCGGTACAGCGCTGCTTCGTCGGCGACAACGGCGGCATGGCCCTCTATTCTCAGCCCGGCGACAGCGTGATGGGCAAATGGTACTACTATTACCAGCCCACCGACTGGCAGATAGGCAACTACATGCTCGGCGACCGCGACGACTTCAAGGCCATGTGCGACAGCGCTTATAAATACGGTGTGCGCGTGCTTGTCGACGTTCTGCCCAACCATACGGCCGTCGATCACACTGCCGTTCTCCCCTCGCTCGACGCTGCCGTCGGCGGTCACGAAAACCTCTTCCACGCCAACGGCTTCAAACCCATAACCCAGTGGAACGACCGCCTCGAGTGCACCACCGGCGAAATGGGCGGCCTCCCCGACGTGAATACCGAAAATCCCGATTTCCAGTACTACTATCTTCAGTACGTCAACGATCTCATAAACCTCGGTGCCCGCGGCTTCCGCTACGACACCGCAAAGCACATCGGCCTGCCCTCCGATCCCACCGATCCCAAGGCCACACGCAATAATTTCTGGGACATCGCCACAGGCCGCGAAGGCGTCAAAGGCCTCTCGCTCCTCATGCCCGACAGCCTCTACATATACGGCGAAGTGCTTCAGGACAAGAACGTGAAGGAAGCCGAATATGCCGAATATGTCGACGTGACAGCCAGCAACTACGGCCACGCCCTGCGCGAAGCTCTCGAGAAAGGCCTCGGCAATGTCGAAGGCGGTCTTATCGACTGGCGCAATCCCGCCGGTGCCGACAAGATTGTGACATGGGTCGAAAGCCACGACACCTACTGCAACCAGCATGAATCGGCCGGCCTTACCGACGACCAGATACGCGCCGCATGGGTATTCCTCACCGCGCGCGAAGGCGGACGTCCTCTTTTCTTCAGCCGTCCCGAAGGCAGCACACGCGAGAACTACTGGGGTACCAACCGCATCGGCAACAAGGGCAACGACGAGTTCTTCAGCCCCGAAGTTGTGGCCGTCAACAAGTTCCGCCATGCCATGGCTCCCTACGGCGAGACTGTAAGCATCGACGAAAAGGCCAACGTCGCCGAAATCGACCGCGACGGCAAAGGCATAGCACTCGTCAACTTCGGCGACAAGAAGGTGAAAATCAAAATGGCCACCACTCTGCTCGACGGCGAATATACCGACGGCGTACACGGTGCCACCTTCAAAGTGAAGAAAGGTATTATAGAAGGCCAGGCCGCTCCGCTCGCTTCCTATATCCTCTATGCCAATTAAGAGGTTGCTTAATAACATATGTGAATCCACAGGTTGGTGTATTTTTGCTTAAATTGCACATTGTGAAGAGGGAGCATAGCGGTGGCTATGTGACCGATGAGCAATGGGCAAGTTAACAAAAAGACACCAATGCGGTACTAATGTTAAAAAACGGCCTCATTCACACAGTTCTAATAAACCCCATATTGTGAAAACAAAGGCTTCGCCTCCAAAAATTCAGAGCGTCTTTATGTCTTCGTTTCAGTCGCATAGCCACCGCTATGCTCCTTCAACTCAGATATAAATCCATCTCTGACTTTTGGCCTGTGAATTCACATATGTTATTAAACAACCTCTAAGTAATCAATATATGAAACCCGAATCACTCTTAAAAAAGCGTACATGGCTCGCCATGTGCGCTTTTGCGCTCTTATCACCGGCGGCTTCGACTGCCGGCAATGTTCTGAAGTACGACCGGCCGGCCGAATTTTTCGAAGAAGCCCTACCTGTGGGCAACGGCAATCTCGGCGCCCTGGTCTACGGCCGCACAGGTCTCGAAAGGATTTCTCTCAACGACATAAGCCTGTGGACCGGTGAACCCGAAAAGAATGTGCGCTCCGACGGCGCCGCGCCCAAGATCGCTACCGTACGCCGGGCCCTCGACCGAGGCGACTATGCCGCCGCCGACTCGCTGCAGCAATTCCTTCAGGGCCATTATTGTCAGAACTATCAGCCGCTGGGCAACCTGATGATACGCTACAGCGGCGAGCGCAAGAGCGATTCTTATATCCGAACCCTCGACATCGCCGATGCCGTGGCCACCACAGCCAACGGCAGCCGCACTCAGAGCGTTTTCGCGTCCGCTCCCGACTCGGTAATTGTGGTCCGTCTGTCCGATCCGGAGGGAATCGATGCCTCAGTCAGCCTCAACTCGCAGCTGCCGGTAGAGATATCAGGCGCCGGCGATGAAATAAGCATGGACGGCTACTGCGCCTACATGTCCTACCCGAGCTATGTGGTTGGCGACGGCGGTCTGCTCTACGATCCCTCGCGGGGCATACACTTCCGTACCATTCTCAAAGTGGTAGCCCCGGGCGGAACCGTAACGGCCGCCGGCGACAGCATCTCCATCAAAGGCTGCCACGATGCCACTCTTATTCTCAGCAATGTAACGAGCTTCAACGGTTTCGACCGCGACCCCGTGACTCAGGGACGCGACTACCGCCGTCTGGTGCGCGACCGCATTGACCATGCCGCCGCCCGAAGCTACGACGCCATCGCAGCCGATGCCGCAGCCGACCACCGCAGATTCTTCGACCGTGTGACCATCGACCTCGGCACCACCGCACCCGAAATCGCCGCACTCACCACCGACCGTCAGCTCAAACTGTACACCGACTCGGCACAGGTCAATCCCGATCTCGAGGAGCTCTACTACCAGTACGGCCGCTATCTTCTCATAGCATGCTCGCGCACACCGCGCATTCCAGCCAATCTGCAGGGACTGTGGAACGAGAGCCTCACACCGCCGTGGAGCAGCAATTACACCACCAACATCAATCTCGAAGAAAACTATTGGGGCGCCGAGACCGGAAATCTGCCCGAACTGCATGCCACTTTGCTCGACTACATCGACTGTCTGCCCGTCAACGGCGCCGTGACAGCCCACAACCACTGGGCCGTAGACCGCGGTTGGTGTCTGGGACACAACACCGACATCTGGGCTATGACCACACCTGTCGGACTCGGAGGCGGCAAGCCGCAGTGGGCCAACTGGAACATGGGCGGTGCATGGCTCGCGAGCCATATATGGGAAAACTATCTCTTCTCGCGCGACGGCCGTGCCCTGGCAGCACGCTACCCCACTCTGCGCGGAGCTGCCGAGTTTGCTCTCGGATGGCTCATCGAGCGCGACGGCGTGCTCACCACATCGCCGTCCACATCGCCCGAGAACGACTTTCTCATCGGCGGCAACAAAGCCTGCGACACAAGCATAGGCACCACCGCCGACATAGCCATAATCCGCGAATGCCTCGTCGACACACGCGATGCCGCCGCCACTCTCGGGGTAGATGCTGATCTCATAGCCGAAATCGACAGCGTGCTTCCGCGCCTCCAGCCCTATGCCATAAACCACGACGGCAGCCTCAAGGAATGGTCGCATAACTTCCCCGACCGCGATCCGCAGCACCGCCACCAGTCGCATCTCTACGGTCTCTATCCCGGCCATCTTGTTTCCACCGAACACACCCCCGCTATAGCTAAAGCTGCGGCAAAGACTCTCGAAATCAAAGGCAAGGAAACTACCGGCTGGAGTGCCGGATGGCGCATAAACCTTCTGGCCCGCCTGGCCGACAGGGAAGGCGCCTACGGCATGCTGCGCCGCCTTCTGCGCTATGTGTCGCCCGACGGCTATCAGGGTCCCGACCGTCGACGAGGCGGCGGAACCTATCCCAATTTGCTCGACGCCCATGCGCCGTTCCAGATCGACGGCAACTTCGGCGGCAGCGCCGGCATAGCCGAAATGCTCGTGCAGTCCACACCGGAAAAAATTGTACTGCTCCCGGCCGCTCCGGCACAATGGGCCGACGGAAAAATCAGCGGCATCCGCACACGCACCGGCATGGAGGTGTCATTCGAATGGAAGGACGGCCGCCCGTGCAACATCGAGTTCTACGCTCCCCGCGGCGGCTCGGCCGCCATCGTAGGTCCCGGCATCGACACCACTGTCACTCTCTCCGCAGGCGAACGCCGCACACTGTAAAAAATAATCCCCGCCGGCCGCTAAAATGCAGTCCCGGCGGGGATTATTGTATCGTTTAGTAGAGGGTATCAGTCGAAAATATGCTTGAGCTTCGAGAATATGCGGCGGCTGTCGTCGTCGCTGGGCTTGATGCCGGGCTGCGAGCGCATAGCCTCGAATTCGGCCTTCTGGGCATCGGTAAGCTTCTCGGGGATATAGACCATGATGTTGATCAGCTCGTCGCCCGTTCCACCGTTTTCCTGATCGGGCAGACCCTTGCCGCGCAGACGCAGAACCTTGCCCGGCTGAGTGCCCGCAGGCACGTTCAGGCGCGCACGGCCCGTGATAGTGGGCACTTCCACAGCTCCGCCGAGTGTGGCGGTAGGAATATCGAGCATCAGGTTGTATATCACATCGGCACCGTCGCGGATAAGCTCGGGATGCTTGATTTCTTCGATTACCACAAGGAGATCGCCGGGAACGCCGCCGCCCTTGGGGTAGTTGCCTTTGCCGCGGAGAGCGAATGTCTGGCCTTCCTGAGCGCCTGCCGGAATCGAGAAGCTGACCTCGACATCGCGGCGCTGCACACCCTCGCCGTTGCAGTAGGTGCAGCGCTCGGATATTACCTTGCCCGTACCGTCGCAGGTGGGGCAAACCACGGCAGCGCCGCCGAAACCGAACTGTGCGAACTGGTTGTCCTGCACATGGCCCTGGCCGTGGCAGGTAGGACATGTGGCGAATGCCACGCCATCCTTGGCGCCGGTGCCCTTACAGTGGCCGCAGGCCACGAAAGTGGGCACACGCAGAGTCTTGTCGACACCCTTGGCGATATCTTCGAGCGTGAGTTTGACGCGGATACGGAGGTCGGAACCGCGGCGCTGACGACGCTGCTGGCGACGTCCGCCAGTTGCACCGCCAAAACCGCCGAAACCGCCGAATTCTTCGGCGAAACGACGCAGAATATCGTTGATATCCATGCCGCCGGCGCCATAGAAGCCACCTGCGCCGCCACCGCCGCCGGGGAAGCCCTGCGGACCCATGGAGTGGCCGTACTGGTTGTACATCTCGCGCTTTTTCTCGTCGCTGAGCACATCGTAGGCCTCGGCCGCTTCCTTGAATTTCTCCTCGGCGGCCTTGTCGCCCGGATTGCGGTCGGGATGATACTGCAGGGCGAGCTTGCGGTATGCTTTCTTTATCTGGTCGGGCGTGGCGTCGCGTCCGACGCCGAGCACTTCGTAGTAATCTCGTTTATCAGCCATAGCCGGTATAATGTTATTCGCCTACGGCCACTTTTGCGTGGCGGAGGACTTTGTCGTTAAGCATATAACCCTTCTGGGTGGTGTCTATTACTTTGCCCTTGAGGTCGTCCGACGGTGCGGGGATAGTAGCGATGGCCTCGTGGATGTCGGGGTTGAAGTCGGCGCCGGTGCTTTCCATCACTTTCACGCCCTGGCTTTCGAGGTATTTCATGAGTTTATTGTAGATAAGCTCCATACCCTCGCGCACGGCCTGGGCCGAGTCGTCGGAAGCGGCGGCTGCGAGACCGCGCTCGAAATCGTCGACTATAGGCAAAAAGCCCAGAAGCACACGCTCGGCGGCATTCTTGAGAAGATCGGCCTTCTCGCGGGTGACGCGCTTGCGGTAGTTGTCGAATTCCGCCATCAGGAACAGATATTCCTTCTTTTCCTTTTCGAGGGCGGCACGGGCCTCGTCGAGCTCGTTCTGCAGATTGGCATTCTCTTCGAGTTCGGCTTCGGCAACATTGTCATCGGTCTCGTCTTCGTCGAGTATATCCAGAACTTCGGGTTGTTCCTTTACTTCTTCCTGTTCGGGAGCCTGCTTGGGCTCCTGTTTCTTATGTTGATTCTTGTTGCTCATATTCGTTGTACGTTAATTCATTATCCGATATACAAAAATGCGGCCAAAAACTGTTAAAAGGCTCTATTGTCAAAAAGAATAACAATTTCGCGGGCCTTATCGTTCACTGTCAAAGCACTCCGGCGAAAACTTCGCAGTCGCCGAAGGCGTCGCTCGCCTCCTCTGCCATTTTGGCACCCGGAAATATACCGTACACCGCCGCTCCCGACCCCGACATGGATGCGAACATGGCGCCGGCCTCGTACATGCGCTCTTTCACGGCCCGGATTTCGGGCCTGAGAGGGAATATGGTATCCTCGAAACCATTTACCATCAGGGGCGAGTGCCGCCAGGTGCCGACATCACCGGTCAGTTCGCTTGCGGGCGACATACCCGGTGCAGGAGCACCGATCGTCACACCGGCATATGCCTCGCGGGTCGACACGGCTTCGGAACGGGGCTTGGCTATAAGCAGCCCGCATCCGGCGATGGCGCTTATGTCGACAGGTTCGAGAATCTCGCCTACGCCGGTGGCAAGAGCTGGCCGGTTATAGATGAAGAACGGACAGTCGGCGCCGACCTTCAGAGCCACCTGCGCCATGGCTGCATCATCGAGTCCGAGGCCGAACAGCTCATTGACACCGCGGATGGCGAACGAGGCATCGGCCGATCCTCCGCCAAGACCCGCACCCATAGGTATTATCTTTTTCAGATAGATCTCCATCGGAGGCAGGGAGCGCCCGATATAATCTTCAAGCGCCCGGAGGGCCTTTACGACAAGATTGTTTTCAGGGGCACAGCCGCCGAAGTCGTCCTCGCAATGGAATGTAATGCCGTCGCCATCCGAGGCTATGATTTCAAGAATATCGCACCACCCTACCGGAATCATTACCGTCGACAGGTCGTGGTACCCGTCGGGGCGCTTGCCGGTGACGAGGAGTCCGAGGTTGATTTTTGCGTTGGGAAAAAGTATCATTCTGTCAGAAATTAACGCTGAAACCGATCGACGGATTCCATGCGTGCACTTTGTAGTCGGCGGTAAATGTCATATCCTTTTTCAGCAGCAGATCGGTGTAGGTGCACGAGGCGCCGTCTTCGCCCAGACCTGCCACATAGAGCAGCGAGGCATCGATACTGAAATTTTTGACCGGCGAGAAGGAGAAACCTACCGACGGCTCTATCTTTGTCATGCCCGGAGTCTCGGGGTTATAGTGCAGCTTGCTTACCGGCGTGGTGTCGACCATCATGCCGGCTCGGACCTTGAAACGCTGTGTAAGGTCGTACTGCGCGCCAAGATGGAATGTCCACGAATTGCTGTAGTCCTTGGTGATATACTGGTTGTAGGGCTCGAGGGTCTCGCTGAGGAATTCGATGTCGAGGCTTTTATATGCCTTCCAGCCAGTGAGCTGTGCGTCGAAAGCCAGCACAAGCTTCTCTATCGGGCGGTACGACACGCCGATGTTGAACACCGCCGCCGCAGGCATGGCGGCAGTGAAGTTGGCCTTGTCGAGGATGCCCAGCTGCGCCTCAAGAATCTGTCGCGCCACCTCGTTGCCGTAGCGCACGGCAGCGTCGCCGCACTTCACCTTGAGATTCATCTTGCTGCGGAACGACGCGCCTACAGTCCACCGGCTGTCGATGTCCCACATCACGCCTGCGTTCACGCCGACGGTTACGGCAGCGTTGCCTTTGAGGTTGATGGAAGCGGGTGTGTCGGTGAAGCGGTAATCGTTGCCCATAAGAGCAAGCATGGCGTTCATCGACGACTCCGACACCAGGCCCTTGTCGAGGTCGACATTGCCGAAGGTCACCATGGCGCCCGCACCTATCGAAAGCGAGGGCAGCACACGCCATGCCACAGTGGGCTGAAGGGTGAAAGCCTTGAGCGAAACACGCTGGTTGAGAACGGCACCGGGCCAGTTGTCGCCCCAGTTGATACCGCTACCATAGGGCGTATAGAAGCTGACACCGACCTTAAGATTGTCGTATACGCTCATGCCGAGGTTGAAAGCCATCGGGGTGGCCGGATCGTTGGCTGTATAGTATTTTTTGCCGCTGGTTTCAGCCGATGCGTGCGCGAAAATGCCCGTGACACTACCCTGGAATTCGAGTGTCTTGTCGAGAAAACCGAGGCCGGCGGGGTTGAAAATCATGCTTTCCGACCCAAGCTTGAGTGCGGTGCCGGTGTGGCCCATACCGTTCTGACGGGCACTGAGAGTATTGATCTGATAGCCCTCGGCCGAAGCGGTGAGTATGCCGGCCGCTATGGCTGTCGCTATAAAAAATCTGCGAATATTCATATTCATTCTACATTACTACATTCACGGGCTTACCGCCGAGGTAAGCCCTCACATTATCTACGGCCATGCGGAGAAGGCGCTCGCGCGCTTCTACCGATGACCAGGCTATATGCGGAGTTATATAACAGAGCGGAGCCGCCAGCAGGGGGTCGCCCGCGCGGGGAGGCTCATTCTCGAGCACATCGATACCGGCCGCGAAAATACGGCCATGCACCAGTGCCTCGGCCAGATCGGCGGCATTCACGAGCGGTCCGCGGCCTGTGTTGATAAGTATGGCCGACTGTTTCATACTGTCGAGGCGCCGGGCGTCGACCAGTCCTTTTGTCCCGGGAGTAAGCGGACAATGGAGGCTTACCACATCGGAGGCCGAGAACAGAGTGTCGAGATCGACCTTGCGGTATCCCCCCGGTAGCTGCGACTGCTCTTTGCTTGTGTACACGGCTATGTCCATGCCCAGAGCGGCGGCGATGGCGGCTGTGGCACGGCCGGTATTGCCGAAACCGACAACGCCGAAAGTCTTTCCGGCAAGCTCATGCCAGTCTTCGATTCGGAAACTGAAGTCATCGCATGCCGTCCAGCGTCCGCGGCTCACTTCCATGGCATAGGTCTCGACACGCCCCACGATGGCAAGCAGCAGCGAGATGGCATGCTGTGCTACCGACGCGGTGCTGTAGGCCGGAATATTGGTCACGGTTATACCGGCGGCACGTGCGGCCGCGATGTCGACCACATTGTAGCCGGTGGCGAGCACCCCTATGTACTTCAGGCGCGGAAGAGCCGCAATGGTCGCGGCGTCGATAACGGTTTTGTTGGTAAGAGCCATATCGGCGTCACGCAGACGCGCTACCACATCAGAAGGAGCGGTACGGTCCCATACAGTCAGATCGCAGATACCGTCGAAAGCACTCCAGTGCCTGTCGGGCACCGGTTCGCAGGGATAGAGGGTGGCCCCGTCGAGACATACCAGTTTCATAGTGAAGAGCTAAAAGTACGCACCACACGGCATGCCATACAGAGCCGTGCGGTGCGTGATTTCTATATCTGATTTATTATTTGATAAGATATTGCGATGATATCGACTGATTTGAGTGAACTCGACGTATGGTATCGGCAAAGAGTCGGGCCACTGAAATGATAGTGCACTTCTTGCAATCTTTGTTGTAGGGTATCGAGTTTGTGAATATCATTTCGACAAGAGCGCTCTTTTCCACACGTTCGGTAGCGGGATCGCTCATGATGGCATGCGAGGCAAGTGCGCGTACCGACTTGGCTCCGTTCTCCATCATCAGGTCGGCGGCCTTGGTGATAGTGCCGGCGGTATCGACCATGTCGTCGACAAGGATCACGTTCTTGTCCTTTACATCGCCGATAACTGTCATCTTGGCCACCACATTGGCTTTGGCACGCTGCTTATGGCACAGTACCAGAGGCACATCGAGGTATTTGGCATAGCTGTTGGCACGCTTGGCGCCGCCGACGTCGGGAGTGGCGATAACCATGTCGGGGAGCTTGAGGCTCTGGATATAGGGAATGAATACCGATGAGGCGTAGAGGTGGTCGACGGGGATATTGAAAAAACCCTGTATCTGGTCGGCATGCAGATCCATAGTGATTACACGTGTGGCACCGGCTGTCACCAGCAGATCGGAAACGAGCTTTGCAGCTATGGAAACACGAGGCTTATCCTTGCGGTCCTGACGGGCCCATCCGAAATAAGGCATCACCGCGATAACCGACTTGGCCGAGGCGCGCTTGGCGGCGTCGATCATAAGCAGCAGTTCCATGAGATTGTCGCAGTTGGGGAAAGTGGACTGCACGAGATATACCTCGCAGCCGCGTACCGACTCCTCAAAAGAGACCTCGAACTCGCCGTCGGCGAAGTGTTCGATTTTCATAGAGCCTAATTCTACACCGAGTTCTTTGCAGATTTCTTCGGCCATATATCTCGACTTAGTGCCGGAGAAAATCTTGAAGGGTGAAAGGGAAGTATCCATTGGTATTTATATGAAATGATGGAATTTATTTCTTTTTTTCCTTAGAGCGCGTTTTAGATGTGGCAAGCTCGGGGCGCAGAGGACGTATGCGGCCGGAAACCACTTTCCACACCGCGGCGCCATGGGCCGGCACATGGACATCGAAGGGCTCGGTCGAGGTGAATACCTTGGGCTCGGAGCCGCCATCGAGAAGGTTGCGGGCCTTGGGATCGATACCTTCGGGAAGGTTGTACTCCATAAAGGCATGCCGCGGTATAATGAGGCGCACATCGTCGTCGGTATCGCCGAAGTTGGCCACTATCACCAGAGTCTCGCCGTCCTTATGACGGAGGAAAGCAAAATGCCGGTGGGGATTGAGGCAAGGATTTTCGAGATTCACATACATCAGATCGAAGAACGAGCCCTCGCGGATGGCAGCCTCGCTGTTGGCCAGAGTGAGAATGCGCCTGTAGATTGTCCTGAGCTGTTTCTGCTGTGGAGTGAGCGAGCCGCGGCAGCTGCCGTTTTTGAGCCAGCGGCGCACGGTGGCCACGCTCCAGTAGTCGAATATGGTCGTACGGCCGTCGAGACCGCTGAAACCCTCGGCATCCATGCCCGGCTCGCCAAGTTCCTGACCGAAATAGATCATGAACGGACCGGTAGAGAAGAACGCGCTCACCACAAGCGAGGGAATGGCGCGCATGGGGTCGCCGGCATAGAATGAGGAAGCGAAGCGCTGCTCGTCGTGGTTTTCGAGAAAGTTGAGCATGCGGCCGCCTATGCCTTCCACCGTCTGCCAGCACCCTGTGATGCGGGCTGCCGAGTGGTTGGCGGTCTCCACGGCACGGAGGGTGTCGTAGAGATTGACCTTGTCATTGAGATAGTCGAAGCAGGCATAGTCGAGATAGGTGCGGTAAAGACTCACATCGTAGATCTCGGCTATAAATATTATATCGGGCCAGTGCTGCTTCACCTGCGGAATGGCCCAGTGCCAGAACTCGGCCGGGACCATATGCGCCATATCGCACCGGAAGCCGTCGATACCCTTCGAGGCCCAGAAACGCAGTATGTGCAGCATCTTGAACCACGTATCGGGTATGGGGTCGAAATGACGGGAGCCGTCGCCGTAGTCGATACCGTAGTTGAGTTTCACGGTCTCGTACCAGTCGTTCGGACCCGGAAACGCCGTGAAACAGTCGTTGCCCGAAGCCTTGGCCGGGAACTCCACATAGGCGTCGCGACCCGAGCCGAGGTCGATATGGGGCGCGAACTGCTGGCGGGTTATATAGTAGAAATTGTTGTTCGGGGTAAAGAACATCTCGTCGTTGTCGCCGGTGCCGAAGTCCTCGATTCCGGCAGGCTTGGCGTCCGAGCGGTACTGGCGTGCCACATGATTGGGCACAAAGTCGATAATAACCTTGAGTCCGGCCTCGTGCGTGCGCTCTACCAGCGCCTCGAACTCTTCCATGCGCGAAGGCACGTCGACAGCCAGATCGGGGTCGATGTCGTAGTAGTCGCATATCGCATAGGGGCTTCCGGCCTTGCCCTTGACCACATGGGGGTTCTGCTGCGGAATGCCGAAAGATGTATAGTCGGCGTCGTGCGCATGCTCTATCACTCCGGTATACCACACATGGGTCGCGCCCATGTCGCGGATGGAACCAAGGATAGTGCTGTTGATATCGTTCAGTTTGCCGGAGCCGTTTTGTGCTAATGTGCCTCCTACCACCGGAGTGGCGCAATAGTTGGTAAACAACCGGGGAAGCAACTGGTAGATTATCGGCTTTTGCTGTGTCATAGGTATAATATCAGGATGGAAAATTGCTTATGACGGGTCTCTCACCGCCGGGATTCCACAAACCTGCTTTTCTAAGTGCCGCGCGGGTATTGATATACCCGCTCACGAACAAATTCTTTATGTGTTTAAGGTCGAAAACAGCGTAGTCGGCTATTTCGGGTGTTTCCACCGAAATATCGCACATAGCCATGTCCTCGGCCTGATTGGCCTTGGCCATAAGGTTGTAGGTACGCAAGGCTACATCGATAATCGAGGAAAAATTTCTCTTGGGGCGCAGCGGGCTCACATTCACCCCGATAAGCATGTCGCACTTGTCGCGAAGCATCCATGCCGGATGGTTGCGCAGAACGCCGCCGTCGACATAGTTCACGCCATCAATTACCACAGGGCGGAATACTATGGGGATGGAGCACGAGGCGACCAGACGCGGCCCGATCTCGCCCGTATTGAAAGCTACCGGGCGCGCCGAGTCGAGATCGGTGGCTCCGACATATGTGGGTATGCGAAGATCTTCAAGACGGTGGACGCCACCGAGAGCGCGAACTATAAAACGGGAAAATTTATCGAGCTTGAAAAGGCCGCCCGAGCCGAGGCCGAGCTCGGCGAAATCGCGAAAACTTGTTTTGGCAAAAAGCGTGGCTATGCCCATGGGCGTAAGACCGCCCGCATAAAGCACCGCCGCCACGGATCCTGCACTGACTCCGGCTATTACATCGGGCCGCATACCGGCCTCCTCTATCGCCATCAGTGCGCCCGCATGGGCAAAACCGCGCGCGCCACCCCCGCTGAGGGCTACGCCAAGACGGTATTCTTTGTGTCCTTCTTTGTCCATGGCTTTCGCTTTACGACTGCAAAATTAATGAGAATTAGCCGCACCGCCAAATTTTTGCCCTGAAAGCTTTCGCCCGCCGCACACAACAGCGCGCACAATGCCCTACAAGATGACAATACCGAAAAAACCGGGCGGAGAGCGATGATATATGAAAAAAAATGAGTAGTTTTGCCAATTATTATGCATTGACATGAACGAGGAAGCCCTTAGCCGTATGATGCTGAAAGACACGTCGTTTCAGGCTCTGATGCAACACCGTATCTTCAACGTGTTGCTCATAGCCTCGCCCTACGACGCTTTCATGATGGAAGAAGATGGACGCGTAGAAGAACAGCTCTACAACGAATACGTGGCTCTGAATCTGAGTTCGCCCCCGCGAGTCACGCGCGTGTCGACCATCGCCGAAGCCCTCGAAACAATGCGGCAAAAAGCCTTCGACATCGTGGTGGCAATGCCGGGCGGCGATCTGTCGGAAACTTTCGAAGGTTCAGCCCTGATCAAGGAGGCATTTCCCAACGTGCCCATTGTGGTGCTCACTCCGTTCTCAAAAGAAGTGTCGCGACGCCTCGCCGACAAGAATCTCGACAATATCGACTATGTATTCAGCTGGCTGGGCAACATGGATCTTCTCCTGGCCATCATTAAGCTACTGGAAGACAAGCTGAATATCAATGACATAACCGACGTTGGCGTTCAATCGATTCTGTTGGTCGAAGACTCTGTGAGATTCTACTCCTCGGTGCTGCCGCACATCTACAAATTCCTTCTGAAACAGTCGGTTATATTCTCCACCGAGGCACTCAACCAGCACGAACAGATGCTCCGCATGCGCGGACGCCCCAAAGTGATGCTCGCCCGAAACTACGAGGAAGCCGTCGAGCTCTACGAACGCTACGGCAAAAACATGCTCGGAGTAATCAGCGACGTATCGTTCAACCGCATGGGTGCCAAAGACTCCAAGGCCGGTCTGAAACTGGCACGATGGATACGCTCGCAGGATCCCTTCCTCCCGATAATCGTGGAGTCGAGCGAATCGCAGAATTCCGTGGCCGTGCGAGGATTCGGAGGCATATTCATCGACAAAAATTCGAAAAAACTGCCCGTCGACCTCGGCGAAGCCATAATGAACAACTTCGGCTTCGGCGACTTCATAATACGCGAACCGTCTACCGGCGAGCCGATCATGACCATCCGCAATCTCAAAGACATGCAGCAGCGGGTGTTCGACATTCCGGCCGACTCGCTTCTATACCACGCCTCGCGCAACGACATATCGCGCTGGCTCTACTCGCGTGCGCTGTTCCCCATAGCCGACGTGGTGAAGCAGCATCACTTCAGCGAAATCGAAGAAGCTCCTGCCGTCAAGCAGCTGTTCTTCGACCTGATAGTAAAATACCGCAAGATGAAAAACCGCGGTGTTGTGGCTGTTTTCCAGAAAGACCGCTTCGACCACTACTCCAACTTCGCCCGCATTGGCCAGGGAAGCCTCGGCGGCAAAGGGCGCGGTCTGGCATTCGTCGACTCTATCATTAAAAAGAATCCGGTCTGCGACAATTTCGACGGCATCACCATATCGATACCGCGCACCGTAGTGCTGTGTACCGACATTTTCGACGAGTTCATGGCCGTGAACCGCCTCTACCCTCTCGCTCTCAGCGACACGCCCGACGAGGAAATCCTCGAGGCTTTCCTTGCCGCACAGCTGCCAGAGAGGCTGTCGGAAGACTTCGCCGCCCTCTTCGATGTTGTCGACCGGCCTTTCGCCGTACGCAGCTCGAGCCTCCTCGAAGACTCGCACTATCAGCCGTTCGCCGGCATCTACTCCACGTACATGGTGCCCTACACCACCGACCGCGAGCGCCGCATGCGCTGGCTGCACGATGCCATAAAAGGCGTGTACGCCTCGGTGTTCTACTCGGCGAGCAAGGTGTATATGACAGCCACAAGCAATGTCATAGACCAGGAAAAGATGGCCGTGATAATACAGGAAGTAATCGGCGAGAACCATGGCAATTACTACTTCCCGTCGTTCTCGGGAGTAGGACGCTCGCTCAACTACTACCCCCTTGGCGACGAGCAGCCCGAAGACGGCGTCGCCGAGATAGCCGTCGGACTGGGAAAATACATAGTCGACGGAGGCCGCGCCCTGCGGTTCTCGCCTCTGCACCCGGCCCACGCCCTCCAGACATCGACTCTCGAGCTGGCTCTGCGCGACACCCAGACCACGCTCTTCGCCATGGAGCAGCGCCCCGACACCGCCGACTTCACTGTGAAGGTGGACGAAGGCGCCTCGCTGGTCAAAAAACAGATACGCGACTTCGCCGATACCGGCGCTCTACGATACATGGTATCGACCTACGACGCCTACAACGGCATGCTCAAGGACTACGAAGACGGCAAGGGACGCCGTGTGGTGACATTCGCCAACATCCTGCGCGACAAGGCCCTTCCCCTCGCCGACGCCATCCACTTCATGCTTTCCGAAGGCCAGACGGCTATGCAGCGGCCTGTCGAGATAGAATTTGCCGGCAATATCAACGCCTCGCCGACCGAAAACGGCATCCGGGGACATCTCTACTGGCTGCAGATAAGACCTATCATCGACCGCAAGCAACTCATATCCGACGAAGTGCTCGACCACCCCGACGAGGAACTGATACTGCGCACCGACACCGCCCTCGGCAACGGCATGATAGAGGGTGTCCGCACCATAGTATATGTGAAGCCCGGCAACTTCGACTCGCTGGTAAATCCGTCGCTGGCCCTCTCTGTCGCCAAAATAAATGCCGGAATGGCAGAGCGCGGCGAGGGCTACATTCTCATCGGGCCGGGCCGATGGGGAACCTCCGACCCCGCTCTGGGTATACCGGTACGATGGGCCGACATATCGGCCGCCCGCGTTATCGTGGAAGCCGCCGTAGGCAACTACCGTGTGGAACCCAGTCAGGGCACCCACTTCTTCCAGAACCTCACCTCCTTCGGCGTAGGGTATTTCACAGTCGATTCGCGCGGTGGTTCCGGATTCTACGACAGCGATTATCTCGACTCACTCCCTGCCGACTACGAGGACGACCACATCAGAATAGTGCGCTTCGCACAGCCTCTGGCAATAGCCATAAACGGCCGCTCGGGACGCGGCACCGTTCAGAAACCTGATACACAAAACGATTCAACTAACATAGAATGAGCTTTTTCGACAGCATGCGCCGCTTTTTCGGTGCCGACTCCGACTATAACAACGACGATACCCACGACAACGACCTGACCACGGCCGACGATGACGACGACACTACCACCGCCGACGCGCGCGCAGCAGAAGAAAGCGCCGCACCGGCCGTCGACGGACTCGTCGAGCTCCCCGCACGGCCCGTTGTCGACCCGGCCATGAAGTCAAAAATATTCGAAGGCGTCGTGGCTATCTTCAACGAGTCGCTGCCCGATTTCCTGCGCAAAAGCGTCGACCCCGAGCGCCAGAGCGAGCTGATAATGCAGTCGCTCGACGCATCGCTGTCGCAGTATCTCGACGATCTTTCGGCGCAGGCTGCCGTCTATGCCGAAGCGAGACTTAAAAATGCCGCCGACAATGCCCGCCACGAAGCGGAGCGTCTGCGCCACGACATGGAGAGCCTCGAGCAGCAGCGCACCTCTCTGCGCGAGCAGCAGCTTAGCGCCGAACGCCGCCGACGCGCTCTCGCCGACCGTGTGCAGGACCTCGAGACACAGCTCGCCAACGCCGATGCCGAGCGCGAACAGTTCGAACTCGAAAAAAAGAGTCTGCTCAACAAACTCAAAGTCACCGAAGTGCAGCCGGGCGTTATCGAAGAACTGCAGCAGGAAATCGAACGACTGAAAAGCGAACACACCGACACCCCTGAAACCGCCCCCGATCCTGCTCAGCTCGAAGTCCTCAACGCAGAAATAGAAAAAATAAACACCGAACTCGCCGAAGCCCGCACAGCTCTGGCCGAGGCACATGCCGCCATAGAGCAGCACAAGGCAAATGCCGAGAACAGCCAGACCATGTACAACGACCTGCAGCATCAGCTTGTCGACGAGCGCGAAGCCCGCGCCAAAGCCGAAGCCGAAAGCGCCGAGGCCCGCAAAATCTTCGAAACGGTGAAGGAGATGCAGCTGCAGATGCAGCAGGTGGAAGTGCTGATACAGAAACGCGACGACCGCATAGCCCGGCTGAAATCGACCAACAAAAAACTCAAAGAAGAACTTGCCGAGACAAAAGCAAGACTTGCCGAAACAGAGGACATGCACGACGACGGGCTCTTCGCCCTCGTGCAGGAGGACGAAGAGCCCGAACTCGTTCCGTCGGCCGAGGAAGAGGCCGCCATGGCATCGCTCGAAGATGATTTCGAATGTCCCGAATGGTTCACTCAGCCCGCACCCGGCGAGGGTCGCCTAAAAGTTTCGGAAGAACCTTTCGGCTACACACCGCCCGTGCGCAAGCCTGCGCCCGACAACGACGCCCAGCTGTCGCTCTTCTGATTATTTGCGGTACTGCGGTTCCAGAGGCACCGGGAAGCGCGAGAAGAGCGTCTGTACGGCCTCGGCTATGCCTTTGAGGTTGCGGAACTGCGACTGGCCGTTCTCAAGAATCGTGGCTACCGACGCCGAATACAGCGGCAGTTTCTTGTCGATGTTCACCATATCCATTGTCAGCACGCCTTCCTTGTAGATGCCGGTGATAACCTGTGCATTGGCATAGTAATTGGCCCAGTAATTGACGCGCGGATAGATGAAGTAGGGGTAGAATCCGTTGTAGTACGGACCGGCATACGGACTGTAGCCCGGGGGAAGTGCCGGCTCGGTCTCTATCTCGCGGTGCACTGTAAGACCGATATTGATGAGCAGCGGCGAAGCGGGATCTTCGGTGAAGCCGCGTTCGATCATCTGCTCGCGGATAGCGGCGGCGATGTTATAGTACGTCACCATCTGCATGCCCGGCGGAAGGCTGTTGCCGTCGGCAGGTGTGACTATGCGGAATGTGGAATAGGTGCTGAGATCAGCGTTGTTATAGGTCTCGCTGTTTACCAGTGAGAACGGGCTGCACGAAGTCAACAGCACCAGAGCAGCCGCAAGAATAGAAAGATACTTTTTCATAAAACGCGGAGTTTATTCTATGTAGAAAGAACACTCCGCGTAGCCGTAAAGTTCGCTATTTCGAGGTAACGATGGCGATGGCGTTGAGCCGGTGTTCAAGTTCGGTCGAGCTCAGACGCGTCGACAGTTTCCCTCTGTGAGCCACCGATATATTGCCGGTCTCCTCCGACACCACCACAGCTACGGCATCGGTCGCCTGGGCTATGCCCAGCGCCGAACGGTGGCGCAGACCCAGTGTACGCGGCACATCGCTGTCGTGGCTCACCGGCAGAATACAGCCGGCCGACTCAAGACGCCCGTGCGCCACTATTAGAGCGCCGTCGTGAAGAGGCGAGTTTTTGAAAAATATATTCTCTATCAGACGCGTATTTATGTTGGCGTCTATCACGTCGCCCGACTTGGCATAGTTGTCGAGCGGCACCGTCTGCTCTATCACTATCAGCGCGCCTGTCTTGCTCTTGGACATGCTCATGCACGCATACACTATAGGCATCACCCACGCAAGAGCCTCGGCGTCGAGCTCCTCTTTGTGGTGGTGGAACAGCTTCGACAAAAAGCGCAGGCGCCTGTGCGACCCGAGCTCGACAAGAAAACGCTTGATTGGCTCCTGGAAGATTATCACAAGGATAATCAGACCGATAGCCATGAATTTATCGAGAATGGTGCCGATGAGGCGCATGTTGAAGATTTCGGAAGCCAGGACCCACAGAATGATGAAAGCGAGCACTCCATAGAATATGTTGATAGTGCCCGACTCCTTCATGAGCCGGTAGATATAGTATATCAGCACTGCGAAAAGCAGTATGTCGATTATATCTTTTATTCCGAAATCAAACATGGCTTAAAGTATGTTTACGTTAGCGCTCCGACTATCGAGACTGCGGCTACGGCCTCGGCAACGTCGTGCACGCGCAGTACGGACGCGCCGCGCTCGAGAGCGAGCACATTGACTGCCGTGGTGGCGGCCGCCATGGCCTCGGGGGCCACACCGGGCAGACGCGACAGCATCGACTTGCGCGACATTCCCGCAAGCAGCGGCATGCCGCTTGCGGCGATGGTCTCGAGCGAACCGAGCAGCCTGTAGTTCTGCTCCGGAGTCTTGGCAAAACCGAAACCCGGATCGAGAATCACATCGGCCACACCGAGAGCGTGGAGCTCGGCGGCCTTGCGGCTGAGATAGCCCGCAACCTCAGCGGCGACATCGTCGTAGTCGGTGAGAGTCTGCATGGTCGCCGGAGTACCGCGCATGTGCATGAGCACATACGGGCAACGCAGCGCGGCCACAGTGTCGAACATGGCCGCATCGAGCTCGCCGCCCGATATGTCGTTGACGATATCGGCGCCGCACACCTCCACGGCCTCGCGTGCGACGGAGGCCCGGAAAGTATCGACAGATATGAGCACATCGGCGCCGACCTCTGCGCGCACGGCCTCGACACCGTCGCACAGACGGGTCATTTCCTCGTCAGCGCTCACCTCCGAGGCACCCGGGCGCGATGAGTATGCGCCCAGATCGAGCATGGAAGCCCCGGCGTCGACCATGGCACGAGCCGTACGGGCGGCATCGGCGGGGTCCTGGTGGCGCGAGGCCGCATAGAACGAATCAGGCGTCAGGTTGATGATACCCATCACCGCGGGCCGGTCGAACTCATAGAGACGCCCGCGGGAGTTGAGGCTGAACGGACGGTATTTCACTGGCGGTTTGCGCGTTTACGTTCTGTTTCGTCGAGAATGATCTTGCGCAGACGGATATGGTGGGGTGTCACCTCCACATACTCGTCCTCCTTGATATATTCGAGCGCTTCCTCGAGGCTGAAAACCACCGGAGGTACTATGCGGGCCTTGTCGTCGGCGCCGGAAGCACGCATGTTGGTGAGTTTCTTGCTCTTGGTCACATTCACGGGTATGTCGTTGTCCTTGGCGTTCTCGCCCACCACCTGACCGGCATAGACCTCTTCCTGCGGGAAGATGAAGAAGCGTCCGCGGTCCTGCAGCTTGTCGATGGCATAGGCATAGGCCGTGCCGGCTTCGATGGCAATGAGAGAGCCGTTGGTACGGCGCTCTATATCGCCCTTCCAGGGCTGATATTCGAGGAAGCGGTGCGCCATTATGGCTTCGCCGCCCGATGCGGTGAGCACATTGCTGCGCAGACCGATAATACCGCGCGAGGGTATCTGGAATTCGAGCTGCACGCGGTCGTTTTTGGTGTTCATGGCCACGAGATCGCCCTTGCGGCGTGTCACCATGTCGATCATCTTGGACGAGAACTCTTCGGGAACGTTGATAGTCAGAAGCTCCACGGGCTCGCACTTGCGGCCGTCGATTTCGCGGATGATTACCTGCGGCTGGCCCACCTGGAGCTCGTAGCCCTCGCGGCGCATGGTCTCGATGAGCACCGACAGGTGCAGCACACCGCGGCCGAATACGGTCCATACGTCTTCCTTCACGCCTTTTTCCACGCGGAGGGCGAGGTTGCGGTCGAGCTCGGCGGTAAGGCGGTCGCCGATATGACGCGAGGTCACATACTTGCCGTCGCGGCCGAAGAAGGGACTGTCGTTGATGGTGAAAGTCATCGACATGGTTGGCTCGTCGATGGCTATGCGCGGCAGCGGTTCGGGATTTTCCACAGCGGCGACGGTATCGCCGATTTCAAATCCGTCAATACCGACAAGAGCGCAGATATCGCCGTTTTCGACACTTTCCACCTTTTTGCGGCCCATGCCCTCGAAGGTATGCAGCTCCTTGATACGCTGCTTCACCACAGATCCGTCGCGACGGCACAGAGCTATCTCCTGACCTTCGCGCATGGTGCCGCGATGTACGCGGCCGATGGCGATTCGACCCACATACTTCGAATAGTCGAGCGATGTAATGAGCATCTGCACGTCGCCCGGATTTTCCTCCGGTCCGGGTATGTGCTCTATGATAGTATCGAGGAGCGCGAAAATATTGTCGGTAGGTTTCTTGTAGTCCTCGCTCATCCAGCCCTGTTTGGCCGAGCCATACAGTGTGGGGAAATCGAGCTGCTCTTCAGTAGCATCGAGCGAGAACATCAGGTCGAACACCATTTCCTGCACCTCTTCGGGACGGCAGTTGGGCTTGTCGACCTTGTTGATCACCACCACGGGCTTCAGGCCCATCTCTATGGCTTTCTGGAGCACGAAACGTGTCTGGGGCATCGGGCCTTCGAATGCGTCGACAAGCAGCAGGCAGCCGTCGGCCATGTTGAGCACGCGCTCCACCTCGCCGCCGAAGTCGGCGTGTCCCGGGGTGTCGATGATGTTGATTTTGTAACCTTTGTAGTCTATGGAAACGTTTTTGGAAAGGATTGTGATGCCGCGCTCACGCTCGAGGTCGTTGTTGTCGAGAATGAGTTCGCCTGCATTCTGGTTCTCGCGGAAAAGATGGCCTGCGAGGAGCATCTTGTCGACCAAGGTCGTCTTGCCGTGGTCTACATGCGCAATAATTGCGATGTTACGTATTTTCTGCATAAATAAGTCTGCGACTATATCTGTTTCAAACTGCAAAATTACTCAAAAAATACGAAACCGCCCTCCTGCCCGCCGACCTTTTTCACGCCCCACCCTCATTTAACGTAGTAATTGATGTCTATAAGGATTAAATGAAACGATAAACTATTGCATTTTCTTGATTTCGTTATATAGAGCCAGCCCTTTTGCCGTAAGTAAATATTTTTGTCTCGGGTGATTGGGCTTGTCGGGATATAACACCTTGAGAAAACCGGCTTCGAAAGCGGGGTTTATATAATTCGCCAAAAATGTCGGACGATGTTTCAGACCGACTTTTTCCATCAATACTTTTAACGATAATTGTTCGTTTGACAAAGCTAATAGCAAAGCGCGAACTTGTTCGGTTACTTGTACGGCAGCTTGTTCGGTACTTGTACGGTCAATTTGCCCGTCTTGTTTTACCATCAGCTCTTCCGGAGCATTAATCACCATATACCGATTCCGCAATTCATTAGTTTCACCCAATAGCAGATTGCGAAAGAATCGCTCCAAATATCCGGAATTACGCATAACGCTTTTTTTTACGTTTTGGTAGTTGGCACGTACCAGCGCATTACGGAAATACCACGAATGATTGGCGAACAAGTCGTTTGTCACGTCAAAACCCATAGAACGCAGATAGAGAATCGTAAACACAGCAATCGTTCTGGTATTTCCCTCGCCGAACGGATGGATTTGCCACAATCCCGATACAAACCTGGCTATGTGGCTCACTAACCCGTTTCTGTCCACTTTTGAATAGTCGAACTGGCGTTCTTGTTCCAAGTCGTATTCAATCGCTTTGCGAAGGTCGGGCGCGGAAACATACAACACCGTATCACCACGTAGCACCCATTCCTTTTTGGCAATGTTGTAATCGCGGATTTGCCCTGCAAATTTAAAGACTCCGTCAAAAATCCGACGATGAATTGATGTCAGCCCGACAAGTGTAAAAGCAAAAGTTTTCTCGGTAAGAAGTTTACGGATGTTTGTCGAAGCCATATCCGCTTCGTGGATTTCTGCATCTTCAGGCGTATGTGCTATTTTCGATTGATAATAGCTACGGATAAGCTGTTCGGCTTCGTCGATTGTAATCTCGCCTTCAATATCTTTACGTGCTGTCTCGATCAAGTAGTCGGAAGGCTTCAAGCCATCAACCGCCTGCAATCCTATTGCGGTCTGCCATGCGTAACCCTTCTCCCGCTTCTGCGGCTCGCCCTGGCGTATGTATTCGTCAAAATCCATCATATCTCAAAATACAACATAAAGATAAAAAACATGTGCCCTTGCAGGAACTATTTGATGAGGGTGGCGAGGGTGGCGGCGATCTCTTCGGTGGTCGGGTTGACGGCGAGGATGGTGCCGTCGCGGTCGACGAGGACAATCTTGCCGCCGCCGTTGCCGGCATGGTACTTGCGCCATATCCGGTTGACATCATTGAGTTCTATGAGATTCAGCCACGGGTAGCCGTCGCGTTCTATAGCGGCAATCATGGCGTCGGCCGAATTCTGCTCCCGAGCCACACCGACCACCGTGAAGCCGCGGTCGCGATATTTCTCGTAGAGAGGAATAAGCTCTTTGCTGTGGCGGCGGCACGGTCCGCACCACGACGCCCACAGGTCTATCACGGCGACCTTACCGTCTATGACATCGGAGATGCGCACTTCGTTGCCATCGAGATCCGGTGCCGTAAAATCGGTGTACTTCCGTCCCGGTGCCGGTGCTCCGGCCTCGTGCATCATGGCAATCTGACGATAGTAGTAATTGTCGGTAAGAGTATCGGCATAGTTATCCTCGAATATTTCCATTATCTCGTCGGCATGAGGATAGCCTGTATTCACAAGAGTGAACATCGTATAGAGGTTAAGGGCCGACGGCTGTGCCAGCTCTGCGGCAAAAAAACGACGGTGAACAAGATCGAGAAGACTGTCGTACTGCGCCTCTACTTTCTTTCCTTCGTCGCTGAGCACACGGTCCTCGTCATACAGCTTATTTATTATGGCCTGAATGCTGTCGCGCTGCGGCGCGGTAAGCTCGTTCCATTTATCGCTGTAAGCCTTGGCTTCCCTGGCCTCCGCACTATACATCTCTCCCGAGGTCGTCAGCTCGGCCCGGCGCTTTCCGATAGCCGATTCATAGAGATTCTTCTGCCAGTAATCGTCCATGCGTTCATTATAAGCCGTATAGGCCTCCGAGGCCGGTCCGCCGCTCACCCTGATGTCGCCGTCGGAATCGTCGGGAAAATCGACTGTCACTTCATCGTCCGAGGCAAATATCCTCACTACGTGCCACGAACCGTTCAGACGCTCGGCGCCGATACACAGCTCGTACACCCTGTCGGGCTCACCGGCTACGGTGTAGCTGAATTTGCCGTTGCGAACCGGAATAAGGACAGATTTATTGACGCGCCCATCGGCGCCTCCCTCGATAAGGATAAGCCACGATGCTTCGGGATGGCCGTTGATCGAGCCCGATATGCGGGTGGTCTTTTTGCCTATAGTATTTCCGTTAAGCCGTATGTCGGACACAAGCCATCCGCCCGGTTCCACAAAATCTATCACCGTATCAGCCGCTGCCACCGGCTCGAACACGAACACGGGCGATACGTATGCCGAATCGCCCAGTACGGTCTTTTTACCGAACTCCATGCCTTCGAGCGCCTTAAGATTATATCTCGCTCCGGTCACCTTGCCTTTGAGATATATGTTGGTGTCGGCACGCACCCAGTTCCCCGGACGTCCGTAGATATCGGCATTCAGCCGGGTGGCATCGTCAAGAAGTTCGACAGACGCGACACTGAACGACATCGGACCGTTCCCGAAATCGGGACATTTTACCATGCGGGCAGAAGCCGCAGTCAGGGCCATACACGCCAACAGGACTAAAAACAGTTTTTTCATAGTATGTGTTTTCAAGATGTAGGTTTATACCACAAAGATATAAAAAATAATCCGCACTTTCACAAGCACGGATAATATTTTCATTTATTCCCGAAAGCCTTTAGCAGACATCGGGCTTCTTCGGCTGAAATGACCGAGACAGTACCATGGCGCGCTTCCGATGGAAACGACGAGTCCTCTATCTCCCAGTTTTCGAAATCGGACGACGATGACACTCCGAAGCCGTCGGCCATACAGTAGTCATAGTACAGCATACATTTTTCACCCGCGATGTCCATAACAGCCGACGGCCCTTCGGTAATCACCGGTACTATCTGTCCGCCGTTGAGATGCCCCTCTACGATAGTGTACGGACCCTCGGGATTGTCGGCAACGGCCACACGGATAGCGCGGCGCTCGCCGGTAAGCTCTCCGAATTCCTCTTCTTTATGGAACAGATAGTACTTCCCGTCCTTAAGCAGCAGCGTTCCGTCGATTACCGAATACGGCGGCTCAAAAAGCAGTTTGGCCGGTGTGAATTCTTTCCAGTTCTTTGTGCGGCAATACCAGAGACGGCTCTTTTTCCAGCCTGCATCCTCGAACGATGAAGACCATACCAGAATATAATCGCCGGCTTTATCGTCGTAGAACCATTCGGGCGCCCATATATTACGCACCATCCGGCCCTCGGCGTCGCGCACGTCTTTCATAAGCGGCAGCAGATCCTCGCGGGTCCAGTGCACGAGGTCGGTCGATGTGGCGTAGAGGCAGCTCGGGCCGGTCTGCGCGCGATCGTCGCGACGCCCTCCGCCCGTTGCCATCAGGCGCCACACTCCGTCGGGGCAGCGGCGCACATAGGGGTCGCGCATCTGCTGGTCCCACACCGGGAGATTATCGTTAAGGGCCATCCAGTGCTTTCCGTCGGTCGACAGAGCGATATGAAGGCGCTCCACATTCATCGGGTCGGGCAGCGGCACATGCACGGTCCTGCCGGCAGAATCGATTTCGACACGGGTAGGATAGCGCTGACGGAAATATGTGAGCATATACACCTCGCTATTATCATCAATCACGAAATTCGCGGCATCTGTAACATCCTGCGCCGACAGTGCCAGCACAGAAACAAGCGCCAAAACGGTAGATAGTATTCTCATAGTATCAGAAACTGGTTGTACAGCGCAAAAATACTAAATATTATCCATATCACGCTCATGAGATATCTTCTTCAACTTGCATAAAGTGAAAACGCAGCCACACACAGTGGCGTATAGCCACGAAATACCTTTACTTTTAATAAATATGTCAGAAAACAGCCCTAAATTAAAGATTTTTGATTATCTTTGGCAAAAATTCAATCGATACCATGAGTAATCTTCCTCCTTACCGTATGGTCGGACGCGCCAATGCCGTCGGTCACCATCTTCTGCAGAAATACAGCCTCAGTCCGAGCGATCCCCATACCGATATCGTGGTGCTACTTCTTGCGCTCGGTCAGCGTGTTAGCGATGCCGACCGCGATCTGTGCAACAAACTGGCCATAGACGTCCACTACGACCGTCAGCAGGCCGAAAGCCGCATGATTGCCTCCGACCAACTGCGAAAAGAGCAGATTGCCGGCGAAAGTGAGGCCGCGTATCTGCTACGGAAGTATCCGCGCCAGTATGCCGAATACATTCTCGCCGACCGCGACTATATTCCCGAAGTCAAAGCACACGAAGAAGCTCAAAAGCGCCGTCGGCGCCGACGCCTGATCACAGCGGGCAGCATTGTCGGAGCGCTGATACTGGGCATAATCATCTACAATCTTCCATATTTCGCCGAAAAGCGGGCATTCGGAGAGGCTGAGAAAGATCTGCTGTCGGGCGAATACTGGACCTACGAAGTTGCCGTAGGACATTATATGTACCGGTATCCCGACGGTGCGCACCTGCAGGATGTGCTGATGCTCGCGGCAAAAGCCTGCAGTGAGACATCGCAGCCATCCGATGCCGTGAAGTATGCCTCGGACTATCTGCGCAGATTTCCCGACGGCAAATATGCCGGCGAAGTGGCCGAAATATACGACATGGTTTGGAACAGCGAGATTGCCCGCTTCAACGAACTCGCCGCAGCCAACGCCACAAAAGAAGGCGCCGACTTCGTGCGGGCCATGCTGTCGTATATGCGCGAGAAACACATCAATACCGTTGCCGTAGAGGGGCGCCCGACGCTCGAACTGATGGAGTATGACGAATATCCGCAGGGAGTACGAGTGTTTATGGAAACTCTCAACAACAAGGAAACCGGTTCGATGAAACTGCCCGACGATATGGAGACTATCAAGGACAAGATTTCTCTCACAGAAGCTCGGTCGTACACATCGATTATAGTGGAAGGCCTCCAGGCCGGCTTCGACAAAGTGCTTACCCCGGGATTCATCACCTTTACCGAGCACCCCGGCGAATCCGACGCGGCACTTCCCAAAGCGATAGTCGATTACACCATCAAGACTCAGGACCAGGATTTTGGATCGTTCGCCGTACCTGATATATGGGAATATACCTCGACAATGAACGGCATAGTAATGTCGCGCTGTCTTCTCCTGGGCATCGGCATGACTTTCAACGCTACATTTGTGCTGCCCGACAGCGACATTCACTACACCGTTACAGGGACCGGCGACGCAGGGTCGGAATCGATCAATGTCGACCGCTCGAAAGCCTATGCGACCATGTGTCGCCGCTGCACACAGCGCTTCAGCGAAACCATCGCCTCCGATTTCGGCATCTGACACAGCTACGGTTTCGCCAACAGCACCATTCAGCCGGCCGACTAACGCACCACAGCCTTGGCGCAGCAGCCACCGGCTGAAACTATATACATCCCTGCCCGAAGCGAACCGAATGTCACGCCGCTGCCGTCGGAAAGCGCATCGCCCACCTTAACTCCGGCCACATCATAGACACTTATTTCACCCGGCGCCGAGACCTCTATCTCCGAACCGATTACTCTCACCTCCGGTCTCCGGTCGGTCGCAATGGTGCCGACAGCCGTAGTGTGCGGCTCGAAAAAGAAATCCGTGAAACCGGCAGTATTGGCCGCCAGACTGTATATGGTCGCATGTGTAGCCCCCTCGTACTCCGTATATCTGAATTTATCGGAAGCCTGCATAAGTGCGGGCGCGAGAGTCTGCATTCCTTCCGGCGACACAGTCTTGTCTTCGCTGCCATGGAAAGCCCATACATAGCTTTTCGAAGCATTGGCCACAAGTGCGTCGAATTTTACGCCCGCATCGCCGTAGCCAGCTATCGGAGCAGCACGCGCGAATAGCGGCTCAGCGGTATTGAGAAGATACCAGATCGCCGCCGCACCGTTCGAACTTCCCACAAGACTCATATTCTCCTTTGCAACACCATACTCTGCCGCAAATCTTTTGGCAAGAGCCACGGCGCCGTCAAGCCACTTGGTAGCTTCCGACTCTTCGAGATAGCCTCCGCGGCCCGTCACCCACTGCTCTTCCAGGGGCAGCTGGGCACCGACAATTATCACGTTCTCGCCCGAATTCAAAAGCTGATACAGAGGCGACGCGCCCATCGAACACATATGCAGACTGTTATCATCGCCTCGCGAGCCAAGGTCGTGCAGATAAAGCACAAGGTGTGGCGCACCATCCCTCTTGTCGGAAATATGGTAGCGATACTTCATCTCGGTACCGTCGGCAAGAGTACAACTTCCGGCTTCGAACACCTTCTCGGGCACCATAATATCTGCCGTCACACGGTCGAAATCCTTTGTCATAGTATAGTGTAGCAGTGTATACTGGTCGGCTGTCGGAAGACCGTGCACGTTCATCTCGAATTCTGTTGCGGGATTGTTGTGCGGTTCGGAAACATTGAATACACGCATGGCCGGAAACTCGCCACCCGTTATATTCACACTCACTTTTTTGCCGTCGACACTGTTGGCGCCGCTTGTGCCAAGAAAAGCGCGCCCGGCAAACTCACCGCCCGAAATATTGATTTCACTCCCGCCGCCCTTAAGGCCTGCCGATACCGAGCCGGCATAGAGACAGTGCACACGGCCTCCGGATATGTTTACGGTAGCCGTCGACGCGGCAATCGCGACATTATTCTTGAAATTTTTCGCCGTACCACGGTTATAGAGTACAAGGTATACTTCTCCCGATTCGATATTGATTTTCGGATTCATGTCGTCGGCTGCCAGATTGTCGTTGTCCTGACAGCCCCCGAGCACCGTAAACGATTGCGCGAGTTTTTCCCATGTGAAATTACCATGCATCTCGCAACCCTGTCCGATTGTCACTTCATGATAGTTGGCAATCAGAAGGAGGTAACCGCCCGTACCCGTCAGATTGAAAGTAATATTCTCAAACCGTGTATCCGACGTTATCCCCAGCCGCATACCTTTGGTGAGGGTCCAGGCGGTTTCGTCGTGGTCTTCGGCCCGATAGTCGATACCGTCGTAAACCTGGGTATACGTTATCGAGCCACTTCTCGGAGCAGTAGGTACAAAATTGGCTGCCTGGGTAAATTTACCGTTGACAACTATCACACCGTCGGCTTCGGACGGAATCAGATCATATGCCTTTGTCAGACTCCGGACTGCCGTGCCGGGAGTGCTCCCGTCGTTATTATTGTCTCCTTGATCATTGAGAAACACGACTTTGGTTTCTGCGAAGACAGAAGCTGCCGACAAAAGCGACAGAGCAAGAAAAGTAGCGATTTTTTTCATGCGTCAGAAAGATTCAGGTATAATTTTCAATACAGATATAGTTTGATATCGTCCCAAAATTATACTCAGAATCTTTTCCGGGATAGCAGAAAAGAATCACACTCTGCAAAAATTGACTCAAAACTCCCCTCCTGAGTCTTTTCTTGCCGAAAAGCCTCTTATGACATCAGATTCCCATCAGGTCGCGGTAGATGTCGAGGGCCGATTTTATTTCGTCGGGTGTGGCGATGCTGTCGATCACGGGCTCGCCCACGCCTTTGAGCAGGGTGAAGTTGATCTTGTCGGGCGATGCGTTTTTCTTATCCTGACGCATACCCGCCAGCAGTGCCGGATAGTCCTTGCAGTCGATATTGAAGACACCGTAATTATCGCGGATATAGGCGGCGAATTTCTGTAGAGTGTCGGAGGGGAACTGCAGCTTCATATGCGACAGAATCAGCTCCACCACCATACCCCAAGCCACGGCATATCCGTGCGGCACGGGCGATTTACGCTCCATTGCCAGGCTCTCGAAGGCATGCCCTACCGTATGGCCCAGATTCAGAGCCTTGCGGATGCCTTGCTCGGTGAGATCGGTGGCTACGATACGCCGCTTCACCATAACGCTCTCGCGCAGCAAGGGCAGCAATGCTTCCGAATCAAAGACCGGATATACCGGACTATAGGCAAGCAAGCGGGCAAGCACTTCTTCGTTCTCGAGAAGAGCGTGCTTCAACATTTCGGCATAGCCCGAGAGGATTTCCTGTTCGGGAAGAGTGTTGAAGAATACGGTGGATATGACGGCAGCCTCGGGTTCGGCGAAGACACCTATCTGATTCTTCATGCCGTTGAAATTGATAGCCGTCTTGCCGCCGACCGATGCATCGACCGCGGCCAGAAGCGTCGTGGGAACATTTATGCACCTCATGCCGCGTTTGAAAGTCGCCGCGGCGAAGCCGCCCATATCGCCGACAACGCCGCCGCCGAGATTCACCACCACCGTAGAGCGGGTCGCCTCCATCTCGGACAAGCGGTTCCATATATGGGTGAGACTGTCGAGGTTTTTATTGGTATCGCCCGAAGGCACGGTTATTTTTCCGGCTGAGGCTATCGATTTGGAATCGTTTTCAAGCACCGGAAGCACGGCATTGGCCGTGCCTGTATCGGAAATCACGACAACGGCCGGATTACCAAGGTCAGCGACAAGGGTATCGATGGTCTCGCCGACAAGGTTAGTGAAGATGAGTTTCTGTTTCATATGAGTACAACAACTTCGACAGTACTTTGGTGCATTCCTCCATCGAATCTATTTCTATATCGGCACCGGCTTCGAGCAGCAAGCCGGGGCGAAGAGGGCCTGTCCTTACCCCTATGGTAAAAATACCGGCCTTCGACGACGATTCGACTCCGAGCGGGGCATTGTCGACACCTATGCCCTCGCAGGCGGCGACACCGGCTTTCTTAAGCCCGATGAGATACGGCTCGGGGTCGGGCTTGCCGTGCTTCACGTCGTAGGCTGTGACGCGCCGCGAAGCCGGGAATGCGCCGCAGTAATCGGCATCGAGCCTGTCGAGCAGCGTTCCCTGGCCCGAACCGGTGACAAGCACGGGCGCCGCTCCGGCAGCGACCACCGCCGCTACGGCACCTTGGGCGCCATGCATCAGGGGCGCGGAGGGCTGGGCGGCGAACAGCTCGGTCTTGCGCTTGTACAGGCGCCGGCATTCGTCAACGGTGGCGGGGCGGCCGAACTGGCGCCGGATAAGTATGTCGATAGTCGAGGCTCCCGTACGGCCTTCGTAGGCAAAAAATTCGTCGGCGTCGGCATCGATACCGGCCTCGTCGCACACGCCTTTCCAGGCGCGCGCATGCCGCGGCATCGAATCGTAGAGTATGCCGTCCATATCGAAAAGCACGGCTTTGGGCCGCAGGGCAGTCTCGCCCGTTCTGGCCATATATTTCGAGATAGCTTCTTGCAGTGTCATTTCTTTCTTTTCTTGACTTCGGGCTTAGGCGCGGGCACCGTGTCGGCAGGCGCATCGATTATACCCTGCTCTATAAGAGCAAGCGAGTCGGCCCGGCTCAGTTCCTCATCCTTGCGTTCGAGCGCCGACAGGTCGGGGCGCTGCGTCACGTTGAGCGAAGCGAACTTCGACCGGCTCACACCACGGCGGAACACATTCTGTATCTGCCGAACAAGATTCACCCTCACCGTATCGACCACGGCCAGATTGCGGGGCGCTTCTTTCTCATTGAATTTCGCACCGCCGAACCGCACCTTGTACTTGTCGGGGTTGCCCTTGATAGTGATGCCGAATTTAAACGGCAGCGGCGACTTCAGCACAGCTATGTGGTAGTTGAAATTAAGTGCAAGGTCATTGTAGCCCGACACACCGAGGCGGTAGCGGTCGATGTCGAAGGTAAAGGGGAAAAGCTCGAGGCGATTGTCGCGCACCAGCAGTTCCACGCTCATGTGCTTGATTTTGTTGTCGGCCCGATCGCGGAAGCGCAGCCATTTGCCGAGCGTGCGGTAGGTCTCGGGGTTTATGAGCGCAAGCGAGTCGCCGCTCAGTTTTACGGCAGCGTCGAGAGTGGGCAGAACGAAATTCATACAACTGTCGATGTCGACAGTAGCGGCCAGATCGGCATCGATGACACCGCTGAGATCGCGCATAAGCGGCATGATGGAGTCGACCGCCGGCACGAGATTGAGGAATTTCTCTATTTTGAAATTCTTGAGCATCATGCCGAAGCCGAATTTCATATCGCGTGGATTGGGCGCCGAGTACAGAGCCGAAATATCGAGAGATCCGGCATCGGACGTTGCCGCAAGATTGTTGATGTTCAATGCACCGTCGTACAGCAGAAGCTCACCCCCGAGGTCACGCATATGAAGGTCGGAATAAAGGATATGCGAGGCCCTGAGGTCCACGCGGGCATCGATATTGGTCGGCAGCAGCAGGGGGCCTACCGAGTCGGCTTTTTCGGTGACAAGCGCGTCGATGCGCTGCTCGAAATCGGAATCCGCCGTATCGTCGACCGTAAATGCCGGCGTTGTGCCCTCATGGTGTGCGGCCGCATAGGCCGAGCCCGCAAATACTGCGCCGGCAATCTCATTGACATCGATGGTATCGCTCGATATCACGAAATTGGCCTTGAGCATACCGGCGCTCCGGCGTCCTGTGAGAGCGCGGCGCACGTTCGATATAAGTCCGTTCACGGCAAGATCGGATTTTCCGGCACGGTAACGCACGCCCCGCAGTTCTATGGAGTCGGTATTGAAGCTTATATCGAGGCTGTCGATGCGGCTCCGCAGCGGGAAATAAGGCGTATAGAGCCGTGCCCGCGAGGTACTTATACTGCCTTCGAGCGCCCAGTCGGTAAGATAGCGCTTGAACGAACCCGAAGCACCCCAGTCGATTTTTTCCTCATCAGATACTTCGACCGTGCGCACCCGGCGCCGGTGCGGCCGCCCCATACGCTTCTCCACGGCCAGACGGAGCACCGAGTCGGGCGACAGATCGGGATGCACGCGGCTGATGGAGTCGGCGGCCGCGCGGATGGCCTTCCGCATGGCGGCACGCTCGGGTATCTTGTGGGTCGAAGCCTTGATGTGTGCGTCTGCCAGCATGAAAATACTGGTTGTGCTGCCTGCGACAAGACGCCCGGCAGTACCGTCGAGCACTATCTGAGGCAGATGGTGGTCGTCCTTGAAACGGTTGAGCATCACACGTCCGTCGAGATTGCGCAGACTCATGCCGGCACTGTCGGTCACCGACCGCACCGAGAAGTTACGCAGCGACAGCCCTCCGCCCACGGGCAATACCATGGTGGTATCGGCATAGAACGACGTATTGAGCACGGCGGCACCGAGCCGGAATCCACCGGCGCGAAGGCTCACGCCTCCGAAAAGCATAGCCACGGTATCGGCCTCGATTTTGGCCGAAAGAAGAGTTTTTTCGCCTCCCTCAGGCGTACGTACTTTACGCTGACTGTCGAACGTCAGTTTCAGCGAAGGCACATCGGCCATGTGCGAGGTATCGTTGGACAGATAATAGAGATTGCGGCCTTCGAGCGAGCCCTCGGCGTTGAGTTCGTGGAAACGTCCCGGCGAAAACATCGACACCGAACCGTTGCATTTCAGATTGGCGAGAATCTGGCCTCCGAGAAAACCGCGGGCGGCATCGGCAAGCTGAGGAGGCAGGTTGCGGATGTCGCACCGGCCGTCGACCCCGACACGGAATGTCGGGTCGGACATGAGCCTGAAGGCGCGGCCCTCGACCGACAGCGATGTCGCCGGACCGGCAACGGTAAATCTGTCGACGGTCACGACGGCCGAATCGAGGTCGGCTCCCGCCAGCGACAGGGTGGCGTCGAGCGACAGATCGCTGAACCTCGCCTGCCCGTAGCGCAGCGAGCACTCCCCTATCCTGGCGCGTATCTCGGCATAGGGTATGGTGTCGGTCTCGAAGCAGAACGGCCGCAGAAGCCGGGCATCGAGAGCAAGCCTGGCATCGGTGGCAAAAGTGGGCGGAGTAAGGCGATAGCGTGCCAGAGTCTCGCTGCCAAGCGCGGCGAGAGCCTCGGTTATATCGAGCGATTCTATCACTACCGAACCCGATTCGATGGTCATTTTATCGGTAAACGATACCGACGCATCGACCACACCGTCGATAAAGGCGCCGGTGAGCCGCAACTGTTCCACGGTCACCAGTTCGGGGTGAGCGGGCTCCCAGCGCACCTTGCCGTCCACGCCGAAGCCGAAACCCTCGATATCGAGCAGACTGCGGGCCATGGGGCCGTGCAGCTCGCCGTCGATACGCAGACGGTATTCGGGCGACGCGGCACCGTCGAGATTGGCCGTGGATAACAGCACGATCGTAGCCTCGGTGGAGTCGACGGCGTTGTAGAACCGCATTTCGCGCGGTTCTATAAACGCGAAACGGTCAATAGAAATGGCCGGTACAGCCGAAGACTTCTCGGACACGGTATCGGAAGGGCTTCCCTTGTAGATGTCGAAATTGGCCGCAGTCGGTGTTATGACGATATTAACTTCAGGCTGCGCTATCTCGAGCGCATGAAGGCTTATCTCGTTTTTAATGATGAACCGCCCAAGATCGACGGCGCCGCTGAGACGGCCGAGAGTCAGCAGAGTATCGGCATAGACAGGGAGCGAGGCCCGCACGCTGTCGGGCAGCCCGTCGAGGCTGTGCGATATCACCTCGACGTCGCGTACGTCGAGATGCAGCATCGGATACGATGGCTTGAACGACAGCTCTATACGGCCGATATTGACATCGGCGTCGAGATAGTCGCCCGCCAGGCGGCACACTATGGGGGTCAGCTGCTCGGGCCGCAGCAGCCTGACGGTGCACAGAGTCACCGCGGTCACCGTCAGCACCAGCGCGAAAGCGACAGCGGAGGCGATCAGCAGCGTTTTAGTTATTATCTTCTTAATCATAATGATATAGGCTGTCGGCCGGTGCCGTCGCCGTGATATGGAAACAAGCCTGGTGCCGCTCGTGTTTTACCAGACAGCGGCCCTCGGCGCGCATGTCGGCCACAATCTCGGCAAGAAGATTCTTGAGGTCCTCGAATGTACGGTGAGGAGCCGCAGCGTTGTCGCAGATGAATTTGCTGTAGCTGATGTCGAAAGTGGTGGCATACTGATGCGCACTCTCGCCGGTAGCGTTGCGGTTGACGCGCCTGAGCTTGCCTACCGACAGCGGAGTCCGCAGCAGACTCGTCACCTTGGGGCGGTAGGCGCCTCCGCCACGCGCCCGCAGCGAGTCCTGGAAACGGCGGCATATCTCGCCGAGGAGATCGGCGGCATGCGGTTTCAGAAAAGGATAGGAATGGCTGAGTTCGTCGACATAGTAATATGGTGTCGACTTGATTTCTACCAGACCGCGGCCCTCGGTCCACGCCATGGCAGCGCCTTCGACCGGACGTATGCCCCCGGCTTTGGCCTGGGCGAGATGCACGTAGTTGCTGTCGTTGAACAGCCGGCCAAGCGACTCGTGCACATTGCTGCGCAGCCGTATGCAGCCGCCGTCGGGGGCGCTGTCGAGATGCTTGTCGTATGGGTTACGCGACGAATCGGCCAGAATGACGGTGAGCAGCGGCGACACCCGGTCGCTACCGCCACAGGCCGCCAAAAGCAGCCCCAAGGCTATAATCAGGAGTATATGTCTCATGGCCGATGTTTTATTTTAATAACTTTCATGCCACAGGCGCCGCAGTCGAAATCGAGACGGTACAGCCCCGACTCATTGCGCAGGAAGCAAGGCTGCGGCAGGCGCCCGGCCTCTTCGCGGCGGCGCAGACATGCACCCAGCTCGCGGCGCAGGCAGTAGCGGGTATTCATCACCGTAATTTCGTCGGCATCGGGAGTTTCGACCTCAATCGCTCCGGAGGCTATCCGCGCTCCGTGACTGCGGTAGAAACGCGCGGCAAGCTTATTGGCCACATTCCAGTGGTAATCGAGCGGCGGCAGTGCCGCAAAGGCATCGGCAGCGAGTGCCGACGGGCGCCGACGGTCATAGCTGTATGTGTCGGCGGCATTGGTATCGAGAAGCGCCACCACCCGCCGCCTGGCATCGGCGAGCACCGACACAGGCACAAAGTACATGCCGAGAGAGTCGGACAGCGAGCCAAGTTCATAGATAGTGCCGCCGAGCTTGCCCAGTGTGTCGCGCCGGCGGCCTTCCTGCGGGCTATGCGCCGTCTCAAGCGCGCATTCCACCGGCAAGGACACCCGGCAGCCGCGCGAATCGGAGGCCGAAAGCACGAATCCGCGCTCCCCAAGAGGCCGCAGTTCAAAATCTACGGCTATCGTGCGCCGACAGCCGGCATCGGGCGTGTCGAGAATGTCGAAGAAAGCCTTGTCGGCATTGCGGTACACGGTCATTCCGGCCTCGAGGCCTTCGGGCACACTCGCGGGAAAAAGACGGTTGCCGTCCACACGGTTCAGACGAAAGCCGACATAACGCCCCGAACGGTCGAAGAATCCGAGACCGTCGCCGTTGCTGAGCGATTCTGTGGCTTTGACAGTAAAAAATTTACCGGCCGGGCTATATGTCCGCACCACTTCGGCCACCGGGCGACCGGCCCACTTCGGAGTGTCTACCGAGGCCATGCGCACGGGCTTGCGGAGGAAGTACGACGTATACCCACGGTTAAATGTACGGTCGAGCGAAGGCTCGAAGGAACATGTGCGTCGGCCGGCCGAGGCGCGGACAAATGCGCCGTCCGACGAGGCTACTATATCGTCGAGCAGGCGCGAATAGGCAGCCGTGACGTTGGCCACATAGCGCGCGTCCTTGAGCCGGCCCTCGATTTTGAAAGAAGAAGCTCCGGCCCCCACAAGGTCCGCCAAAGATTCGCTCTGGTTAAGATCGCGCAACGACAGATAGTGCCTGGCCGGAGCCACAACCTTTCCGGCGGCATCGACTATTTCATATGGAAGACGGCACATCTGCGGGCACTCCCCGCGGTTGGCGCTGCGTTTCATGGCCGCAAAACCGGCCTGGCAGTCGCCGCTGTAGCTCACACACAGCGCGCCGTGCACAAATACCTCTACCGGCACGCCTGCCGCATCGGCTGCGGCCCGGATCTGGCCGAGCGAGAACTCGCGCGGAAGCACTATCTGAGAGAAACCGGCCTGTGCCAGCCATGCGGCCTTTTCGGGCGTGCGGACATCGCACTGCGTACTGGCATGCAGGGCTATCGGAGGCAGATCCATCTCGAGATATGCCATGTCCTGCACAATAAGTGCATCGACTCCGACGCGGTACAGCTCCCACACCATATCGCGGACCTGAGGCAGCTCGTCGTCGTAGACTATGGTATTCATGGTCACATACACCCGAGCGCGGTAGCGGTGCGCGAAGACCACCAGCGAAGCTATGTCGTCCACACTGTTTGTGGCGGCGGCGCGGGCGCCAAATGCCGGAGCGCCGATGTACACTGCATCGGCACCGGCGAGCACGGCGATGCGGCCTGTGGCGGCATCGCGGGCCGGCGACAGCAGTTCGAGAGTGCGCGGGGTGATCATAGATTTTCGAGTAGCTTGAGAGCCTCGTCGCGCGAGGCATTGATGCACTCGGGACGGTGGGCATCGCTGTTGACCAGTATGCGCACTCCGGCCGCACGGAGGCGCCGCAAGGCATCTTCGCCCGGGAAGAAACGGCCATGCTCTATGCGAGCCTTGGTATTGAGTTCTATCGTAAGATCGTGCGATATTATCAGGTCGATCATCCGGTCGATATATGCCTTGTAGAAATCGCTCTGCTCTATGCCCGGCTTATAGTACGACGCATTCTGGCCTATCTTGTCGAAATGACCGAGAATGTCGAATCCGCCCTCCTCGATCATGGCCTCCGACTGGGCATAGAACCTGTCGACCACATATTCGATGTCGTTGCGAAAATACTTCACCATGCGGTGACTGAAATTATCGAAGTGTCCGTCGATATCCACCATCTCGCCCGAGGGCGACGGTATGAAATGCACCGAACCGATAATATAATCGAGCGGTATCGAACGGAAATATTCATTTGCCGGGCCCCAGCTGTTGCCAAGGTAGTCCACTTCCATGCCCGCATAGAAGCGACACGACGCAAGAGCGGGGTCGGCGGCGATAGCTCTGTACTCTGCAAAGTACTCGGGCACCGCCTCGATGCTCATGTTGCAGGGAGTCTCGAATGGTACCGGCGAATGCGGCGAAAAGCCGTAGTGTGTAAAACCTGCCGCCACAGCAGCTTCGGCCATCTCGCGCATGGTGGCGCGGCCGTCGCAGTACTGTGTGTGGCTATGGAATGTATAGAGAGGATTGTCTTTTATCAGCAGTTGAAAATCAAGCATATCGAAAGAAAAACAATATCAGTCGGCACCGTCGGGCGCGGTTGCGCGGTCGAGCCCGCGGCAGTAGCGCACGAACAGCGCCACACCGCACATGGCCGTGACTACGGCTATGCCGCATGCCACCGGCAGCGACTGCCCGAAGCCTTCGGGCGCCGGTGCGAAAAGAATGTACGACACCACCACTACGGTCATGAATATGGCCGGTACCAGGCAGATGACATAAGCCTTGCCATGGCGTGCAAGGTACACGGCGCATGCCCACAGGGTGATGGCGGCAAGAGTCTGGTTGGTCCAGGCGAAATAGCGCCACAGCACATTAAAATCGATAAGCATCAGTGCAAACGATGCCATGAATATAGGCAGCGACACCAGTATGCGTTTGAGCACCGGTTTCTGGTCCACCCCGAGAAAATCGGCCACGATGAGACGCGCCGACCGCAGAGCCGTGTCGCCCGTTGTGATGGGTGCGGCCACCACACCGAGAATGGCGAGAATGCCGCCGAAAGTGCCGAGCCAGCCGACAGAGATGTCGTGCACAAGGCCGCCCGTGGTGTGCGAGCCCAGATAGTCGCTAAGTCCGGCATAGCCGCCGGTGTAAGCTATGGCCGCGGCAGCCCATATGAGCGCCACTATTCCCTCGGCCACCATAGCGCCGTAGAACACCGGCCGGGCCAGTTTCTCGTTCTTGAGACAGCGGGCCATCATGGGCGACTGGGTGGCATGAAAGCCCGAGATCGCGCCGCAGGCTATGCTCACGAACATCATGGGGAAGACCGGATGTGTGGCCGAATCGGCATAGCGTGTCTGAAGTCCGTCGGCGAATCCCACAGGGATGTCATGTCCGCCGAAAAGCAGCACGGCGAGCAGTCCGAAAGCCATGAACAGAAGCGCGAAACCGAATATCGGATAGAAGCGGCCTATAAGCTTGTCGATGGGAAGAAGTGTGGCGGTAATATAGTATATGAATATCACAGCGATCCAGAACCAGTGCCCGGCCCACGAAGGCGTCATGCCGTCGAGCAGACCGGCGGGGGTGAGCACGAACACGGCGCCCACAAGCACCAGCAGAAACACCGATACCACACGCATTATCTGCCGCGCGACAGGTCCGAGTTCACGCCCTACAAGCTCGGGCAGCGACATGCCGCCCGAACGGACCGACATCATGGCCGATATGAAATCGTGCACGGCACCGCCGAAGATGGTGCCGGCAACTATCCATATAAACGCCGCCGGACCGAACATCACGCCCATTATGGCACCGAAGATAGGCCCGAGGCCGGCGATGTTGAGAAACTGTATGAGAAAAACCTTCCAGGTGGGCAGAGGCGTATAGTCCACGCCGTCGGGCTGCGCTACGGCAGGCGTGGGGCGCGAAGGGTCTGTGCCGAACACTTTCTCGGCAATGGCGCCGTAGACGAAATATCCGCCTACGAGCACCAGAAGAGAGATTACGAACGATGTCATTCTTTAATTTCGGGAATATTGCCGCCGGTCTGGCCGAGGCTCTCGCGCATCGATGTATCGGCTTCGATATTTTTCATCTTGTAGTAATCCATAATGCCGAGATTGCCGTTGAGGAAAGCCTGAGCCATTGCCTTAGGCAGCTCGCACTCGGCCTCTATGACCTTGGCGCGTGCCTCCTGGGCGAGTGCCTTCATTTCCTGCTCGCGGGCGATGGCCATGGCGCGTCGTTCCTCGGCCTTGGCCTGGGCGATATTCTTATCGGCCTGTGCCTGGTCGATCTGCAGTGCGGCGCCGATATTGCGGCCTATGTCGATGTCGGCGATATCGATCGACAGAATCTCGAATGCCGTACCCGAGTCGAGGCCTTTGCGGAGCACAAGCTTCGATATCGAATCGGGATTCTCGAGCACCTGCTTGTGGCTTTCCGACGAACCGATCGACGACACGATGCCTTCGCCTACACGTGCGAGGACGGTGTCTTCGCCCGCACCGCCGACAAGCTGACGGATATTGGCGCGAACTGTCACACGGGCCTTGGCTATAAGCTGAATACCGTCCTTGGCCACGGCTGTCACCGGAGGCGTATCTATCACTTTAGGGTTCACGCTCATCTGGACTGCCTGGAATACATCGCGGCCGGCAAGATCGATGGCGGTGGCCATCTTGAAGCCGAGATCGATATTGGCCTTGGAGGCCGATACGAGCGCATGCACCACACGCTCCACATTGCCGCCGGCAAGATAGTGTGCTTCGAGGTCGTCGCGGTTCACATCCTTCAGACCGGCCTTGTGGGCCTCGATGAGAGCGCGCACTATCACGCTCGCGGGTACCTGGCGTATGCGCATGAGCACAAGTTGCAGCAGAGATATGCGGACTCCGCTCACACGTGCCGATATCCACAGGAAGAACGGGCAGTAGTAGAAGAAAATGATAAGGAATACTACCGCCAGCACAATGATGAGAATGACTGTTAGTTTCATTGCAATGGTTATTAAATAGACTGATTAGTTTCGTTCGAGCCGCACAGCGGCATTGCGCAGCGAGGCCACGCGCAGACGCATGTTGGAGGTCTCGCGCTCGCTGTCGAGAATGGCTCCTGCTACCGAGGTGTCGCCCCGGCGGTATTTCTCGCGCAGGACATTTTCAGCCGCGAGCTGGCGGCGCAGCAGCACCTCGGCGCCAAGATATTCGAGTATGGCGGCGCGGGCCTGTTCGTTGCGGAAATCCGACAGCGATGTATATACCTTGCCGTTGCCCATGTCGATGGCGAAGCGGGGCGATGTCTTGCCGGAGCTTTCGCCGGCCGATGCCTCGGGAAGTTTCTGTGCCAGCAGACTCTCGTAGTCGGTATCGGGATTCTGCATGAGCGATATGTCGGTGAGACGCGCCATTGCCACCAGGTTGGGATCGTCGGGGTCGGCGTTGACACGCATCTGCGAAGGCATGAACACATACACAGTAATCTTGCCGGGAATATGATTGCGGTCGGTGGCCCACCATCCGAGGCCGGTGGTCTCGTCGATGGCGAGCATGAAGTCGTTGTCGGGAGTATTGTAAGGCATGCCCATGTTCTGGGGCACGAAATATCCGTCGTCGGTGCGGCGGGTCATGAATATGTCGAGACCGCCGAGCGAGTTTTCGCCGTCGTTGGCAAAATAGAGTGTCATGCCGTCAGGCATCAGGAACGGATACATGGCGCTACCGCCCTCGCCCAGATCGCCGGCAAGGGGTGCGGGATGGTCGAGAGTGCCGTCATCGAGAATACCGGCGCCGTAGAGGCTGTACACGCCGTCGGCATCGGCGGCCGACCACAGTATCTCGCTGTTGTTCTCGGGCATGTAGCCGGTAGATAGCCCGGCATCGGCGGTGGCGCCTATGCTGCTGAGCGCTTCGGCGGGCAGTATGCGGCCGGCCTGCTGCGACAGGCGGTAAGCCTCGAAAAACCGGAGCGAGTCGACAGCAAGAGAATCGACTATCTCTATTTTCTCAACACGCCCGAGCATGTTGCGCAGCATCACCAGACGCGATGTCATGGCCGCATGCTCTTCGGGAACATCTTTCTTGGCCTTGGTTAGGATGGCGCTCCATTTGTCGAGATGCTCTTCGGCATCGTCGACCATATAGCGGTCGATGGCATACTCTGCCAGGAGCTGCGCGGCCTCGGCCACACTGCGGCTCTCGGCCTGCTTCAGCGGGGCCAGAGCCCCCTCGTAGTCGCCGAGCTTATAGAGCGACGCACCGAGAAAGAAATTGCCGTTGCCGTCGCGCGGACTGCGCTTCACCACCTGGCGGGCCTTCTCGGCGGCCTCCTCGTAGTTGCCTTCGCGATAGAGCTTGCGGGCCTCGTCGACAGGTGCGGCTGCCGCCGATGTCATCACAGCAAGCGATGCGATAAATATATATAGCCTTTTCATCTAAAAAACTCTAAACTAAGTAAAACCGGTAGTAATCTCAAAGTTTCACACCGCGACGCTCAAGAGCCATATGATAGCGGGCGGCGTTGATGCGGTGACGGTTGTAGGTCTCGGCAAAATCGTGATAGCCCGAAAAATCGCTCTTGGCGCACATATACAGATAATTATGCTGTGGTGCATCGAGCACCGCATCGATAGTCGAGGCTTCGGCCACGCGGATAGGGCCCGGAGGCAGACCGGTGACCCTGTAGGTATTATAGGGCGAATCGACCGACAGGTGGGAAGCGCCGATACGGCGCAGCGAGAAATCGCCGATGGCAAACTTCACCGTAGGATCGGCCTGAAGCTGCATATTGCGCGCCAGGCGGTTGAGGTAGAGCCGTGCCACTTTGGGACGTTCGTCTGCTTTGTTGGTCTCTTCTTCGACAATGGAAGCGAGCGTGGCCACTTCGACCGGACTGAGACCGAGCTTTGCAGCCTTAGCACGGCGGTCATCGTTCCAGAAAGCGCTCCGAGTAGCCAGAAGTTTCGACACCACATCGGGTGCGGCGGCTGTCCAGTAGAACTCGTAGGTATCGGGCAGGAAAGCCGCTGTATACTGCTCGGGACGGGCGAAACCGGCCTCCGGAAGTATCGAGTCGCATGCCGCCACAAACGACGCCGAGTCGCATTCGAGCACCTCGGCCACGCGGGCTGCAAGCTGCCCGAGGGTGCGCAGATTGTTATAGGTAAGTCTCACCGGGGTCTGACGGCCGGCCATGATGGCACGCGACACACGTATGGCCTGCTCGCCGGGGGCAACCATATATGAGCCGTGGGCCTTGGCGGCGACACCGCCCTGACGCTCCCACAGCGTGGCCACCTTGCCGCCGTAGGAATCGCCGAGTTTCTCCTGCAGGATATCGCGCACGGCCTGTGCGTCGGCGCCCGAGGGTATATTTACACGGACGGCTTCCTCACCGCCGAACGGTGCCGTGGCATACCGCCACGCCACAAAAAGCACACCGGCCACCGCGAGCAGCAACACTAAGGTGCATATCAATATCTTTTTAGTCTTCTTCACCTTACAAAATTAGCATTTTTCCGCCAATTGCCCAAAAATGGGCGCTATCAAAAAACAATTTATTTGAGACCTCGTCCACAGACGGCAAAAAGTCGTATATTTGTGAGCAATATGGATACTATGACCGACTATGCAGCCGAATTCGGCCCCGAGGTGATGCGCCTCTACAACTACTGGAACAGCTTTTTCGACGGAAAGGTGGTCTTCAACCGCCCGTTCAGCAAAGTTCATGCCGCCGGCCACTGCCGCCGTGTGCTCCTCCACGCTCTGGTGGTGGGGCTCGACGTCTTCGGGCCCGACGAAGATGCCCTCGAGATTCTGGCGCAGGCATCGGTATTCCACGACACCCGCCGAATCGACGAAGGCTTCGACACCGGGCACGGCGCACGTGCGGCAGTGTACTATAAGGAATATTGCACCGCGCACCCCGACGTACGCTTCCACCCGGAAACGGTGTTTCTGATCCGCTACCACGACCTCGATGACGAAAAGGGCATAGAAGCCATCCGCAGGCAGTTCGGCGCCGACGCACCGCGTGTGGAGAAGCTGTACGCCGTGTTCAAGGACGCCGACGCGCTCGACCGCCCTCGCCTCGGGCCCTACGGCCTCGACCCCCTGTATCTGCGCACCGACAAGGCACGCGCGCAGGTGGATTTCGCCAAACGTCTCGTAGCCGAGACCATCGACCCCGAGGCCTACCGCAAAGTATGCCGCGATGTCGACAGAGTGATGAGCCGACAGCGCAAGATGATGCTTATAGACGGCGCGGCGTCCGACGGTCTTGTCCGCTACATCCTGCAGACCGACGGCCAGTATGCGGTGCGCGTGCTCGCCGAAGGCGCCTCCATATCGCCGGCCCTGAGGCAGGCTCTCGCAGACACCTCGGGCGCAGTCGAAAACATAGAGGGGAATGCCGATGTTTTCGGGTCGCCGGACACCGCCGCAATACTTCACGACATCATCACCGCGGGGCATATAGTGCGTATCGACATATGCGGGCGCACGGCAGCCGTCGAGGCATCGCTCGAAGCCGGCAAGCGCCTCTACCCCGCCATACACTGGCGCGTACTGGCACCCTTCACAAGCCCGGTGTGATATATCCCCCCACAAAAAAATTTCGCCGACACCTTGGGCACGGAAGTGCGACAAGGTGTCGGCGAAATTTATGCGGTTACGCGGCTGTTATGCCTCGCCCTCGGCTTCGGCGGCAGCAACTTCTGCTCCGCTGGCATTGTTGAGGGTGTCGACAAGAGCGCGGAATTCGTCGAGCGAAACGGTCTTCTCGTTGAGTTTCACGGCGTTGTGTATAGCGTTCATGAGCTTCGAGGTGTAAGCCTGCTCTACGAGGCGACGGCGCTGATCCTTGTCCTTAAGGAGGTTCTCGGCATAGTAGTCGGCCATCTGTTCGGCCATCTGACCCATACCGTACTGGATGAGCTGCTGCATGGCGATAGAGCGGGCGATAGCCTTGACATCGTCCTCTTCCACCTTGATGCCCATAACCTTGCCGGCCTGACCTTCGATGATTTCCCACTTCATACCGGGGATAGCCATCTTGAGTTCTTTGTCGACGTCCTCTTCCTTGATTTCGGGGTTAACGCGGACAATGAACTTACGCAGGAATGCCTCGGGAAGCTGCATGTTGGTGCCGTAGGTCTCCATAAGATAGTCTTCGGCAGTGCGGATAAAGAGGCTGCGGCTGTTGGGCTGGAGGCTCTGTGCGATCATGTCGCGCACACGTGCGAAGTACTCCTCTTCGTTGTGAACGGTGTCGGGACCGAACACCTTGTCGTAGAATTCCTGACCGAGTTCGGCGGGTTTGTTGACCACATACTCGGTGATTGTCATTTCGAAGTTACCGCGGGCTTCTTCCACACGATCGCGGTCGATATGGAGCATGGACGAGATTTCGGCCTCGTTGCCGTCGCATGTGGCGAAAGCGTCGAACACAACCTTGTCGCCTGCCTTTGTGCCTTCGAACTTGTCGGCTTCAGCGTTGCTCTTGAAGAGGAAGGGAGCCACGATGCCGTCGGTCACCTGGATGCCGTCGGCCTTAACCTGGCCGTCTTCGGCAAGCTGCATGATAGTGCCCTTGACGAGAGCGCGGTCGCCGTAGGTGTCGGTGGTCACACGGTCACCGGCCTGCAGACGAATGTTCTTGTCCTGCTCGGCAACCATCTCGTCGCTGACGGCGATGTTATAGAAGTCGAGCTCCACATTCTGGTCGAATACCATGTTGAGTTCGGGCATCAGACCGATTTCGTATACGAAAGTATAGTCCTTCTCGTCGAGGTTCATCTCGTTGTCGTCGGCGGGGATGGGCTGACCGAGAATCTGGATCTTGTTGTCTTCGATATATTTGAGAGCGGCATCGGAAGCTACGTCGTTGAGAACGCCGGCTTTTACCTGCTTGCCGAAACGCTTCTGGAGCTGTGCCATGTCGACATGACCTTTGCGGAAGCCGGGGATCTGACGGTTCTGACCGATATCCTTAAGTTCTTTCTTCACGCGGGCGGCATAATCTGCTTCTTCGATTTTTACGACCAGACGGCCTTCGAGCTCGCCGGTCTTTTCGAGTGTTACGTCCATTATGTATCTGTTTTTATGTATGTTTTGTATTTCGTTCCACTATACGGTTCAACGGAAAAACCGCGCCTGCGGTTTCCGAACTGCAAAATTAATATTAATTTTTTGTATTACGGCCATTTTGGCACCCTGCGTCCGTCTTTTTTTCGCTAAAATGAACTTAGAGGCGCTAACAGACGTTAAAAAACACATACAAGCACACACAATGAAAAATATATCGCTCATTCCTCAGCAGGCACACAAACCGGCTCCAGGCACTCTTCTCGATGCCATCTACCGCCGTCATACCGACCGTTTCTTCAGCCCAAAGCCTCTCGATGCGGAGCATCTGTCGCAGCTTCTTTGGGCGGCCTACGGCATAAACCGCCCCGACGGACACCGCACGGTCCCGTCGGCAATGGCCCTCTACCCTCTGCGCATATACGCCTTCATGCCCGAAGGCGTGTACCTCTACAATCCGGTGGAGTCGCGGCTCGAAGCGGTTGCCGAAGGCGACCATCGGGCCGCTGCAGGAATGCAGGATTTCGTTGCCTCCGCACCGCTCAATCTTGTAATATACAGCGATTACGACGCCTTGCGCACAGGCGATCCCCACACCGACAAAATGATGGAAGGCCTTAAAGCCGCAATGTCGGCGCTCGATGCCGGCGCCGTAGCCGAAAACGTGTATCTCTACTGCAGCTCGGAAGGCATCAATGTGGTCGAGCGCATGATGGTCGACTCCGATGCTGTCGCCCGGCTTCTCTCGCTGCCCGACAGCTATCATTTCCAGGTCGCCCTCTCCGTGGGATACGGTGCTTAAAGCTATTTGCTTAATTCCCAGAAGGCAACCGCCGAGGCAGCAGCCACATTGAGAGAGTCGACGCCGTGGCACATCGGTATTTTCACCGTGTAGTCGGCGCCGACTATTTCGTTCTGGGCCAGGCCGTCGCCCTCGGTGCCAAGCACTATGGCCAGACGCGGCTCGGCGGCGAGCACAGGATCGCCGATGCTTACCGAATCATTGCGCAAGGCCATTGCCACAGTCTTGAAACCGAACTGCCGCAGATAAGCGGCACCGGCGCCCTGCGGCAGGAATGTCCAAGGAATCAGAAATACCGAACCCATCGACACACGCACGGCACGGCGGTTGAGCGGGTCGCACGAACTTGCCGTCAGCACCACGGCGTCCATGCCGAGGGCGGCCGCCGAGCGGAATATTGCACCGATATTTGTAGTGTCGACCACGCCGTCTATCACGGCCACACGCCGCGCATCGGCCACCACATCGGCCACGGCGCGGGGCGCGGGTCGGCGCATGGCGCAGAGCACACCGCGGGTCAGCACATAGCCGGTGAGACCTGCAAGTAGGTCGCGGTCGCCCACATACACCGGCACACTGTCGCCGCACATTGCTATGATATCGGCCGCATCACCGCCGACGTGACGCCGCTCGCACATCAGTGCCAGCGGTTCGTATCCGGCCTCGAGCGCCACCTTTATCACCTTGGGGCTTTCGGCTATAAACACACCTTTGCCGGGCTCGAGCCTGTTGCGCAGCTGAGCTTCCGTGAGCGAGGCGAATACCGCCATACGGCTGTCGTCCAAAGATTCGATTTCCACTATCATGCCGCAAATTTAATAATTTTGTTTCAGAAACGGATTGTGTATGCCACCCCTACTCCGATATACGGCTGCATGCCGCGCGGAGTAATACCGTAGCCGGCCTGTATGCCTACGCTGAAGCGTGGCTGACGGGCCGGAGGCGCCACGCTGACAGTGCGGAGCATTATCAGGCTGTCGAGGCGCGGACGGTAGCCGCTGACATAGGCCCGGTAGCCGTTGCCGGCGTATTGAGCCTGTTCCACAGAAACGATGGCATCCACACTGTCGGCCGTCGTCGGTGCTGGGAGCCGCACGGTGTCGGGCCTGAGATAGCGCACAGTTACCCGCGGCGGCGAGGCTATGCGCACGGTATCGTGGCGCGTGAGCACTGTCACGCGACCGGGTGCTGTTTCTATACGGCCGCAAGCCCTGCCCCCGACGACGAAGCCCGCGGCAAAAGCAGCCAGTGTAATCAGCGATTTTTTCATATGCCGAAATATTTTCTGATGGCTTCGACATGCAGGCCCACAATGGTAGCGATACCCTTTTGAGATGACAGAAAGGCCACGTCGCCGCGATTGTCCTGAAACATATTTTCTGTAAGCACCGCCGGGCACGGCGTGTCGCGACATATGGCGAGCGACGCCGTCCAGTAGCCGCAGGTCGGCGTGGCACGGTTGCCCAGAATACCGGCTTTACGAGCCTCTTCGAAAAGACATGCCGCCAGACGCTTCGAACGCGCCGATGCATTGGGCGCCACAAACACCGACCATCCGCAGGCTTCGCCCCACAAGCTGCCGTTGCCCGAAGCATTGTTATGCACCGACACCAGCACGGCATCGCGCCCGGCGGCAAGGGCGACCACGCGCCGGCAGCGCTCGCGCAAAGGCACATCGGTTTCTTCGGGCACGGCCACCACGGCGTCGATACCGTAAGCAGCAAGCCCATCTGCAATCAGCCGCGCCACCCGGCGGCACCAACGGTATTCGCGGTGGCGGCCGTCGGGGCTCCGTTTGCCCGGCGTTTCCACTCCATGACCGGCATCGACAATCACAAGAAAATTTTTGTTATCCATAGGCATTTTATTAAGATGTCGGCAAAATTACCGGCGAAAACATGCGACAATCTTCAAAACGGATTAACGATATGTTTTAACAATTGTCAAATAGAGCCGTTTTTTGAACCAAGAGGCCTCAGGGGCGTTATAATGGTACCAAATCAAAATAACATACACTAAAACTATGACCTACGAACAACCTCAATTGCCCTACGATGAAGATGCTCTCGAACCCGCGATCAGCCGTCGGACTGTCGAATTCCACTACGGCAAGCACGAGAAAGCATATATCGACAATCTCAACAGACTGATAAAAGGCACCGAGTTCGAAGATATGGAACTCGAAGAAATCATTGCACACGCTCAGGGACCCTTGTTCAACAACGCCTCCCAGGCCTGGAATCATATTTTCTATTTCTTCACCTTCTCGCCAGACGGACGCCGCGAACCTCAGGGCGATTTACGCAAGGCCATAGAGCGCGAATTCGGATCCTTCGAAAAATTCAAGGAAGCATTCGTCGACGCAGGCGTAGGCCTCTTCGGTTCGGGCTGGGTGTGGCTGTCGCGCGACGAAAACGGCAAGCTTTTCATAACACAGGGACCGAATGCAGCAAACCCCATCACCTCGGGGTTGACCCCGCTACTGACGTTCGACGTATGGGAACATGCATACTATCTCGACTATCAGAACCGTCGGGCCGATGCCCTCAAGAAACTATGGGACATCGTCGACTGGGCTGTAGTCGAAAGCAGATACTGACACGACTTGAAATAGCACTTTAGTTTTAGCATAATGTGATGAATGGAAAGGGAGGTACTCGTGAGAGCACCTCTTTTTCTTGTTTGTTCGTGGCTTTTTTGCTACTTTTGCGAAGTATTTCAAGCACATGCGACAATGATACTTCCTAACTGGCTGTTTATAGCCGTTGTTCTTATCCTGAGCCTTACCGCAGCCGGATTTCTGGTGTGGATTATTCTGAAAGCCATACCGCGTGGAAATTCTTCGGGCATACAGTCGGCACGCGGTTGTGCGGGCTTATTCATGTTCATATTCCTCAGTCTGGCCTGTGTCGTGAGCATTACCTGGGCTGTGCCGAAATCGACCGTCATAATAGCCGGTCCCGACAAAGAACACTCGGCCAAAGCCGTCGTATTCACCGCTCCGGAATCGTTCAAAGAGAAATACGGTATCGCCGACTTCCCGATGGGCCGCGGCTACGTGGTCAACACCACCGACCGCAATATGCTGCTCTATAACGTGCGTTACTGCACTAACCCTCTCCTCACTCCCGATACCGACCACAAAGTATTGGAGATACCTGCCGGAAAGTGCACATACGTGGAACCCGCCTGCATGCCCGACTTCTTCTTCACGGAGCCCGAATATATACGTATAGAATCGGGCGAGAATGACGTTCAGGACCGCTGGATTCTCGACTATAGTCCCCTCAACCCCTGATTAAGATATGGAATACTCGATCGAATATCTGTCGGCTGCCGTAGAAAGCGCCGTCAGTTCTCTTTCTTTTCCCGCCACAGCGCCCAAACTCTTCGAACCGGTGCGCTACACCCTCGAGAGCGGCGGCAAACGTCTGCGCCCCGTGTTGCTTCTGGCCGTGTTTTCGGCTCTTAGCCGACGCGACATTTCCGAAGCCATGTACCAGGCGCTCGGCATAGAGATATTTCACAACTTCACCCTGCTGCACGACGACGTGATGGACAATGCCGATCTGCGGCGCGGACGCCCCACAGTACACCGCCGCTGGAACGAGAATACGGCCATCCTGTCGGGTGATGCCATGCTCACATACGCCTCGATGCTGATGTCGCGTTGCCCGGCCGACCGTCTGGCCGCCGTCACGGAAAGCTTCAACTCCACCGCCATGGGAGTGTACGAAGGCCAGCAGCTCGACATGGAATTCGAACGCCGCCACAAAGTATCGGTCGACGAGTACCTCGAAATGATAAAACTCAAGACATCGGTACTGCTGGCCGGAGCCTGCGCCATAGGCGCCATCATGGCCGAGGCCGATGCCGAAGTTAGCCGCAGGCTCTACGACTACGGTCTGGCGCTGGGCATAGCATTCCAGCTACGCGACGACTGGCTCGACACCTTCGGCGACCCCGCTATCTTCGGCAAGGAAATCGGCGGCGACATCCTCAACAGGAAAAAGACATGGCTGCTTATCATAGCTCTGGAGGAAAGCGACGGCGAAGTGGCCGACATTTACGCCGCCGGCCTCCCCGACCACAGGCTCATCGACAGCATCACCGCTGTATACTCGCGACTCGGCCTCGCCGACCGCTGTCAGGAACTGGCCGAAGGCTACTCGCGCCGGGCTATAGAAGCTCTCGAAGGAGTGGAGATGGACGCCGATGCCCGTCGATTCCTCATAGAACTGGCAAGAAACGCTTCCACACGTTCGCACTGATGATCGACACCCATACACACCTCTACGACCGCGCCTTTGCCGCCGGCTGCACCGACCCGATGGCCGGATGCTGCGATGCCGTAGACCGTGCGGTTGCCGCGGGAGTAAATATGATGGTACTCCCCAACGTCGACCTCGAGTCCATCGTCCCCCTCAAGGCGCTGCGGGCGCTCCGCCCCGAAGTTACGGCGGCAGCCATGGGACTGCACCCTACCGAGCTCGGCACCGACTGGCGTGCCACACTCGATATAATAGAGGCCGAACTGCGCCGCGGCGGTTACTGCGCCGTAGGCGAAGTGGGTATCGACCTCTATTGGGACCGCACATACGAGCGCGAGCAGATGCTCGCCTTCGACGCACAGCTTTCTCTGGCCGAAGAAATGTCGCTCCCGGTGATAATACACTGCCGCGAAGGCCTCGACCACACGCTCGAAGTACTGCAGGGTCATAGGGGGGTCAGCGCCGTGTTCCACAGCTTCGGCGGACCAGTGGCCGACGCCGAGCGCATCATGCGTGCCGGCGACTACTATTTCGGCATCAACGGCATCGTCACATTCAAAAATTCCGGTCTCAAAAGCGTCATACCGGCTCTTCCGGCCGACCGCATCCTCACCGAGACCGACTCGCCCTATCTTGCACCGGTGCCCTACCGAGGAAAACGGAACGAAAGCTCCTACATCCCCCTGATAGTGGCTGCAATCGCCGAAGCCACAGGCAAAAGCGCAGCCGAAATCGACGCCGTCACCACAGCCAACGCTCAAAGATTCTTCTCTCTATGAAACTATTTATCCGCATACTCATCGCCTTCATGCTGTGCGCGGCACCGGCTTACGCCCAGACTCCGAAGAAAAAATCGTTCGAAGACCTGGAGGTGAACAAGAAGCCGAAAAAATCGTTTGGCGACCTCAACAAGAACAAAAACGCTAAGCCGGCTCCGGCCCCTGCCCCTGCTCCCAAAAAACAGCCCGCCCCGGCTCCCGCGCCCAAACCCCAGCCTCAGCAACCCCGGCAGCAGGAGCAGTCGCGGGTTGAAGTGCGCCATACCGGTTTCGGCGAAGAGACATGGTATCACAACCCCGACGGCTCGGCAATGGTTATCACCCGACGCCAATGTGTCAACTGTCATGGTACCGGAGTCTGCCCCGTATGCCATGGCACACAAGGCAAATATGCCAACGGCATGTGGTACGGATGCACATTCTGCGCAGGACTCGGCGGACGATGCAAAACCTGTCAGGGCAAAGGCATAACTACCGGCACGACGTTCATAAATCAGTTCGGTAACGCCATCGGCTACGACGAATACGGCAGAATATCACTCGGCAGCGGCGCACCCAAAAGCGGCGGTTCCTCCTCGCGCAACCGCAAGAGCGACGTCGAGCCCATCGATATCATCCAGTACAACACCCCCGACTACACCGGCAGCGGCTCCGTGTCCTGGTGCGACAAATGCAAAAAGTGGGGCTACACCCACACCCACAAAACAGTACGCTGAACCACCTAAACCATCATTACATATATGTCGAAAATAGGATCTGTCACTACTGCCCGCGGACGTAAGGCGCTCCTTCTGGGCAGCGGAGAATTAGGTAAAGAAGTTGCTATCGAACTCCAGCGCATGGGCGTGGAAGTAGTAGCCTGCGATAAATACGCCGGCGCTCCCGCCATGCAGGTTGCCCATCGCTGCTATGTGTTCAACATGCTCGACCCCGACGAGCTCCGCAGGGTCATAGAACTCGAAAAACCCGACCACATCATCCCCGAGGTAGAGGCCATCGCCACCCCGGTGCTGGTAGAGCTTGAAAAGGAAGGCTACAACGTGACGCCCACAGCTACAGCAGCCTACCTCACCATGAACCGCGAAGGCATACGCCGCCTCGCCGCCGAGAAACTCGGTCTGCCCACATCGCCCTACCGCTTCGCCGAGACCTACGAAGAATTCCGTGCAGCCATCGACGCCATCGGGCTGCCCGTAGTGGTAAAACCCGTGATGAGCTCGTCGGGCCACGGACAGAGCACAGTGCGCACACCCGAACAGATCGATGATGCCTGGCGCGAGGCCCAGGAAGGCGGCCGCGCAGGTGCCGGACGCGTCATTGTGGAAGGCTTCGTGGATTTCGACTACGAGATCACCCTGCTTACCGTCCGCAGCATATCGGGAACCGTGTTCTGCGAGCCCATAGGCCACATACAGGTCAACGGCGACTACCGCGAGTCGTGGCAGCCGCAGCCCATGACCGACAAAGCTCTCGAAAACGCCCGCCATATAGCCAAGGAAGTGACCGACGCCCTCGGCGGCTACGGCATCTTCGGCGTGGAACTTTTCGTGAAGGGCGACCACGTGATTTTCAGCGAAGTATCGCCCCGTCCACACGACACCGGCATGGTAACCATGATTTCGCAGGATCTGAGCGAATTCGCACTCCACGCCCGCGCTCTGCTCGGGCTGCCGGTACCGGCCGTACGCTTCTATGGCCCGTCGGCATCGCGTGCCGTCGTAGTTGAAGGCGACACCGACACCATCGAGTTCGGCAATCTCGACAAAGTGCTCGCCGAACCCGGCACACAGATGAGGATATTCGGCAAACCCGAAATCCACGGACACCGCCGCATGGCCGTAATACTCGGTACCGACGATACTCTCGAAGGTGCACGCGCCAAAGCCAAACGAGCTCTCGACGCGCTCGAAGTAACCGTATACTAACACTAACTAACGAAATATTCCGGGCGGTGACTCAATCTTTGACGCCGCCCGGTTCTTTCTCTGCTTCCGTATGAAAAATTTTCTTATCGGACTCGCGGTATTTCTGCTTATCGCCACACTGATGTTCGGCATAGTACTGTTAGGCTACACCGATGTCGAATGGTGGATTCCGACCGGAGCGGCAGCCGTGATAGCAGTGCTTACCTTACCGGTGACACTGATTATCCGACAGAAAGGCAATCGCAAGAATGGCATCCTCACATACCTGGTGCATCTGTGCACAGCCGGTATAATAGCCTTTACCGCCATTATGGCGGGTAACCGCTATATGCCCGGCACCGACGAACACCACGAAGACGGTATCGTAGCCCGGAAATACAGCGAGGAACGGACACGGCGAGTGGGCAGGCGCCATATGGTGCGACGCACCCGCGAATACTACGTAGTGGTACAGCTGCCCGACAGCACGACGTTCGAACAGCCCGTCAGCATCGAGTACTATAACCGTGTGCGCACCGGCGCGCGCTACGACGTCACCGTCCGCACCGGCTTTCTCGGCTGGAGAGTCGTGGAATAGTTACTTTATCGCCGCCAGCCCCCCCAGAGCAGTCTCTTTGTAGAGAGAAGGTATGTCGTGGCCTGTCTGCTTCATCACCTCGACAATGCGGTCGAAAGTCACACGGTGCTGACCGTCGGAGAAAGCAGCATAGAGGTTGGCATCGAGGGCGCGTGCGGCCGCGTAGGCATTGCGCTCTATGCAGGGAATCTGCACCAGACCGCAGACTGGGTCGCATGTGAGACCGAGATGGTGCTCCAGGCCCATTTCAGCCGAATATTCTATCTGGGCTACCGTGCCGCCGAACAGCTGCGAAGCAGCGGCAGCGGCCATGGCACATGCCACACCAACCTCGCCCTGGCAGCCGACTTCGGCGCCGGACACCGATGCGTTCTGCTTCACTACGTTGCCGAACAGACCCGCCGTAGCGAGAGCCCGCAGTATGCGCTTCTCGCTGAAGCCTTTCGACGTATACAGATGATAGAGCACGGCTGGAACCACCCCGCATGAGCCGCAGGTAGGCGCCGTGACGATTTTTCCGCCCGAGGCATTCTCTTCCGACACCGCAAGAGCGTAGGCATAGACAAGGCCACGGCTTTTGAGCGATTTGTTGTATCCCTCGGCATGGACGTAGTAGCTCACCGCCTTGCGCCGTACCCCGAGACCGCCGGGCAACACGCCCTCGGCCTCGATACCGCGCTCCACGGCAGCCTTCATCACGCTCCATACCTCGGCAAGATAGTCCCATATGGCACTCCCCTCGCACTCGTCGACGTACTCCCAGTAGCTCGTACCGGTTTCCTCGCAGCGCTTCATGATGTCGCTGATCTTAGTGAGCGGATATATGTCGGGGCCCGCACTGCGCGGCTGCCCGTCCTCCACTATATCGCCTCCGCCGACCGAATAGACTGTCCAGCTGTCAGCTTCCGCACCATCGGCGCCGTAAGCCTTGAAAGTCATGCCGTTGGTATGAAAAGGCAACACAATATCGGGCTTCCACACAATCTCGGCGGGAGCCACGGCCGTAAGGACCCCGAGAATGGCCTGGTCGGTAAGGTGACCGCGGCCCGTAGCGGCAAGAGCGCCGTAGAGAGTAACCTCGTAGCGCGCGGCACGGCCACGTGTACGCTCCACAAATATTTCAGCGGCCTTGCGCGGCCCCATGGTGTGCGAACTACTGGGCCCAAGCCCTATCTTATACAGCTGACGAAGTGACTCCATCTTATTTCAATTATGGATTAAGAATTATGAATTACGTAAACAGGACTATGAAATGCGGAATTATGAATTACAGATGGCTCTGACAGAAATGTCCCATTCATAATTCATAATCCATAATTCATAATTCTATTTCTTGTGTTGCGAGCCAAAGGTCTCTTTCACGTTCCATACGGCAATCGAGCCTATAAGCAGCAGGATACCGCTCACCACAAGCATGCCCACGGTGAGCGGAGCGCCGTTGGGGGCCGGCGGGAAGCAGTGCAGTATAGCGCCGCCACAGAGTGCCGCCACAATCTGAGGTATGGTGATAGTGCAGTTGAACAGGCCGAGATATGTGCCGATGTTGCCGCCGCTGAGAGCATTGGTGAGAATGGTGAAGGGCATCGACAGCATGGCCGCCCAGGCACAGCCCATCAGAGCGTAGCTAATGCCGAGCACATACTGGTTGTGGATGAAGTAGACCGACACAAAGCCGACGGCACCGATGAGAAGACTCAGCGAATATGCCAGTTTGCGGCGGCGGAAACCGGCGAGGACTATAGCCCAGAGCACGGCGGCTATGGCCTGTATGGCCAGAAGGTTGCCGTTCCAGTCGCCGGCGTCCTGATAAGCCTTGGTCGAAGGATCGAGGACGGTCTTATAGTTGAGCTCGAGTTCGTTGATGTCGGCGACAGGGGGCAGAAGAGTGGTCTGCTCGAGTACATATTCGCCGATATTGTCGTCGAGTTTGGCTATATGTGCCATCTGCAGCTGAGTCCCGGGCTCGAGGAGTGAAAGTACGGTAGCCTCGCCGTCGGGGGTGAGAGTGAGAGTGCCGTTTTCGATCACCGGCTGACGGCCGGCGAAGAAATACTTGTCGTCGTACGATTTACCGTTGAGGGTAACACCGGTAACCTCCTGCACCGAAGGAGCGTCGAAAGCCTGAAGAGCCACGGCGTCGGTCGAATACGTCCACATATACAGGAAAGCAGCCCAGCAGAAGAACTGCACGATGCCGACGGTCCAGAACACCTTGGGAGCCTTGACAAGGAGGCGGAACATATTCTCCTTCGGGCCTTTTTCCTCTTTCCCGGTCTCGATGCCGTGGAAAGCCGCATATTCGGCCGGCGGCATTTCCTTAACCTTGGCAAAAGTATATACTACGCACAGCAGCAGGATGAAAGCGCCCAGATAGAACGCCCATGTAACTGTCGGAGGCACCTCGCCTGCCGGAGCGGTGTTGCTCAGGAACCATGCCAGCACGAAGGGTGCCACATAGCCCACCACCGAGCCGGCATTGCACAGGAACGACTGTATGGAATATGCCAGGCCTTTCTGACGCTCGTTGACCATGTCGCCCACAAGCATCTTGAAGGGCTGCATGGCCATGTTGATCGAAGTATCAAGCAGCATGAGCATTACCAGACCGAAGATAATGGCCTGCGAGATGGCCAGTCCGAGGCTACCGGCATTGGGCAGGAAACACATCACAATGATGGCTACTGCCGCGCCTATCAGCAGATAGGGAAGACGGCGCCCGAAGCGGTTCCAGGTGCGGTCGCTGGCCGAGCCTACGATAGGCTGCACTATCAGGCCCATGAGAGGCGGCAGAATCCAAAAATAACTCAGATCGTGGGGGTCGGCGCCGATGGTAGAGAATATACGGCTGACCTGCGAGCTTTGCAGCGCATACGCTATCTGTACGCCGAAGAACCCGAAGCTCAGATTCCATAGCTTCCAGAAGCTTAAATCGCGTTGGTCTTTCATGAATAAAGATATAATTTTGTTAGTAAGTAAGTATATATAAATCAGTAAGTAAGTCGTATCATTTCCCTTCGGCGGCACTGCGCAGCCATGCTATCTCCATCTTCCAGAGCGAAGGGTCGGGAGTCTCGAGGATGAGAGGAATGCTGTCGAGGCGCGTGTCGGCCATGAGAAGGCCGAAGAAAGGCGAGCCGAGTTCGCCGCGGCCTATGGATGCGTGGCGGTCGACACGCGAGGCCAGTGGCTTGAGAGAGTCGTTGACATGCATGCCGCGCAGATAGTCGAAGCCCACAGCGGCGTCGAACTCGCTCCATACGGCCTCGTAGGCAGCGGGGGTCGACATGTCGTAGCCGGCGGCGAAGGCATGGCAAGTGTCGATGCATACTCCCACACGGCTTTTGTCAGCCACACCGGCGATGATGCGCGCAAGCTGCGCGAAAGTATAGCCAAGGTTGGTGCCCTGCCCCGCCATATTCTCTATCACGGCACAGACACCATCGGTACGCTCGAGAGCAAAATTGATCGACTCGGCCACAAGGTCGAGAGCCGAATCCTCGCTGAGTCCGCGCATGTGCGAACCCGGATGAAAATTGAGCCTGTCGAGACCAAGCGACGCCACACGCTCCATCTGAGAGGTAAAACTGTCGCGCGACATCCTGAGCTTACGGGCGTCAGGCGAGCACAGATTGAGCAGCAGCGAAGCATGCGGGAGAATCTGCCGAGGCGTGAAACCGTTGTCGGCGCATTCGCGACGGAAACGGTCGAGCTCGCCCTGCGGATAGGCCGGATAGCGCCACAACTTGGGATCGACCGGGCAGAATGCAAACGCAGTCGCGCCTAAAGCCTTGGCTATAAGCGGTATTTCGCCCACATTAGGGAGACAGTCGATGTGCGCACCGAGATACTTCAAATCACAAACAATAAATTTTCCTCAAATTTAACAATTTTTTTCCAACCTATGTTCGTCTGCCACTCTAAAAATGAAAAATAGCGGTGTTAACGTGTCTTTAGGGCCGGCAGAAACTGCTTGGCGGTCGTTGTTAAGAGGGTGTTTCTGTCAGCGGGCGCAGAAGCGATAGCCCATACCGAGCATCAGGTTTCCGGGATTGCGGAAGCGTTCCAGACGGTAGCCGGTGCTGATGTAAAGATAGTCGGTGATAAATGTCTTGAGAGTAAACATCTGATACCATCCACGCATATCGGGACCGCCGGGAGCATATACGCTGTGACCGATACCTATGTTGACTGCGAAAATGGGCATCTGAAGCTCGGCGCGCACACTCAGTCCGGCCATCACACGGTGGCTGAAAGGCTGCCGATAGAATTTAGGATCGTCGGGCGATGTCCCCTCCACAAAGTAAGGGCTCAGGTTCGCGCCTTCGTCGTACTGAAGGTCAAGCGAGGCGCCCACCGAGAACATCGGATTGAAATGCCACAGGGGGTTGATATTCAATCCGGCGACACCGAAGTGGCCGGGAATGAGACGCATCTCTGATTCAAGACCGTCGTAGCCGTAGTTGCAGTCGAAAAGATTCTTGCGCCACGCGCCGTAGGCGGTAATGTCGTACGACATATGCGCTTCGTAGTCGCTCCAGTCCATTTTGCGCACCGCGAACTGGGTGCCGGGTTTCCACACCATTCCGACTTTGCCCCACAGCACATTGACACCGGGATTGGGATAGTCGGTATTGCCGTTGGAGAAGTGCGACAGATTGACGCCTCCGACAAGGCTGAAATGCTCGCTTAGAGCATATTCGAGCTTGAATCCCAGATCGATATATGCGTTGACATGCGAGCCGAACCCGCTAATCGACTCATAGTCGAACGGTTCGGAGTCGCTATTCTTTTTCCATCCGGCAGAAATGCCGAAATTCCATTCATAGTCCAAAGTCAGACGGCGCGAGAACGACGCGATACGCGAACCCTGAAGCACGTAGATATTTACCGGATTCCCGGTTACTTTCGAGCTGCTGAAACCCGTCGCCCCGATACCGATGCCCTGATAGGCATAGGGATAATAGCGGCCATAGCGGCTGCGGGGCGAAAAAGAGAACGAATACTCAGCCGACGCGCCAAAGGCGGCATCGGTACGAGCGCCGAAGCAGTTGCCGCCCTTTACAATCTTATTGGACGGAAGCACATAGGCGCCCCGTAGCGACACTTCCAGCCGATGCGACACAGCAGTCGAGTCGGCCGCATAGACCGACACTGCCGCCATCACAGCGGCTATCGCTGTCAGTAGCTTTTTCATAAATCTTTAATTTCCGATATAAACTTCACCGGAACCATCAGCCGCAGCTGACACTCCACATCTTCGGGCTGCTGAGTCATGGGGTTGACAGCATGGACAGTACAATCGAGTCCCAGACATTCGTACTCGCAAAACAGAGTGACCTCAAGCGGTTTGCCGGCCGGCAGCGTTACAGCAGCAGGCATAGTCGGCACAAAACGGGTGAATATAATGGAGCGCGATGTAGTCAGAGGCGCTTCTTCTCCGGCCATCTCCCAGGCACTCGGATGCCCTATGCCGTAGCCGACAAATGAAGGAACAGGGACTGAAATACCGCTGTTCAGCACCCGATCTGCGAATAAATCATCCGAATACCACGGCATGAAGAAGTAGTCCACAGGCATGTCTTCGATATTAGGGAACGAGAACTCCCGAGGCTCCGCCAATCCCTCGGGGAAGCGGTATGAAATCACATTTCGGGTATAATCCTTGTCGGGATAGCCCGACCATTGGTTAAGAGTGTAGTCGACATCGAGAATTTCGACACTGTACTCGGCGGTAGGCCGGACGGTTATTTCCACCGGGATGTATTCGTATCCGTCGCATACGGTCATGCCAAGTCTGGCATCCGAATTCCCGAGATAGCTTACAAGATTCACAACTATACCACCTGAGGTATAATGCCCGTTTAGTTCGACATAAGGCGTAACGAAAGAATACGACTCGCCTTCCATAGTGCCATGGTACATGCCCTCTTCCGACGAAAACCAAAGTTCCTCCACCGTCCAGTTTTTTCCCGAAACCCTGATACTTGCCGTGCGGCAGTCGGGGCCGAGCACATCGGTGTCGGACTCGACTTTCAGCGGTTCGATAAAAATATCATTGTTGCAGCCCGTAAGAACGGCACCTAACACAATGATATACAAAAAAAGAAATAATCGAATGTTCTTCATATCAGATGCAAATATAAGCAAAAATTATATACGGTTATATTAAACATAGTCCTTTTTACGTTTGTTAATTAAATTATACATATCTTCTAAACAACCGCCATGCAATGTGGCATACTTATCCGACATAATAATAGGTACATAACACATGAAAACCCCTTCATCTTCATCGCATCGCAAGACTAAAGCCTCCTGGGAAGTCGAAGACCGGTCGGTATTCGCATCGGGCATTTTCTTCTCGGCGCGGCAGGCCCTACGGCGTCATGCCACAGGTGGAAATGTGCTCATCGCAGCAACCGTGCTCGCACTTATAATAGCAAATATACCGGCCATAAACCAGACCTATTTTTCATTCTGGGAACAGGAAGTACGCCTGCAGCTTGGCGACTTCAACTTCTTCAGCCACAGCGGACACCCCATGTCGCTGCTGGCGTTTATCAACGACGCCCTCATGGCCATATTCTTCTTCACAATAGGCCTCGAGATAAAGCGCGAGGTGCTGGTGGGCGAGCTGTCGTCGTTCAAGCAGGCTTTGCTGCCGATTGTCGGCGCTATCGGCGGCATGGTTGTTCCGGTGTTCATCTACTATCTCATGAGCCGTGGAACCGACTATACCGGCGGAGCCGCCATACCCATGGCCACCGACATAGCATTCTCGCTGGGCGTACTGGCCATGCTCGGCAAGCGCGTGCCCATGTCGCTCAAGATATTCCTCACCACACTCGCCGTGGTCGACGACATCGGCGGCATCATAGTCATAGCCGCTTTCTACTCCACACACATCGAGGCGATGCTGCTGCTCTACGCCGCCGGACTGCTCGGCATACTCCTGCTGGGCTCGGTACTGCGCATAAAGAGTAAGATTTTCTACCTCGGCATAGGCGGCATCATATGGTTCCTCTTCCTCAACTCGGGCATACACCCGACCATAGCGGGTGTCCTTGTGGCGTTCTGCGTGCCTGCATCGCCGGTGTTCGCGCCAAAGAAATACATAAAAACCATACGCCGCTCGATATCGCACTTCTCGCAGGACGACGAAGAAAGCCTCGAACAGAAAACCATTCTCGACAAAGAACAGATGAACTGGCTCAAAGAGGTCGAAAGCGCTTCGGACAAAGTGATTTCACCGCTTCAGGACCTCGAAGACTCCCTGCATCCGATAGTCAACTTCTTCATAGTGCCGCTCTTTGCCTTCGCCAACGCCGGTATATTCCTGCTCGACATGAATCCGGCCACACTCTTCGAAGGCATATCCCTCGCAGTGATGTGCGCTCTGGTCGTCGGCAAATTCCTGGGCATACTGTCGTTCTCGTGGCTGGCCGTTAAACTGCGGCTCGCACCCATGCCCGCCCACTCCAACTGGCACATGATGTCATCTATATCCATGCTCGGCGGCATCGGATTCACCGTGTCGCTGTTCATTGCCACACTCACCTTCGACGCCGCTCAGCCCGCTCAGGCCTATCTGCTCGACCATGCCAAACTCGGCATCGTGGCCGGCTCGCTCATTGCCGGAACGGTAGCCTTCGTATGGCTCCACTTCACCCTGCCGCGAGGTGTGGCTCCCGATGCCGTTGAAGAATAATCCGGGGCTCCCTTACGTGCCCTCCGACAAGAAAAACGGCCTCCAGACACCTCTCGAAAGGTCTTAATTATCTTTAACAGAGGGAAATTTGGCGATTTCACATTTGTTTGTTAATTTTGACGCGAAATGTTAAACTTCATCCCCGAATACCCTTCCTTCTCCCGAACTTTAACATTCGCTATTTGTTAACAAAATATACATATTTTAAAACAGCTCCCGCGGCCCCGCGCCAAGGAACAACAATATGAAGAAACAGACTATCTGGATACTGACCATAGTGATGGGACTATGCTTCATGGCGCTTCTGTGCATACAGATATTCTACATGAAAAACATAGTGCAGATACGCTACGAGCAATTCTCGCAGGGCGTACGCCAGAGCCTTGTGGCTGTGGCCACCCATCTGGAACAGGACGAGACCAGGCATTTCCTCGAAGAAGATGTGCGTCAGGTCGAGACCTCGGCCGTGGTGTCGCAGTACCTCGGCGATCCGGTGCCGCGCCTCGACGGTATCAAATATTCGTTCACGACCAAGACCGGCCTCGAGGCCGACCTTACCATAAAAGGCGATATCAACGAAATATCCAAGATACAGGGTGGAGGTACCGTTGGCGCCCACTACCGCGCCTTCCAGAACGACTACCGCAACCGCTATCTCTATCAGAAAGGCATGCTCGACGATGTGATTCTCAACATTATGTCGAAAGCCTCCACACGCCCCGTGAGCGAGCGCGCCGACTCCGCCCGGGTATGCACCTACCTGCGGCAGGAACTCGACACCCTCGGCCTGAAAGTGCCGTTCGAATTCGCCGTTGCCAACTATGCCGGCACCGTACTCTACAAATCGGCCGGATTCCATACCGCGGCGTCCGACCGCGACAACATGTTCATACAGACACTCTTCCCCAATGACGGCGCCGGGCCCCACAACTACCTCAAGGTATATTTCCCGACAAAATCCGACTACATTTTCTCGTCGATATCTTTCCTGGTGCCGGCTTTCGCTTTCACATTCATATTGCTGATAATATTTGTCTACACCATCATCGTGGCTTTCAGGCAAAAGAAACTCACCGAGATGAAAAACGACTTCATCAACAATATGACCCATGAATTCAAGACGCCGATTTCATCGATATCGCTGGCGGCACAGATGCTCAACGACCAGAGCGTGCGCAAATCGCCCATGATGCTGCAGCAGATATCCACCGTCATTACCGACGAGACAAAGCGTCTGCGTTTCCAGGTGGAAAAAGTGCTCCAGATGTCGATGTTCGACCGCCAGAAAGCCACCCTCAAGCTCGAGGAAGTCGACGCCAACGCCGCCATCTTCAACATCGTCAACACCTTCAAGCTCAAAGTCGAGAAATACGGGGGCTCCATCAGCGCCGACCTCGACGCCATGGATGCTATCGTCACTGTCGACGAAATGCACTTCACCAACGTTATCTTCAACCTCCTCGACAACGCCGTGAAATACCGCAGCGAGGAGCGTCCACTCAAGCTCACCGTCGCCTCGCGCGATCTCTCGGACGAACGCCTGCAGATTACCATCGAGGACAACGGCATAGGCATACGGCGCGACGACCTCAAGAAGATTTTCGACAAATTCTACCGCGTATCCACCGGCAACCGCCACGATGTCAAAGGTTTCGGCCTCGGACTGGCCTACGTCCGCAAGATGATAGGCGAACTCGGAGGCGACATCCGCGTGGAAAGCGAATTCAACGTAGGAACAAAATTTATAATAATACTACCACTCTCTAAAAATTAACGACTATGGAAGAAAGAATAAAAATTCTTCTCTGCGAAGACGACGAAAACCTCGGCATGCTCCTTCGCGAGTATCTCCAGGCCAAAGGCTGCTACGCCGACCTCTTCGTCGACGGAGAAGCCGGTTACAAAGCTTTCCTCAAAGGAAAGTACGACATCTGCATCCTCGACGTGATGATGCCCAAGAAAGACGGCCTCACTCTCGCCCAGGAAATCCGTGCCGTCAACTCCGAAATACCCATCATATTCCTTACCGCCAAATCGCTCAAAGACGATATCCTCGAAGGCTTCAAGATCGGTGCCGACGACTATATCACCAAGCCCTTCTCGATGGAAGAACTCGTGTTCCGCATCGAAGCCATCCTGCGCCGCGTCAAGGGTAAGAAAGGCAAGGAAATAACCATGTACAAGATAGGCAAATTCACTTTCGACACCCAGAAACAGGTGCTCCTCATCGGCGACAAGATCACCAAGCTCACCACCAAGGAATCGGAACTCCTCAGCCTGCTTTGCGCCCATGTCAACGAAATCCTCGAGCGCAACTACGCACTCAAAACCATCTGGATCGACGACAACTACTTCAACGCCCGCTCCATGGACGTCTACATCACCAAGCTCCGCAAGCACCTCAAGGACGATCCCTCCATCGAAATCATCAACATCCACGGCAAAGGCTACAAACTCATAGCCCCCGAAGCCGACACCCACTGATTCCCCCACTCCACCAAATAAAACACAGTCCCGGAAGCCCACCAGCCCCCGGGACATGTTTTTTATGTTTCAGAGTCGAACATCCCTATTACAAAAAAACACGGTTCACTATAAGCACTAAAGCCTCTAAGGTTTGATATTAAGGAAAAAAGCTTATCTTTGCATTATCAAACAGATAAAGCAGCCATGATACTCTCCGTCCCTAAGCCGCCTATGGATCGCTCCGATGTCGCCCGTTGTTTCCGCGATAATTTGAAACCAACATCTCTCGAAAATGAATAATCACAGATCCTCATTATCAGATACTCCACTTACTTTATCGACCAATGACTTTGGGACCGAAAAGTATGTAGAAGGTCTTGTCAGATTCATCGAACACTCCGCAGCTCCCATTACTATTGCCTTAAAAGGCGAATGGGGCAGCGGGAAAACGTCGCTAATGAATCGGCTTTACAATGATCTTTGCTCAGACGATAAGGATTTTATTGGTATCAAAATCAATACTTGGGAGTTCTCCATGTTGGCAACTCCAGAGGAAACTGTAGTGAAGATTATAGTACACCTTGTAAATTCATTATCCGATAACGACCCTAAAACATCTGAAAAGCTAATTAATTTCACAAAGAACGCCGCTAATTTTGTCTTTCGAGCACTTCGAGAATGGGGAAAAGGTGTTGCGCCCGGTGCCGGAGTCGCCATGGAAACAATGAATATCCCTAATGAAATTTTCTCTCCGGAAGGACATCGAGGGACTGTGACTCTTTCTGATCTTAAGGACTCTCTTACTCAAGCAATATCGAAATCGCTTGGCGACACTAAAAAAGGCGTCATAATCTTTGTCGATGATCTGGACCGTTTGAATCCACCTTTAGCGGTACAAATTCTGGAACTCCTTAAAAACATCTTTACCCTTGACAATTGCATCTTTGTTCTCGCTATCGACTACGATGTCGTTGTTAAAGGCCTCGAACCAAAATTTGGCCCTTATAAGCCGGAAAACGATAGAGAATTTCGCTCCTTCTTCGACAAGATAATTCAGGTACCGTTCTCCCTCCCGGTAAGCAATTACCGACCAATGGAATTCGTATTTGATTCTCTTGTCGCTATAAACTATATTACGCGGGCTGAGAGAAATATCCCAATCATTCAAAAGTCTATCGAAAGGATTGTAGTATCTTCTGTCGGCAAAAATCCCCGTGCTATAAAGAGGCTTATCAATACGCTTTCCCTCTTGGATTGCATTTCTAAATGCTCCTCCAACGAGAGTACAACCGAAACTATTGAATATAAAATCATAAATTTTGCTATTGTAAGCCTTCAGGTCTGCTATCCTAAAATTTATGATATGCTGTTAGTAAATCCACTTTTCACAAAGTGGGATGCTCACATCGCCGCAAAATTGGGTCTGCATCTCAGTAATAATGAGAGTGACAACATAGAGGAAATCAATGGTGAAATTATTCTTGATGCTCTTTGCGATAAGGAAATTTTCTATGACAAGCATCATGCCGAAATCCTTGAATTAATTTCACTTGTTAACCGCAACGCAGAACTGCTTAATCCAAAATCTCCGGGAGAAGCTATACAGGAATTATTGTTCCGGTCTTCAGTTACAAATGTGTCTACTTCGGAACCAATTAAATTTGACCGGAAAGACTTGATTTACAAGCTTCATGATAACGTCTGGAGTTATATTACCTCCAAATTGCCGGACTTAAGGTCACAATTCAAACGGAATACAGGAAATGGCGGATATTATATATTTCTTAATGATGATTCATATTTCGAGGTGATATTCCAGCCACATGAAGGCATTGGAAAAATTTCACTTCGCATATCCCTCGATGTTTGGAACAGACGCCCGGAACGACTTAAAGATGCTCCATATAGTGAAGTTATATCTGATCATTCTGTCCTCAATGTGATCAAGCCAATGAACGATGTCGTTAAACGTCTGACCCAATATGGCCTTATCGAAGGTAAGACCTTCGAAGAAAAATATCGTTTTAACGATATTATTGAGGAGTACAAGTTTCGTGAAGGAGAACTCTGGAACGCCATCTCCGGCTCCCTTGACTATTGGATTAATGTCAAGAATGTATCTGATTTCGAGGATTCGCAAATTATCAGAGCCATAGGAGATCTTATAATCGGTGCGTACGAAATGAAAACTCTTGCATTGCAAATAAAGTAATCTGAACCCTGACGATTCAGAGGGGCGGGAAGCCGAGGGGGACGGTGGCATCTGCGATCTTCCAGGTGCCGTCGACTTTGGTCATGGTGAATGTGGTAGAGCCTTTATGGCCCATGTCGGACCACCGGACTACGACGGTGTTGTCAGCGCCCGGAACTACCGAAAGGACCTGCGAAGGCGAATCATCGCCATCCTGCATACCCGAGCGGAGCAGCCAGGTGGCAAAGCCTCCTCCATCGGCGTCGTTTTCCTCCCACAGACGTCTGAGAAAGCCCACGGTGCATATATCGTCCCACATCCCGGACTGCTCACTCGCCGAGGTGCGGAACACCCCGTTCTCATAGAGATTTCTGATTTTCTTTTCTATGTCCGGGAACTGAGCGGTAAAGTCACTTTTGTCGCCTCGTATAATTATAGTTCCCGGCTCTCTGAAGAATATCGGCCAAAGCATCTTCAGAGTTTTTTTCTCGGGTGTATAGTATTTCACCATGAATCTCGGCAGAGCAGCTACAAGACGGAGAGCTTCGGCGTTTGCGGCCTCGTCTGTGCTCGATTCAATCACCTTGCCGTCGGAGACAGAACCGTCGGGATGAACCAGAAATTCCACCACCACCCTTTCGTTGCCGCGGTAGCCTTCGGGAATACGGATATTCGCGTTGACCCATTCCTTAAGGCGGCCGTTTCCGCCGGGAAATTCGCAATAAGGCTCGGTACACATGGTGCGCGCCGACGCCTGCGCCTTCGCTTTAACGGCCGAAAGAGTTTCCGGCGACACGGTGATAAATATTGCCCTGTTACCGTATCTGTCGTCCTTCACTTTCATTTCCGCAATAGAATCGACAGGCACCATGCCGGGGTCGGCACCGCTTATCCATTCGTTATTTAAATACCAGAATACGGTTTCTGTATCCTTCTGCGTCAGAGGATATCGGAGTTCCTGCACTACGGTATCGGCCGCACTGCAGTTCTGAGCGAGAGCCACACCGGCCTGAGCAAGAGCTAAAACGACAAAAACAAGCTTTTTCATAAAAATCCCATTAAACTTTCTGCGCAAAGATAATGAAAATTTCTTAAGTGGCTCAAAAAAAAGCATTTATCTTTATTTCACCTTTTCCCGCAAAAGCACAAACAAAGCCCCGGAGTTGCATTATGCAAAAAATGCCACGCCAGTAGGGGCAACTCCGGGGCTTCGGAAAATCGATTGTATCGCTTACTTCGCGAGTACCGAAAGAGCGGCCTTGTAGGCCGGTTCGTGTGTTATTTCTTCTACCAGATCCGAGAAGATAACCTTGTGGTTTTCGTCGAGCACTATCACAGCACGCGCCAACAGACCGGCCAGCGGACCGTCGACCATCTCAAGACCGTAGTTCTTCACGAAATCGCCATGACGGAATGCCGACGCCGATACGAGCTTGTCGATGCCTTCGGCGGTGCAGAAGCGGCCCTGTGCGAACGGAAGATCCATCGACACGCATATCACCTGCGTATTGTCGAGTGCGGCTGCTTCCTGATTGAATCGGCGTACCGATGTGGCGCACACAGGAGTGTCGAGGCTCGGGAAGACATTGAGCACAACGCGCTTGCCATTGAAATCGGACAGATGTATATCTTCAAGCGAATTGCTTACCAGAGTAAACTCCGGAGCCTGAGTGCCCACTGCGGGGATATCTCCGTAGGTATGAATTGGAGTACCTTTGAAATAGATTGTTTCCATATTAAACTAATTACTTAAGCTTGCTTTTTGAATAACAAGCGAGCGGAAGTCTTGGTTGTATCCACGAAGAAAATCTTTGACCACGCCGTCGGCTCCCACAAAGAGTAGCACCGGGGTATCGGCGCCCACCCCGCATTCGGTAGCGGCTCCCCGGGCATTCATGAGCAGATGCTCGCCAGGGCGGATCGACGGCACCACAGCCTCGATATCGTCGACACGATGGTTTATAAAAGCCCACACCACATCGACATTGAAGGGCAGATAGTCGACAGCAGCCCGCGTCTGGCTCACAAACTCGGGCGTAGACCCTACTTCGGCATCTACGAATGCATAGATGGTCGGAGCCGCCAGGGCCTCGCCGTTTTCGTGCAGATAGCGCTCGCCGGTTGTGGTCGGCGCGGTGATGCGCGGCAAGGGCTTGCCCGGAAGATTTTCGAGCGAGTAAGAACTGCCGCGATAGCGCCCGAAAGCATCGGGATAGCGGTCGGCGAGCGTGCTTTCATCTATAACGGTCAGCGGCATGTTTTTTCCGCTGTCGCCGTAGCAGATGGTTATACTCTGCTCGCCGAGCTGGCCGGGATTGTTTTCCAGTTCTATCTTGCGGGGCATGAATGTGGCAGGATCGAGTATGTAGGTATACTCGGCCGCATCGTAGCCGTTGAAGCGCCGCACACCCTCGACCACGGTAGAGCGCACTCCGCCCACTACCGTATCGGGTGTCACCTTATAGATATATGATGTGTCGGTCATCATATCGGCGAAGCGATCGCCCAAATAGACCGGCAGAAGGTCGACAAACTGCGCCAGATTCTGCACTCCCCTGCCCACATTGCCCGACGGCGCGAAGGGTACCGGGTCCCACTGGGCATGATACTCCTGCAGTCTGCTGTCGCGGAAACGGTAGTGGGCGCCGTCGGCATAGGCCGAAAAGCCTTCCGATATGCCCGACGGCGCCGGCAGGCGCCAGTCTATAAGATAATTGCACAGAGCCAGGGTATCTCCTGCCGACACAGGAGTCTCATAGAGCGCTATCGTGTATGTCACCGGATCGGGCAACGACGGCAGAAGCACCTCGTATGAGCAGGAATCGGCATAAAAAGTGGTGGCCGACAGCCTACGGGAAATGTCGGCTAAAGAATTGGCGGCGCCGATGCAGCCTGTGGCCATCAGCGCCGAAGCAAGAATTATAGCACAGCGTTTTTGCATAATGTGATCTTTTGATAAAGAAACAATCGGACTATGGCGATTGTTCAACACAATTATCAAATCACCGGCTTTTATACTTCGGCAGACTGAAGCGGAAACCCAGACCGCCGTCCGGGCAATTTTCCACCGTAATAGTCCCTCCGTGTGCCAGAACTGTATTCTGTACTATAGGCAGCCCCAGACCGGTGCCTCCCGCTTTGCGCGAACGGCCCGAATCGATGCGGTAGAAACGTTCGAACATGTGTGCGAGATGCTCCTCGCCTACACCGGTACCATTGTCACGGAAGAGAAAGTAATAGAACTTATCGTCTTCGCCGGTGCACGTCAGCGAGCACTCAGTACCTTTTGAGTACGATGCGGCATTCTTCACCAGATTGATAATCATGCCGGTAAGAAGGTTGTAGTTGCCATGTATCTTACAGTCAAAAGGAACATCGAACGAGAATGTCATGTTTCCGAGCGTACCCGACTCATCGATATCGTTGGCAAGAGTATAGACGGCGTCGTGAAAATCCAGTTCTTCCGTGCTTATCATGTTGCCGCCTTCCTCGAGTCGGGTAATGGCCGATACGTCGGCAATAAGATTGACCAGACGGTTCACGTGCTCGCGGGCCTTCTGCAGGAAGTGCGTGCGCGAGGTCTCGTCCATGTCGGGATTGTCGAGTATGGTGTCGATATATCCTTTTATCACACCTATGGGCGTGCGGAGTTCGTGGTTGATATTGTTTGTCAGCTGTCGCTTGGCGCGTGCTTTTTCCTCAATGGCATGCAGCGCCACATTGTGCTCGCGCTTGAGCCGGCACATGGCCTGCGAACGCTCATTGTACATCTGTATTATCTGGCGGCTGATATCACCGAGCTCATCGTGCGGATAGTCCATCGCCGGTATGAAGTTGGGATCTGAGGCGGCCCTCTCGGCAATAGTGCGCAGAATCTTGATATTGCGGCCGAAATAGCGGGTAGAGAAGAACGAAAGTATGGTCACTGCCAGACCCACCGCAATTACCATATACATAATTCTGGCCGACGGTGTGGCGGCCAGACTCACTGTCTTGTTGTACGGCAGGATAGTGCACACTACTATTCGCCCGTCGGAGCTGTGGCGAGGCTGACGGTAGAAATAGTCGCCGTCGTTGGTTGTGGCGCCTGCCCCCGAGTTATCTCCAGCTTTCTCGGCCTCGGTGAGAGTGATCGGGCGCCCGTAGGCCTTGGTCAGAGTTCCGTCGATAAATAGCGATATACGTATTTTGTCGTAAATCGGATTTTCGATATAATATCTTGCAACAAAGTCGAGAAAATCATCAGGATTGACATCTTTCTCATATGCAGCTATGATACGGGCATTGACAAGGTCGAGCTGCTCTCGGATCTTCTCGCGACGAAGTTCGGCTTCATTATGAAACTGCATATAGCCCATACCAAGTATTACCACCCACAGGGTGATAACAAGAGGTACGAACATCTGCCACTGATAGCTAATCTTTCTCCTTAAATCCATAACCAAAGCCTTGGCGGGTGACTATATATTTGTCGTAGGAGCCAAGTTTTTTGCGAAGCCTGGTTATATTGGTGTCTATGGTGCGTTCAGTCACTACAACATCATCGCCCCATACTTTCTGGATTATTTCCTCCCGAGAGTAAATTCTGTTCTGGTGCGTCAGGAAGAAAAGGAGAATATTGAACTCCGTACGAGTAAGCTGCAGACGCTCGCCATTGAGCGTGCACACCTTGTCGTTGCGGTCAATGCACAGGTCGTGAAAAGTAATGTCGCTTTCGTAAATAGAATCTTTTCCTGCCGCTACATCATTATTGCGGGCTGTCCCCGCCCGACGCAGCACAGCGCGGACACGAGCAAGGACTTCTCCGATAACAAATGGCTTGGTAACATAGTCATCGGCTCCTATATTAAGTCCTTTTACCACAAAATCCTCGCCCGACAACGCCGAGCAAAAAAGAATCGGGGCATTTTGCGTGGCCTCTTCGTTGCGGATAGCCTTGGCGAAATCATAACCGCTGAGCTTATCCATCATTATATCGACCATGAAGAGCGAATAATCCTTCAGATCCATCGCAAGAGCCTCCTCTGCGCTGTATGCACAATCCACCTCGTAACCTTCTTTCTCGAGGTTGAATTTCAGTATTTCGCACAGGGCTTCTTCGTCGTCTATAACTAATATTTTGGTACTCATTAAAATAGCGTGTTAAATCCGTTTTACGGTGTACTGAAGTATATTTGTGTACTTTTTCCGAAGTCGAAATTAACGCTTTTTCGACAAAACTAAAGTTAAAATATGTTAAATATAAAACTCTCCCGAACCTTTATCACACTCAGACGTTAGATTAGTACAATTGCTAATTTGCACTGTGTTTTTCATGGTATTAGATTTAAGGTTAAGGATTTTCGGTTGTCGGGAGACAACCGATTTTTTTTGTCGACAGCTCTTCGTTTTCGCCGCCACATATAAGCAGAGCTGCCGTACCGGCCAGTACGACCGGTTGTTCAGCCTGGGCTGCATCGCCTGTCATGCAGGCCGTTGCGAGCGCGTCGGCAAGCATGCAGGTTGGCGCAACTACGGTAGCCGAAAGCACATCGGTCTTAAGCGGGCGTCCAGTGACGGGCGAAATCGTATGCCCGTAGATAAGACCGTCGGCACCTTTGCGGTAATTGCGGTAATTACCGCTTGTTGCCACCGCTACCGGTTCGGGCCCCAGCTCGAGAACAGTGAACCGCGAGTGCACAGCCTCAAGACGCGGTTCGTCGATCTGAATACGCCATTTCCGGCCTTTGGGATTATAGCCGACTACCTCATCAATTCC
>URMS01000013.1 GCA_900548975.1 uncultured Porphyromonadaceae bacterium
CTAAGGTGGATGTAATTTTTGCCTCATTTTATTTGGTTTTTAATATAGTTCGTTAGGAGGGAAGGAAGGTAGGTGGTCAGGAGGAGAGGAATTTAAGAGGTTAAGATGTTAGGTGGTTATGAAGGGAGGAGATTAAGATGATAGGATATTAGGAAGGGAGGAGATGAGATGGGGGGAAGAGGTATTTCGCTTTCGAGATGTTTGCCGCTTGGAGAGAACCGCCTTTGGCGGTTTAATATAGACACAGCCTATGGTTTGGGCTCCGTCAGGAGACCATACCATAGGTTTTATGATATTATGGAATTGCAACCGCGTTCAGCGGTTGAATATCTGTGCGTTTGGGTCGCCTATGGAAGCCTCCGCAGGAGGTTGGTTATGAATAGCCCGGCATGCCGCCGTGCATGCCGGGACCATAGGGTGTCATCACGAAAAAAGCCTCTGGAAGAGGCTGATTATTTTTGCGTAGGCGGACCGTTAATCGGCCTCCCGGCGGTGGCATTGTCTATTCAACCGCTGGCCGCGGTTGGATGGGCGGGGATGCGTTTACCTGGGGTATGACCGCCATTCGGCGGCCAAACCCCAGGCTGTGTGAATATTCAAGCGCTTTGCGCTTGCCGCGCCGGGCTATTCGAAATCGGCCTCCTGCGGAGGCCTCCATAGTCGGGGCATAAAAATACCCGGCGGGCGGGGAGCCGGCCGGGTAGGGGGGAGGAGGGGGAGATTATTTTTTGGATTCTTCGACGGCGGCTGCGAGCTCGGGGTCGATCATGATGCGGCCGCAGTATTCGCAGACGATCACTTTCTTGTGCATCTTGATTTCGATCTGCTTCTGCGGGGGAATGCGGTTGAAGCAGCCGCCGCAGGCGTTGCGGTCGACGATAACGATGCCGAGACCGTTGCGGGCGTTCTTGCGGATGCGCTTGAAGGCGTTGAGGGTACGCTCGTCGACACCTGGCTCAAGGGCTTTGGCGCGGCCGATGAGGTTTTCCTCTTCGTTGCGTGTTTCCTTGACGATGTTCTCGAGGTCGGCTTTCTTCTCGGAGAGAATCTGAGTCTGGTCGACGATATCCTGCTGTATGGAAGCGATCTGAGCCTGGCGGTTATCGATTTCGCGTTCGATTTCGCCGATGTTCTTCTCGCTGAGTTTTATTTCGAGGGTCTCGTATTCGATTTCCTTGGTGAGGTTGTCGAATTCGTGGTTGTTGCGCACGTTGTCGAGCTGCTGGCGGTAGCGGTCGATGAGGGTTTTCTTGTTCTCGATCTTGTTCTGTTCGGCTGTACGCTTGATCTTGAGATCTTCGATGTCGGCCTGATAGCGCTCGATGCGTGTGTTAAGACCGGCGATGGTGTCCTGGAGGTCTTTTACTTCGAGGGGGAGTTCGCCGCGGATGTTGCGGATACGGTCGATTTCGGAGAGGATGGTCTGGAGTTCGTAGAGGTTTTTGAGACGATCCTCAACCGAGCGGGGAGCCTCTTGCTTGTTTTCAGTTGCCATATATTACGTTAGATATATTTTACCGGATTTTTCTGTGAGGTAGAGATATGAGTGGGAAATTCGGGCATTTTTGCCGACAGGATGTTTTTGAAAATCGCCACGGCGTATGCCTCGCTCTCGAAGTGGCCGATATCGAATATGGCCATGCCGGAGCGGTTGTCGCAGAAGTCGTGGTATCGGACGTCGGCTGTGACGTAGGCATCGGCGCCTGCAGCGCGTGCGGCGCCGATAAATTCGCCGCCGGCGCCTCCGCAGAGTGCCACGGTCTGCACTGTGGCGTCGGGATCATAGCCGAGCGAGGTGCGTATGGCCGGCACGCCGAAGGTGCGTTTGAGGTTCTCGGCGAAAGCGGCCATGCTCACGGGCTGTCCGAAGCGTGCGACCACGCCGAGACCTACGGTGCTGCCGGTGTTGTCGACAGGCGATATTTCCACGCGGGCATCTTCGGAACCGGGCACGCCTGCCACAGCCGACATCAGCGCCTGTGCTTTCCATGCCGGTACCACGGCCTCCACGCGGGTGAGGGGGGTGTGGACTATGTTGAGACCGGCTATGGGGTCCTGGGCGGCGGGGAGTGCCTCGCCTTCGACATCGCTGTATATGCAGCGGCTGTCGGTATCGAGCACGGGTGCGGTGGAGCTGAGGGCGGAGTTTGCCGCGCAGGGCGACATGCCAGCCTCGCCGTCGAGCAATGCCAGACGGACGTCGGCAGCGGCGCTGCGCGGGCATACGACGCTGACCTTCCTGAAGGCTACGGGAGCGGGCGAGAGCACAGGGCACACTTCAGCACCCAGAGCAGAGGCCATGGCGTAGGACACGCCGCCGACGGTGCTGTCGAGCGATGTGTGGGCCGAGTAGACGGCGATGCCGGCACGCACGGCGGCCATGGCTATGCGCTGCGGCGCGCTGGAGCCGGTGAGGGACTTCAGACCTTTGAATATCAGCGGATGGTGCGATATTATGAGGTTTAGACCTTTTTCGGCGGCTTCGGCTACGACTTCTTCGGTGACATCGACGCACAGGAGCGCGCCGGTGACCTCGACGGTGCCGTCGGGGAGGCCGATCTGTAGTCCGCTGTTGTCCCACGCCTCCTGAAGAGTCCGCGGGGCGAACTCTTCGAGAGCGGCTATGATGAAAGCGAGTTTCATTTTTCGGGTTCTACAATTGCGAGGTTAAGCTCGTCGAGCTGGCTCTGGTCGAGAGCGGCGGGAGCGTCGAGCATCACGTCGCGGCCGGAGTTGTTCTTGGGGAAGGCTATGCAGTCGCGGATGCTGTCGAGGCCTGCGAAGAGGCTCACCCAGCGGTCGAGACCGTAGGCGAGGCCGCCGTGGGGAGGCGCACCGAACTTGAAGGCGTTCATGAGGAAGCCGAACTGCTCGGCAGCCTTTTCGGGTGTGAAGCCGAGGATTTCGAACATCTTGGCCTGCAGCTCGCTGTCGTGGATACGGATGGAACCGCCGCCCACTTCGACGCCGTTGATAACCATGTCGTAGGCATCGGCGCGCACTGCTGCGGGGTCGGTGTCGAGCATGGGTATATCTTCGTCCTTGGGGTGTGTGAAGGGATGGTGCATGGCCATGAGACGGTTTTCCTGGTCGCTCCATTCGAACATGGGGAAGTCGACCACCCAGAGGCAGGAGAACTTGTCCTTGTCGCGCAGACCGAGCTGACGGCCCATTTCGAGGCGCAGTTCGCAGAGCTGCTTGCGGGTCTTCATGGCGTCGTCGCCGCTGAGTATGAGGATAAGGTCGCCGGGCTTGGCACCCATGGCTTCCTTGAGTTCCTGGAGTTTCTCCTGGGTGTAGAATTTGTCGACGCTCGATTTGACGTTGCCGTTGGGCTCGACGCGGGCATATACCATGCCTTTGGCGCCGATCTGAGGACGCTTCACAAATTCGGTGAGGGCGTCGAGCTGCTTGCGGGTGTAGTGGGCGGCTCCCTCGGCGCAGATGCCGCCGATGTATGCGGCGTTGTCGAACACCGAGAATCCGCAGCCTTTCAGCACGTCCATCAGCTCTACGAAGCGCATGCCGAAGCGGGTGTCGGGCTTGTCGCTGCCGTAGTACTTCATGGCGTCGGCCCATGCCATGCGGGGGAATGGCTCGGTGAGCTCTATGCCGCGGATAACCTTGAAGAGGTGTTTGGCCATGCCTTCGAAGAGCTCAATGACATCGTTCTGCTCGATGAAGCTCATCTCGCAGTCGATCTGTGTGAACTCGGGCTGACGGTCGGCGCGGAGGTCTTCGTCGCGGAAGCACTTCACGATCTGGAAGTAGCGGTCGATGCCGCTCACCATAAGAAGCTGCTTGAGGGTCTGGGGCGACTGGGGCAGGGCATAGAACTGTCCGGGGTTCATGCGCGAGGGCACCACGAAGTCGCGTGCGCCTTCGGGCGTGGAGCCTACGAGCATGGGGGTCTCGATTTCGAGGAAGCCCTTGCTGTCGAGGTAGCGGCGTACCTCCATGGTCATTTTGTGGCGCAGCTCCAGATTCTTGCGTACGGGAGTGCGGCGGATGTCGAGGTAGCGGTAGCGCATGCGCAGGTCGTCGCCGCCGTCCGATTCGTCTTCGATGGTGAAGGGCGGAACCTCGCTGGGGTTGAGCACGGTGAGCTTGTCGGCGATGATTTCGATGTCGCCGGTGGGGAGGGCGGCGTTTTTGGCGGTGCGTTCGGCCACATTGCCGGTCACCTGTATCACGAATTCGCGGCCGAGCTTATTGGCGGCCTCGGTGAGGGCGGCGTCGTGCTCCACGTTGAACACCACCTGAGTGATGCCGTAGCGGTCGCGGAGATCGACGAATGTCATGCCGCCCATTTTGCGGGTTCTCTGCACCCAGCCGGCGAGGGTCACTGTCTTGCCGGCGTCGGCAAGACGCAACTCGCCGCAGGTATTGGTACGAAACATATCTTTCTAAATTATGAATTATGAATTATGGATTATGCAAGAATGTTCATATTCCATATTCAATATTTATCGTTTGTCGGTGCGTTTTTGCTTGCAAAAACCGGGTGAGTTTATTTTCCGGATTTGGAGGAGAGGTCGACGGCTTTTGCGTCGGCGAGGCCGCGGTGGCGTAGGAGGGCGTCGACAGAGGGCTTGTGGCCGCGGAAGTTGACGTAGAGTTCCATCGGGTCGACGGAGCCGCCTTTCTCGAGCACGTTTTCTTTGAATTTCCTGGCGGTCTCGGGGTCGAAGATGCCTTTTTCTTTGAAGAGCTCGAAGCCGTCGGTGTCGAGCACCTCGGCCCAGAGGTAGGTGTAGTAGCCCGAAGCGTAGCCGTCGCTGCCGAAGATGTGCTTGAAGTAGGGCGAGCGGTAGCGGTAGGTGAGTTCGGCCGGCATGCCGAGATCGGCTGATACCTTGCTTTCGAAAGCGGCTATGTCGACGTCTTCGGTGGCGTTGAGTTTGCCGTACTGAAGGTCGAGGAGTGCGGCGCCGGCGAGTTCGGCGGTGGTGAAGCCCATGTTGTGGGTCGAAGCGGCCTGGAGCTTCTCGATGAGGGCGTCGGGAATCACTTCGCCGGTCTTGTAGTGATGAGCGTATACCTTAAGCAGTTCGGGTTCGAGAGCCCAGTGCTCGTGGATCTGCGAGGGGAGTTCGACAAAGTCGCGGTCTACGTTTGTGCCTGCCTGGCTCTTGAGGCGTGCACGCGACAGCATGCCGTGGAGGCCGTGGCCGAATTCGTGGAACATGGTCTCGACCTCGTCGAGGGTGAGGAGGGCGGGGGTGTCGGCTGTCGGACGCGAGAAGTTGCCCACGTTGTAGATGATAGGACGCGACGATGTGCCGTCTTCATTCTGCCACGAGCCCTTGAACTCGCTCATCCATGCGCCCTGACGCTTGGAAGCGCGGGGGAAGTAGTCGGTCATAAACACGGCGATATGCTCGCCCGATGTGGCGTCGGTAACGTCGTAGACGGTTACTTCGGGGTAGTATTTGGGAGCGTCGGGCATTTCGGTGAACTTCACGCCGTAGAGCTTTTCGGCCATGGTGAAGATGCCTTTGCGCACGGAGTCGACGGCGAAGTATTCGCGCACCTGGCTTTCGTCGAGGTCATATTTCTGCTGACGCACTTTCTCGGCGTAGTAATAGTAGTCCCAGGGAGCGATCTTGAAGTTGTTGCCTTCGCTGTCGGCCACGGCCTGCATTTCGGCTACTTCGGTTTTCACTTGTGCTACGGCCGGCTTCCATATCTGCATAAGGAGGTTTTCGGCATTTTCTACGGTCTTGGCCATGACGTTGTCGGTCATATAAGCGCCGTAGTTCTCGAAGCCGAGCAGCTGTGCTTTCTTGGTGCGGGCCTGCAGGATCTTGTTGATAACGGGAAGATTGTTGTATTCGCCCGACGATGCCAGCGAGGTATAGCCTTCGTACATCTTGCGGCGCAGCTCGCGGTTCTGGGCATACTGCAGCAGGGGCAGACGGCTGGGAGCGTGGAGGGTGAACACCCAGTTGCCTTTTTCGAGGCCGCGGTTAGAGGCTTCTTCGGCGGCTACGGCCACGCTCGAGGCGGGAAGGCCGGCGAGTTCGGTGGTGTCGCTCACCACGATCGAGAAGGCGTTGGTGGCGTTGAGAAGATTTTTATTGAAAGTGAGATAAAGCTCGGACAGCTCGGTGTTCACGGCTTTGAGCTCCTCTTTTTTCTCAGCGTCGAGGAGGGCGCCGTTGCGGGTGAACTGTTTGTAGTATTCCTCGACGGCACGCTTCTGGTCGGCGTAGAGACCCTCGCGGTTGTCGTAGACGGTCTTGATGCGGGCGAAGAGGTCGTCGTTCATTGTCATTTCGTCGGCGAACTGCGAGTATGTCGGATAGAATTTCTCGGCTATCTCAACCATTTCGGGCGACGAGTTCGATTCGTCCAGCGCGAAGAATACGGCTGCTACGCGGTCGAGGATTTCGCCGCTGCGCTCCAGAGGCATGATGGTGTTGTCGAATGTAGCGCTGTCGGGATTGGAGGTAATAGCCAGAATCTGTGCTTTTTTCTGGCTGATGCCGCTGTCGAGGGCGGCGAGATAGTGGCCGTATTCGATTTTATCGAAAGGCGGTATTTCGTACTTGGTGTCGTATGGAGCCAGGAATGGATTGTCTGCCATATCGGTCTTGTTTTGATGGCTGCAAGCTCCGAGTGTAAGGGCCGCTGCTGCCATTAGCATTAATTTTTTCATTAAGAAATGTATAATAGATTAATATATTTTACAAATCAGACATCTACACACACCAAAAGGCCTCCAGAGAAGGCCGTCGGTGGTTATGCTCCGCAAAGATATGGATAAAAGCTTAAATATCCAAATTCTCAGACGTTAGCGCACTGCGATTTTGTGCGCACCGGCCCCGGTGCGGAGAATATAGATACCCTTGTCGAGCCGTGGGTCGGCGGCATCGGCGTCGGCGAGGACAAGACGTCCGCCGAGATCGTAGATGTCGCCGCGTGTCGGCCCCAAGGTATTTTCGATATTGTCTATGCCCGCGGATATGGCCTTGAGACCGGCGAGGGCATCGATTTTGCCCATGCCGGCTATTATGGCCTGTACGCGTGCGGGTGTGAGAGTCGGATCGGCCTGAAGCCACAGGGCCAGAATGCCGGTGACGGCCGGGGTGGCCATCGAAGTACCGTTCATCACACCCCAGTGGTCGGTATGGCCCGGTACTGCGGCCGACTGTCGCGAGAGTACGAGATCGTCGCGGCTGTAGGCGTAGGGCGCCGTATAGCTGCTTATGGCGGAAATCACCGATGCACCCGGCGCGAGCACGGAGGGCGCATTCCGGCCGTCGAAGGTCGGTCCTTTGCCCGAAAGAGGATATACGTCGCCCGCGGTCCAGGGATTGGAGCATGCCGTGCCGTCTATATTGGTGTATTCGGGGCGCGACACATACGCTCCGACCGACACGGTGTTTCGTCCGCACGCCGAGCATGCTATGGTAGTGGCGTCGGAGCCTTCGGAGAGTTCGCCGTAGTCGGCGGCGACGATATACCGTGCGGGGTCGCCCTTGATATCGGCCTGCCAGTAAAGGCCCTCGGTCATGGGATAATAGAGATTGGCGGTGACGGAGTGCGCCACACCGTCTTCGGCAGCGGATGCCGATGCGGAGATGTACGAGCCGTCGTCGGTGCCCGATAGCGACTCGTAGCGCACGCTTTCGGTAGCCGACGATGCGAAGTCGGCCGTGAAGAGCGTGCTTCCGTCGGCCGAATGGAGCGACAGAGTGAGGGTAAAGTTTCCGGCAGCGGCTCCGACAAAGAGGTTCTCGCGGTTATACGACGGCAGCATCAGGCGCGTGCCGATGGCATCGTCGTGCGACTGCAGCGACCGCACTATTGTGGAGCGGCGGTGACCCTCGTTGCCGGCCGCTATGGCCACGAGCCGGCCCTCGCTGTCCCCGAGCATGCTGTCGAGCATACGTGCGAGGCGGTCGCTGCCGTCCTTGAAGCCTATGACCGTGCCAAGGCTGATGTTCACGGCGAGGGGCTTTCCGGCGGCAAGGGCGTACTTCATCAGAAAATCGAGGCCGTCGATAATGCCCGCCTCAGAGCGGTTGGTCGACACTAAGGCGATCTCGGCCCCCGGAGCCATGCCTGCGTAGATGTCGGCCGAGGATGCCGCTATGGCGGCCACATGAGTGCCGTGGGTGTCGGAGGACTGGTCGTGGGCCACCTTCTCGATGTTGGCCGGCGTGTCGAATACGTAGCCGTAGCCATAGTCGGGAACAGTGCCCGCGGTCGAGAAAAAGCGGTTTTGATCCCACACGGTGGCTATGCGGCAGCTGCCGTCGGCGCTGCGGAAGGCGCTGTGGAGGAAGTCGAAACCGGAGTCGATGATGCCCACTATCACCCCGGCGCCGTCGTAGGGTGTGCCTGCCGGTGTCTGCCCGGCATGTGCCTTGTCGGCACCTGTGAGCGACAGCGAGAGGTCGCACATGGAGCGGGCCGTGCTGCCGGCGGCCACGGTCCTGATGCCGGGAATGGCGGCAAGTTCGCCGAGGCGGTGAAGAGGGATGCAGACAGTGGCCATGTTGCCGGCGACTACGTTGAGGCGCAGTTCGGCGCGGCGCGCTATGGCATCGATATCCGCATCGGGCCCGAACTCTACAATGGCATTTACAATATTGTCTGCCGATCGCGATACAGGCTTGTCGGCCAGCATCGTTACCGCCGAAGCATCGAGACTGCCGGGATATGAAAACCGCCGTACCTGGGCGACGGCCGATGTGGCCGCGAGCGCAAATACGGCGATTGGAAGGATTATGTTGCGACGCATTAGAAAGCGAGTTTGAATACGGATTTAGAGCCGTTGCTGCCGCTCACCACAACAATATACACGCCCTTGGCCGCAGGAGTGAAGGTAGCCGAGCCTGCTACCCGTGCGGTGGCGATGTTGCGGCCTGTGATGTCGAATACGGCTACAGCGGCATCTTCGGCTTCAACGATTATATTTGCACCGTCGGAGTAGGCCCTGACGCCGTTTGCGGCTATGTTGGTGGCGATTCCCGATATGGCGTTTTTAGTCCAGGCGAGGGTGGGTATGCCGTCTGCGCCGGCTGTCCATGCGCCTTCGGCCTTGCTGCCGTTGAGAGTGCTGACCATTTCGGTCGCTTTGACTTCGGCTTCGCTTTTAGCGGTGACGCCGGCCTGAGTTCTCAGCGGATCGCAGCCGGTGAGCTCTTTCACATAGTAGCAGTTGGTGGCAGTGGATCTATCCAGATCGGCACATATTGGGCTTATGCCGGGGGAATACGAGGTACCGATCGGTCCGAGAACTTTACCGAGAGCCAGACAGTTGCTGACTGTGGAACTATAGGCCCAGCCTACGACACCGGCAATATAGTATCCCTGATTACCGTTGGTGGTTCCGGAGCTCAGGCAGTTGTCGCACGAGGAATTGTAGATATCTCCGGCTATACCGCCTGTAAAGGAATTGCCCTTTACATTGCCCGAGAAAATACATCCTCTGATTCGGGAGTCGGCGCTGGCATCGCCGATGATACCGGCAGTATTCATTGAGCCGCCGGTGACAGAGCCGGCAAACTCGCAGTTCTCTATCACGACGCCTTCGCCCATACCCATAATACCTGCAGTGAAGCTCCATTCAGGTGCGTTTACTGTCGTCTTTGAGCCAACGATGAGATTGCGCACTACAGTGCCTTTCTGGCCGGCGGCAAAGAGGCCAATACCTCCGATTTCCGAAAATTCGCTTTTGTCCGGATCGGGTACGATGGTGAGGTTGTCGACAGTCCTGTAGTTGCCGTCGAAGGTGCCGAGGAAGAGTTTGGACTCGTCGTAGTTGACATCGCTTTCGCTGTATTTTCCGTAGAATCCTATGGGATACATGGTCTTTCCGCTGAAATCGAGATTGGCTGTCAGACGGAAGAATTTGCCCGCGTAGCTTTCGCCGCCCGATACAGACTGCTGAAAATTGGCAAACTGCTGTTCGTTTTCGATGAGGTAGGGGTTGGATTCGGAACCGTCGCCTTTAGTCCAGGCTTCGGTGGAACTTCCGTCCCAGGCCGCCGAGGCACTCAGGCCTGCCATTGAAAGCATCAATACAAGGGGGTAGAGTTTTTTCATTAAGTAGGATTAAAAAGTGTAATTGGAATTGGCAAATGTAGCGAAAAAATAATATAGCCATTTTGGGTGCCTTGTGTATTAACACTATTTAACGGTTTACGGCTCTTTCTGTAGTTTTTTTTGTTGCATTAACGCCGTCAGGCCATTTATCAAGGCATGGTGGCGAACACCTGTGCCGATGGTCTTGTTCTATAATTACCTTATACGCAATATATATGATTTCAATAAAAAAAGCTGCTGTTTTTGCAGCGATGTTACTTGGTTTTATAACTATGTCAGCAAAACAATCCTACATTTTCCTTGCTCCCGGGGTGGAGGAAATAGAGGCCATGGCTACCATCGACGCCCTCCGACGGGCCGAAATACCGGTGGTGGCCGTTGCCGTCGACACTACTCTTCAGATAAAAGGCGCTACGGGCCAGACCATTGTGGCCGATTCTCTCATTTCGGACATCGATGTGTCGGATGCCGACTGGCTGATAGTGCCCGGCGGCGTGCCGGGTGCCCCCAATCTGCACGCTTCGGCTAAGGTGAGCGAAATGCTGCTCGAACATTATGGCAAAGGAGGCCGCATAGCGTCGATATGTGCCGGTCCGGCTGTGGTGCTTGCCCCTCTCGGAATACTGAAGGGCAAGAAGGCCACATGCTATCCCGGCCTCGGGGAGAGCATCGACAGCAATGGCGGGGACTATGTGAAAGAGAAGGTCGTTGTGGCTCCGAACCTTGTCACTTCCGAAGGACCGGGCACAACACTGCCTTTCGCCATAGAGATTATCCGCCAGACCAAGGGCGACAAGGTGGCCGACGAAACCGCCGCATCTATGATTGTGAGTTTATAGCATCCGGTCTGACCGGAACGCTTTTCATTTATGAATAGGATAGTTTTTCAATATATAGAAGAAAAGGAAAATTACTATCCATTCTGCTATAGTGGCAATCCTCGTTCCGGTTTGCCATTTGAGTTGTACTTCGGAAGGTAAGCGAAGGAATTCCCGGTAATAGCGTTTTGCTCTTTTCTCACGGTCAAGCCAGAATGTCAGCCCGAGGAAAAGGATCATCGATACAGCTATTACATAAGAAAAAAATAATGCAGGGAAAAGCCAGAATAAAAGTATCCATGGCAGTACGCCCACAAGCATCATAGAGCCACAGTCGAGCAGACGGATATTATAATACCCGGGAGTGTCGTCGTGGTAGTTCTCTATTGCCATACGGACATAGGCCCGGAATTTTATCATTCTGTCGATAAGCGGTTTATATTTTATACGTAATTTCCCGATCCATGTGTTCCGTTTGGCCCAGCGTTTTATGTAGGAGTATTTGTCTTCTGTAAAAATTGTGCGTAAAATACAGATTGGTCTCCTGAGCCGTTCGTGCCTTATAATGGAAAGGACTTCCTTGTCGCGGCCGCTGTTTATAAGAGCGACCAGATATAACAGACGGTCTTTGTCGTCGGTCCTGGCTTCGTCGGGTATGAATAAACCGGCATCGGGATTGTCCTCGAGAAAATGGCCGATTTCAATATCCGATTCCTGAAAAATATGATCGAAGAAAGCGGTTAAATCGCTCGTTTCATCGAGGCCTCCAACCGGCAGACTGAATGCACGCAGTTCCTGTCCGGGCAAAGCTTCGTCTCCGAGACCACGCCAACTCAGAGGCGCATCTTCGTATTCAGTAAGTTCAAAGATATCGAGCCACAGATCATCGGCATACATAGGCTTGACAATCAGCAGGACCTCATCGTCCGAGAATGACAGATAGAAAAAATATCCCTTTGAGACCTTGAAGTTGATATATGAGCTTTGCCGGAAACCGAATTTGCGTGCCGATTCCCGTCTTTTGTCGGCGATATATTTCCTCAGTTCTGTTTTATTCATTGTCGGACTTTATCGGTCGTTTGCTGACAATGAGGCGTTTTGAGTGCGGGTCGATATGGTTACGAGGTAGACGCCGGCGAAGATGAGGGCTACTGCCACACCCTTGAGCGGAGTGAAGACATCCAGGCCGAGATAAAGGCCCACACAGGTGGCTACGATGGGCTGGAAGTAGTTGTACATGCCCACGACGGTGGGCATGAGCGCTTTTTGGCCCGTCATCATGCATATATAGGCCACGAATGTGCCCATAAACACCACATATGCTATGCCCCAGCCGACAGATGGCGGCAGCGAGCTCCAGTCGGTGGCGGCGATGTCGCCAACGGAGAAGGGTAGCACGGCCACGGCGGCGAAGGTGAACATCCACTTCATCATCGTCACCAGCGAGTATTTCTTCAGAAAGTTCTTGTATAGAGTCAGGTACAGCGCGTACGACAGTTGCGCCGTCAGTACGAGCAGGTCGCCTAAAAGGGGATTGTTGCCGCGCAGCGATGTGCCGAGCGAGGAATACACGAGCATGAACGCGCCAGCCGCACCAAGCAATATGCCGAATGCCTTTCCGCCGGTTATGGGAGCCTTGAGAATGATGCGCGACAGCACCATCACCCACATGGGCATGGTGGTGGTAATGATCGACGCCTCGCCCGGCGAGGTGTAGCCCACGCCGAATATGTAGCAGCCCTGGTTGAAGAGTATACCCAGCATACCGGCGCCGGCCAGACGTAGCAGATCGCCCGCGGGCACATGCTCGCGGCGTCCGCACAGCGACAGCAGCCAGAACAGGATGGCCGCACCGACGATGCGGCAGTCGGTAAGTACAAGGGGAGTGACGATGCCCGCGGCCAGTACGAGTTTGGCGATCGGGGCCATAAGCCCCCAGCAGACATTGGCGCCCAACAGCGCCACATGACCGCGAAGTTTTCCGTTAAAGTCCATCAGTCGAGTTTGAGGACGGCGAGGAAGGCTTTCTGGGGCACTTCCACGCGGCCTATCTGCTTCATGCGCTTTTTGCCCTGCTTCTGCTTCTCGAGCAGCTTGCGTTTACGCGATATATCGCCGCCGTAGCACTTGGCGGTCACGTCCTTGCGCACGGCCTTGATGGTCTCGCGGGCTATGATCTTGGCGCCGATGGCGGCCTGGATGGCGATGTCGAACTGCTGACGCGGTATCAGCTCCTTGAGCTTCTCGCACATGCGGCGGCCGAAAGTCACGGCGTTGTCGACGTGTGTAAGTGTCGAAAGAGCGTCGACACTCTCGCCGTTGAGCAGTATGTCGAGCTTCACGAGCTTGCTCTCGCGGTAGTCGTGGATATGGTAGTCGAACGAGGCGTAGCCTTTCGATATGCTCTTGAGCTTGTCGTAGAAGTCGATAACGATTTCGCCCAGAGGCATGTCGAATGTCAGCTCCATGCGGTTGCCCGATATATATTCCTGCTTCACCAGTTCGCCGCGCTTGCCCAGGCAGAGGGTCATGATGGGGCCGATGAACTCGGCGGTGGTGATGACCGAAGCCCTGATGTACGGCTCTTCGATATGGTCGATAAGGGTGGCGTCGGGGAGGCCCGAAGGATTGTGGACCTCGACCATCTCGCCGCGCTTGTCGTAGACCTTGTAGCTTACGTTGGGCACGGTGGTTATGACGTCCATGTCGAATTCGCGGCCGAGTCGCTCCTGTACGATCTCCATGTGGAGAAGGCCGAGGAAGCCGCAGCGGAAACCGAAGCCGAGGGCCGCCGACGATTCGGGTGTGAATGTGAGCGAGGCGTCGTTGAGCTGCAGTTTCTCAAGCGAGGTGCGCAGGTTTTCGAAGTCTTCTGTCTCGATGGGATAGACGCCCGCGAAGACCATGGGCTTGACCTCCTCGAAGCCGTCGATGGCTTCGGTGCAAGGGCGCTCTACGTGGGTGATGGTGTCGCCCACCTTCACTTCCTTGCTGGTCTTTATACCCGATATGATATAGCCCACATTGCCGGCCGAAAGCTCGGCGCGGGGCTGCATGTCCATGCGCAGGATGCCTATCTCGTCGGCGTGGTATTCCTTGCCGGTGGCCACGAATTTCACGAAGTCGTTCTTGCGTATGGTGCCGTTTTCGATTTTGAAGTAGGCTATGATGCCGCGGAAGGGATTGAACACCGAGTCGAAGATGAGTGCCTGCAGCGGTGCCGAGGGGTCGCCCACCGGTGCGGGGATGCGCTCTACGATAGCGCGCAGAATCTCGGGCACGCCGAGGCCGGTCTTGCCGCTGGCGCGGATTATCTCCTCGCGCTTGCAGCCGAGAAGATCGACAATCTGATCCTCCACCTCCTCGGGCTTGGCCGAGTCGAGGTCTACCTTGTTGATGATAGGGATTATCTCGAGGTCGTTGTCGATGGCCATGTAGAGATTGGATATGGTCTGGGCCTGGATACCCTGCGAGCCGTCGACGATTAGAAGGGCGCCTTCGCAGGCGGCGATGGAGCGCGACACTTCGTAGGAGAAGTCGACGTGTCCCGGGGTGTCTATGAGGTTGAGCACATATCGCTCGCCGTCGAGCTCATAGTCCATCTGTATGGCGTGGCTCTTGATGGTGATGCCTCGCTCGCGCTCGAGGTCCATGTCGTCGAGCACCTGCGCTTCCATGTCTTTGGCGGCTATGGTATCGGTGTATTCGAGCAGGCGGTCGGCAAGGGTCGATTTGCCGTGGTCTATGTGTGCGATTATGCAGAAGTTGCGAATATTTTTCATTTCCGGAAATTTGCTGCAAAATTACAAAAAATCCCCCGCATGCGCAAACACCCCCTCCCCGCACAATGCAAAGCACACTGTGCGGACGCAAAAAAAGTGGGTCGGCTTTATGTGGGCGCCTTTCAGAAGAGGTAGGCCGCCGAGATGCCGAATGTGCGGTTGGATCTGTCGGATGCGGGGTCGAAGGAGTTAAGCTGTATGGCGGTGTTGAGCGTGAAGTCCCAGTGGCCGCATACGCTCACGCCGATGCCGGCCGCTATGCCGGCGTCGAAGCGGCGGTATGCACCTTCGGCGCCGAAACAGTCCTGTTCTTTATACTTGTAGGGCTTGGCCATACCGTTGTAAACATTGATTTTGCTTGAGCCGAAAAGGCCGGCGCCGGCGTAGGGACCGGCCTCGATTTTGAAGGAAATGTCGTCGGATACGGGGAAGCGGTAGCCTGCGAGCACAGGTATCTGCAGATAGCCGGGATGTGCTATTTCCTTGACATTGTTGTAAGCGGGCATTTTGAACTTGTTAGACCACGATTTGTCGGCGAGCTGTACTTTGGCGGCTATGTACAGGCCTTTCGAGGCCGATGTGAAGTCGTACTCGCCTGTCAGGGCGAAATGCCATGCCGGATAGGTGCCCCCTTCGGTGTCGGATGCTTTGGAGAGGTCGAAGCCGGCTTCGGCGCCGAAGCGGAAGTCGCGCGAATACGCGTCGGTGGCGAGTATGGCCAGCGCTGCGATGAGGATGAGTATTTTTTTCATGATATTACGGCTTAAAATAAATTGGGCGCGCAACTTTCGGAAGCCGCGCGCCCGACAGTTGATATTTTTGTTTCTGATCAGAGATTCCGGATAATGGTTTCCTCGCGGTCGGGACCTACCGATATCACTGCCACAGGTACGCCGACCTGTTTTTCGATGTATGCCACATAGTTGCGGAATGCTTCGGGGAGCTCTGCCTCGGTGCGGGCTTTCGAGAGATCGGTTTTCCAGCCGGGGAGCTCGTCGTATACGGGTTCGGCTATGCCGGCGCCCTCGGCGTTGTCGCCCACGGAGTATGGGAAGTCGGTGGTCACGGTGCCGTCGGGCATGCGGTAGGCTGTAGCCACTTTGATGGTGTCGAAGCCGTCGAGGACGTCGCTCTTCATCATTATCAGGTGAGTGGCGCCGTTTATCATCACTGCGTAGCGGAGTGCCACCAGGTCGAGCCATCCGCAGCGGCGTTCGCGGCCTGTCACGGCGCCGTATTCATGGCCTATGTTGCGGATGGTGGCGCCGGTTTCGTCGAAGAGCTCGGTGGGGAAGGGGCCGCTGCCCACGCGGGTGCAGTATGCCTTGAAGATACCGTATACCTTGCCGATGCGGCCGGGAGCGAGGCCGAGACCGGTGCAGGCGCCGGCAGCCACGGTGTTGCTCGATGTGACGAAGGGATAGGAGCCGAAGTCGACGTCGAGCATGGTGCCCTGGGCGCCCTCGCAGAGCAGACTGCGGCCGGCGTTGAGGTTTTTGTTCACATAGTGCTCGGTGTCGTCGAGGGGGAATGTGCGCAGATACCCGATGGCGTCGAGCCATTCTTTTTCGGCGGCTGCAAGCTTGTCGGTGTCGATGTCGGCGCCCATGCCTGTCAGGCGTGCCAGATGTGCGTCGCGGGCTGCCTGATAGCGTGCCGGGAAGTCATCGCGCAGGGTATCGCCCACGCGGAGGCCGTGACGCGACACTTTGTCGGTGTATGTCGGGCCGATGCCTTTGCCGGTGGTGCCTATCTTGCCGCTGCCCATGGCGCGCTCGCCGGCGGCGTCGAGCAGACGGTGGGTCGGCATTATCAGGTGTGCCTTTTTCGATATGCGGAGGATGGAGTGGAGGTCGACGCCATCGGCTTCGAGCTGCTCGGCCTCGGCACGGAACAGTACCGGATCGAGCACCACGCCGTTGCCTATCACATTGGTGATGGCGCCCTTGGCGAAGACACCCGACGGTATGGAGCGGAGCACATGTTTGTGACCGTCGAATTCGAGGGTGTGGCCGGCGTTGGGTCCGCCCTGGAAACGTGCCACTACATCGTAACGGGGAGCGAGGACATCGACGATTTTGCCTTTGCCTTCATCGCCCCACTGCAGGCCTAAAAGAAGATCGGCTTTCATTTTTTTATGCTGGGATTGATGTTTGATTTTTTTGCTTTGCGGGCGCATGCCGAGCACACGCCGTACACTGTCATTTCGAAGTACGATGCCGTGAACGCCGAGTAGTGGCGCGCGCGGAGCACTTCGGAAAACGACTGGTCCTTCACGGCCTTTATTTTGCCGCAATGCAGGCACACCAGATGATGGCGGTTGGCCGGCAGCATCTCGTAGCGCGCACCCGACTCGCCGTAGTAGCGGGCCAGCACGCCGGCGCTGACGAAAAGGTTGACAGCGTTGTAGACCGTGGCACGCGACACCGGCACGCCACGCGAGGCCACGGCGCCCATAAGCTCCTCGGCAGTGAAACCGCTGCCGAGCGAGCGGGCGGCTTCGAGTATTTCGAGACGTTCGGTGGAGTTGCGACGACCGGTCCGTGCAAGATACTCGTTGAGTTTCTGCAGCGCGGATTCCTGTTTATGCTTCTCGCCGGTCATGCTTGTGTAAGGACTGGTACGTTTTTTGACGTGTGCAAAATTAGTAAATATTTCCGAAAATAGCTTACCTTTGCCAAACAAATACGACAACGCAATGAACAAGCCCACCATGAACGATTACTATAAGGTCGACATAAGCATCGCGCCGGCATCGGCCGACTTCTGCGATCTGGCTGCCGATCTGCTTGCTCCGGTCGGTTTCGAGAGTTTCGTGCCCTGGGACGACCGTCCCGGCGAAGGTCTCACCGCCTATGTGCCGGCACCCCTCTACGACGCCGATGCCGTGGCCGACGCCCTTGCCGGCCTGGAGCCTTTCGCCAAGGCTGCTTTCGAGGCCGAATTTGTGGAAGGCCGCGACTGGAACAGCGAATGGGAGAAAAATTATTTCCGCCCCATACTGGTCGAAGGCAAAGTGGCGGTGCACAGCAGCTTCCACACCGATGTGCCGCAGGCGCAGTACGATATAACCATCGACCCGCGCATGGCTTTCGGCACCGGGCACCATGCCACCACCACTCTGATGATGAGAGCCATTCTCAACGCCGGCGTCGGAGGAAAGACCGTAATCGACATGGGCACCGGCTCGGGCATACTCGCCATTCTGGCCGCCATGCTTGGCGCCGCACCTGTGACAGGTATCGAAATCGACCCGTTCGCCGAAGCCAATGCCCGCGACAACGTGGCCCTGAACCTCGCTGCGCCCGACGCCGTGACGGTGGTCGGCGGCGATGCTTCGGCGCTCGCCGCGGTGCCGTACAAGGCCGACATTTTCCTGGCAAATATCAACCGTAATGTCATTACCGCCGATATCGCCGCATACGCCGCCGCCATCCGCGACGGAGGCATGCTGGTGGTGAGCGGATTCTATGTGGCCGACCGTCCGGTGGTGGCTGCCGCCGCCGAAGGAGCCGGTTTCGTTCAGACGGCCGCCGACGAGATGGACAACTGGTCGTCGATGACTTTCGTAAAACGCACCGCGCTATGAAACACATCGTATTAGCCTTCGTGGCTCTGTGCTCCGTGCTTATGGCCGGTGCGGCCCGGCCGCAGACAAAATTCGCCTGGGGCGCCGATGCCGGAGCCTCTATCGACCTTTCGGGCAGCGATATGAGTTCGGTCGATTTCAGCGCCGTCTTCGGCATGAGCCGCGGATGGATCAACTTCCTCGGTGTAGGTGCCGAAGCCGACATTGTTGTCAGCAGTTCGAGCCGTTCGTATCCTCTTTTTGTCAATTTCAAGACCAATTTCCGCAATACGCCCTCGCTGCTGTTCTGGGACCTCAAGGCAGGTCTGTCGCTCAACTACATGGAGCACGGTCCTCAGCAGACAGGCTTCTACGGATCCACCGGCCTGGGCGTGAACCTGGCCCGCAGCTCCAAATTCTGCTCGCATCTTGTGATAGCCTACACCTTCCGCCAGCGGAGCGCTGTGGAAGGCGCTGAAATGACTCACGATTTCAAGAGCCTCAGCTACGCGTCGGTGAAGATAGGTGTCACTTTCTGAGGGCTTTTGCGGCCTATCGGGAAAAAAGGTATGTCAATCCGTAAAAATGGTTAATTGATATACCGCCTTTGTCGTACCTTTGCAATCGATATGGAAAAAGCGATTACACCCTATGTACTTATGGCCGCGGCGCTCCTTCCGGCAGCCGCAATGGCGCAGAAATCCGATAACGACAGCGTGCAGGCCCTTGAAGAGATTGTGGTCACAGGCTCCAACAAGGCTGTGGAGGCCCGTCTGTTGCCCTACACTGTTACTGTTGTCGACCGCGCCGAGCTCGAGTCGTCGGGCAGCCCGCAGTTGCTCACTGCTCTCAAAGGCCGTGTGCCGAGCCTTTTTGTGACCGAGCGCGGTATCTTCGGCTACGGTGTGGCCGGAAACGGCGCCGGGCATATCAAGATGCGTGGTGTGGGCGGCGACCGTGCCAGCGCCGTGCTTATGATGATGGACGGTCAGCCGCAGTTTGCAGGCATCTACTCGCATCATATCGGCGATTTCTACAGCAAGGAATATGTGGAGAGGGTAGAGGTGCTCCGCGGTCCGGCATCGGTGCTCTACGGCTCCAACGCCATGGCCGGCACCATCAATGTGATAACGCGCGGAGCACATGCCGACGGCGTGCATGCCGATCTCACCACGCAGTACGGCTCGTACAACACCTGGCAGACCAGCCTCACCGGTACGGCCCGCTACGGGCGCCTTTCGTCGCTGGTGTCGCTGTCGTACGACCGTACCGACGGCAATGTCGACGGTTTCGATTTCCGTCAGGGCGGCGGCTACGCCAAGGTGGCCTACGACTTCAGCGACCGCTGGAAGGCCCAGGCCGACTATACTGTGATGAAATTCAACGCCGACGACCCCATATATCCCACGCTTTCCGACCCGACCTCGACGGCCGTATACACTCAGAATGTGCTCCGCGGCGAGGCTTCGGCAGCTGTGACCAACTCCTATGCCAATACCGGAGGCACCGTGCGCGTGTACTACAGCTACGGTAACCACTATGTCGACGATCCGCGTCACTTCCACAGCGTCGACGACCGCTTCGGAGTGATGGCATATCAGAATTTCGCGCCATGGAAAGGAGCCGTCATTACCGCCGGTTTCGATTTCAGCCGCTATTCCGGCAAGATACCCATGAGCGGAGGCACAGCCCACACGCCGGGCGCCATGGGCACCATCAGCCGCAAGTATGTGACGGAGTATTCGCCATATGTCACTGCCGCCCAGGCTTTCTTCGACCGTGTGCTCACTGTGAGCGCCGGCCTGCGCATGGCCAACAGCGATATGTTCGGTACCCGATGGGTGCCTCAGGCCGGTGTGGCCGTCAATACTCCGGGCGATATCACCGTCAAGGCATCGGCGGCCATGGGCTACCGCAATCCGTCGTTCCGCGAGCTATATCTCTACCGCATGGCCAATCCCGACCTGCATCCCGAGCGCATGTGGAACTATGAGGTGGCTGTCGAAAAGCGTTTCAGCCATCTGCTGTCGGTGGAACTGACGGCCTACTACAGCCGCGGCTCCGACATGATACAGACCGTCGACATGAAAAATGTGAACACCGGCGCATTCATCAACAAAGGTATAGAGGTGAGTGTGGCAAGCCGCCCGATACAGCGTCTGAGCCTGAGGGCCACTTACAGCTATCTGCATACATCGCTGAGCAATCTCACCGGAGCACCCGTCAACCAATACTGGCTCGGTGCCGACTGGCAGGCACTTCCGCGTCTCAATCTCTGCGCCGAGCTGCAGGGTGTGGGCGGCCTGTATGTGACCGACGGCATGCACCGCCAGAACTATGCGCTGGTCAATCTCAAGGCCACCTACAGGGTGTGGCGCCATGCCGAGATTTTTACACGTCTCGAAAACATCACCGACGCCCGCTACACCATCAACCGCGGCTATCCGATGCCGGGCTTCACGGCCATGGGCGGTGTCTGCGTAGGATTTTGAAAACCAACTCTCTAACGTATAATATATGAAAAAGCAAATTTTCGCTTTCATGGCCGCCGGCCTGCTGCTGAGCAGCTGCGGCGCCAAGACAGAGGCCGCTCAGGCCGCCGATACAGCCGCCGACACCACCGAGGTCTCGACCGTATACTACATCAGGGATATTACGCCCGAAAATCTCGTTAAAATCTACAAGGCTCTCGGTCGTACCGCCGAAGGCAAGGTGGCCGTGAAGATGTCGACCGGCGAGTCGAACAAGTCGCACCAGCTCGATCCGGCTCTCATCAAGCCTCTTATCGACGAACTCGGCGCCACTATCGTGGAATGCAATACCGCATACGCCGGCAACCGCAACACCACCGAGGCCCACCGCAAGGCTGCCGAGGAGCACGGCTATACAGCCATCGCAACCGTCGACATAATGGATGCCGACGGCGACACAATCCTGCCGCTCGAGGGCGGCAAGCACCTCGAGTACGATATCGTGGGCAAGCATTATCCCGACTACGACTTTACAGTGGTTCTCTCGCACTTCAAGGGCCATGCAATGGGCGGCTTCGGCGGCGCACTCAAAAATGTGGCCATCGGCATCGCCTCGTCGGCCGGTAAAACATATATCCATACCGCCGGCAAGACCAACGATGTCGACTCGATATGGAACAATATCGCACCTCAGGACGACTTCCTCGAATCGATGGGCGAGGCCTGCAAGGCGGTGTTCACTCACGCCGGCGACAAGATCCTGTTTATCAATGTTGCCAACAATCTGTCGGTCGACTGCGACTGCGACGGTGACCCTGCCGCTCCCAAAATGGCCGATCTCGGTATCCTTGCCTCGCTCGACCCCGTGGCTCTCGACCGCGCATGCGTGGATATGGTAGTGAACTCCGACGATCCCGGCAAAGCCGACCTTATCGAGCGCATGGAATCGCGCCATGCTACTCATCTGCTCGACTACGCCGAGCAGCTCGGCCTCGGCTCACAGAAATACAAGATTATAGAGCTAAAGTAGAGGTGAATAAAGTGAAAAGTGAATGTCAGGCTTCGCCTGAGTGAAGAGAATACCCCGTTCGGACTTTAACTGTTATCTTCACCTTTCACCCTTCACTTTTCACTTTGAGCAAGTTGAAAACTTGCGAAATCAAAAGCGAATGGCGCCATCGGATGCTCCTGCACAGAGTTCCGGTGGCGCTTCTGCGTTTAGTAAATTAAAGTTAAAACACAGATTGTCTTTAAACCTTGAGCTGTCTACTCTGTCTGATATATCGAAAAGCGACAGAAACAATCTATTTACAATCTAAAACATATTATCTTATGAACAAGAAAATCATTGTAGCAATTCTCGGCCTTTGCGCCATCGTAGCAACCCCCGCAGCCTTCGCCCAGACTTCGGGCAACGACAACGGCAAGAAAGAACTCAAAGCCGACAAACGTGGCGCCAAGCGTGGTGCCGAAGCCCTCAACCCCTTCGAAGGCCTCAACCTCACCGCCGATCAGCAGACCAGGCTCGACGCTCTGAAGAAAGAATGCCAGGAGGCCCGCAAGGCCAAGGCTGAAGCCCGCAAGTCGCAGGCTCAGCAGCGCAAGGATGCCAACAAAGAGGCTGCCAAGACTGCCCGCACCGAAGAGCTTGCCAAGATCAAGGCCATCCTCACCCCCGAGCAGTATGTGCAGTTCCTCGAAAATAACTTCGTAAACGCTCGCCACGGCAAAAAGGCTGCCAAAGATAACGGCAGACTGGCAAAGAACGACCGCAAATGCGACCGTGGGCAAAAATGCGACAGAAACCGTTGCAACCGCCCCGCTCCCCAGCCCCAGAACTAAGAGTAAAACTCTAAGAACTAACCACATAAAGACCAAAACCGCGACATGGGTCACTCTCCCATGCCGCGGTTTTGTTGTTGGCAAAAAGTAATTGTATTAACGATTGTTAAGTTTGTTAATTTATTGCAAAAACATTAAATTTAAGGTGTATCTTTGCTGCAAAGCCATAAATCTCATGAAAAACAAACTGTTAGTATTGTTGTCACTGGCGTGCGCCGCATGCACGTCGGTAGACGAAGCAGATCTGCTTTCTGTGGAATCTGATGCACCTTCCGATATTGTGATATCAGGAAACTTTGATGAGCTGTCAAAAAGTGAAGATATTGCCGTCTCTCTTTCAGAAGTGCAGACGCTTCTGGAGGGGAGTAGGTTTGACTCACCGCTTAAATCGAAATCAAGAAGTTCCCGGACCGATTTCGAAATAAAACCGATTCATATTGGCGATACAATAGCTGCTTATGCCGTTAATTATTCAGACGGCGGTTTTATGTTGTTGAGCGCTTCGAAAACTCTGAATCCTGTATTAGCGCATTCTCCGAGTGGATCCTTCAACGCTGACGTTGATAATCCTGCTCTGTCTTCGTGGCTTGAGAGTGTGGTAAAACTGAAGACGCATAGAGAGAGCCTGCCTTTTGATTCTGTTTTTGATGTGCTTAATCACTGGGAGGTTTTATTGGGCCAAAGGCCTCAGGCTTATGTCCGGTCAAATGGAACACAAGCCATGAGCGATGATCCTGAGCGGGATATGCAATATCAGCTATGTTTGGAAAAGTATGATGAGGCGATAAACGAAGCCGGACGAAAAGGCTTCAGTCAGATTTATTTCGGAGGAGAAATGTTTTCTACCGACGAGGCATTTTGCAATGAAGTTTGGGAATATGCAAAATATAATGTATGCCCGGCATTTGAAGAAGAATGGCAACAGTTATGTTTTCTTGTTGTTGTGGATGATATAGTTAGTGAGACTCTGCCGGATGTCTTGCCGACGAAGTGGGGGCAAGAACTTGGGTTTAATAGGTTTTATCCAATTGATGAAAATGGTCATATCGAAGAGGCTGGTTGCTTTCCTGTAGCCATGGGACAACTGATGTATTATTATAAATATCCGGAGAATTATCGTTGGGAAGTAATGTCATTAGATTATTCTGACTGGTATAATTCGCAGTTAATATGGGATATAGCTCAACGCACAGGTACTAAGAATGGAAGTACACATTTGGATTCAATTGTCCCCGCAATTAAATCATTTGGATATAAATCGTTAAAGGTTTCTAATCCTCTAAATCATTTGAGGACATTAGGCAATCCGCTAATGTATACTGGATATGATAAAACAAATGATAAAAATCATACTTGGTTAGTGACAGGTTACAAATATAGTAATCATACGCAAAGTTATATATTATATTATGTAGCTTCACCATATGCCAAAGCTTCTATATATGAGGCAAGCCGGCAGACATTTTATAATGATTCGTCTTTTTGGATGAAATGGGGTGGTTATGGTGAGGATGATGGTTTCTATAAAATACCGGCAGTACCTGGAAAATTTACTTTGTCGGTCGAGAGTATTTTATCAATAACACTTGAGAAATGAAGAAATTGTTAATTTGTATCGTATTGTGGATGCTCGCTTTGCCTGTAGTCGCCGGGCTTCCTTGCCGTAAGTTTTCGGCAGGCATAAACTATACGTCACCAGTAGGGTCTGTTGGACCTGCAATATTATGGAATCATATACCGGGACTCCACTATAACCATCTTGAGAGTTATAACAGATACTGGGGTGTTGGGCTTGAAGTGTCTTACAGACTTCCGATATACCGGATGTTTCAATTTAATCCTTCTCTTTCAGTAGGGTATAGCCGTCACCATGAGTTCGAAACGGTGACAGTCGGCGGTTGGAATCCCTGGGGTGACAAAGAACCGAAGCCCAATGATATTCATGGGAATATGGATCAGTTAGAATTGGATGTTTGTCTGCCAGTAGGGATGAAATTGAACTTTCCCCATTCATCTATTGATGTTGGTACCGGACCTGTTTTCGGGTCATATCTGTATCAGAAGAATAAAAGTTACTGCGACGGTTTTTCTAAGACAGAGAAAAATATTACCAAGCGGTTCCGGTCGTATTGGCGATTCTATGCCCGATATAACTTTCTTAACGAGCGGATCTATGCCAAAGTATCGTTCGATATAGGAATAAGTCATTATCTGACTAATCTCGATCTGCGCAATCAGATGGTATTCGGTGTCGGCATGAATTTCTGACAGGGCTACGAAGGATTGGTTGACATTACTTTATTTTGGTTGGCTGCGGACCCATATAGGAACGTTTCATGCCGCCGAAATCAAGTACAATTTTCTGTATGACAGTTCCGGCGTCGCCACAGATAATCTTTACGGTATGTTTGCCGGGTTTGTCTATATTTAGTGTGGTTTTATTGATTCGGCTGTTTTTGAGCGCGCTTTCGTACCATATCTGAGCATATTCGACCGATGATGTCGAAGGATTCATGACGGGCCCGTCATCGATACATACACCATATTTGGTCTCGGAGTTGGTCTGTTCGTGGCCTGCATATCCTCTGTCGTTATTGAGGGTGAAAACCGGCAGTACGTATGTATAGACATCGACTGACCCCTGCGAGAAAGTATAGAAATCATATTCCAGCCGTGGAGTATTCTCGCCCATGGTCCTCTGTTGGGGTGCGGCGGGATTGCCTAATTGCACACCATAGTTCTCGCAACCGAGATATGGGGCCACAGTCATTGTTATATCGCTGTTTTCTGTCTTCCGGTGGAAACCGGCTGCTTCGATGGCAATATATCCGTTGTTTTCCATATACATGGACTCTGTTATGTCATTATCGTGAACGACAGGACGGAATGCCGACACAAGCACTCTTTGCGAACCGGCCTCACCGGCGCTGAAATCGATGTATCCGGCGGCATTCTCCGTGTCCGGAAGTCGGCTCCAGTCCACGGATACCTCCACGCGTTCATCTGTCGAATTACCGCTGCTTTTGCTGATGTTGATCCAGCTGTCGGACACTGTGGCCTCCCATTTTATCGGCGTATCTCTGCGGTTGAATACATCTACATAGTAAGTTCCCGGCAGGTAGTAATTGAATGCGGGAAGGATGTGGTATGCGTTTCGCCCTTTGATCCAGTCTTCCTGTTCTGCCGAGACTCCGATTTGATCTTCGGGAGAATCCTTGGCCTCACGCAATTCCGGCAATTCGAAATAAGCCGATGCAAAGCCTTGTTCCATGGTCATGACATGATCCCATTTCCCGTCGAGAAGAGAGTTGTATCCGTCTGTTATATGTCGGAGACTGTCGTAGCAATTCTTGGCGGACTGCGCATATCTTTTTGCCGAAGGGCGGCCGCTTTCCGCATACAGGCGGTTGCGCTGTCCGTCGAGTACCATACGGTTCAGTAGCTCGCAGCCTTTCACAGGATAATACATGGCCTGATAGAAGCACGCTCTTTCTTTTTCGTCGCTCATAGACCCGAGGATACTGTCGGCCATATGTCCGATACGGCGATATTCCTCTATACGGCGGTCGGCCTCTCGGTAGTTCGTCAGCGAAAAATCGGTATCGGTGTTGCGTTCGCGCCAATGTTTGTCGGTAGACCACAGATATCCCCATCCCATGAATTCTGGACGCCGTGTGAAGGCCAGCCGGTAAAACGAATCGCTCATATCGGCATACTCACGGGCAAATCTGTCGCCCAGCATTCCGCACAGCCACTCGGTACGGTAGCGGGCCGCTCTGTCGAAATTGAAACTTTCGATATCAAAGGCCATCGCAAGGAAGAAATCTACTGCGAACTCACACGATTTTATATCGCCGGCGTTAAGAAGCCATATGCGGTCGGCTGTCATGTCGTAGGCTTTTCTCAGTTCCTCGTACATTACTGTAGGAGAGGCTGTGTGCATCCACAGATGGTCGTGTGGTTTTCCCAGATATGATGCATGATAGTACACTCCCGAGCGCCCGGCCCGTTTCTGTTCGGCGGGACTGCTCAGACGTTTCATATATCCGTAATTGTCGTCGGGCCATATTATGGTCACGTCGTCGGGGAGGTCAAGGCCTTTGTCGTAAACGTCGAGCACCTCTTTGTAAGGCGTGAATGCCTGCGGTATCTCTTCCGGCGCCTTTCCGGTGTGCCTGGCAATCATGCGGCGTTGCGACAAGAGCGCCTGCTGCAGCATGTCCTTGCGTTCGGTCATGTCGTTGCTTGCGTTCATACTTCTGTCGTGCAGACCGCGCAATGCAAGAGTATATACATTCTCATATGGTGCGATTTCGGCTGCTCTGGCATTCAGCACACTGTCCACACCGGTGCGATTGCCGATATAATCCCATTCGCCATATCGGTCGCGATGCCATTCGCTGGCTGTGTTGAACAGAAGAGGCTCGCAGTGCGACGAGCCCATGACGATGGCGTATCGGTCGGCTATGGCACGGTTTTCGGGCACGGTATGGAATGCGGTGGTAGCATCGTGCATGGCCGGGCACAGGTAATTTGCCTGAAGTCTGAGCAGCAGTTCGCATACTTTTTCGTATGTACGCGGACCTATATTGCCGAATTCCTTATCGAAATTTTCCTTCGCCCAGCGATAAAGCCCCCAGTCTTCATCATTGATGAAAATACCGCGGTATTTTACACTCGGTTCTTCGGAAACGAACGGTTCTACTTTGATATATATATTATCGGCATGCCTGACAGGCGCATCAAGCCACCAGTACCATGGTGAAACACCTATTGTTCTGGATATGCCGAGAAGACCGTAGGCTGTTCCGCGCCGGTCGCTGCCTGCCACTATCAGAGCTTTGCCCACTCCGGGATATGGTTTGTCCACCAAAGTTATCATATATTTTTCCCAGCCGGCTTTTACCGGTCTGAGATCGATCTTTCCTTTTCTCTCGAGTTCCGCCAGCCGGGCGTTGTTGCCGGCTGTGCCGACAATAATGATATTGCCTGTCGGGGTGCCTGAGATATCCGATACCGGGATTTCCTTTCCGCTTACGGCTTTAACATCGCCTGCAAAAAGTTCAGCCGTGGTTTTCACAACTTCAAAGTCGCCCGGGTCGTAATAGACAGTTGCCGGAGCACCTTTGCCGACAATGGTAAAAATGTCGGGTCCGTTACTTTTCGAAGTAAGTGTCACATCGGCAAAAACGCTTTCACTCAGAAGAAGCAGCATCACGGCCTGCATCAGAGATCTCAGAAGCTTCATTGTTTGACTCGCAAATTTGTGTTTCAGAAATGAGGGAATGAAAAAAGATGGGAAGCAATCCCTTGTATCGGAACTGCTTCCCGATGATATTCGGTCGTACAGCCTTTTCAGATCAGCGACATGCCTTTGAGGAGGGCCTGTTCGTTGAGGGGCAGGAGGTGGTGGTGTCGCTCGGGGAGTGTTTTCTTGAGGCCGCGGAGAACGGCGTCGATTTCGACTATCGGACGCAGTTTCAGCAGGGCGCCGAGCAGTATCATGTTATAGGTTTTGGAGTTCTTGAGCTCTATCGATGCCTGCATGGCGTCGACTGGCACTACGGCAATGTCGGTGCGCGTGGGCAGATGGTGTATGCCCGATGGGTCGTAGATGAGTGTGCCGCCCGCTTTCACCTTGCTTTCGAACTTATCGAGACTCTGCTGGTTGAGGGCCACGACAGTGTCGTAGGTGTCGAGCACCGGCGAGCTGATGGCAGTGTCGCTGAGTATGACGGTGACGTTTGCCGTACCGCCGCGCTGTTCGGGGCCGTACGAGGGCATCCAGGTGACTTCGAGATTGTCCATAAGGCCTGCGTAGGCAAGAATTTTGCCCATCGAGAGCACGCCTTGTCCGCCGAAGCCGGCTATCAGTATTTCTTCTTTCATCTCTTACACGTTTTTAAGGTCGCCCAGAGGGTATTTTTCGAACATGTGCTGAGCCATCCATTCGTTGCTTTGCGCGGGAGTCATTTTCCAGCCGGAATTGCATGTCGACACAATCTCGACCACCGAAGTGCCTTTCTTTTCGATAGTGTTCTGGAACGCTTTCTTGATTGCGGCCTTAGCCTTGCGCACGGCTGCGGCGGTATGCACGGCCTGGCGTGTCACCAGGCATGTGCCGTCGAGGCGCGCCAGCAGGTCGGTGATGGCCAGAGGGTAGCCGTTGAGTTCGGCGGTGCGGCCGTACGGTGTGGTGGCCGTCTTCATGCCCAGCAGGGTGGTGGGTGCCATCTGTCCGCCGGTCATGCCGTAGATGGCGTTGTTGATGAAGATTATGGCTATGTTTTCGCCTCGGTTGCAGGCGTGTATGGTCTCGGCGGTGCCTATGGCGGCAAGGTCGCCGTCGCCCTGGTAGGTGAATACCAGTTTGTCGGGGTTGAGGCGGTTGGCGGCGGTAGCAAGAGCGGGCGCACGGCCGTGGGCAGCCTCGATCCAGTCTATGTCGATGTAGTTGTAGGCGAAAACGGCGCAGCCTACCGGCGCTATGCCGATGGCTTTGTCGGCGACGCCCATTTCGTCGAGCAGTTCGGCGATTATTTTGTGAACCACGCCATGGCTGCATCCCGGGCAGTAGTGGGTCACGTTGTCGGTCAGAAGCTCGGGGCGGGCATAGACCTTGTTTTCGGGACGGATTATTTCTTCGCGTGTCATTGTTCTATGCTCAACTTGGATACGAGTGCTTCGAGAATCTCTGTCGGGTTGGGTATCATGCCGCCCATGCGGCCGAAGTGGTGCACGGGCACGCGGCATTCGGCGGCGAGGCGCACATCCTCTATCATCTGGCCGGCGTTGAGCTCGACGGTGAGTATGCCCTTCACTTTATCGGTGAGGCGTGCTATGGGCGCCTTGGGGAAGGGCCACAGGGTGATAGGACGGATAAGACCCACCTTTATGCCGCGGGCGCGGGCGTCCTCGATGGCCTTGAGGCAGATTCGGGCTACCGAGCCGAAGGCCACGATAAGGTACTCGGCGTCGTCGGTGAAGTATTCCTGGTAGCGCACCTCGTTTTCCTCGATGCGGCGGTATGTTTCCTGGAAGCGCTGGTTGTTGACTTCCATCTTGGCGCTGTCGAGCTCGAGCGATGTCACCACGTTGCGGTGGTCGCGGTCGCCTTTGCCGCAGGCGGCCCAGGGGCACTGGCGGCGCACTTCTTCTTCGGTGCGGCGCGGACGCTGGGGCGGCAGCACTACCTTCTCCATCATCTGGCCCACGATGCCGTCGGCGAGTATCATGGCGGGAGTGCGGTATTTGAAGGCCAGGTCGAAACCGAGGGCCACGAAGTCGGTCATTTCCTGCACGGTGGCCGGCGAAAGTACTATCAGGTGATAGTCGCCGTGGCCGCCGCCTTTGGTGGCCTGGAAATAGTCGGCCTGCGAGGGCTGTATGGTGCCCAGACCGGGGCCGCCGCGCATCACATTGACTATCAGAGCCGGAAGCTCGGAGGCCGCCAGGTAGGAGATGCCTTCCTGCTTGAGGCTGACGCCAGGCGACGATGACGATGTCATGACGGCTTTGCCGGTGGCTGCACCGCCATATACCATGTTGATGGCCGCAACCTCGCTCTCAGCCTGCAGCACTACCATGCCGGTGCTTTCCCAGGGGCGCAGCTCGGCCAGTGTTTCGAGCACTTCCGACTGAGGGGTGATAGGGTATCCGAAGTATCCGTCGGCGCCGTAGCGGATGGCGGCATGGGCGATGGCTTCGTTGCCCTTCATCAGTCTTACTTCTTCTTCCATTATAGATTTTGTGTTTTCAAGGTTATTTATCGCCGCGGTCCACTACACGGTATACTTCGATGCAAGCATCGGGACAGACTGTGGCACATGCGGCACAGCCGATGCAGGCCTCGGGATTGGCGGCGAAGGCATAGTGATAGCCCCGGTCGTTGACCTCTTTAGGCTGCAGAAGGAGGACGTCGGTCGGACATGCGACCACGCAAAGATCGCATCCTTTGCACCGCTGGTCATCGATGGTCACCGCTCCATAAACTTTTGCCATATTTATGAGTCTTTTTAGGTATTGTAAGCCCGGCGTCTGGCGCCGATAGCGCAAATATACAAATTATTTCAAGAAAAAAGACACTTTAACCCGATTTATTTGCGATGTGAGCGGGCGCCGGCGCGCATGGTGCGGCACCGGCGGCGGTAATGCCATGGCAGTCAGCGGCGCCGCGGCCGGCTCAGTGTGTGGCGCTGAGCCGGTGCATGAGCACATTGAGATCGATGATGGGGAGCGGGCGGCGGTGCAGCGGTGTGTCGGCGGTCCTGACCGACACTATGCCGCGGAGGGCGCCGACAGCTATGCCGAGCATGTTTGTCATAAGCGCCGCCGGCAGCAATCCGTCCTCGCCGTTCTCTTCGATCTGAGAGGCAAGGTCTTCGACCTCGAAGGTGGCGAAAGCGGTGCACACAAGCAGACGCTCGCGGATGAGGCCTATTACGGCGCGGTAGGAGCACGACACGAGCACGCTCAGGCGTGAGTGCGCGGTGTCGGGCACCACTTTCACGTTCATGTCCACGCTGATGGTCTCGCGCGTGAGACGCCTCAGGGCGCGACGATTGATGGCGGTGGCGCCCCCGACCTCGCCTATGTCGACGAGTGTGATTGCTATATCTTTGTCGGTCATGATATTGGAACAAGCGCGCAGTCCCGATGGTTCAGAGCTTCTCGAGCACTATCTCGTCGACGAGCGCGTGGTTGGTATTGATGTTCATGTTGTTGTTCTCGGGACGGAAGTCGATGGTGACTGTGTGCTTACCGGCCGTAAGAGGCACTGTGAGAGCGTTGGATAAGCCCCAGTCGTCCCAGTTGGCCACGCCGCGCTGGGGCATCACCACCACACCGGCCCGGTTGCCGTCGATGCTGAGGGTGCGGATGGCGCATTTGTTCTCGGTGTTGACGGGTCCGTTGCCGTTGGCATAGCGCAGATAGATGGCATATGTGCCGTCGGCGGGAACTTCTACGGGTATGTTGAGGGGAGCGCTGCTGCGGTCGAGCTCGCGGAAACCGGCGCCGTGGAAGCCGCTGATGGCTTTCCCGGGGCGGTAGCTTATTTCGGCCGATACGGCTTCGGCAACTTCGCCGGGCATGGGGGCGATTGTGCGGGCGCGGTTGGAGCGCGGCTCCGATGCGAACGACTGCACGCCGTCGCCCGATACGCCGATGATCTGGTATTCGCCCGGCACGCTTGCGTCGAAAGTGGTGGTGCGGGTTTCGGCCACGGGTTTGCCGTCGCGAAGCACTATATACTTGGCAATGTACTCTATGGGATTCCATGCCAGGGTATTGCCTTCGAACCATGCGATGGGCGTGAGCGGCGCCTTGACATTGCGTGTGTGGTTCACCTTCATGGGCGCGGGCTCGTTGTCGGCCATGGTTATCACTATCTTGTTGTTGCCCCTGATGTTTGCGGGAATGAAGGGCTTGTGCTCCTTGCCGTTGAGGGTGAACGACTTGATTTCGCTGCCGTAGCCGCGCACGGTGATGTCGAGGGTGGCGTTGCGGTAGCGGAAACCTGTGAGGGTGCGCTCGGCGGCAAGCGCCTTGGGCACGAAGGGAGCGAATGCGAGGCCGTCTTTCTCGAAGTGTATGCCGAAGAGTATCTTGTGTGTTATGGCAATATTTCCGGCCAGGCACCACAGCATGTTCGAGGAGTTGAGCTGTGTGGCGATGTCGCCGTTGTCGAGCACGAAGTTCTCTTTATTGGTGGCGAAAAGCGCCGCCGGACGGAAAACCGCACCTATGGCCTCGAGGGTGCCGCGGTCGTTGCCGGCCTTGGCGTTTGCCATGGCCCAGTATGCGCCGACCCAGGGCCACAGTGCATTGTTGTGATAGGGCGGAATATCGGCTATCTGCGGGAAGAAGATTGCGGCGCCGAAAGGTGTCACGGGGTTGTTCTCGGTGATGGAAGCGGCGCGCTCGGGCGAGGCCACGTCGTAGAGAATGGCCAGCGACTCGCCCAGAGTCTCGGCGCGCGGATTGAGGATGGGCGCGGTGCGGCCGTAGTTGTACATGGCGTAGTAGCCCTTGTCGTCGAGCCACAACTGCTCGTTGACGGCCTTGGCGATGGCGTCGGCGCGGGCGGCGAAGTCTTCGGCCTCGCTGTTTTTGCCGAGTTCGGAGGCTATTTCGGCCAGTACGCGGAGCGCCTGCGCGTGCACGATAGATGTATTGAGTGCTTCCGACTGGTAGATGTCGGCGGTCTGCATCCAGCGCGGATAGCTCTGTTCGCGCCAGTCGATAAACGATGTCTCGCCCTTGACCAGCCCGGTGGGCGACGCCACGGTGAGAGCGTCGGCCTCAACCGATTTCTTGATTATCGGATAGATATATTCGAGCCATTTGCGGTCGCCGGTGACCTTGTAGACCTCATAGGCTGCCAGAGCCCATATCATGCGGTCGGAGCTGACGGGCCATGCGCCGCCGCTGCCGGTGTCCTGTATTATCAGACCCTGCGGATTCACCTTTTTCATCAGCGATATCTTCGATGCTTCGGGCTGAAGATAGGCCATGGACAGGAGGATGGAGTAGCTGACATCGCGGGTCCATACGCCGCTCCATTCCTTGCCGGTGCGCAGGGTGGTGTCGGGTTCGACGGCGTTCACCATCTCGTCGAGGCCCATGTTGTAGATGGCCTGATGAAGGGTGTTGGGGGTGCTGAGCTGCGGGTACGACGATATGTCGTTTTTAAGCTTCCATGTTTTCTGTATGGGGAAGTTGTAGCCCGGCTGTGCCTCGTAGGTCGACACTATTTCGAATGGCCCGGGCGCGGTGGCCATGTAGCGGTCCTGCGATATGGTGTCGCCGTGCCAGCGGTATGCGTTTGTTTCCACTATGGTGCCGTTCTGGGCCTGCGCGGCCACAGCGGCGATGATAGCGGACGAAATGATGCTTGCTTTTTTCATTGTAGGATTATGGTAGTATGATATATTCGAGATGGATGTAGCGCCTGCTTTCGGGCCCTACGGCGGCGAACGACGAGTTCTTGAGGCCCGGTGCCCATACTATCTCGCCGTCGCACAGCAGGAACCATGCGGCGCGCTTGTCGGCGGCGCTGTAGCGGGCGTTGGCGAAAAGATCGCTCACCAGTTTGGAGCGGCGCGCTCCGAAGGGTGTCATGCGGTCGCCGCGGCGGTAGTGGCGCATTTCCCAGGTGTGCGGGGCCAGGGCTATGTCGGCGTCGAAGAACGCATGCATGGCGCCCCCGCCGGCCGGAGCCGAAAAGGCCGCCACCGGATGCTCCGACACTCGTATGCTCACCGGCACGCTTATGTCGTGCCGTATGTCGACCGGATAGACGCCTTCTGCAAGGGCCACGCGGGCGGCGTCGGTGAGAGTTATTTTTCCGTGGGCCAGTTCGGCTACGGTGTTGCCGTCGGCCGAGCGGAATTCAAGGCCCGAACGGTCGTGCTGCCGTATCATGTCCTCGGCCTGGCTGAAGTTGAACTGCCGGTCGCGGAGCATTTCGAAAAGTATCAGCGCCGGCTCCTTTTCGGCGGCAGCCAGTGCGGCAAGGTCGATGGAGCCGGCGCCATCGTAGTAGCGGGCTGTTTTGGATTTCACGGCCTCGCGGTAGACCGAGCGGGCGCGCTCGAGGTTCTCGACGGTGCGCACCACCGAGTCGGAAGCGCTGTCGCCGAAAATCTCGGCCAGGAGGGGGAAGACGCGGTTGCGGAGATTGTTGCGGCGGTAGGCGTTTTCGGCGTTGGTGCTGTCGTTGACGAAGGTGAGGTCTCGTTCGGCCAGATAACGCTCTATCTCGGCGCGCGAGAGTGACAGCAGCGGGCGTACGACATAGCCTTCGGCCATGCGCATGCTCGTGAGGCCTTCGAGACCGGCGCCGCGCATGAGGTTGAGCATGAATGTCTCGGCGCGGTCCTCGCGATGGTGGCCGACGGCGATACAGGCGGCGCGTTCGCGGTCGAGGAGCTCGTCGAACCAGCGGTAGCGCAGCGTGCGGCACGCCATTTCGACCGATTCGCCCGTAGACTCCATATGTGCCGGCACGTCGAAATCGCGGATATAGAGGTCGACGCCCATGTCGGCGCAGAGTGTCTGCACATGGCGCATGTCGCGCATCGATTCCTCGCCCCGCAGATGGAAATTGCAGTGCGCCGCCCGGCAGTCGCAGCCCATGTCGTGCAGGATTGCCAGAAGGGCCACCGAGTCGGCTCCTCCGCTCAGAGCCACGATGACGGGACCCCGGAACAGATCGATTCCGGCGGCGCGGGCGTCGCGGCGCACACGTTGCGAAATATCGCGGCAGTAGTGAGGGAGTTCGCACTGGTTCTTCATAACAACAAAGATACAACCTTTTTAGTAATCTGACCGACGGTCTGCACCACATTTTAGGTTTTTTATGCTATATTTGCCGGGGAATACGTACCTTCCAATCATATGTTGCCATGACACGAGGAAAACAGACTTGCCGCATTTTGAAAGAAATCCGGCGCCGTATAGCCGAGGCTAACGATATTGAATATGTGACATCGGAATGCCGCTATAAAGGCGAGTGCAAGGGCACCTGCCCCCGGTGCGAGGCCGAGGTCCGCTATCTCGAGCAGCAGCTCGCCTTGCGCCGTATTGCCGGCAAGGCTGTGATCCTTGCCGGTATCACTGCTCTGTCGGCATGTTCAGGCGGTGGCGGTGGAGCTAATCCAGTTGAGGCAAAAACAGAGGTTGAGGCCGCCGTCGATACCGTCGTGCCGGACACTGCCGCCTGCGCGGATACCATTGTGAGTACGGTCGATTCTGTTCCGGAGACTATACCGGTGGATGTCACGGATTTACTTGTGGTCGGCGATGTGGATATTGCCGGTGAGCCGGAGGCAGAGGCCGCTGTAACATCGGAAGTTATTTCCGATAATTCCGAACTTAACAAAGTAGTAGTGGGCGAGATTGTCGACACCACGGCGCCTGAAGATAAAATATGGAATATGTCGACAGTGGAGGTAAAACCGGGATGGGAATCTATCGAGAGATATATAAAGAAGCATCAGCGTTACCCCGAGGCCGCCCTTGCCGACAGCATAGAGGGTCGTGTCGTTGTCGAGATGATTATTGACTCTGCCGGATATATTACCTCTCCGAAAATTTCGCGGGGATGCCACCCTGTGCTCGAGGCTGAGGCTCTTGATATAGTACGTGGAATTCCAAGAGTCAGGCCGGCCCGGGTAGCCGGACGTAATGTGGCTTGCTATTATTGGACTCCGATAGTATTTAAGGTGCCGGAAGATTCCGCAGGCGGAAAGGCGGAGAGATGAACGGAAGCCGCAATATAAAATATTTCAGTATCGGTCCGGCCGACGAGGCGTGGGGGACTGTGGTGACAACCATAGGCTACCAGCCTATACCGCGGCGCAGCTCCTATCCGCTGTCGCAGCATCCGGGTTCGCATGTGTTCGACCCGGAGCGGGGCCGTGTTCTGTCGGAGTATCAGCTTATCTATATTTCTGAAGGACGGGGTACATTCCGGTCAGCCTCATGCCGTCGACGCCAGGTGAAGGCCGGCGATATGATACTCCTTTTCCCCGGCGAATGGCACACCTACGAGCCCGACAGCGACTATGGCTGGTTCGAATACTGGGTGGGCTTCCGCGGCGAGAGTGTCGACCGTCTGGTCGGTGCCGGTTTTTTCACGCCGCGCTGTCCGGTGTTCAGCATCGGATTCAGCCCGGCAATCATCAGTCTCTACGAGGATATGGCGCGCTATGCCTCGGAGGAACAGAGCGGCTATCAGCAGATTATATCGGGTATAGTGCAGTATCTGCTTGGCATGGTAAGTTTCCGGCAGCGCAACGAGTCGTTTACCAACTCATTTGCCGTAAACAAGATCAACGAGGCCCGCGCCATGATGAAGCGCGAGGACGGTTTCAGGCAGTCGCCTCAGAGCATAGCCGATGCCCTCGGTGTGGGGTACTCGTGGTTCCGCAAGATGTTCAAGCAATATGTGGGCGTGTCGCCGGCCCAGTATCAGGCCGACATGCGTGTGCTCAAGGCCAAGGAACTGCTCGACACCACGGCTCTTACGGTTACCGATGTGGCATACCGCCTCGGTTTTGAAACGGTGAGCCAGTTCTCCACCTTTTTCAGGAAGAAAACCGGCTCATCGCCTCTGCAATATAAAAAAGTATAGTCTATCGTGATATAAAGAAGACCGATCGGCCCGGTTCGAGGCGTAGCGGCAGCGGACTGCCTGCTTTCGCTCCTGCCGGACGGCTCATGCCCGTGTGGGGGTCGAGGGCTGTGAGGCGCACCTTGTCGCGGAGCGTCACTTCGGTTTCTATGGTCTCTTTGCCGGGGTTGGCGAAGTAATATATGTGCTGTCCGTCGGCCACACGGTGTATGTGGCGCAGGCCGCGAGCGCCCGGAGTCGAGATGTCGGGTATGAACGCGAAGGAATCGAGAGTGCTTTCGAGAGTCTGAGTGTCGGGGCTTGGTATGAATACAGCCGGATTCTTTTTGTCGGCCATAAGACGTGCCACACGGGCCTTTACATCGGCGGCATCGGTGTCGAAGTCGGCGGCACCGTCGGGCAGTGCGGTGGTGAATATGATTTTTCCGCCTGCTTTGGCGAATTTCTCTATTACATCGAGCTGAGCGGCCGTGATATATCTTACGCCGGGCAGTATGAGCACGCGGAAGTGCTGGTGGTTAGTCTTATTGTCGAGATTGAGCGTGCCGCCCGATACTGAGCAGCCTGCAAGCACTTCGGGATGCAGATAGGTGAAATCGCGCCCTATGGTGTCGCTGAGTATCGAGGCCACTTCGATATAGTCGGTGCCGGGGATTCTGACACCGCCGGCATAGAAGCCCTCGGGGCCGTCGAGATAATGGCCGGCCTGCAGAGTCTGGATGGGGTAGAGCATGGCTATGTCGGCCACGGTGCGGCCGGGGCGCTGCAGCATGTAGTTGAGACGGCTCAGGAAGCGGTTGAAGCGCGTCAGTTCGCTGTTGTATAGCGGATTGCGCCAGGACAGTTCGGGCAGGAAGGTGACATCGGCATCGTTGTACCACACGGCATGGGGTATGAGCTGGTTTATGCCTTTGGTATACTGGTCCATGGCTATGCTGTAGAGGTCCCCGACAGGTATGTTGCCCATGGCGCCGAAGGTCTCCGACATTACGCGCTGCTTGTCCCAGTTGGCGGCCGACGACGATACCACTTTGTAGAACAGTTCGGCGGGGCGGTCGCCGCCTATCTTGTCGATGCCGGGTATGTCCATGTGCTTGCCGCACAGCATCAGGTCGCCCGACACGCTCACGGGGTTGAGCACTTCCTCCTGGTCCTGGTGGCCGGTCGACTCAATGCCGTGGGCCTCGGCCCATTCGTGGATGGTCTTCATGAAACCTTCGCTGTAGAGCCGCGAGCGCATGCCGAAGAGAAGATTGCGGGCCCTGCCGGTGTCGGGGCCGATATTGTACCACAGAGCGGGGTAGAGTGCTTCGGGCGAGAAACCGTATGTCTCGGCGAAGCGCTCGTTGAAGCTGTCGGTCCATAAGCGGCCCTGGGCGCGGTACATGGTCGGCTCGTCGCAGAATGTCTCTGTTATCACGGTGCCGAATGCCTCGGGGAAGCGGTCGTAGTAGCGCTGATGTGTGTCTTCGACGAACAGTCTGACGGCCGCGGGGTCGAGGTAGTCGACGTTTGGATCGCCGTCTTTCACGCATACGAATGCCAGGACCTTCCATGCGCCGTCAGGCGGCGCTGTCCATGTGAGCGTGCGCCCTTGCACGGCTTCCGTAAGAGGCCGGATTTCAAAAGTTACGGTATCCATAGCCACTACCGACATCAGGCGCCCTTCGGCCGGCAGTGCGATGCGGTTTGCCGTAGCGGGCGTCGCGGCGTATTCGTGTTTGTCGAGGCGTTTTATGGTGGCTTCGGGATGGCGGGTCATGAAGCGGGGGTTGCCGTCGCCGTTTATGGCGCCCATGCTGCCCGAGGGGAAGCCGTATTCGTCGTAGAGCGACATGGTGAGACCCTTTTCGCGAGCGTAGTCAACCATGGCGCCGTAGGTGTCGAGATACTCGTCGCTCATGTATTTCGGGGCGAAATTGCCGCCGAAAGGCAGTATGGCGCAGCCGCCGTAGCCGTCGATGCCGGTAAACGATTCCAGCTGCCGGAGAGCGGTGTCGCGCCGTACCTCGGCGTTGTTCCAGAACCAGAGCGGCACGGGCCGGTATTTGACCGGAGGCGCGGCGAATTCGGCTGCGTCGATACTTTTGGCTGCTGTAAGCGGCAACGCGGCCGCCATAAGCGCTATCGAGGCAAGAAATCGGATATTCATATCTTTGTCACAGGAATTCCGATGATGAATGCGAATTTTTCGAGTACGTCGGCAAGGTGTCCGCGGCCGATTGCGCAGTGGTGCGACGGGCCGGCCATGCTCCAGCGGCGTACAAACTCCTTGGCAGAGACATCGAAGCGGTAGCGGCTGTTGATGTTGCCTATTTCGAGTACCGGTCCTTCTACCGACTCGCCTTCGGCCACCAGAAGCGACAGGCCGTCGCGGCCCTCTACTACCGAAAGGAGTGTCACCGGGCCGTGTTTCACCGTCATTTGTATGGACAGGCCTTTGCCGGGCTTGCCGTGGTATACGGGCAGCGGCACAAGCCGCGTCTTGTCGTCGGCAAGGAGATAGTGGGCGGGGCCGTCGTGCCCGAGCATGACTATGTCGTCGGAATAGTCGACGGCATAGAACTCGGAGAAGCAACCGCCCGCACCGAGCAGAGCCATTATCTTCATGGCCTGCACGTTCTTGACCTCGTATTCGCCAGCTATGGGTATGTTGCGGCCGGTGAGGACGGTATTGCCTGCAATGACCGATGTGACGATGTTCTCGTAGTCGGGGTCGCCGGTGCCGTTGTAGTAGTATGCCATGGAGCCGAGGCTGTGGGCCGCTACCAGACGGTCGAGTGCCACCGACGTGCGGGCGGCGCGCTCTATTTCGGCGGGTGTGCAGGCGGGGTCGATGTCGAATATCGAGGCAAATTCGGCTTTCTTGGCTTCGACGTCGGCTTCGGTCACCTGCCGGCGCAGGTCGGCCAGTTCGCTCATCTCCAGTATTTCGATGTGTGTGCCGAATGTGGTGCTCTGCAGGCGCAGGTCGGTGTATACGTCTACCATGCCGCCGTAGTAGTTGCCGAGCAGACCCATGCGGTTGCTTTTCATGCCTGCGGCTACGGATGCGGCCATGAGCCAGCGCGAAATTTCGGTCCAGGCCTCTGTATCGTCGAGATAACCCGACACGATGTCGTAGCGGGTGCCGGCGCGGTTGAATACCGAGCAGAATTCGGGTATAGAGCATGCCTGGCAGTTGGCGAGCCATTCGCCTGTCATGAGGCCGCGGTCGCCCATGGCGTTGAGCCGGGCGTAGTCGATGGCGGGTGTGGGCTGCAGATTGAGCATGATCACCGGCACATTTGTGCGCGTGGCCACAGGCACGATAGTCGACGACAGAGCGTAGGTCGATACGAAGATGAAGAGTATGTCGATGCCGCTGCTGTTCATCATGTCGACGGCTTTTACAGCTTTGTCGACACTGTCGACCATGCCGGCGTCGATTACCTCGACATTGCCGCCTTCCTCCATGCGGTTCTTTATAATATTATTGTAGCCGATGAGACGGTCGAGCAGTCCGTCGAACTGGTCCCAGTATGTGTCGAGACCTACGGCCATCAGGCCGGCTTTCAGATGATGTTCCATTATTTGCTGTATACGCTGAAATCGTTGATAAGTCCGTAGTCTTCAATATTGTATTTGCTGCCCGGCAGCTGACGCTGCACGCCGTTCCAGTGCCATGGGCCGTTGATGCCCATATCGCGGTTGTAGTGCGGGCCGAAGAGATTGTGGAGGCTGCCGGTAACGCGTACTTCGATATCGTTGTCGCCCTTGCGGAGATAGGGCGTGAGGTCGAAGGTATAGGGCTTGTATGCTACCGTTCCGGCTTTTTTACCGTTGACCCATACCTGGGCCACTGTGCCTTTCCAGTCGTTCAGACGCAGATAGTGTGTCTTGGCGGGGTCGGCGATGGTGTATGTTTTGGAGTATGCCACATCCCAGGAGTAGCACGGCATGCCCTGGTCTTTCCAGCTGCCGGTTGTCAGCGCACCGGGATTTTTGGTGACAACCCATCCGTGGCTTGCCGGCTCGAGGGCGAAATCGCCTGTAAGGTATACCGGCGCTATTTCGGCATAGATGCTCATAGGCTCTACCGACAGTTCAACGGTGTTGACGCCTTCTTTCACAAGGCTGCCGGCCGGATAGACGCCGAAGCGGCTGTCGAGGAACGACGCGCCTTCGCTTTCTACCGGCGTGCCGTTGATTTTCACCTTCCATATGTCGGGCTGCTCGGCTATTACTTTGAGCGATTCGCGGTCGATGTCGCCTGCCACTACGAATTTGTAGTCTACGCGGATGTCGCCGGTCGTGAAGGTGTCGCGTTCGACCACCCGCTGACGGTACTGTATGGCCGAATTCCACGGGTCGGCCATGCCATAGTGACCGTAGAGCTTATTACATGCCTCGACGGTGTAGAGATTATGCTCTGTATTGCCGTCGATGGTGAGGTCGCAGAAGTCGAGAATGAGAGCATTGTCTTTCAGTCTGTGTGCCCTGACCGGAGTCTTTGCCTTGAGTTCCTTGCCGCCGTCGAGTACGGGGCGTTCGGGATATGTGGTTTTAGCCGGTGTGGCCGAAGCGAACAGCAGCAGGCTGCCGGCAGGAGGTATGACATAGTCGGTGGTCACCATTCCGTCGGCGGCTGTGGCCGGGCGGCTGTATGTGGCGCCGGTCATGGCGTCGAGTTCGCGCAGGCTTTTGCCGGCTATTGATACACTGCCGGTAGCGCTGTCGGTGAGCGACGAGTTGACAAGGAATACCAGCTCGCCGTCGGCGAAAGTGCGGCGGTGATGGTAGAGGTCGTTGCCGCTGCGACGGTCGAAGCGGATTTTTTCGGAGGGGAAAACATCAGCGACAGCCTTGTTGGAAAGAGCGGCGTAGCGCACTGCATTTTTTCTGAAGAAATCGGCGGCTTCGGGGCTTTCTTTGCCGTCGACGAGTGTCGGTATGGCAAAAGCCGCAAGCCGACCGCCGCCGGCGACAAATTCTTTGAGGAGGGCATATGTGGCGGAGTTGATGTTCTCGGTGCCGGGAGCGAGCACTACGGTGCCGTAGGCGCGCTCGCCGACGGTGAACTTGCCCTTACGCACACGTCCGTGATCCTTGATGATATTCTCGGAGCCGAGGTCGTACTCGGCCTGGCGCTTCTCGAGTTCGGTTACAAAGTTCTGGAATCTGAAACCTATATCCATCATGCCGTGATTGGAGCTGACGTAGGAGAAATACATCCAAGCCGAGGTCGTAGGCTCGATTACAAGCACGTCGTTGATCTGGTGGCCCTGGCTGAGCACCAGCGAGAGACGGCCGAAATAGTCGGTCTGGGTCTTATAGTCGTTCCACCACGGCGACAGCGAGGTAAACACGGGCGGATAGTCGTATTTGCGGGCTCCGACGATTGTCATGTGCGACAGATGCTGGTTGAGGAAATTGACACCGAGTGCATACTCCCAGTCGCCGAGGCGCTTGAGGTCTTCGAAAGTCTCGTCCCAGCCACCGCCGCCGTATGTCTCGCTGAGGGTGCGCACACGGCCCATCTGATTGGCCACACTGCTTAGTTCCTTGACGGCGCGGGCGTTGCCGAACTGAGCCTGCGGGTGTGCGTCGTTATACTGGTTGAAAAGCATGTCGATGGCCGGCAGCTGGTGCCAGGCGTACATGGCCATGTTGTCGCCGCCGTCGGCCACGCTTGGCCAGCCGTGTTCCCAGTAGTGGCCGGTCCATTTCAGATTTTTCTTTTCGCAGTATTTCGACATGGGTTTCGACCACCGGTCGATGAAGAGCTGTGTGAGGGTTTCCATGTAGTTGTGGCGTACACGCTTCCAGTCGCCTGTTTCCTCGACCAGCAGTGGCAGATAATCGCGCAGGTCGTAGCCCCACTGTTTTTCGAAGATATCGAAGAAATCGGGCGTCCAGCGTATGCCGGCAATATTGCCGATATTGGGCTCGTCGGAAAAGAGGCCTTTTATGACGGTGCCGAGTTCCTTGCCGAAAGTCTTCTCATAGCCTTTCATGGTCACTTCGAGGAACTTTTCGGTGACACCGGGGTAGAGAAGATCGACATAGGAGAAACCACCGTGCCAGTCGGAACGGCCGTAGTACGATTTTTTATAGAGATAGTACTCGCCCGGCACACCCTTGTAAGCGGCAGTGTCGGCGCTTATGTCGGTAAAGCGGTCGCCGTCTTTTTTCAGACACATGAAGTAGGCCGAGGTGTCATCGGGGAGCACGGCCACCTTTTCGAAAGCCAGTCCCTGGCCCTGATTGTACGACTCGGGCATTTCGGCGGGTACGTGTCCGCCTGCAAAGCCGCTCGGGTAGGAGTTTTCGTCGTAGATCCATATGTCGAGGCCGAGTTCCTTGCCTTTGACCACACTGTAGCGGTAGAGGCTGAACCAGTCGTCCGACAGATAGTCGGTAATCATGCCGGGACGCGGATGCACGAAAGCGCCTCCGAAGCCGGCGTCCTTGAGTTCGCCGAGCATGCGGTCGATGTCGGCGGTGGTGACGCGGGTGTTCCACACCCACAGCGGGGCCGGGCGGTAGTCCTTGCCGGGGTCGGCGAACTGTGGTGCTATTTTTTCGAAATGTGTCGCTCTCGGCTGCTCCTTGGCCCACATCGGGGCTACAGTGCATGCGGCTGCTAAGATTAATGTGGCTAATGATGTGTTTTTCATGTGACGGGGAGCTTCTTTTACGATGGCAAAATTACGCCAAACGGCCGAGGAGCCTTTCGTGATATTGATATTTTTCTTATCAAAAATGGCAAAAGAGACATCGGGAATAATCGCCGTAAATAAGTTTTTTCGTATTTTTGTCGGAAAGGAAAAAATCTGATAACACAATAATACTATGAAATTAGCTTCGGCGGCAGCTGCCGCGTTGATTTCGGCGTCTCTGGCGCTCCCGTTCGCGGGCTGCGGCCCTAAGACAGAACCAAATACACTTGTAATACTCCATACCAACGATACCCACTCGCAGATAGAGCCCGACAGCAAGGATCTCGGCGGGGTGATGCGCCGCAAGGCCGTTATCGACAGCGTGCGCGCCGCCGAGAAGAACGTGCTTCTTGTCGATGCGGGCGATGCCGTGCAGGGTACCCTCTATTTCTATCTCTACGGCGGCGAGGTGGAGCAGGAAGTGCTCAACATCCTCGGCGTGGAAGAGCGCATACTCGGCAATCATGAATTCGACAACGGCATCGACTCGCTTGCCGCTGTGCTCCGGCATTCCGATGCCGAAAAACTGGCGTCTAATTATAATCTCGACGATACTCCGCTGGTCGGCATGTTCAAGCCTTACTCCATCAAGGAGTACGGCGGCAAGAAAATAGGCCTGATAGGCATCAATCTCGACCCCGAGGGAATCATCACCCCCGGCAATTACGACGGTCTTAAATTCGAGCCCATCATCGCCACCGCCAATGTCATGGCCGAAAAACTCAAGAAAGAGGAGGGTGTCGATGCCGTAATAGCCATCAGCCATATCGGATACAACCCCTCGCCGCTTGTGGGCGACTCGGCGCTGGCCGTGAACTCGCGTAATATCGATGTGATAATAGGCGGTCACTCCCACGACGTGATAGACCCCGCCACTCCGCAGGGGGCCGCACGCAGCCGCCTCACCAATCTCGACGGCAAGGAAGTACTGGTGGTGCAGACCGGTAAGTCGGGCCGCAAACTCGGAAAGATAGAGATAAATCTCGACAGTCTCGGCCTCGGCGGCCGTCCGGCATATGAACTTATCGACATCGACGGCCGGTATGATGGCAAAATCGACCCGGTGCTCCAGGCCACAATCGACAAATACAAGCATGGAGTGGACTCCCTGATGTCTCTCTGGGTTGGCACAACCGACCGCGAACTGAAAAATAGCGATCCGGAACTGCTCAACTTTTTCACTGATTGGGTAATGGACCGCGGTTCGGAACTTGTTCCCGGCGTCGACCTCTCGATAGCCAACAAGGGCGGCCTGCGTACGGGACTGCCTGAAGGAAAATTCTCGAAAGGACAGATTATCAATATTCTTCCTTTCCGCAACTATGTGTCGGTAATCGATGTCAAAGGTTCGGACCTTCGTTCGGTCTTCGATGTAATGGCAAAAACCGACGGCAACGGCGTGAGCCGCAATGTGAAAGTGACCTACGACACTATCGGCGGACGTGAGAGCTATAAGGCCCGCGACATTATTATCTCGGGCAAGCCTCTCGATAATAACAGAACCTACCGTATTGCCACCATCGATTATCTGGCCAAAGGCGGCGACTATATGAAGGGTCTGACAAAAGGCAAACTTGTAAAAGAAAGTGAAACTCCGGTATACGACGATCTTCTTTACTATCTTACAGAAGGCAAAGGAAAGAACAAACCTCTGAAAGGCGACACAATCGAACGCTGGAGTATGGCCAGATAAGAGATTAATGGTTATGGGTTAAAGAGCCGCAATGCCCCATTAACCCATAGCCTATACCTATCATCATTAACCCTTAACCTATAATCCAACCCCCACATATGCACAATTATCTTAGAATTATTTGCGCTGGCGTGCTTCTGGCAGGGAGCCTTTGCGCCGGTGCCGTACGACCGAATCTCGAAAAGGGCCGCGAAGCCGAGGCCGCTCGTTGGGCCGATTCTGTGTATGCCACACTTAGCGAACGCCAGCGTGTGGCGCAGCTGATGTGCTGCAAGGTGGTACCCACACGTGGCGCCGAGTCGCGAGCCGCCATCACACGGCTTGTCAAGACCGACGGTGTGGGCTGCCTGCTTTTCACCGAGGGCGATGTTGAGCAGTTCGCCTCGCTTGCCGACTTCGCTCAGGCCGAGGCCAAAGTGCCTGTCCTCATGACTGTCGACGGCGAGTGGGGTGTGTCGATGCGCGTCAAGGACACACCTCGTTTCCCAAAAAATATCGCTCTTGGAGCTATCCAGAACATGCGCCTCATCTACGACTACGGTCGCGAGGTGGCGCGCGAATGCCGTCTGCTGGGCATACAGGCCGATTTTGCGCCCGATGCCGATGTCAATTCCAATCCGGCCAATCCTGTCATAGGGTCGCGCTCCTTCGGCGAAGACCCCAGACGCGTGGCCGATGCCACGGTGGCTTATTCGCTCGGCATGGAAGATGCCGGTGTCCAGGCCGTGTCAAAGCATTTTCCCGGTCATGGCGATACCGGCACCGACTCGCACAAGGCCCTGACACGTGTCGACCATAACCGTCAGCGTCTCGACGATATCGATCTCGTGCCTTTCCGCTCCTTTATCGATGCGGGATGCTCGGGTGTTATGACAGGGCACATCATAGTGCCCGCTCTCGACGCCGCCGAGGCCCCGGCCTCGCTTTCGCACCCCATCACCACCGGACTGCTTCGCGAGGGTATGGGATTCGAGGGGCTTATCTATACCGACGCCCTCGGCATGAAGGGCGCCGTCGACCCCAAGGGCCACAACAACTGCATCGCGGCCCTGCTCGCGGGTGCCGATGTGCTGCTGTGCCCCGAGGCTCCGAAGACTGCTGTTAATGCCGTGCTCGCAGCCGTTGCCGACGGCTCTGTGCCCGCTTCGGTTGTGGAAGACCGCTGCAAGCGTGTGCTCCGCTACAAATACTATCTCGGCCTAAACGACTATAAGCCTCTCGGCACCGACTACGCCGCGATAGCACGCGAGCTCAACAGCCCCGAGGCTATGGCGCTGATAAAGAAACTGTCGGCCGCAGCCATTACCGTGACCCGCAACGAGGGCGACATACTGCCTCTGGGCAAGCTCGCAGACCGTACTTTCGCGGTGGTGAGCATAGGAGCCTCCAAGGACAACGAATTTGCCTCCACTTGCTCGCGCTATGCCCGGACAAACAGCTATTTTACCTCGGGCGAGGCTTTTTCGCAGGCATCATTTGCCAAAATCGAGAAAGACGATGTGGTGATTGCCGCTATTTTCTCGGATAATGCCGCTGCACATCAGGCTTTGGCGCAGCTTACCGCCGGTTCCAAGCCTGTTGTGGGCGTGTTCATGATAAGCCCGTTCAAAATCCGTAAATTCGGCGAGCCGCTCAAACGCCTTGCCGCCATGGTACTCGCCTACGATGACATACCGGCTGCGCGCCAAAGTGCCGCCGAGGCCATTTTCGGCGGTATCGCCGTGTCGGGCCGTCTGCCGGTGAATATAGCCGGTGTTGCCCCCATGGGTGCCGGTATCGATCTGGCCAAGACGCGTCTGGGCTTCTCGTCGCCTGTGGCCGAAGGGCTTTCGCCCGCGCTCACCGACAGTATCGACGCGCTGGTACTCGAAGGCCTGCGCACCAAGGCCTATCCCGGCTGCCAGGTGCTTGTGGCCCGCAAGGGTAACATTGTGTACGATAAATCGTTCGGCAAAATCACAGATACTCCCGAGGCCAAGGCCGTGACCCCGCTTACGGTCTACGACCTCGCGTCGGTGTCGAAGGCTACCGGCACCCTTCCGGGCATCATGAAGGCCTACGACGAAAAGCTGATAAGCCTCGACGACCGTCTGGGCGATATAATCCCCGAAATCACCGACTCGGCCAAGCGCGAGATCACTGTCCGCGAGCTGCTCTACCACGAAACCGGCATGCCGGCGGCACTCAACATGTTCGACCTCATGTTCGACACCCTCACGTATTCCGGACGCCTCATCACTTCGCGGCCCGACAAGACGCATTCCATCAAGATACAGCGTAACGCCTACGGCAACAACCGCGCCCGCATGCGCAAGGATATCATCAGCCGCACGCGCTCTGACGAATACCCTGTCGAGGCCTCGAAAGGCATATTCACAGGCCGCGCAGCCTACGATACCGTAATGGGCCGCATCTACAATATCCCTCTGCGGGCAAACAAGAAATATGTGTATTCGTGCCTTAACTTCGCCCTGCTCATGGACATAGAGCAACGCCGCACCGGGCGGCCGCACCAGGAATATGTGCAGGAGAATATCTTCGGGCCGCTTGGCGCCTACCGCACCGGTTATCGTCCGACCGAGCGTTTCGACAGGAGCGAGATAGCCCCGACGGAGTACGACTCGTTCATGCGCAAGCAGAAAGTGCACGGCTACGTGCACGATGAGATGGCTAATTTCTCGGGCGGCGTACAGGGCAACGCCGGCCTCTTCGCCAACGCCGACGATATTGCCAAGATATGCCAGATGTGGCTCAACGGGGGCCGCTACGGCGATGCCACGGTGCTCTCGCCCAAGACTGTCGAACTGTTCACCACCGCAAAAAGCCCCACATGCCGCCGCGGCCTCGGTTTCGACAAACCCGATACTGAAAACCTCGAGAATTCGCCCACATGCGACGAGGCGTCGCCCGAGGTCTATGGCCATCTCGGCTTCACGGGCACGGTGTTCTGGGTGGATCCGAAGGAGGAACTGATATTTGTATTCCTCACCAATCGTGTCGATCCTACCCGCGACAACGCCGCCTTCAATCGCCTCGCCATCCGGCCTCGCCTCTTCAGCCAGGTGTATCGTGCGCTTGTGAAGTAAAACATAATCGGGCGGCGGTTGTTTTATTCTAAAACGTTCAACTATTGTTTTAGAATATTATGAATGCCCGCGAAATAGCTGTCGCCACGTCGCGACGTCCGCTCGAATTATGTTTCCGTCCTGTCGATTTCGATGCACTTCCCATCATCAATTCGTTTCTGCAGCGGGAGTGCAGCCGCTCATGCGATTATTCGATAGGCGGCATATATATGTGGATCGATTACTTCAACTATGAATACTGTATCGTAGCCGATACACTTTTTATAAAAGGATTGTCGGAGGACGCTTCAAGGCGTCCTTCGTTTGCTGTTCCCATCGGTTCGCTGCCGCTCGGCGATGCTGTAGATGCCGTGAAGGCCTACTGTAGGCGTTATGGCGTGGAGCCTCTTTTTTCAGCGGTACCCGACGATAAACTCGATGCGCTGTGCGCTCTCGGAGCCTCCGAGGTGATGCCGCTCGACGACTGGGCCGACTACATATATACCGCCACCGATCTGGCCACGCTGACGGGCAAGCACTACAACAAGAAACGCAACCATGTGAACCGCTTTATGACCGACAATCCCCACTGGACCCTCGAACCCCTCGAAGGCCGTGCGCTCGCCGACGCCGATGCTTTCTTCGCCGCACTCGCCGCCGATTCGGACGACGTTATGGCCGAGTACGAGCGGCGCCAGTGTGCCGATGTGCTCCGTCACTACGGCCGCTATCCCTTCGAAGGAGCTGTGCTGCGCGACGAGAGCGGCGCGGTGGTGGCCTTTACCGCCGCCGAGGTAATAGGCGACACTCTGGTGATACATATCGAGAAAATGAACCACGAAGTGGCCGGCGCCGGCGAGACCATCAATAAACTTTTCGCCGCCGAGATGCTTCACCGCCATCCGGGTCTGCGGTATATCAACCGCGAGGACGATGCCGGCGACCCCGGCTTGCGCTACGCCAAGGAATCGTACCACCCACTGCGCCTGCTGCGCAAATTCAACGTACGGTTTACCGACTGACGCGCGGCCTATTGGTTTTTTGAGAAAAATGAGTATTTTTGTGAATCCGATTGTTATACCTTAATCATATACATAGAACACAACATGGCAAAAGTGAAACCCTTCAGAGGCATACGGCCTCCGCGCGACATGGTGACCGAGGTCGCATCGCGTCCTTACGATGTGCTCAACAGCGAGGAAGCGCGTCGCGAAGCCGACGGCAACCCCAAGTCGCTTTACCATATCATAAAACCGGAGATTGACTTCGCCCCCGGTACCGACGAGCATGCCCCCGAGGTCTACGACCGGGCCGTGGAGAATTTCGCCGCATTCCGCCGCAACGGCTGGCTGGTGCAGGACGATGAGGAGCATTACTATATCTACGCCCAGACCATGGACGGCCGCACACAGTTCGGCATAGTCGTGGCTGCCAATGTCGACGATTACATGGAAGGCCGCATAAAGAAGCACGAGCTTACCCGCCGCGATAAAGAGGAAGACCGCATGAAGCATGTGCGCATCAACAATGCCAACATCGAGCCTGTGTTCTTCGCTTTCCCCGACAATAAAGTGCTCGAGGATGTGATCCGCACCGTGGCTATGGGCGAACCCGAGTACGATTTCACCGCTCCCGACGGTTTCGGACATCATTTCTGGGTGGTGTCCGATCCGGCGATGATCAAAACCATCACCGAGGAATTTGCCAACATACCGTATCTCTACATAGCCGACGGCCATCACCGCTCGGCTGCCGCCGCTCTTGTGGGTAATGAAAAGGCTCGGATGAATCCCGACCACAAGGGCGACGAGGAATACAACTATTTCCTTGCCGTGGCTTTCCCGGCATCGCACCTCAAGATTATCGATTACAACCGCGTGGTCCGCGACCTCAACGGCCTTTCCGAAGCCGAGTTCCTCGAACGTCTCGAGAAAAACTTCGTGGTCGTCGACAAGGGCACCGAGACCTATCGCCCCGAAGCGCTGCACAATTTCGCGCTCTACCTCGAAGGCCGCTGGTACTCGCTGACAGCACGCCCCGGCACTTACGACGACAACGACCCTATCGGGGTGCTCGACGTGACTATATCGTCGGACCTGATACTGCGCGATATCATAGGCATCACCGACCTGCGTTCCGACAAGCGTATCGATTTCGTAGGCGGTATCCGCGGGCTCGAAGAACTCAAGAAGCGTGTCGACAGCGGTGAGATGGCGTTTGCGCTCGCACTATTCCCCGTGAGCATGGAGCAGCTGATGAACATTGCCGACACCGGCAATATCATGCCTCCGAAAACCACATGGTTCGAACCCAAACTCCGTTCGGGCCTGGTGATCCACTCGCTCGAATAACTGTCTCAGACTATATCGGCGGCCCTGTCATGCAAATGCACGGGGCCGCTTATTTTATGGACTTAAGAATAGTGTACAGGCGACGTGCGGGGCGGTAGAGGCCGCTGCAGGCCATGGCGAGGATGGCTTTCTTGGGGCGGGAAAAAGAAGCGTTGGCCGATATATACGGCCGGGCAAATGAATAGCGGCGCCGGAATTCGGCGCTCGAGTAGCCGCTGATTTCAAATATGTGGAATATGGCCGACGATATGAAGTCGCCCCGCGGTATGGTGTATCGGTCGTCGCCGAGGATGCCGGCCACGGCCTCGATAAGACGGTTGTCCTGCGCCAGATGGTCGGGGAGCATGTGGCGCTGTATGGAATTGTTGTTTGTGAATCGGTCGTAGTGATACAGAGGCTCGTGGACCGACGCGACTACCGGATTGTGGCGGAGCATCTGAAGAAAAAACAATATATCCTCGCAAACATTGACGCCGGGTATGAAGTGCGCGCCTGTTTTCCCGATGGCGCTGCGGCGTACCAGTTTGTTCCAACAGCTGCCGAGTATGCCACCGTGGCATAACTGCGAAATTACGCTGTCGGGGTCGGAGAGAGCAGGGCACTGTCGCGACAGAACCTGCCGGTCGGAATATTCTATGAATATGTCGCAGAATGTAATGTCGGCACCTGCGGCTTCGGCTGCCAGATATAGTTTTTCGAGATAATCGGGTTCAAGCCAGTCATCGGGATCAACCTGAATCACATATTTCCCCTGCGCGTGGTCCAGGCCTTTTTGGCGCGCGTAGCCTACTCCGCTGTTTGTATCATTACTTATGATGTGAAAGACAGAGCCATTCAAAGGACTGTCTTTGAAGTAATCTTCGATTGCGGAGGTACTTTGGTCGGGCGATGCGTCGTCTACGAAAATATACTCGACGTCTTTCATGGTCTGGGCGCCGATAGAGCGCAGGCAACGCTCTATATACCGCTCGGCCTTATATACCGGCAATACTACAGAAATAAGAGGCGAAACCGGTGCTTCCATAGATGTGATAATTACAGAATCTCAGGTACTATCTGCGAAGTATTGTTTTCCTTACAGAGTGACGGAGGCGGAGCAGGGGATGCTCGGGCGACTTATGGTACCATTTCAAAAAATGGAATTTCAGACCGGGTAAAAACCGGGCTGATTCTTGCTCCATCCTCATGATATCGTCGGTGGAGATAGTGTCGCGTACCCAGCGGTCGAAATCCTGCATCTGAGCGTCGCACTTTCCTCTGCCGCCGAGAAGGCCGATTTTGTATACCATAAGTACCATACTGTAGATATAATTATGGTAATAGGTTTTCATTGCGGCGGGTATGGAATCGCTCACAGAATTGCTGAATTTCGTAATGCGCTGAGTGACTCTGATGAGCTGGCTGATGTTCCTTATCGTGGTGTTGGCATCGATGGTCTGGCCGACTCTGCCGACAAGATATTTGTACAGCCTCACAGGGACGAAAGCTGCGGTTGCGACCCTGTGCATGGGAATAAAATTCCACTCGGTGTCGGTGTATGATATTCCTTCGGTCTGACTGTAAGCGAATTCACGGAAAATGCCGCTACGGTAGGCGAGTGTATGCATGTGCATGCCCGTCTTTGTCAGTTCGGGCAGCAGAGTATCCACTGTGAACAGGCTGTCGGAAGGCAGCGAATATTTCAGCTCCGCAACGAACCGGCCATCGGAATCGACTGTCTGGAAATTAGTGATGATAATATCGGTGTCGAGATTCTCGATCCGTTCCAGAAAGACTTTGAAATCTTCGGAATCGAAACTGTCATCGGCGTCCAGAATCTTTACATATTTACCGGTCATTTCCTTCAGACCGCAGTTGATGCAGGAACCATAATTCCCGTTGGTTTTGTCGATACAACGCACCGACTGCGGATAGCGGCGTTCGTAATCGTGAGCTATTTCCGACGTTCGGTCCTTGCTGCCGTCGTTGATTATCAATACCTCCACATTTTCAAACCCGGGCACGACAAGGGAGTCGATGCACTGCGGCAGGTAGTTTTCCATGTTATACGAAGGTACGATTATTGTCAGGAGCTTGTTCATAGGGACAAATGGTGAGAATTATATTTCAGAGAGGTTCATAACCGCCTCGACGACAGGAGCCATATCGTAGTATTTATATTCAGCCAGCCGTCCGCCGAAAACTACATTTTCTTCTTTTGCGGCAAGGCTTTGATATTTTTCGAATACCGACATGTTGCGTTGGTCGCCGATAGGATAAAACGGAACCATGCCGGCTTTCCATTCGGCAGGGTATTCGCGGGTTATCACCGTTTTGGGATTCCGATATATGGCATCGTTGAACGATTCGAAATGCTTGTGCTCGATGATACGTGTAAATTCCACGTCTTCAGAGGTATAGTTTACAACGGCGTTGCCCTGGAAATTGGGCTTGTCCAGAATTTCCGTCTCAAACCGGAGTGTGCGGTATTCGAGTTTTCCGAAGCAGTAATTGTAAAACTCGTCGATACGGCCTGTGAAAACTATCTTTTCGGCCTTGGATTGCCAGAATGTGCGGTCCTCGAAAAAGTCGGTTCCTAAACGCAGATCGCTGCCGTCCAGCAATGCTTTGACGAGAGGGTTGTATCCTCCTTCGGGAATGCCCTGATATGTGTCGTTGAAGTAATTGTTGTCGTATGTAAACCGTACCGGCAGTCTTCGTATGATCGAAGCCGGCAGCTCGGAGCACGGACGGCCCCACTGCTTGCGTGTATATCCTTTTATAAGCAGATTGTATATGTCGGCGCCAACAAGTTTCAGAGCCTGTTCCTCAAGATTCCGGGGCTGATCAGGAATAGTGGCGCAAGCCCGCTGGCGCTCTATCATGTCCATCGCTTCCTCGGGAGTAACGGTGTTCCAGAGGCGTGCGAAAGTATTCATGTTGAAAGGAAGATTGTAGAGTTTTCCGTCGGGAGCCAGGGCGAGAGGGGAGTTCCTGAAATTATTGAACGGAACGAAAGAATTCACAAAATCCCATACTTTCTTATTGGATGTGTGGAAGATGTGGGCGCCATATTTATGCACGTTTATGCCTTCGATGCAGTCGCAGTAGATATTGCCCCCGAAATGTCTGCGCTTGTCGATCACCAGACACCGCAAACCACGGTCGGTGGCAATACGCGCGAAAGTCGCTCCATACAACCCCGCACCTACAATGAGATAGTCGTAATCTTTCGTCGTTTTCATTTGAAATGTAATTTTTTCAGTATTATATGGAGTGTTTCCAGTGTCAGACTGTCCTTAAACTTTATCAGGACACCGAAATATACTGTTGCGCCTGCGAGTATGGAAACAATCAGGCACCAGACAGGATTGTGTATCAGAAGCATCGCCGACAAAATGGGCAGGACCATCAACAGCGACGAGAAGCAGTAGCGCAGAGGATGCGTATTGGCCCATTTGAACGGGAAGTACTTTGCTCCGGCTATTATCTGTGTCATCAGGACGCCGAATTCCGCCACTGTCGTCGACAGTGCGGCGCCGGTGGCGGCATAGCGTGGGATCAGAAGGATGTTCAACAGTACATTTATGACTGCACCCACAAAAACGCTAAGCATGACGATGTTTGTTCTGTCCTGGGGGAAGAGTATCTGTATGCCCAGAACATTGCTTATGCCTATCAGAAGAACGACAGGAGTGCTGAAGCAAAGCACCGGAATGGAACTGAGATAGTCGTTGCCGCAAAAAATGATGACGACATAGGACGACAGTATTGTCAGTCCGACCATTACCGGAACAGAGAACGCTATGGTGAGGCGCAGCGATTTCTCAACTACATTTCTAAAAGCACCGGTCTCTCCTTTTTGAAGTAGATGCGAGCATCGCGGCAGAAGCACGGGGCTTATGGACGTGATAAGCATTACACCGATATATGTTATTTTGGTGCCCGCGGTATAAAAACCGACAGCGGTGTCGTCGGACAGGAATCCCAGCATGACAGGATTTAGCTGGCCGTAAAAGTTTATGATAAGTCCTATTACGAACATCTGCAGTGCAGGCTTTACATGGCGCAGCAGTTTCAGTTTTCTGAAATTAACCGACTTTATGTTGACGATAGTCCTGAGATGTATGAAATTGATGAGGTTGTTGCCTACGGTAGAACCCACAAGCACAAGACCATATGCGATAAGGTCGGAGGACTTTCTTACAAAAACGAATAAGAAGACCGTCGAGAGCACACGGACGGCTATCGCACGTATAGTGATGTATTTAAAGTCTTCGATGCCTTTATAAAACCATTCTACTCCGATGGCTGTGAAAAGAATCGACAGGCTCAGAACATAGAAAAGCACGGCGTTTCCATGGATTTCGGGCACATAGCTCGCTATGAGAAATACCGCGACATAGCCCAGCAGACACATGAGCGCGTTGAGCGATATTATTTCAAAAACAATATGGTCGCGAAGAATCCTGTCATCTCGGTTCTTTGCAATTTCTTTGATTGCATAGGTAGGGATGCCCAGAGTCGTCAGGAATGTTATGATGTTGATGATGGAGTACTGGAAATTTATTATACCTATACCTTCCGGCATCAATATTCGCGACACATACGGGAACGTGATTATGGGGAACAAAATACTTGTTACAGTATTTATTCCGTTCAGAACAATGTTCCCCTTGATAGATGCCATATTGGGTCGAATAAACAATTACCATTATATTAACGTCATTTTCCTAAATAAATTATACAGGGGTCGGATATTCTATAGGCGTGTATAATGGCGATGTCGATTCTGGACGGTATGTTTGTTCGTGATGCGGAAGAGGTGCGTAAATTATGTTTCTCAGCATATTCGATTGCATTCTTAGGAAAAATAACTAATTTTGCATTGACCTAAACGCCGTGAGACTCCGCAAGGAGCCGGAGCGAGGGTGGTCATTACATAATGAAAGCGTTTACTGCGCTTGATTCTTGGCTGCTAAGAACTTCGCAACCTCTTTAGAAATAGTCGAGAATGAAGCAACGGTAGATGTCTTCGGGTATGATTTCGTACCCCTTAAGAGGATTATGCCATATTGGTGTGTTCCCTTTTGGTGTATAATATATCATACGGCGTAGGCTCTGCGTTGCTCGTTCCACTATTTCGGGCAATGCGAAGGCCTTTAGCAGCGGGACGAGTAACAGTACGGATCCTGCGCTTTTTTGTTAAACCAATGATTGGCTAACTGGGATTCATGAGCCGTTTAGCAATCTGTGCCAATTCACATTATATCACAAAACCCATACCGCATACTGGGCGTTCTTTCCAACTCCCCATTGAAAGAGAGAGTCGGAAACCTAAATCGCTTGGTCGCATTTGCAAAGGTCGGAAAGGAAGTTGTCTTTCCTAATGACTTTGCTACTATTTTGGCCGAAAAACCAGTTAGAACGCCTGATAGTATTACTGCGGCCAACACCGCTATAACCCTTGACAAAGACCAACTAAAATATGCGCTCTTTTGGTTTATTAGCGGTTCGCCGATAGATAATATTGCGTTGAAGCATCTGCAGGCAGGGAACCGAGAGAAAGCAGAAGAGATCTTCCAAAAGAAAGAGACATATTCCTCTTTAATCAATTCCGGTGTATTAGCCTTTATAGATGGTAATATCGCCGCTGGCTTTAATAACATCTCTAAAGTAGTCCACAATTCTGCCTGTCGTGCAGATTTGCTTCAAGCATTAGGCATCGCCAATCTTCAACTGTCGGAAGATGATCTTGCCGGTCTTGTAATTACGGAACTACTTAAAGAGATACCTGCAAGCAAACTTTTATCGGCTTGTATCAATGCTACTGATCGTGCCATTGTTAGCAAAAGTGCGCTTGATGAACCTATCTCGGCTATTAATTCTGCAATAGCCGTTGCCAAAAACGCTGACACGAAAAATCCTGAAGCCAGCATTGCCGCCGGTACAAAGTTGATGAACTCAACTAAAGGACCGCTTAAAGCTGTTAAGGATATTGCAGGTGCATCCAGTCCACAATATCAGATAGTCGCTGACAACGTTGCAAAACAAGTCTTGCAATGTGGCATCAACTACTATAATAATGCTCCTGACTCGGACGTGGAGAGCCCTCGCAAGGCTATGGTGCTTCAATCCTATGCTTTGTCAATTGCCGTAGGTCAACTCACCAAAGATAGGTGTAAAGAGAACTACGATATCTTGAAAAAGGCTGTGGACAATATGCCTCCCGCCGAAGTTGCTATTGAGGTTCGCAAGATTAAGGAAGAACTGAGAAAATTCTGCCAGTTACCAGACAAAATTTCTCATTCCGTCACTTTGCTCAACAACACAAAGCCGTTGTTGCTGACTATCAAGTCAAGACTTGGTGCGACCAACTCTTTCTACCTTTCGCTCTCAACGCAGGTTGTTGGCAATGCTTTGCACAACATCATCGAAGAAGTCAATCAGGCACATAATTATTTCATGACAGTTATCAAGGCCGTTAAGGAGTCTGGAATTGATCCAAGTCTCCTTAACTACATCGGTGATGACCATTCTCCTGCCAAGATTATTGACAATAAGGTTAAACCCGTAATGCGCGAAGCATGGAAATCCACCGTGCTCATGGACTCTTTTGATATAGAATCCGATTTCAAAACAAATCGGTATAATCCCAATCGTCAATCTCTTAAAGAGATGTGTGAGTCTCTTAAAATTTCTACTTGCGTTTCCACACCTCGTCCTTCTGCGGCAAGAGTTTCAACGCCGCGCACTATAACTTCAACGACTACAACAAGACCGACAACCTCTCGTCCCACCACAACTTCTGCAACCCAAGAGAAGAACAGCGGTTGGCCCGCTTTTTGGATTGCGACTTTAATATGTGCAGTTATCGGTGCGATCGCTAATGGTAGTGAAGGCTTCTTCTGCGGTGGCGTCCTGGGCGCAATGATAGTAGGCAATATAGCTCGAACTATATTTAGAGAATAATACAACGCAATATGAAAAAAGCAATTCTTTCAATCAGCGTGGCTACACTGGCACAAATGTCATTCGCCGCTACAGCAAACGACTCCCTGCGCACTTGCTTTAATATAATTCAAGCAACCGATGCGACAGTGCAAACCCTTCAGCGCGAAAATGACGCTCTTAAATCAGAAATTAATTCTCTGAACTCCACAATTTCAGCGCAATCAAATGAGATGGACTCCCTGAAATCGGTCTTAGTGGAAACCAACAATAACGTAGCCTCCCTTGCTGATAGTCTCAACATAAACATATCCTCTACAAGAGAGCAAATTCAGACAAAATCGGACACTTTTAACGAAATTATTGCGAAAAAATCCCAAACCGGTTTGTGGATTTTTATAGTTCTCGCACTTGTCGTTGCTACCATCTCTTTCTTCTTCGGCAGACTGCTCGCCAAGCGCGGCAATGAAGTTGCCTCCCTCTCGGCTAAAGCAGACAAGCTCAACGAGGAAATTGTAAATCGCCTCTCATCCGAAATGTCTGAGATGCAAACTCTCTCTAAGCAGCTTGGCTCTATCTCTACTGCCACCGGCGGAGGTACCGAACAAAAACTTATAACCACCCTTGCAGATAGAATTACATTTATGGAGATGACTCTCTATAAAATGGATAGCTCTGTTCGCGGTCATAAGCAACTCTCAAAGTCAATCAAGCAAATGAAAGATAATCTTCTTGCTAATGGCTACGAACTTGTTGATATGCTTGGAACGGATTATCACGATGGCATGAAAGTAACTGCCAACTTTGTAGAGGACGAAAATCTCCCAGAGGGCAAGCAGATTATCACAGGCATCATCAAGCCTCAGATTAACTATCAAGGCAAAATGATACAGTCTGCGCAAATCACAGTAAGTCAAAACTTATAATCTCCCTATATCAATGGCTCAATCAAAAATGAAATTCGGAATTGACTTGGGCACAACCAATTCCGCTATATGCAAGATGGAAGGTGGCGAGCCTGTCATTAAAAAGACCGACACGCTAATGGATACCCTGCCATCAAGCGTATCTTTCACAAAAAGAAAAGTCCTAAAAGTTGGTGTAAGCGCATACAATGACCTGCGACAAGATAGGTCACGAGCGACCAAGAAATGGGTTAAATTTGATGAAAACGTATTCATCGAGTTCAAACGCGACATGGGAACTGACAAAACAAGTTTCAGCTCTAATATGGATGCCTTATACTCGCCTGAACAACTTTCAGCTGAAGTCCTCAAAACTCTTAAATCTTTCATCGGTGATGAAAATGTCTCAGCGGTAGTTATCACGATACCTGCTAAGTTCAAAGCCGACCAGATAGCAGCAACTAAACGTGCTGCCCAACTCGCGGGTATCGAACACTGTGAACTTCTCCAAGAGCCTATTGCAGCATCTATGGCTTATGGTCTCAGTTCCGCAAACAAGAACGGACAATGGCTCGTGTTTGACTTTGGTGGGGGCACATTTGATGCCGCCATTATCAAAGTCGAGGATGGCATCATGCAGGTTAAGGATACTGAGGGCGACAACTATCTCGGCGGTAAAAACCTTGACTACGCTGTTGTTGACAACATCATTATTCCTTATCTTCAGGAGAATTTCGTCATTGACGAAATCCTGGCGAATGATGCGACCCGCGACATTCTTCGTGATGCCATGAAGTTCTATGCAGAGCAAGCAAAGAACCAACTCTCGTTCAAGGCACAGGCAGACATCACTTCGCAACTCGACGAGTTCGGCGAAGATGATGAGGGTAACGAAATCGAGCTTGACCTCGTTGTTACCCAGGAACAACTGAAACCGGTTTTTGCCAAGGTATTCCAAAAAGCCATCGACATCACCAAAGACCTGCTTAAACGCAACGGTCTATCTGGTGCGGATCTCGACAAGCTTATTCTTGTCGGTGGTCCTACTTATTCGCCTGTTCTTCGTGAAATGCTTCGCGAGCAGGTTACGCCCAATGTCGATACCGACATCGATCCCATGACCGCCGTTGCAAAGGGCGCTGCCTTGTTTGCTTCAGGCATAGACAGTGATGTCAAAGAAGAAATCGCAGTTGGTACAGTAGCCCTCAATCTTTCATATGAAGCTAACTCTGTTCAGCCAATGGAGTACGTTACCGTTCAATTAGACAAGAATGAGTGCACAGGCAGCATTCCCGAAAAACTTTTCGTTGAACTTGTGCGTAGCGATAACGGTTGGTCAAGTGGTAAGGTTGAAATCAACGACATAGGCGATGTTATTGAGTGTCAACTCCTGGAGGGCAAAAACAATGCCTTTGCCATCACCGCCTACGATGATAAAGGCACCGTTATTCCTTGCTTTCCCAGGGAAATCAACATCATGCAGGGTATTGTTGTCGGCAATGCTGTCTTACCGTACAACATCTCAATAGAGGTACATGACTCAGGTCTTGACAAGAATGTTGTCAAGTGTGTAAAAGGGCTTGAAAAGAACCAACAAATCCCTGCAACCGGTGCCCTCAATGGGCTCAAAACTCGCAATCAACTCCGTCCTGGTATGGAAGAAGATATTATCATTATTCCGATATATCAGAGCGAGCACAATACAGAGGGCACATCCGCCGTTTATAACGACCATGTTTTTGACGTTGTCATTACGGGCGATGAAGTTGGACAACTTATCCCTGTCGGAAGTGATGTTGACATCACTATCAAGGTTGACAGATCGCAGATGCTCAAACTTGAAGCCTTCTTCCCCGTAAGCGGTGAAACCGTTGAGAAAGAAGTCGAGATTGCTGCTCGTTCGGTGATTTCAGTTTTTGAACTGGAGAAACTTAAGGACGCTGCGAACAACAAACTTCGCGCTCTTAAATCATCTTCATCTATTAATGCAGATGAAATCTCAGAAATCGACAAGTTGATTTCTGACAGCAACAGTCGCTTCGATGGAGAAAAGAGTTCGGAAGACGGTCGTATGCACCTTCAGGCAGACCTGCGTCGCGCTTTCCTCAAAATGGAGGAGGTAGAGCAAGGTCACGAGTGGGAAAAACTCGAATCTGAAATCCGCGAGGAATTTGATCGCCTCGAAAAAGCGAACAATGACCTCGGCAACAAGTACGACAAACAAGTCGCTGCCGTGCGTAGCCAAGTTGATATGGCTATCCGCTCCAAAGACGTTCGTCAGGGTCGCGCAGTTCTCGATGATATTAACAGTCTTTTCGTGGCCGTTACTCTCATATATCAACTCATGGGATTCATTGACTACCATTTGAAGAATTTCAATTCTATCCAATGGAAAGACGCGAACCGCGCCCGTCAGCTTCTTCAGCAGGGCAAGGAGATCGCAGCGACCAACCCGTCGGAGAGCACTCTGCATCCCATTGTGCGTTCAGTTATTGACCTTATGATTGAACCATCGGTAGATGGCCCCGGTCTTGGCTCCTAATCGTTATGAATATTAGCAAGATAAAGGTAAACGCTAACAATTTGCTCCACTCCCAGTTGTTTTGGATACAAGTATGTGCCGTAGGAATATGGCTCCTTGTTATCCAAAACTTTTTCGTGGGCGAGGACACCACACAACGCGTCTATGTAGTCGGTGGCAACATAGACGCTGAAGTCTCCGGTTACGTAGATGCTAACGTCAGCGGATCAGTTGATGTTGACAATACTGTATCTGTCGAAGTAGAAAACACTGTTAGAACCTGGAACTGGTAAAGAATGAATCTTGTCGAACAACAATCTAAAAACCTAATGGATGCCATTGCAAAGAATGAAGCTCCATTTAGATTTGTACCAACGGAAATAGGCGAACTTAAGTTTTGTTATACTAACAATACCAAGTCTGAGCCATATACCAATCAAGAAAAGAACAAAAAGTTCTTTATTTGGATTGGGTCATGTGTTGCCATTACAGCAGCTTGTTGGCTTATATTCAACAATTCACCTATATTTGATACAATAGTTTCTATAATCGCTCTTATTGTCATTTTCAAGACAATCAATAATATTACCAATTTCAAGGGTAAAGACTATTTTGTGGGCGATTCAGGCTTCGCCGTTGTTGAATTTGAGAAAAATCGTGATAACATTGTCTCCAAATCAATTCATAGATATGAAGATTTCTCTGAATTGATTACCGGTGAAACTATCAAGAAACAAAACGGTGCTTACGTCGGCACGGACTATTTTTTCGGGTTCTTCTCAAAGCCTATCTCTATCGAGAACGGCTCATCGAGGGTTAAACTTATCCTTGATGAAGGTGGCACTCATAATCAAGAGAAACCGAAAGATACTCAATTCAATGAGCATTACACATTTTGGAAGCAAATTGAGGACATATGGACTAAGCGAAAACTTTCTGAACTACTTGCCCAAAATGGCTTATCAGAAGTGACTTTTTCGCTACTCCATAGCTCAAAAAATGAAGACAAATGGTTTGCCACTCCTTACGTAACTATTTCAAGCGATGCAATCATTGTAGGCGGCCGTGAATATAATCGCGAAACTCTTAAAAACCTATGGTTTGAAAATGGCAATCTTGTTATCGAACATATGTACCACTCGAAGAAACTTTTTGGATTGGTTGAAAAAGGAGATATTGAACGTATCCCCTTAACTAACATCGGTAACAAAAAGTTATTTATGCTGTATCTCCAAACTGTTATTAAATTTTAATTCGTCTTAAACTTTATGTTTACACTCGCAAAGAAACAGCAGATTGGCAATTACATAATAACGTTTCCTATAAAGGAGGGTGATTATGCAGAAACTTACCGTGTCAAAGACTCGAAAGGGAAGAATTGCTTTCTAAAATTAATTAACTGTGCGAAATTACATCGTACTCAATTTGACTCAGAGGGAAACGTTCTCGAAGTTGAAATTGCCAAACAACTTGATCATCCAAACATTGTCAAGTATAAAGATTGTGGAGAAACCATCCTCAATGGTCGTAAATTCGCTTATATTGTCTTTGACTATATAAGCGGAGAAACTACGTCGCAATTTCTTGCGCGAGAGGGAGATTGTAGTGTGTACGATGCAAAGACCATCGTCATTGGTGTTCTTAAAGGTCTCAAATTTCTTCACTCTTTGCATGAACCCATCATCCACAATGAAATTACTTTGCAGAATGTCATGGTGGATGTTTCTTCCGGCACAACTATCCCGAAGATTATAGACTTCGGATATGCAAGATACCTCTCACAAGGTAGTACCGCATTTAATAAGAATGGCTTATCACCATTCTATCTTGCTCCCGAAGCCCTTAACGGAGTTTTTTCCGTTAAATCAGATATTTTCTCTGCTGGTGCTGTCCTTTTCAACTTGATATTCGGTATGCCTCCATACTTCGTTGAGCTTGCTGATTGCAAAGGGGACGCCAATCTCCAGCGAGAGAAAATAGATGCTCAGCGGGAGCTGCCTCTGCACTTCCCGAAAGTAGAAAAATTTGAGCTTGACGATGATTTAATGAACATCATGCGTAAAGCTCTTGCTTCGGACATAGAGGATCGCTTTGAATCTATCGATGAATTTATCAAAGCTCTTAACGGCGAGATTAAAGTACAACGCATCGACAACCAAAGAAAATCCAAAAGCGATGACTCCCAACAAAAGAGAACCAAAATCATCGTTCCTAAAGGAAAAGGATTCTCTGCTATCGCGGGTATGCATGAGCTTAAAGAACAAATGCAAGTTGAGGTCATTGATGCCCTGCACAATCCGGAGGAATATGCTAAGTATGGACTTACCATTCCTAACGGAATGTTACTCTATGGCCCTCCTGGTTGCGGTAAAACATTCTTTGCAAAACATTTTGCGGAAGAAGTTGGCTTTAATTTCATGCTCATAAAGCCCAGTTCTCTTAAAAGCCGCTTTGTTAATGCGACACAAGAGAATATTGCTCAAATGTTTAAGGATGCCGAGGAAAATGCCCCGACTATCATTTTCATCGACGAAATGAACGAGCTCGTACCTAACCGCGATAACGATGTGCACGAAATGGCGAGAAGTGCCGTGAATGAAATGCTTGCTCAGATGGATAGAACGGGAGAGAAAGGTATATTCATAATTGGCGCAACCAATTATCCAAATATGATTGACCCGGCAATCCTTCGCGCCGGTCGCCTTGATAAGAAATACTACATCGGAACACCAGACCTCGAGGCTCGTAAACTTATGTTTGAGTTATACCTCAAATCAAGACCATATGACTTCGGTCTTGATTATGACAAGCTCGCTCAGCTCACGGAAAATTATGTTTCGTCTGATATAGAAATGATTACCAACGATGCTTCTCGCATCGCTTTGCGTCATAAATCAAAGATTACGATGGCAATTCTGGAAGATGTTATCTCCAAAACTAAGCCTTCTCTAACTGTTGCCGAATTAAACAAATACATCGCCATTAAATCCAAAATGGATGGAGAGGTATCATCCTCCAACCTCAGCCCTCGTGTCGGATTTAATGTGTGATTTGAATTATGGATACCAACGAACTATATCTTAAAACGCTGTTTTGTTGCAGTGCTTGTGATGGGGAGATAGTCCCTGAAGAAGTGTCTCTCGTTAAACAACTCTCCCTCAACGATTCTACATTTGAGGGCTTAGATGTTGAGAAGATTCTTAACGCCTATGTCGATAAAATAAACGAGCAAGGCAGTATATTCTTGAAAGACTATCTGAGCGAAGTTGCAAATGCGACCCTCTCTGATGAAGAACAAGTTAAATTGATTGAGTTTGCAATCAGAATGATTGAAGCTGATAACCAAATCCTCTATTCCGAGGTTAAGTTTTTCAAGAAAATCCGAAATCGAATGAGCGTTAGCGACGAAAGTATTCTTGCAAAACTGCCGAACTCTGAAGATTATCTTCTCCCTGACATACTTGTGGAAGAAAAAGACTTCGAGGAAGTCGGAAATTTCTCCAAAATTTCTTTTACAGAGTAAGCGTTGTGCCATCACAATTGCTGTACTCCAAAGATGATCATATTTGTTGGTTTGGTTCAGTTCTGGCTTTACATATGCCCGACTAAACCAAACCTAACTATATATGTTGGTTTGAGAGAATAAAAATCCCTGTGTGATTATGTCCTTTGATTAAGGGATGGTGTAATTAGATTTGGGGCTTTGGGGAATTTAGGCTAACTTTGTAGACTTAAGAAGTGGATTTATGATTCCTGCGATGAATATTATACGACGGGTAGCCGTAGTGGGGCTCGCCATGCTGATGGCGGCCACCGGTGCCATGGCCCTCGATTTGCCCGTGAAGAAAATAAAGGGCAAGGAATACTACGTATACGAAGTGAAAAAGGGCGAGTCGGTGTACGGCGTGTCCAAGCGTCTCGGTCTCAGCCGCGAGGAGATCGTGCAGTATAATCCCGAGGCTGCCGACGGTCTCAAAAAGAAGATGAAGCTCTATTTTCCGCTCGATGTTTTCGGCCCTCAGCCCGAAGTGGCGGTGGAAGAGCCCGATACAATTGTGGCCGAAGAAGCCCCGGTAGTGCCGGCGGCGACATCTACTGTGGCCGTGATGCTTCCGTTCGGGCTCGACAAGGCCGAGCCGTCGAAGCTCAACAGTCTCTGTCTCGATTTCTACAAAGGATTCCTCATCGGTGTCGACACTCTCAGCAACCGCACAGGCAAGCCGATAGAAATAAGGGCTTTCGACACCGACAATGCATCGGTCGAAACACTGCTTGAGGACAGCTTTGTGGCCGGAGCATCGGTGATAGTGGCTCCCGACGGCACGGAGGCCCTCTCGGAAATAGCCCGCAAGGCTGCCGAGCGCGGCAACTTCGTGCTCAATCTGTTCAATGTCCGCGACACTCTGCAGGCGGCCAATCCGTTTGTCATTCAGGCCAATATTCCCCAGCATGCCATGTATGCCCTTGCCGAAAGCGCTCTTGCGTCGCAGTTCGACGGGTATATGCCGGTAATACTTCGCAGCCAGTCGGGAAAGAACGAAAAAGAAGCTTTTGTAAGCTATGTCACCGACAGATACCGCGAGCGCGGCATCGAGCCTGTAGTCATAGAGTACGATGGCGCTCTGCGTGCATCGGATCTCAATGCTCTGTCGGTCGATTCGGGGCAGAAATATGTGGTGATACCATCGTCGGGCTCCCTGGCGGAGTTCAACAAGATTGCCTATGTGCTCCATAACTGGCGCGACCGTGTGCGCGCCATGTCGGTGGAGAATCCCGAACTCACCGAAGTGCCTGCTGTCGAGGTATTCGGCTATCCCGACTGGACGGCATTCCGCGGCGATGCCCTCGACATGCTCCACCGCCTCGACGCGACGGTGTATTCGCGCTTTCTCGACAATTTCACCGGCTTCGAGGCCACGGGAGTATCGCAGGCTTTCCGCCGCTGGTACGGATCGGGCATGATAGAGAGTGTGCCCACGCAGGCATTGCTCGGTTTCGACGCCGCCGGATGTATCATAAAGAATCTCAGAGCCAACGACGGCGCTTTCGACCCCACATATCCTGCCGTCTACACCGGGGTGCAGTCGGCGTTCCGCTTCGAACGTGCGGGCGAAGGCTATGCCAATTCGTCGCTCTACATAATTCAGTTTACTTCTGCCGGACGGCAGGTAGCGCGTGTGATATGAAGAAGATAGCGCTGCTCCTCCTTGCCGCAGTGACGGCACTGGCCGCACTAGCCGACACTCACTACAAATCGCAGATATTCGTCGGTGCCCGCGGCGGCGTGTCGATGGGCATGATGTCGTTCTCGCCGTCGGTGAAACAATCGTGGAACATGGGCTCGACCGGAGCCGTGTCGGTGCGCTACACCGAGGAGAAGCTCTTCGGCATAGTGGGCGAGTTCGGATGGGTGACGCGCGGCTGGAAGGAGAACTTCGAGGAGCATCCGCTGAGCTATTCGCGCTCCCTCACATACCTCAATCTGCCTATTCTCACGCAGATCCGTTTCGGCTCGCGGCGTTTCAAGACCTTCATCAATCTCGGTCCTCAGTTCGCCTACATGATAGGCAGCTCCATATCTTCCGATTTCGACTACAACAATCCTGCGTCGGTGGCCGGTTTCCCGGCAAACCGCCAGACCGAGCAGCTGAAGCTCGATGTGAAGAATAAATTCGACTACGGCATATGCGCCGGCATAGGATTCGAATTCTTCGTGCAGCCGCGCCATTCCGTGATTCTGGAAGCACGCTATTACTACGGGCTTGGCAATATATTCCCCGCCCGTAAGGCCGATTACTTCAGCGCCTCGCGCAATATGAGCCTCGAGGTGACTCTCGGCTACTCTTTCCGCCTGAAATAAACATACCGGGGATTTCCGTCCCCGCCAACATAAACAGTATAAAAAACTATCCGCCATGATAACACGTCTTGAACAATTAGTGAGCGAAGCCCGCAACCGCGGTCCGCGTCGTCTGGCAGTGGCATGCGCCGCCGACGCCCATACTCTCGAGGCTGTGGCAGCCGCTGCCGCCGAGGGTATTGTCGAACCTGCGCTCTTCGGCGACGCCAAAGCGATAGCAGATATCTGTGCCGCCGCCGGTATCGATGCGTCGGGCTGGACGGTGGTCGACGCTCCCGCGGCAAAAAATGCCGTGGCACAGGCCGTGCAGGCCGTGGCCCAGGGCCGCGCCGACGTGCTGATGAAGGGTCTTGTATCGACCGATGTGTACATGCGTGGAATCCTCAACAAAGACTGCGGTCTGCTGCCTCCCAAGGGTGTGCTGAGCCATGTGTCGGTTATCGAACTGCCCGGGCGCGAGCGTCTGCTTACCGTGGCCGACGTGGCCGTAATACCGGCTCCCGACTTTAAGCAGAAGTGCATCCTCATAGGCTATCTGGCCACCACGGCAAAGACCCTCGGCGTGGCTGTTCCGAAAATAGCCTGCATCGCTCCCTCGGAGCAGGTGCTACCGACGGTGCCCTCGTCGACCGAAGCCGCCATCATAGCCAAGATGGCCGACCGCGGACAGCTCGGCGACGTCGTTGTCGACGGTCCGCTGTCGCTCGACGTGGCTCTGTGGGAAGAGGCCGCGCAGGTGAAGAAGGTGAAAGGCTCGGCTGTGGCCGGCTGCGCCGACTGCCTCCTTTTCCCGAATATCGAGTCGGGCAACGTGTTCTTCAAGTCGGCCACACACATGGCAGGCGCCGATGTAGCAGCCATGGTTACGGGCACAACGGCACCCTGCGTGCTCACATCGCGCGGCGACACTCCGCGCACCAAACTCTTCTCTATCGCACTGGCATGCCTTGCCGCTAAATAACATGTTATGCACAGAATACTTGCCATAAATCCGGGCTCGACATCTACCAAGATAGCCGTTTACGACGATCTCAATCTCCGCTTCAAGCTCACCATCGACCATACCCGCGAAGAACTGAGCCGCTTTCCTCATCTGCTCGACCAGTTCGGCTGGCGCAAGGGGCTTATCGAGCGCGCCCTGCGGCGCGAGGGTATCGACATGCGCAGTCTGTCGGCGGTGATAGGCCGCGGCGGCATCATACAGCCGGTGGAAAGCGGTGTGTATGAGGTCAACGACGAACTGCGCCACGATCTCGAGCACGCCCGCATGCAGCACGCCTCGAATCTGGGCGGTCTCATAGCCCGCGACATCGCCGACGAAATAGGCGTAAAGGCCTATATAGCCGATCCGGTGGTTGTCGACGAGATGATACCCTATGCCCGCATCAGCGGTGTGCCCGAGCTGCCGCGCGAGTCGATTTTCCACGCGCTCAACCAGAAAGCCATAGCTCGGCGCTTCGCCCGCGAGTCGGACAAGCGCTACGAAGACCTCAACCTCATTGTGTGCCACATGGGCGGCGGCATAACCGTGAGCGCCCACCGTCGCGGCCGCGTCATCGACACTACCAACGCCCTCGACGGCTGCGGACCGTTCTCGCCCGAGCGCTCCGGCTCGCTTCCTCCCGGCCCGCTGGTGCATCTCTGTTTCTCGGGTAAATATACCGAGCAGGAACTTATGCGCATGGTGCACGGCGCCGGCGGTCTGATGGCTCATCTGGGCACTACCTCGGTGCCTGAAATCCTGAAGCGTATCGACGACGGCGACCTCCATGCCATGCTCATACTCCGGGCCATGGTCTATACGGTGTCGAAGGAGATAGGCGCGATGTCGATAGCACTCAAGGGCGATGTCGACGCCATCCTTCTGACCGGCGGCATGGCACACAGCCAGCGTATCACCGATTTTGTGGCCGAGCATGTCGACTTCATAGCCCCGATCTACGTATATCCCGGCGAAGACGAGCTGCTTACTCTGGCCGAGAATGCCCTGGCGGCAGTCAACGGCGAGCGCGAGGTCAAGGAATATCACAGCGTCGAAAGCGAGGATCCTTCGCGCATCAACGACCGGCGCCGCCCATCGAAGCTGCGCGATATACTGCTTACGGCCATCACCCCGCCTAAAAACTCAGTGCCTTCGTTCAGTACCCTGCGACAATATCTGCAGAAAAGATTTAAAAAATAGACACAGAACTTTTTTGGGCTCTGCGAGGTTTACCCTAAAAAACGTTTATGACACAACAAGATACTGCAGTACGTTACATTGCTCAGGCTATTAAGGAGAACTGGGGAACGCCTGCATTCTCCGATTACTACGGCGGAACTTTGCGCTACTGCGATGTCGCCCGCAAAGTTGCCAAACTTCACATACTGTTCCGCCGGGCCGGTATCGCCCCCGGCCAGAAAATAGCTTTCTGCGGCCGCAACTGCTCGCAGTGGGCCACAGGCGTCATTGCCGCCATTACCTACGGTGCGGTGGCGGTGCCGATACTGCACGATTTCAAGCCCGATACGGTGGCTCATCTCGTCGACGACAGCGACAGCCGCCTTTTCTTTACCGACAGCCGCATCTGGGAAAAGATACCTCAGGCCGATGTGCCCAAGCTCGAAGGCGTGCTCTGCGTCGACGATTATTCGCTGCTGTTCAGCCGTTCCGACAGTCTGACCAAGGCCCGCAGGCAGCTCAATCTGTTTTTTGGCGAGCGATACCCCGAACGCTTCTCTCCGGACGATGTGGCCTACGAGGATTTCGACCCCGATGCGGTGGCCATAATCAACTACACGGCCGGTTCCACCGGTTTTTCCAAGGGCGTGATGCTCACTCACCGCAATATATGGAGTAATCTCCAGTATTCCATCGACGGCCTCACCTTCCTCAGGCCGGGTGACGGCATGGTGTCGATACTGCCTCAGGCTCACATGTTCGGTCTGATGATAGAGTGTTTCCATCCCTTTGTCAAGGGTTGCCACATATATTTCCTGTCGCGGACGCCATCGCCCAAGATATTGCTCGACGTCTTTGCCGAGGTGCGGCCGAAACTTATTGTGGCTGTGCCGCTGATCATTGAGAAAATAGTTCGGACACGAGTCTTTCCGGTCCTCGACAAGCCCTTGATGAAGCTTCTGCTCCATACACCGGGAGTGAAAGAGAAGATATATGCCAAGGTGCGCGCACAGCTCATAGACGCATTCGGCGGTCAGCTGCTGCAGCTTATTGTCGGCGGCGCAGCCGTCAGCGCCGATGTAGAGGCATTTCTGCGAAAGATCCGCTTTCCCATCACCGTGGGTTACGGCATGACCGAGTGCGCTCCGCTCATCGGCTATGCGCCCTGGGACGAGCAGAGGCCCGGTTCGTGCGGCCGTATAGTCGACCGCATGGAGGCAAGGGTCGACAGCGACGATCCTGTCAACAAGCCCGGTGTGCTGTGGGTGCGCGGTCAGAACGTGATGAAGGGCTACTACCATAATCCCGAAGCAACCGAGGCTGTGCTCGGACCCGACGGTTGGATGAATACCGGCGACATATGTACAATCGACGCCGACGGCTACATATACATCCGCGGCCGCGACAAGAATATGATTCTCGGTCCTTCCGGACAGAACATATATCCCGAAGAAATCGAACAGAAGCTCAACAATCTGCCTCTGGTGGCCGAGTCGCTTATCATCGATGATTCCGGAAAACTGACGGCGCTTATCTATCCCGACTATGAGACCGCGCGCAAGAACGGTCTCGACGATGCCGGCATAGAGGCTGCCATGAAGAAAAACATCGCCACGCTCAACACGCAGATTCCGGCGTTCAGCCCCGTGCGTGCGTTCAGGCTTATGAAGGAAGAGTTCGAAAAGACGCCCAAGCGGTCGATAAAGCGCTTCCTGTATAACTGACAACCGATCTATTGTGATGGAAAAGGACGAAATAAGTTTTATCGAGGCTTGCGCCGCACAGATTCTTGGCGGCGGCAGCCTTGATGAAAATACTCTGTACGAGCTTGCCGGGGTGGAAAGCCCCGAGGCTATTGCCGTACTGGAAGAGCGTGCCGCCGAGATTACACGGCGCTTCTGCTCGCGTAAATTCGACACCTGTTCTATCGTCAACGCCCGCTCGGGGCGTTGCTCGGAGAACTGCAAGTGGTGCGCCCAGTCGGCTCATTTCGATACCGGTTGCGCCACATATGCCATTGTCGACCGCGACGAAGCCCTGCATGTGGCCCGCTACAATGCCGAGAGAGGCGTGGGCCGATTCTCGATGGTGGCCAGCGGGCGTGCCGTGCGCGGAGAAGCGCTCGAGGACATATGTTCCATTCTCGAGTACGTCGGCTCCCACGACGGCATAGCCACCTGTGCGTCGCTCGGCCTCCTTGGCGAGGACGAACTGCGGCGCCTCAGGGCGACGGGAGCCGTGCGCTATCACTGCAATCTCGAGACGGCGCCGTCGTACTTCGGCAAACTGTGCACCACCCACACCATCGAGGATAAACTCGCTACCATCGACACCGCCCGCCGTCTGGGCTTCGAGATATGCTCGGGCGGTATCATCGGCATGGGCGAGACGCGCCGCCAGCGCATGGAGCTCGCCGTGACACTGCGTCGGGCCATGCCGGTGTCGATACCTATCAACGTCCTCTGTCCTATTCCTGGCACGCCGCTCGCCGGCCAGCCCCTCATCAGCGAGGACGAGATACTGCTTACGGTGGCGCTGTTCCGCTTCGCGCATCCGACAGTGCAGCTGCGCTTTGCCGGCGGCCGCTCGCGCATGAGCCGCGAAGGGCTGCTGAAAGCCTTCCGCATAGGCATAAACGGCGCCATTGTCGGCGACCTTCTCACAACCATCGGCTCGACCATAGCCGACGACCGCCAACTGGTAGACGAAGCCGGCTATGAATGGTGATTTCGTGCTCACGAAGGCTCTCGCAAAGGAGTTTGCCTCGCTTGATGACGCCAAGGGACGCCGCCGCTCGGGCATGTTCGTGGCAGAGGGCCGCAAGTGCGTCGAGACACTTATCGACGGCGGTTTTTCGCCCCGCTACCTCTTTGCCGACGTCGAAAGCGACTTCGATATTCCCGGCGCGGTGAGAGTGAAGCGCGGTCTGCTGCGCGATATTACGCGTCTCAGCGCCACACCGCAGGTAATCGCTTTTTTCGAGCTTCCCGACCACGACGAGACTGCTGACCTTTCCGCACCCGCGACATCGCTTGTGCTCGCGCTCGACCGCATACAGGACCCCGGCAACATGGGCACCATACTGCGCACCGCCGACTGGATGGGCGTGCGCACCGTCGTGGCCTCGCGCGACACCGTCGATATCTTCAATCCCAAGACCGTGCAGGCTTCCATGGGTGCTATCGCCAGTGTGAAAGTGGTGTATACTGACCTTGCGGAATACCTCGGTTCACTGAACAAAGACATACCGGTGTACGGCACCTTCCTCGACGGTGCCGACATCTACAGCTCGCCGCTCAGCCCGTGCGGCGTGGTGGTGATGGGCAACGAGGGCAGCGGCGTGTCGGCGCCCGTTGCCGCGCGTGTCAACAGCCGCCTCTTCATTCCGCCTTTCGGCGACGGCTGTGTGAGCGAGAGCCTCAACGTGGGCATCGCTACGGCCGTGGTACTCTCTCAATTCCGTCAACGTCTGAGCAATGGCTAAGTTAAAACAGAAAACACTGTGGTTCTGCACCTCGTGCGGGGCCGATTCGCCCAAGTGGGCCGGACGCTGCCCTGCGTGCGGCGAGTGGAACACCATGGTCGAGGAAAAAGTGGCCGCATCGCCCGCGGCAGGCGCCGTAGCGGCCGGAAATGGCGGACGCCGCAAGTCGCAGCCGCGTGCCGTGAACGATATCGAGGCTGTCGACGAGCCCCGCATCGCCATGCCGAGCCAGGAACTCAACCGGGTGCTTGGCGGAGGCCTTGTCAAGGGGTCGATAGTGCTCATCGGCGGCGAGCCTGGTGTGGGCAAGTCGACTCTGGTGCTTCAGAATCTGCTGTCGATACGCTCGCGCACAATTCTCTATGTGTCGGGCGAGGAAAGCCCCACGCAGATCAAGCTCCGCGCCGACCGCATAGGGCGGGGGAGCGACAATCTGTTTATAGTAGGCGAGACATCGCTCGAGAATATTTTCAGCCATATCGAGGACATACAGCCGCAGATACTTGTTGTCGATTCCATCCAGACCATCGCCTCCGACGCTCTCGAATCGTCGGCCGGCAGCGTGGGGCAGGTGCGCGAGTGCGCGGCCGCCCTGCTGCGCTATGCCAAGGACAGCGGCGTGCCTGTGATTCTCATCGGCCATATCACCAAAGAAGGGTCGCTTGCAGGCCCGAAGGTGCTGGAGCACATAGTCGACGCCGTGCTCCAGTTCGAGGGCGACCGCCAGTACCTCTACCGGCTGCTGCGCGCCACCAAAAACCGATTCGGCAGCACGTCAGAGCTCGGTATCTACGAGATGTGCCGTAACGGCCTGCGCGAGGTGTCGAACCCGTCGGAACTGCTCATGAGCAATGCCGGGAGCGAGCTTTCGGGCGTGGCCGTGGGTGTGACGCTCGAGGGCATCAGGCCCTTCCTGATCGAGGTGCAGGCGCTTGTCAGCACCGCTGCGTATGGCACGCCGCAGCGTTCGGTCACCGGCTTCGACGCCAAGCGCATGAACATGCTGCTTGCCGTGCTCGAAAAGCGCGTGGGCTTCAAACTCGGGCAGAAAGACGTGTTCCTCAATATAGCAGGCGGTCTGAAAGTGAACGATCCGGCACTCGACCTTGCCATTATCTCGGCTATTCTGTCGAGCAATGTCGACATGGCCATTCCCGGCGGATGGTGCATGGCCGGCGAAGTGGGCCTCACCGGCGAGATACGCCCGGTGACGCGCATCGAACAGCGCATACAGGAGGCCGAAAAACTCGGCATGACCGACATCCTCATCCCCGATGTGCCCCTGAAGGGCTTCGACACATCGTCGCTGGCAATCCGCGTGCACCCCGTGGCCAAAGTCGCCGACGGCTTCCGCGCCCTTTTCGGGTAGCTACTCTTTTTCAGGCGGTGGAGTGCTCCGAGTACTCTGAGTACTCTGAGAACTCCGATACTCCCTCCTCGCCGCCGACATCTGCTCGCGGATGCCGCCATTTTTCAAAAAGTCGGCTTTTTGGCGCTCTATCAGTTTATGAAGCATTACATCGGCCTGATGAATCAGTATGATGCAGACGTTAGCGACTGTCTCGGGCGGTCGTGAGGCCATGACCTCGCGGTAGACGGCACTGTCGTGGTGTGTCATGCAGTAGCGCCTCGACTTTATGGCGATAGGGCTGTCTTTATCCCACAGAGGAAGACCACGGGTGCGTAGATAGTCTTCGTAATCGATGAGCAATTCCTGCAGGCTGGCTTTGGCTACATTGGTAAGCTTGATTTCGGTCTCTTTTGAAGTGGAGCCGGCGGCACTGCCTTCTGCAATATTCTGTTTCCCCGATCGGGCGGCCTGGAGCATCTGGTCCGCCGTGCGGTCACCGGTACTTATAAATCGCTTTATAAATATATAGGTGATATCATATATGATTTCTGCCACCTTATAGACTCGCAGGCCTCGGTAGTAACCTTTCTGAGGAATGAAATCGTTCATATTACTCTCGATAGTTTTTGCAAATATAGCTATTTTAGCTAACTTAGCTATAGTAGCCTGATGGTAAGAAAAATTTTTTTCGGGGAAAATTTGCGGGAACGGAAAAAAGGTCTTATCTTTGCACCCGCAAACCCACCAATGGTACCATGGCCGAGTGGTTAGGCAACGGTCTGCAAAACCGTGCACAGCAGTTCGATTCTGCTTGGTACCTCTTCAATCCCGCTTCCACACACCGAGGCGGGATTTTTTAAATATCTGCAGGAATTGAAAGTACTTAAATTCGGCGGCACATCGGTAGGGAGTGCCGAACGCATAAAACATGTAGCGGACCTGGTGTGCAGGTCCAAAGGCGATCTTGTGGTTTTGTCGGCAATGTCGGGAACCACCAACACTCTGGTCGAAATCGCAGAATATCTCTACAAGGGCAATGTTCCCGGAGCACAGGAAACTCTCAACGCCCTCGAGACCAAGTATGCTCAGGTTGTGCGCGATCTTCTCGTGAGCGAGCAGGCACGCCTGGCGGCAGCCGAGGCTGTGGAGCGCGCTCTGTCGACCATACGGTATTATTTCGACAAGGAATTCGGCGAGGATGCCGAGAAAGAAATTCTGGCACAGGGCGAACTCATGTCGACCGCCCTGATGCATGCCCTCCTTGGCGAACGCGGTGTAAAGGCCGTGATGCTGCCGGCGCTCGACTATATGCGCACCGGCGAAGGTGGCGAGCCCGATATGGCTTACATCGCGTCGGGATTGCGACGTCTGCTCGATGTGAATCCGGGCGCCGACGTGTATATTACCCAAGGCTATATATGCCGCAACAGTTCGGGCAAGACCGACAATCTGCGTCGCGGCGGCAGCGACTACACCGCCTCGATAGCCGGTGCGGTGCTCGATGCCGACGAGATACAGATATGGACTGACATCGACGGCATGCACAACAACGACCCCCGCTATGTGGACAACACCCGCCCCGTGAGCGAGCTTCACTTCGAGGAGGCGGCCGAACTGGCATATTTCGGAGCCAAAATACTGCATCCGGCCTGTGTGCTTCCCGCCAAACTGCACAATATACCGGTGCGCCTGCTCAACACCATGGAGCCCGAAGCGCCCGGCACCCTCATATACAATACCCGCCCCGACGGCACCATCAAGGCCGTGGCCGCCAAGGACGGTATCACGGCCATTAAGATAAAGAGCGGCCGCATGCTGCTGGCCTACGGCTTTCTCCACAAGGTATTCGAGACCTTCGAGAACCACCGCACCAGCATCGACATGATAGCCACCTCGGAAGTGGGCGTGACGCTGAGCATCGACGACGACTCGCGCCTGGCCGCCATTGTCGACGACCTGAAGCATTTCGGTACCGTGACGGTAGACCGCGATATGGTGATAATATGCATAGTCGGCGACCTCGAGTGGCACAATACCGGCTTCGAAGGCCGTGTACTGTCGGCGCTGGGCGATATTCCGGTGCGCATGATATCTTATGGCGGCAGCAACTACAATATCTCGGTGCTTGTAAGCGCCGAAGACAAAATCGAGGCTCTGCGGCGCCTCAGCAAAAATTTATTCGAGTAAGGTACAATGATAACGGTAACAAATTTAGGAATCCAATTCGGTAAAAAGCCTCTTTTTCAGGATGTGAATCTCAAATTTACACCCGGTAACTGCTATGGTATAATCGGAGCGAACGGCGCCGGCAAGTCGACCCTCATGCGCATGCTCAGCGGACAGCTGACGCCGACATCGGGCACAGTGTCGCAGGGTCCTGGCGAGCGCATGAGTGTGCTCGAACAGGACCACTTCAAGTTCGACGACTGCACTGTGCTCGAGACCGTGATGCGCGGCCATACCGTGCTGTGGGACATAATGCAGGAAAAAGACGCCCTCTATGCCAAGCCCGATTTCAACGATGAGGACGGCGTGCGTGCCGCCGAACTCGAGGAAAAATTCGCCGAACTCGAGGGCTGGAACGCCGAGAGCGATGCCGCCGCTCTGCTTAGCGGCCTCGGCATAAAGGAAGACCGCCACTATATGCTCATGCGCGATGTGAGCGCCAACGAGAAGGTGCGCGTGCTCCTTGCAAAGGCTCTTTTTGGCAATCCCGACAATCTGCTGCTCGACGAACCGACCAACGACCTCGACCTCGACACCGTGGCGTGGTTGGAGCAGTATCTCAGCAATTTCGAGAATACGGTGCTGGTGGTGAGCCACGACCGTCACTTCCTCGACAGCGTGTGCACCCATACACTCGACATCGACTACAACCGTCTGCAGCTTTTTGCCGGCAACTATTCCTTTTGGTATCAGAGTTCGCAGTTGGCACTGCGTCAGCAGCAGCAGGCCAACAAGAAGGCCGAGGAAAAGCGTGCCGAACTTCTTGAATTTATCCGCCGCTTCAGCGCCAACGTGGCCAAGAGCAAGCAGACAACCTCGCGCAAGAAGATGCTCGAAAAGCTCAATATCGAGGAAATACAGGCATCGTCGCGCCGCTATCCGGGCATCATATTCACACCCGCACGCGAGCCCGGCAACAAGATTCTCGAGGTTAAGGGCCTGACTGCCAGTGTGGACGGCGAGATGCTGTTCCGCGACGTCAATTTCCAGATCGAGAAAGGCGACAAGGTGGCTTTCCTGAGCCACGATCCGCGCGCAATGACGGCGCTCTTCGAAATCATCAACGGCAAACGTAAGCCCGACGCCGGTACCTACGAGTGGGGTCAGACCATTACGAGCGCCTATCTTCCTCTTGACAACTCGGCATTCTTCAACACCGACTATAACCTGGTCGACTGGCTGGCGCAGTTCAGCGACGATTCGAGCGAAATCTATCTCAAGGGCTTCCTCGGCAAGATGCTTTTCTCGGGCGAGGACGTGCTCAAAAAGGCGTCGGTGCTTTCCGGCGGCGAGAAGATGCGCTGCATGATAGCGCGCATGATGATGCGCGACGCCAATACACTGGTGCTCGATTCGCCGACCAACCACCTCGATCTCGAGTCGATACAGGCTTTCAACAACACTCTTCAGACTTTCAAGGGCAATATCCTGATGGCGTCGCACGACCATGAGTTCATTCAGACAATATGCAACCGCATAATCGAGCTTACTCCCGGCGGTATCATCGACAAGCTCACCGAGTACGACGATTATATCACCGATCCCCGCGTCGCCGAAGCCCGCGAGCGACTCTACAGTAAATGAAATTATGAAGTTAGGATATTAGGATGTAAGGAAAAATAGGAAATTATGAGGTTAGGATATTAAGAGGTAAGGATATAAGGAATGTTTGGATAAGAAGCATTTTTATTTAACTCTCCTAACATCCTATTTTCCTGGCTTCCTCTCTTCCTAACCACCTAATCTCCTAATCACCTAACCTCATTCCTCTTAAATTCCTAATTTCCTATCCTCCTAACAACCTAATCTCCTATAAAAAATGGTAAAGCATGTAGTAATGTTCAGGCTCGAGGGCGACAGCGCGGCTGTTGCCAAGGCCGCTGCCGATTTCAAGGCCGGTCTCGAAGCTCTTCCGGCACAGATAGCCGAACTTAAATCGATGGATGTGGCCATCGACAACAGCGGTATCGAAGGTAACTGGACCGTGACCCTCACGGCCATGTGCGACAATTTCGCCGACCTCAAGACCTATGCCGGTCATCCAGCACACCTGGCCTGTGTGGCCATCATCAAGCCCCTCATCGCCGCCCGCGCCTGCGTAGACTGCGAGCAGTAATAAGCGCTTAGGCAAATAATGACCGCATGGTGGTCGAATATTTTCCGCACATTTCCGGCGGGATATTCGACCGCCATGCGGTCGGTTTGGGTATGTGTTGGTGTCAGATGCGGTCGAGGACGACGGCGATGAGGTCGCGGATGCCCTGTTTGTAGTTGGGGTTGGCTTCGGTTTTGTAGCGGTTGGCGATGATGGAGCAGACGGTCATGCAGCGGTGGCCCATGAGGCGTCCGAGGCCGGCCAGAGGAGCGCTCTCCATTTCGTAGTTGGTGATTTTCCGGTCCTTGTATTCGAATTCCTCGATGCGGCGGTTAAGGTCGGGGTTGGCAAGGGGCAGACGCAGCTCGCGGCCCTGGGGACCGTAGAAACCGACGGCAGAGATGGTGTTGCCCCGCACCATGTCATCGCGGCCTATCATGTCGACGAGTTCTTCGTCGGCGTTCACGATATAGGGCTTGGCCCACAGTGGATTCCAGCCGGTATGCTCGCAGAATGCTTTTTCGAAGTCGAGGTCGGCCACTTCATTACGGCCGGCATAGTAGTTGAGCACACCGTCGAAGCCAAGCGATTTTTCGGCTATCACGGGAGTACCGAGCGACAGTTCGGGCTGCAGAGCGCCCGATGTGCCGATGCGAACCATGGTGAGACGGCGTTTTTCGGGCCGAACCTCGCGGGTCTCGAAGTCGATGTTGGCCAGGGCGTCGAGTTCGTTGATCACGATGTCGATGTTGTCGGGGCCGATACCGTGGCTGAGGCACATTATGGGTTTGCCTTTGTAGGTGCCGCCGATGGTGTGGAATTCGCGTGAAGACACTTCGAAAGTCCTGGTGTCGAAGAACGACGCCACCATGTCGACGCGCGCCGGATCGCCTACGAGGATAATGCGGTCGGTGAGCTGCGAGGGGAGAAGATGCAGGTGGAATACGCTGCCGTCGGGGTTGATTATGAGTTCGGATGGAGGGATAATCTTGTTTTCCATAGCTGGGTGTTTTATAGTTGTTATGTTGTCGGATAGATATATAACGCCTCCGGGGCGTCATATTGTTTTGGCGATAACGCCATATCGGCCGCCGGGAATTGCCACGAGCACATCGGCCATTTCGAGTTCGAAGAGTATGTTTCCCAGGTCGGCGAACGGAAGCGCAAGAGCCACGCACATGTCGTTGACTGTAGCCTGAGGATTTTTGCGGATAAAATCGACTACGGTCTGCTGCGTGGGCGTGAGGTCGAAGGCGAATTCCTGCTGAGTGCCTTCCTGCGGGCGTGCGGTCCAGCCCATAACTTCGATAAGGTCGTCGGCACTGCGTATCACCGAGGCCTGGCGCCGTGCCAGAAGCTTATTGCATCCGCGGCTTGCGGGGTCGTAGATGCGGCCGGGCACGGCGAGCACCTCGCGGTTGTATGCCTGCGCTATGGCGGCCGTCGACATTGCGCCGCCGCGCTCATCGCTTTCCACGACTATGGTGGCGTCGGCGAGACCTGCCACGATTCTGTTGCGTGCCAGGAAGTTGCCGCGGTGTATGGTCTCGCAGGTGCGGTACTCGGTGGCAAGGAAGCCTCCTTCGCCGAGTATGCGGCGTGCGGCGTCGCGGTGGTCGGCCGGGTAGACGGTGTTGAGGCCGTGGGCGAAAACGGCGCCGGTGGCTATTCCCGATGCCATGGCAGCCTTGTGGGCGGCGATGTCGATGCCGTAGGCAAGACCGCTGACGATGAGCACGTCGTCGAGCCGCGCCGCTATGTCTTCCACCAGCGAGCGGGTGAAATCGAGCCCGTAGGCGGTGCAGTGGCGTGTGCCCACTATCGATACCACATGGCGGTAGTCGGTGCGGACGTTTCCGAGCATGAACAGCATTGCCGGTGCATCGCTGCATTCGGCAAGACGGGCGGGGTAGTCTGGGTCGGTGTAGAAAACGGCGTGTATATGGTTGGCCGCCACGAAGTCGGCCTCGCGCCGTGCTGCTTCGAGAGCCTCGCGGCGGCGATCGTCGGCGAATACCGCAGATTTAAGCCCTGTGAGGCTTGCCAGAGTCGATGCCGGGAAGGTGAAAAAAGCCTCGGGAGTGACATGCCGGGCCTGAAGCCTGGCGGCCGTGCTGTAGTTCACATTCCGGTAGGTGGCGAATGCTATGCGGTATATCAGCTCGTCGTGTCCGGTCATTGTTCGCTTATGTAGTCGGCAAAAACTTCGGCCAGTGCGTCGCCCCGCGACAGTCTGCCGTTCTGGTAGCATGCTATGTCGACGGTGGCTTTTATCACCGGTGTGCCGTCGGGGGTGTAGATGTCCTGCCGGAATACGAATACGGGTCCGCGACGGTGCAGGGCCAGGCGGCTCACCATGCTGTCGCCGAGACCGAGCGAGTGCATATATTTTATCTCCACTCGGCTTACGACGGGTGTGAGGCCGCGCTCCCGCATAGCGCGGAACGACAGGCCGGCCTGTTCGCAGAATTCGTGGCGGGTATGCTCGAGATAGTGCAGATAGTTGGCATTGTTGACAATGCCCTCGGCATCGACCTCGTAGTCGCGTACTTTTATGGGCAGTTCGAATATGTAGTCGCTATTCATATAGCAAATATAGCGAAAATTTCGGCAAATGGGTGCTTAGGAGGCTCATTTTGCGGGCTAAATGTTAAAGAGTGTCAAAATATGAAAGATTTTAGGTACTATGTATTGCATAGTACTATCTGACTGCTTAACTTTGCAGTGTTGAAAGAGCACCCCTCTAAAATCTACAATCTAAAGAAAAGACAAAGATGAACATCGACAATCTGAAATCGCAAATGCGCAAGGGGATGCTGGAATTTTGCGTGCTGCTGCTGTTGCGAAACCGCGACGCCTATGCCTCGGAGATAATATCGAGCATGAAGGAAGCCCATCTGATAGTGATGGAAGGCACGCTCTATCCGCTCCTGACGCGCCTGAAGAACGACGGACTTCTGGCGTACCGATGGGAAGAGTCGCCTTCGGGACCTCCCCGAAAGTACTACTCTCTGACCCCGCTGGGTCTGCAGTTCCTCGACCAGCTCAAAAGTTCGTGGGATGAAATATGTCTCACGGTCAACCACATTCTCCTCCCTTCTCAGACACCTCCACCCATTAATCCCGACGAAGAATGAAACGTACATATCCGGCCAATATCGACGGCCAAATTTTCTATATAGACGAAGACGCCTACCTGATGCTTCAGGACTATCTGCAGCAGCTCAAGCTCACCTTCAAGGGAACCGAAGGTGCCGAGATCGTAGGCGATATCGAAAGCCGCATACGCGAACTCTTCGAGGAGCGTGTGGCTGCCGGCGCAAGTGTGATAGTGAAGGCCGACGTGACCTCGGTAATCGAGACCATGGGCCGCCCCGAGCAGCTTAACGCCGATGTCGAAATCGACGAAGAAGCCACCGACGCACCCGGCGGCGAAAAGCGCCGTGCACGCGACGAGGAACAGCGTCCGTTCATAGAGCTTAATATCCCGACCAACAAACGGCTCTACCGCAATATGAAGAACAAGGTCTTCGGCGGTGTGCTCGGCGGCGTTGCCGTGTATCTGGGATGGAATGCCAATATACTGCGTCTGCTCTATGCTGTGATAGCCCTGTTCTGCAATTTCTGGGCACCGATGTTCATACCTATGGTGGTGCTCTATCTGGTAGCCTGGATGATAATACCGCCGGCACAGACACCCAGGCAGATACTTGAGATGAAAGGCGAGCCAGTGAATGTGGACACTGTCGGACAGACATTCATGGCCAACAGTCCTACTGCAGCCAATCCCGGGCAAGAGGAGGAGCCCCGCAATTTTTTTTCGTTGATCCTCTCCGCCGTAGGTAAAGTGGTGATGGCCATCCTCGGCGTGATAGGATGTGCCTCCTTTATCGGCGGTCTTATAACCTTTATATCTGTCGGCCTGTGTCAGCTGTGGTTCTCGTTTGGTGATACTGCCGACTTGATGTGGCGCCTTCCCTGGGACGGCAAGGGAATCATCGTTGCCGTGATAATGATATGGTCGATGGTGGGCGCTCTCATCGGCGGAGCACTTGCCTGGGCATCGGCAAGCGTGCTCTTCAATACCAAAGGCGCCTCTAAGACAACTAAAATCACAGCATTACTCATGGGAATCATTCTGATATCACTTGGTATCGCCGTATCGGTGGTTGCAAGCGCAATGTAAACATTTTCAACCTGAGCAGGCTCGGGTTGAAGTGAATAAGTCGAAAAGTGAAAATCAGGCTGCGCCTGAGTGAAGAAAAAAGTTTTGATATAATTGGACCAGATGGGACGGCCGCGCAGTTTCGACTGCGTGGCCGTTTCCATGCCGCCCCGGTGAAAATCAATGTCTGGCAAATAACCACAAAAGAATTATTTTGCCGGCCGTTACATCTTAGGCCTTGTATAAATCGTTATAATACTGTAACTTTGTAATCTAAAACAGAATCTGATATGGCAATGACAATAAACTCATCACCTGTGCTTACAGGTGAATCTGCAAGAGCTTTCGTTGAGGAAGCAGAGCGTAACGGCAAACTGCCTACGCCCGGCCTTTCACCTGAACGCGAAGCGCAGATAGCCGAATTTTTAAGAAAATCACGAGAGTTCATTTTCCCTCCCAGGGATAAGAAAAAATGAACCCGGATAGTTTTATTCTTGAACGCGATGCTGTGATGCAGCCATATACGGCTGACGTCGCAGCTTATTGTGAGCCATTTTCTTGCGAAGACAGCGACCTCGACGAGTTTTTCTCCAACGATGTTTTTCTCTATGAAACCGAATTGCTCGGAAAGGCTTATGCATGGATTAACACCGCTGATCCCTCGAAGATCTTAGGATTGGTCACTTTGGCTAATGATAGTGTCAAAGCACAGTTTATAGCCAGTTCTGCCCGAAACCGTCTGCAACGCAGCATTACTAATGCCAAGCGAGGAATGAATTATCCTGCTGTCCTTATCGGACGTTTGGGAGTTTCTTCTGAATATCGTGGCAAAGGTCTTAATATTGGCAGTCAGATTCTCGATTTTCTCAAAGGTTGGTTTCGCTCTTTCGACAATAAAACGGGATGTCGTTTTATTGTTGTAGACGCATACAACAATGAGAAGACTCTTAAATTCTATGAAAAAAACGGTTTTAAACCCTTGTATAAAACCGAACAGGAAGAACGATCATTTTTGGAATTGAGTCCGGAGGAACCGTTGGAGACCCGCTTTATGTTCTTCGACCTTAAACTTAAATAAATCTTCTGAAGTTTTTTTCAAACCTTACAACGAGGTTCAGCTCCCGGTACAGTCTGATTGGTGAATATATGGCGGAGGCGTTTTTATGCCGCCGGTAGTGCCGTGGCCGTTTCCATGGCGGCCGGTGAAAATGGTAGATAATGCTGCGATGCGGGGTACATTTTTTCGACAGATTAGTTATATATTTGCATTGTAACTACATAATATCTATATCTAATTGATGTAACTGATGTAACGCTACTATGAAAAAAGTACTTGTAATATCGACCAGTCTGCGTCCGCGCAGCAATTCACATCGGCTTGCCGAGGCTTTTGCCGGGGGTGCCGCTGATGCCGGCAATGAGGTGGAGCTTATATCGCTTCGCGATAAGGAAATCCGTTTTTGCCGGGGCTGTCTGGCGTGTCAGAAAACGGGGTGCTGCGTCATAAAGGACGATGCGCCGGCTATTGTGGAAAAGATGCACGATGCCGATGTAATCGCGTTTGCCACACCGATATATTACTATGAGATGTGCGGCCAGATGAAGACGCTGCTCGATCGCGGCAATCCGCTCTACGGGTCAGATTATCGCTTTACCGACATATATATGCTCAGCACGGCGGCCGACGATGCTCCCGAGACACCCGACCGCGCTGTCGGCGGCCTTACAGGCTGGATCGACTGCTTCGAGCGCGCACACCTTGCCGGAACAGTTTTCGCCGGCGGAGTAACCGACCAGGACGAAATCGAAGGACACCAGGCTCTGAAAACAGCCTGTGAACTCGGTCACACTATCGTCTAAGGCAAGATTAAGAGGTTGTTTAATAACATATGTGAATCCATAGGTTGGTGGATTTTTGCTTAAATTGCACATTGTGAAGAGGGAGCATAGCGGTTGCTATGTGACC